>CAYFHS010000028.1:0-50540 GCA_964342815.1 uncultured archaeon | reverse complement strand
AGCACTGGCTTGTAAAGAATTTTTGTTTGGATATTAGTTTAGCGTCAAGGCCAATCTATTCTCCAGTAAAATATTTTTCGAAAATAAATGTTAAAATGAAAAGTTTGATTAATAATAAGAAATTGTTAAATGAGGAAAGGAGGACATTAATCGAGGAAAGGGATATATTAATCGAGGAAAGGGATATATTAATCGAGAAAAAGAGGAACTTAACTGATGATAATAAAAAGTTAAACAAGATAAAAAAACGATATCCAGGAATAATTGGTGGTTTAATGGGGACTACCGTTGGACTTGTGGCTGGCCTAATAATTACAAATATCTCATCCAATTCTCCAAATCTAATTTATTCTATTACCTCTGGTATAGCAGCGGTTGTTGCAATCGCGGTTTATATCCTTGGCTATAGAAAAGATATTAAAAAATTATAATTATTATGATCGGAAAGAGGATGGCATATGATAGAAGTAAATTTTGCAGACATTTTCTTGACAGAACATAGATATTACTATTTTAGTATATTAAATAATCAAAGTTCTGGAAAAATATATGGTATTCCTAAAGCAAAAGAGGATAGATTTGAAGAAAAACTTTATGCTGAAAGGAATTTGAATTTAATATTAAAAGGATTGGATGATAGTCGCTTTAAATTAGATGATTGTCCATATTGGGCGTCAAAAATGCCTTATGAACATGCGGAAAATATTATAAATGTTTTCAATTGTCGAAAAAGATTACTGGATATTATTAATAATCCAAAAACAGAATTAGAACGAAATGCTGTGAAGTTTGTAGATATTATCTCTAAAGTTTCGGGTGTGAAAAAAAAATATTTTGGTGTTACTGGATCTTTATGCATTGGAAAGGAGCGCCCAAATTCGGATATTGATATTACTATATATGGTATAAACAATATTAAATTGATAAATGATATCATAACAGAACTAAAGGGTGAAAATAAATTACAAACTCCCCATGAAGGTTTAAGTTGGCATGTGAAAGGACCATTTAAAGATTTTTTTTATATTAATTCATCTAATAATAATTTCACGTATAGTGAGCTATTAAGGAAATCAAGAAGATTCAATTTTAAAATTCTTTGGAATAATCGTAAAATTGATTTATATTTTCTCGATAAAGATAATTTTGATCAATTCCCGGAAATTGATAAGAAACTACTTTATGAAGACATAGTAATAAATGGCTCTGTTATCGATGATAAAAAATCAATATTACTCCCAAGTATTTTTACATTATCCGATATTGTTATAAAAGGCTCTCATGAAATTGACATCATTCCAAAAACTATTGACATTCTTTCATTGATCAATACTGCACGATTAGTCAGGAAAGGAGACCGAATCGAAATTAAAGGCAACCTTCTACAGAGTACCAATAATGACAAGGGATTAGTACTTGTTGATACAAATCTTCATTATGTCAGATTAATCGATTCCCTCACGACATTGTAATTAGTTGGTGCCTTTTAATGAACAAAATACGTGAAAATCGGAGTGAAATGACCATAGATATTAATCGATGCGAAGCATCTCATATAAAAGTACCACTAAAATCAAAATATAGACATCATATGTCAAAGTTCAAATTTGCAGATATTATTTTAGTAAAATGTATTGATAAAGAAGGAAATGAAGGATGGGGGGAATCTATACCTAGAACTTATGTAACAGGTGAAACAATAACAACTGTTTTTGATGATCTTGAAAAATTAATTATTCCTAAATTTATAAACCGAGATAGAAAAAAATGTGAAATATCTTTCTCAGATCTATTAAATAGATATTCTTCTTTTGCATTAAATAAAAATTATAGAAACAAAGGTTCAGCTCTATGTGCTTTTGAACTAGCAATGTTGGATTTATTCTCCCATAAATATAATATGTCTATTTCTAAATTTTTTACAGATAATAAGAAAGCAATTTTACAATACTCATTTCCGATAGGTATATTTTCCTTTATTAAAACATTAATAATATGTTTGAAATATAGGATGTGGGGTCAGAAGAATATTAAAATAAAAGTAGGTGATAAAAATGAATTTCAGCGTGTTCAAATTATAACAAAAATAATTGGAAAAAATGGAAAGTATTATTTAGACGCAAATGGGGGATGGGATATACCAAAAGTATTAAGTAATCAAGACTACTTAATAAAAAGAGGAATAACTGCTATTGAGCAACCAATAAATAAAATAGATTTATTAAAAATGAATGAAGATATTATTAAGTCTAATAAAATGTATATTGCAAAATATTCTGATATTAAGTTACCTTTTATTGCTGATGAATCCTTTTGTAACTATTTTGATCTTATACAATTGGTACAAAATGGCATAATAAAAATGATTAATATTAGGATTTCAAAATGCGGTGGTTTAATTATCTCAAATATGCTAGCGAATATTGCATTAAGTCATGGAATAAAATTCATTGTGGGGGGTATGGTAGGTGAAAGCAATCTCTTAAGTACTGTAGAACAAGTATTCGCCTTAATTAATCCCAATTATGAGTTATATAATGGTATGGGAAAAAGCATATACTTAAAAGAACAACCATTTATTATTAATCGAAATTTTAAAAAGAACGGTTCATATCCAATTAACAGTGATTCAGAATTAACATATTATCCAAATAAAACAGTAATAAGCAAATATTTAGTTAAAAAGAAAGTTTTAAAACTACATTAATGAATATAGAATCAATTATCTATAGTATTAGGTATCTACAGACTTTAAAATAAAACGTTTTTCATTGATTTCGAATAAAACACTTTATGGTGATGTTGATATGGCGAGCATTGGAAAGAAATTCCATACTAAGACGCAATATATACGTGGAAAAATACCCCCTGTAAGACTGGACTGGACAAACGAACCGGAAAAGTATAAACCATATCTAGGGACGAAAAAGATAAAACTGCCGCTTCCCTTGAAAAGAGGTGGAGCTCCGCTGTGGGACGTGATAAAAAAGAGACGCAGCGTTAGCAAGTTCACCCGTAAAACGCTTAGCGCTCAACACCTTTCCCAATTATTGTGGGCCACACAAGGGATAACAGAAAGATCAAAAGAATTCCGGGCAACACCATCCGCAGGTGGTCTCTATCCCATTGTAACATATGTCGTCGTCAATAGTGTCGAGAACATCGATGCCGGTTTATATCATTATGATGTAAAGAACCATGAGCTTCAGCTCGTAGGAGCCGGAGATAAACGGGAGCAGGTGAGCAGAGCCGCATTGGATCAGAGAATGGCATACAATGCACCTGTGGTGTTCGTGTGGAGTTGCATCTTTCAACGTTCGGTATGGAAATACAGCGAACGGGCATATCGTTACGTTTACATGGACGTAGGCCATATCGGGCAGTCAATGGTGACCGCCGCCACGGCACTGGGTCTTGGATCATGTCTAATCGGAGCTTTATACGATAAGGAAGCCAACGAACTTATTGGAGCCGACGGTGAAGCAGAAAGTGTATTGTATATGTGTACAGTCGGATACTCAGAATAGGAAAAAAGTTTTACCAAATCTCAATATCCAGATCGTCCAGTGTTGACTCCTCAGTTGGTTTATCCTCATCAGAATCCGGCTCATCAAGCGGAGGTGGGGGCTCATTTTTTTCTTCTATTATTTCGATCCTTTCGCTAATTATCTTTTCTATCGGGGATCCTCCCATGGGCATGTCGAACAAAGTTTTCTCCAAGGATGCTTCTTTTTCATTATCACGCAGCTCTTCCGTGATTTTAATCGTGTCATCCTTAGCTTGCCCAAGAAGTCCAATCTTTGATTTTGTAGTATCGATACCTTCAGTCAATGGTATTGAATTCGGAACCTGTCTCGAGTCCAACTGTTTTTTCCTTATAAGTTTGTCAAATTCGCCCTTAACCAGGCTCACAACGTAGAGTTTAACGCCTTCAATTTTACCCATATCTCCATCCCAATTCATCATAATTTCTCCGAACTTCTCCTCAAGAACGTCAACTCCCTTTTCGAGCTGTATTTTCACTTCCTCTTTTTTTGCACGGCTGGTTATAGCCACCAGATTCAATGTCTCACCGGTGGCCAGGATAACCGAGAACTCACCCATTTCTATGCATAGATCCCCTTCGTCAACATCTTCCTTGCCGACCATGGTAAGTGAGTCGAGAATGAAAGACGTAACAGCACTTAGCATGCTTGCTAAAATATCTTCATTGATCGCGGTTTCCCGCTCCAGAGAATAATATTGAAGTAAAATCCCGGTTGGAGTCATCAAGAAAAGTTCTTCAATGGGTACTTTACGATCTTCCTCATCTATATGTATGAATCTGGCTGGTGGAAGTGCAAGAACGGCATCATCCAGCTTACCCTTCGTTTGATCCAGGGAATGATCTTTTGGTATAAATATGCCTGAAAGATCTATATCTTTTTTACCAGAAACCCCTTGGGTAGAAACCGCATTAACTTTCTTGGTATCCTTCTTTTTTCGAATGTTGTATTTCGATTTATCGGTTTTCTTCACTTTTTCATCTTTAACTTTAACTGGTCCCATTTTACTTTTTTCTTCATTATCCTTCAAATGCGGCATCTCAGAAGCCTTTACAACACCTCTGGATGGTATATGGACGATATCAGTTTTAAGAGAATCGATTTCCATATTGAGGTCTGCAATTCGGTCGTTATCCATTTTTTTTCGTCGTTTATAAATAATAACGAATATTACCATAAGAAATACGGATCCGATTATAATGGTGAATAAAATGGGATAAAACAGAGATTTCGTTCCCTCTTTTTCATTCTTTTCCCCATTTCCCTCCGGTTCCTCCTTTCCCCCATTGGGATCTTCGGTCGATCCATTTGAAATTCGTTTGGTAATATTTACTGATATATTTATCAACTCATCTATGGGTCCCTCATGAGCCAAAGTTAGAAAGAAATGGTATAATCCGGGTTCGAGATTTGTCACGAGAACAGTTACCTTGATGATATCATAATCACCGGAGAACAGTGAAATCTGGGAGGGGCTAATGAGAACGACGTCAAACAAATCACCACCGGCATAGATTCTGATGTAATTCACTTTATTTCCGGTATTATTGATAGTAAGGTTTATGGAAAAAGCCGTAGTGCCTTCTCCTACAGTAATTAAATCTCGATCCACGGACCCTGAAATATTGTATATTGCGGTAAAATTCTTTAATATCGTAAAACTCCATACACCGCTTTTGGACGTACCAAGGATTCCATCCACAATGGGTACAACCTTCCAGTAATAGGTAATATTTTCTCTCAATGATTCAAGAGGAAAGAGCTTCTTTTCCGTGGTTCCAATTTTTGAGAGAATGTCTCGAGAATCCCCAAAATATATTTCAAATTGCAGTTTGTCATCGGATCCGTTATGCACTTGCCAGGTCAGATTGATATCTATGATGTTTATAATGTCGCCATTCAGCGGTGAAAGATAGCTTATCTCTGGCACGGGTTTCGACCGGTCAACGGTGAAGGACCATGGACCATTCGAACAACTACCTTCTTCGATTTCGTCTAATGGGATCACTGACCAGTAATAAGTCACTCCATCTTCAAGGTTACCTACGCTCATGTAATTTTTTTCCATGCCGGACTCATATATATCCGGGTTTTCCCCCTCCCCAAAATACAGCGTAGACCTGATTTTTTCAGGTATGGTGTCAGGATCCCCGATTTCCCACATCAACACAATTTCGGTAACTGAAATGATCGTTCCGTTTTGAGGCGATATCAATGTTACCATGGGAGGAATGTTCATGCTTACTTGAAGTGGGATGGAAACAGAGGAGAATAGTGAATCGTTCGAAATTTGGTATACCTTTACCGTAATAATTGCATTCCCTGAAAAATCTCCCGTGTGAGTAACGTTAATATGGTTGTTTTCATTCAATTCAACGGTGAGTCCGGACCCGGATATGTTGATGTTGAAACCAAATTCGTCGTTCTCGGCATCTGTAACGTGATCATTGAGAGAATATTGGCCGACCGATGATTTTCCCTGTTTTACGGAAAGGCTAGGAGGTTGATTTTTCCAGGCGGGAGCGTCATCCACGGCAATAACCGAAATGTTGAACGGATTGGTGGAGCTACCTTTCAGGTCATACGTACTTGTACAATTAATGATTACTTCACAGGTACCAGTCCAGTTATCAGCGAGATATATTACATCCAATTTAGAATTATTTATTTTAAGCGTGATATTATCGTCATCCGATATCGGTTCTATCATGTAGGTTGGAGGATGAATGTCGGAATATGGAACGGAAAAATAATCTAAAAAATCGATGATGCCGTTCCTTGGTGTATCCTCCGTGACGTATAAAATATCCGGTACATTCTCAATGAGTTCTATTGTATGATTTTCCTCATCTTCATCAATCTTGATACTCCAGTTCACGGCCCAGGAATGGAGGGCCGGCGATTGTGCCTGTTTTGGCATGAATTCCCCATAAAGATATATCTCGGGATGCTCGGAGGCAGCTATATGCGACATGTCCAACTCCCCGGTTTTCGTTCGATTCCATTCCCGTAACAGCAGTTCATCAGTGATACCGTCATATACGGAGATGTTAAGATAAGTGTTACCGGGGACTGTACGGTCAAAATGTAGCGTAGACCAGGATCTGTTCAGGGGAAGTTCGATCACATCCGATTTGAGTTCCCCCACTTGGTCGGCATCGATCAAATCAACCTTGTCCGAGAAGTTCAGATTGGTGGAGTTCCGGGTCCTGGCATTTCCGGTAAAGCCATCTCTCCATGCATTATCCGCGGTCCATTCCACACCCCATGATCCCAATCTTGGAATGGCCAGGCCATTGCCTTGGAACCATGCCTTGAGTCGAATGCGGTTCGTGGGGATATTCGATATCTCAATGTTGGTGTCCGTAAGATTATTGAAACCAGGGATGATGAGGTTGGATGAGGCGTTTATCACAGACACCTTGACGTGTGTGTTGGGAGGTGCCTCTTTATGGATGGATATAACGGACCAGTTCTTGCCTTGCGGTAGCTCTATCACCGTTGATGTTAGCGATCCGGAGGTGAAATAACTGGTTATGAAGCTCAGCTGGACGAAATCGAAGAAGAGCTTGCCGCTGTCACTTGCCGGATCATAACCGAACCTCACCCTCATCCCATTGGCCTCGTTTACAGTATCATAGCTTACCTTGTGCAAGCTGTTGGTGACATGATGTTCAATTCTATCCGCATTGGGGGGAACGCCGATGTTATTCCAGGAACCTGTCTGGGCATCGTAATCTGCGGAATAGGGATTCGAAAAACTTTTTCCCGATTCGATTGAATATTCGAATTCGACATCTCCCAGTATCGGACTCGAGGTGAGACCGAAAGTGGGGAAGAAGAACTCCACATATTGATTTCCTGATGAATCCAAGTCCACGTAATGATCTTCATTTCCACCGTAAACACTGTTATCATCCGATGATTGGCAGTTTGATGCAGACAGGGAACCTGCCTTTGAGTAAGCAAAACCGTTGGGAGTACGCGATGATTTCGAATTGTTGTCGACGACATTCAATAGGACATCGCCCGCCTCTAGATTCACGTTCTCTTTGTTCTCGACACCACTCGCATCTCTGAAATCATCATACCATGAGCCACCGAAATCGTCCTGATCCAAATGCAATCCATTCCTTACGATCTTCTCGGTGACGTGCAAACCTCCAGATTCTATCCCGTGATTTCTACCATGTATATTATGGTATCGTTTCACAATTCCTGCCCGAAAGAAATCTTCCCTCATCAATAGTGGAGAAACAGAAACCCCGATCAACAAAAAAAAGACGATCGTAACCAAAAAATGGCGCTTCATCCCGATACCTTCCATCTGGACGAGGGCGATTCTCATTCCCTTTCCAGGCTCTAATAAATCGTGTCGTATCCTTATATTATTTTTCATATTATCTTTGATTGATGGAAATACAACAAGGAGAAGAGGGATACGAGTGTAAACGTTTATATTAAGATATATGGCAACTGGCTTTTCCTAAAAGTTTTCCAACCTATGCCTCGATAAGGTACTAGCACAAAGTATAACTGTTGGTCTTTGTATGTCTTAAGAAATAAGATAAGGTACTTCATATCGGCATTAAATGTTCCCAAGCCCACCGATTATGAATGAAAGATAAGGAAAAAATCGAGATTTTAGAGGATATATACGGGGTACAATAAATATAAATGCCCCGGATGGATGATGTGCATATTAACTATAGCCCACGATATCCCGGAAATGATACAAATGCCTGATTTTAAAAATGGTGAAACAGTTTCCATAATAGGGGCAAAATATTTCCCTTTTCCAACTGCCCGGCCCGGTCAGAAACAGTTTATGGAGGATATCTCTTCTGCTCTCAGGGAGGGAAAAAATCTTGTGGCTTATGCTCCCACAGGTATCGGGAAGACCGTAGCAACTCTTACTTCAATGGTATCATGGTGCAAGGCGAAAGTAAAAAAGTTATTGTTTCTTACGTCTAAACAAAGCCAACATCACATTGCTGTTGAGACTTTAACCATGTTAGCCAAAAAAATGAATCACCTCAGCGCCATCGATATCATCGCAAAGGAGAAGATGTGTTCAATTAAAAGAGCGGACGGTATGAAATTACTCTGCCAAACGGATGAGCGTTACGACAACTGTCCGCAAAAAAGCAGTAATAATCCCAGTTTGACGGAACGTTTCCTCTCGAAAATATTACATGTGGAAGAACTGGTCAAACTAGCTCACGAGGCTGAAATCTGTCCATACAAAGCAGCTGTGGAAGCAGCTGTGTATGCCGATGTGATAGTGTGTGATTACAACTATATCTTTTCGGAGATCGCAGAAGTAATGATACCCAGACTGGGTATCGAAATGGAGGATATGGTTCTCATTATCGATGAAGCTCACAATCTGCCTGAGAGAATTAGGGAGAATAGATCATTTAAATTGAGTTTAAAAATGATCGAGGATGCTTCGAAACAATGCAAGAAAGAAGACGAACAATTGAGTTATTATATTTCAGACATTGGACAGGTGCTCTCGGATCTTGATGAAACCCTCGCAGAAAAGATCGATAGCGAAGGTAGCGTAGAGATCACAAGTAAGGATCTCGTGACTCGATTGGACTATCTTTTTGCCAGCACGCTTTCCGGTGACAATCGCTATACAACGAGGATATTTATTAAAGAATTGGCCGCAATTGCGGACAAATTCGATGTAATAGGAACAAAGAATCATGTAAAACATGTATTGACCTTTTTGCATACGTGGATGACCGAAGAAAAGGATATTTTAAGATTGTTTTCGAAGACGTCCAGATCAATGCTGGAATTATTTCCAATGGACACTGCGGGGTTCTGCCGCGACATATTCAGGAACGTTTCTCTCTCGGTTTTAATGAGCGGAACCCTGTTTCCAGGTAAGATGTATGCAGAAATCCTGGGTTTAGACATTTCAAAGACAATAATAAAACATTATCCTTCACCTTTTCCCCCCGATAACCGCATGATCGTTGGCATGGATATCGTGACGACATTATATAAAAAACGTAATACGCATATGTTCCAGGCAATTGCAAACCAACTGCAGGAAATGTCAAGGCACACTGCTGGAAATATTGCAGTCTTCGTTCCATCCTACCAACTTCTCACTGAGATTTCACGTCATCTGGGAAGATGCTACGTTACCAAAGCGATTTTGGTCGAGGAAAGCAAGATGAGCAAGATCGAGAAACGTCAATTGATTGATAAATTAAAGGAATTAAAAAATAAAGGCGGATCAATAATGTTCGCTGTTCAAGGGGGATCGCTTTCCGAAGGTGTTGATTATCGGAATAATTTATTGGATGGAATATGTATCGTGGGATTGCCACTCAGCCCACCCACCACAAAGATAACGGCCCTTATAAAATATTATAAAGAAAAATTTGGAAAGTCCAAGGGTTATTATTATTCATACGTTTATCCTGCCATCAATAAAGTATTACAGGCTTCCGGAAGAGCCATTAGAGGTTATAACGACAGGGCATTCATAATATTGATGGACCACCGGTTCGGTGTTCAAAAATACATGAAGGCGTTCCCGACGGATTTCAAGTATGAAATGGTAGATAATGTCCACCGAAACATTCGAGTATTCCAGAAGGCGGCCAAACAAAATAAACAATGAATTTATATTGGTGAATTGCTTATCCGTTACCTTACGGGATTCCCTAGATGGACCGTTCTCTAATGGATTATGATAATATGATGCACGATACCCCGAAATATGACGTTTCCAACACCATGTTCTCACCCGAGGGAAGGCTTTTTCAGGTGGAATATGCCCGTGAAGCGATAAAAAAGGGCAGCACGGTTCTAGCTATGAAATACAGGACCGGAGTGTTATTCATGACCAGCAGAGTTAAAGATACCCATATTGTTGTTGAATCCTCGGCGAAGAAATTATATCAGATCAGCGATAAGATAGGTGGAGCATCGTCAGGTCTGGTTGCGGATGCAAGGGCCCTTATTGACTTTTGCCGTTACGTTGGAACCCGCACGAAACTTCGTTACGACGAATCCATAACCATAGAGACATTGGTGAAGCGGCTTGGCAATGTACTAAGAACCTATACCCAATATGGGGGTGTAAGACCCTTTGGTGTGGCGCTATTAGTCGGAGGGATCGATTCAACCGGGATAAAACTTTATGAAACGGATATCAGCGGGGCCATAAGAGGGTATAAAGCAGTGGCAATAGGAATGGCTGCACCGGAAGCAATAGAACTATTAGAGGATCGCTACCGTATCGTGGAAAATAAAGACGAAGCTCTAAAAGAACTCTATTCAATATTAAAAGAGGTTCAAACTACAGAATCTGATGGAAACATGCTTGAGATAATGTGCATCGATGAAAAGAACGGATTTAGTTTCGAGAGAATTACGGATGTTGGGTCTCTATAGATGATTATCTTTTCATTAAAGAAGAAAGAATTGATATACCAAAGGATGCGAGTTTTGGAGCCTTTAATACGACTCCAGGTATTAAATCCATAGGATTATCAATATCACCCTTTTTAACAATATAGTCAAGTACGCTGTCTTTTTGCAGGATCTTAAATGCCTTTTCGATCTCCTCTTTAGTCAATTTTTGATATAATTTGCGTCCCGACATTGCCCGGGAGATGTTCGGGCGCATCTTCTTGTCGATGAAGAATTGATAGTCAATAAGTTCGTGTGGAGCCTTATTCTCCGCTTTTATCTCTTTTGAAATATTTTTTGCGAGCTCTCCAGCTGCTACAAGCGCAGGATAAACACCCCCACCAGAAACGGGTTTTGCCATAGCAGCACTGTCTCCGATGAGAGAACATCTTCCATTTACGCATCGATCCAGCAAACCCAGTTCGATCTTCCCTGCAATAAATTTATCAGCCTTGTAACTACCAAGGTACTTTCGGGCAATCGGGTGAAGCATCAATTTTCGGTAATAATCCACCGGGATCCCCTTGGTGGATGGAATACAAAGACCAACTCTAGCACCTCCTTCTAGGCCCTCCGGAATTATCCATGCAAAGAAACCAGGAGCAACATCCTCCCCCGTAATTATTATTACTTCATCTCTGGGAATATCCGCTCCCCGCCCGTGAGAACCGTAACCCAGGAGTGTCTCCTGGGGCTCCGAAAAATCAAATTGCTTTCTGATAAAGGATCCCGAGCCGTCAGCTCCTATTAGGAAATCGCACCCGCAATGTTTTTCCCCGTCTATTGTGATGTATTTCAATACATATTGCCCATTATTCTCATTTACTTCCACCACCTTCGCCCCGATTTTCAAGACCGCCCCCGCGTCTTGAGCCTTCTTCAAAATTCCTTGATCGAACTCTGCCCGATCGACCACGTACGCTTTTACTTCGTCCGAGAATAATCTGATAGATCGACCACCTGGAGAA
Organism: uncultured archaeon; assembly: GCA_964342815.1. Lineage (GTDB taxonomy): Archaea > Thermoplasmatota > Penumbrarchaeia > JASLWR01 > JASLWR01 > JASLWR01. The sequence continues at coordinate 38,587 of CAYFHS010000028.1, read as the reverse complement.
TAGACCGTTCCACCTTTTATATAATTTAGAATTTTACACTGCGAGCCACCCAGTTCATAGGTTCGGGGGGAGATAAGACCTGCACATTGGATCGGTTCTCCAATACAATCCGCACGTTCTAATAATAGCGTGTCAATACCCATTTCAGCCAATAATCGAGCGGTCTCTCCTCCGGCAGGGCCACCACCAACAATTACGACTTGGTGCTCTTCCATTGACTGGCCTGATAAAATTCAATATATATTATTCTGTTGTCACGATTCATGGGAGGAAGAGGTATTGGTACCTGATAATAGTGAGTATCCGGAAGTTAATGCTCGTATGGTAAATTTTCATTGTCACTTCGCCATTTTAGCTAAGTATGTCAAGCGCTTCCCTGCCGGTCATCCCCTCTGTAATGCCCAACTCGATCGCTCTTTGGGAAATCTTAATAACTTTCGCTTTCAAAACATCATCAAATGAATCAACACCTGTCACCATGCAAGCGGCATCGCCGAGTTTATCTGCAATGGCGATGTTTAAATAACCGCACATGACGAATCCCTTTTTCGCACGGATCACCAATAGTGCAGCATTATTCATCTGCATTCTCATTGCCATGCCGGATCCGTTCTTCAGTTCAAGCTCTTTCAGCATCATAGCTCATGTCTCCTTTCGGAAATTGATAAAACTTTTAGGGAAACCAATCTTTTACCGTTCTTTCGAAGGCTACGTTCATATATCCCTGGTCATCTACCATGGTCCAATTCCCACTGTATTCTTTCCCGGCGGCAGAGAAGCTAATAACCAGATGGATCGTATGATTAATATTTGGGTCTCCTGTTGAATTGATATGAATATTATGTTCGATGTCGCGATCTATTGAAGGGAACAATTCTTGACGATTGGCCATATTCTTTCCTTTCTCATCAATATAATCGAGGGAAACCTCCAGATTCTCTATAATCCGGTTCCCAGAGTTAGTCAGTCTAGTGTTGACATGAATGTTTCCTGCGACCTCCTCGTGATAAATGACTTTCACATCCAATTGCACCCTTGGAATGATATAATGGTATCCGATAAGACCAATAACGATAACCAACACGGTAATGATGACAAAAATCCATACGGCTTTTCTACCCTGGACCGGGGAATTTGGTCCCGATTGGGGCCCTTTCTCACGTCCTTTCCGGGAAGCTCCATCATTTCTAATGTGTTTTCCCATAGATTATTTCTCCATTTTCAATAGTACTCTCTGAATAATATCATATAACTATCTCATCATATATATCTATTTGATCTTTCTTTAAAATGTCCTAATTGTTTTGTACGCTATAGGAGATTTGGTGAAGAGAGCTAGTTGATCCACCGGATTATAAACAAGTTCGGCGGAAATTTGGATCTTACAACACGCTAGGTTTAAACCATGAGAATAATCCCTTATCAACAATCTATGTTTAAACTCCCAATATGTTCTTGATAACACTAGAATAATCCAGTTTAAATGATGTTTTGTATGTGGGCATTGAAAACGGAATGGAAACGGGGGGTTCTGCAAAGAGTCCATTTTCTACAAAGAAAGAATATAATTCATTCGTCGCTTTTTGGTAATGCTCGAAATCCTGAAAAGCTGACAGATGAACATTCTGAATATCACTGGAAATCTGAAATACTGGTGGCATTATCTCAGCAATCTTTTTCATGCCTTCCTTTATTACCTGTTTATTCTTGTTACTGTCCAGCGTTTCACTGAAAAGAACTAACATCCTATATCCCATCATGCTTAAATCAGGTATCTTTACCGTTTTCATGATCCCGTCTTTTTCAAACTTTTTCCTCATTCTGGCCACTGCCTGCCGCGTAGTCTTTATCTTTTTACAGATACTGCTATCCGACAAGGATGGATATTTTACCAGACCGTATAATATTTTTTTATCAAGCTTGCTTAATTTAACCGGTCGGGACGTCTTCATAATCTCTTGGTTACCACCACGTATGACTTTGTCTGTTATTCCAAAGGTCTGTTTTAAAACGTCTCCGAAATCGAAATTATTCGTATAGGTAGCCAACTGGTATGGAAAGATCAAACGTTTAAAACCTATTTCGTTGTAGAAACGGAATTTAGAAAGGGACTTTTGGAACCTATTGTTGATAAGATTAGCCTCGGTATAATTCTTGAACACTTGAAGGTAGAGGTTCTGGTGCAGATCATTTAATGAGAGGAAGCACCTGGGTTTCTTCCGCTCCTCTTTATTTATGAATTTCCACATATTCGATGAAGGTTCGAGTGGGAACGCACTCCCGAATGAAACTTGTAAAAGTTCACAATCGAACTTGTGGAACATGGGAATCCTAAGTTTGGAAATTAAACCATTCTTCTTCAATCTATTTTTAATGGCTGTAAGAGTCGTCATTTTAAATCCCAGGGTATCAGCTAACTCCCTGTCGTTCAACAATGGAAATCGTACCTGACCATATAGAATTCTCTCTTCATTTTCAGAGAGTTTTTTACTTTTTCCCATGCATTTAGATGAATTGGTCACTAATATTTATAATTATATATAAAAAAATATTGAATATATCAATAATATTGAGAAATATCATAAATTTGTTTTTTTATTTGAAAATATAACTCCCTTTGTTTATCATTTACCACCATTAGGAAACCTTTGGAAATCCGAGAGATGGTGTAGAAGGATAATGATTGAAAAAATGTCAAATAGGTGTAGAAGTTATGCCACATCATATGAGAACCGGGATTGCATTCACATTGTCCCTAATGTTGGCGTTCTCAGGAATGGTCCTATTAAATGACTGGGCACATCACGAGGGAATGGCACAGAATATTTTTCACCGTGGACACACCTCGGTGGACGTGACCTGGACCGCGGATGACGATCATTATGTAGATGATGATTTCAACATCACTTTTGGTACCACTTTGACCATCGAACCCGGAACCCGCGTTTTCATGGACAGCAGTCATGGTCTTGGAACTATCGTGGTAAAGGGCGGGGGCAAGCTCATCATCGAGGGAACCGATGATGCTCCGGTCATCATCACAAGCAACAGTACTGCTCCCGCACCCGGGGACTATACGGGGATCGTGGTTGAATATGGGGGAAGCGCCTATATCAACCATACTTTCATCAGGTTCGCCAGGATCGGGATCCATGCTCTAGACCTCTCCCATCCTACCTCCAAACTCGAGATCAGGAACTGTACAATAAACGAGACACTTATATGGGGTATAAATGTCACTGGAGATAAGGAGAATATAATATTAAACTGTACGTTAAATAACACAGGTATCGAAGGTAATAATAATCGTGGCGGGATCCGACTCAATTCGGCCAGTGTGATCGCTAACTGTACAATATTCAACACATCCGGGACCGCCATTCGAATAGACAAGGGCTCTCCAAGAATATCCAATACTGACATATATAACTCCTCGGGCAAAGGAATATGGATAGGAGGCACAACATCCAGCCCTGAAATTACAGAAACCAATATAACCTATACAAAGGGAAACGGAATCTTCATCGGGGATACGGCAACTCCCTCCATTACAAATTGTAATATATCAAACACTTGGGATTCGAATATCAATATCAGCGGTAGTACCCGGAATATCACAATCGTGAATTCAACCATTAAAAACTGGACGAATCCGGCTAAAGGGCTCACCTTGAATATTAGCGGCACCGATCCCACTCATCGCATTCACGTCACCTTTTTGAACACTACTTACACTAATGATACTTTTAAGGTGGCGGACTTTGGAAATTTGACTGTTAATTGGTACGTCAATGTTCACGTTAATGATAGTTCCAATTCACCGATTGAGGGTGCAAATATAACACTACTCAATAACACTCAATTTGTTAAGGATCGTGGAGTGACGGACCTCGACGGAAAGATCCGTTATCTCGAAGGAGTCGAATTCAATTACAATTCAAAGGGTTACACCTACGATAAGTATTACCGGATTAATGTATCATGCCCCGGATTTCAGGATATTGAAGAGAAAATAAATATGACCAAATTTCGTCAAATCTCATTAACCTTAACGGATACCACCAATCCTGTAGCGGATGCGGGCCCCGACCGGACAATTGACCAGTGGGGCCAGGTGACATTTGACGGCAGCGGGAGTACCGATAAAGTTGGCGTTATGAACCATACATGGAATTTCACTGACAATGGAACGAAGACTCTTTACGGGGTTAGCCCAAGCTACACTTTCAAAAACGCCGGTGAGTTCTTGATTACTCTTACTGCAAAGGATGCAGCGGGAAACACACATACGGACACGATGACAGTGACAGTGAACGATATCACTAATCCTGTTGCCAAAGCCGGTGAGGATAGAAGCGTAGACCAGTACGAGATATTCAGTTTGAACGGAAGCTATAGCTCAGACAATGTGGGAATTGTAAACTATACGTGGAACTTTACAGACGGCGGTTCTAAAATAATCTACGGGATTAGCACGAATCTCTCATTCAATGACGCGGGCGGGATTGTGGTAACATTGACCGTGAAGGACGCAGCAGGCAATACACACTCAGATAACCTGAGGATCACCGTGAATGATATAACAGTTCCCATGGCGGATGCAGGTATCAACCAGACGGTGAACCAGGGTAATCTGGTTACGTTCAATGGAACCGGAAGTACCGATAACGTGGGTGTGGATAACTACACTTGGACATTGAACGACGGAGGAACAAAAACAGTTTTTGGAGTCGGGGCGAATTACACATTTAACAACGCAGGGACATTCGTGGTAACATTGAGCGTGAAGGACGCTGCAGGTAACACAAATCCGGATACAGTGACCATAACGGTGAACGACACAAGCAATCCCATTGCGGATGCAGGGCCGGACCAGACTGTTGAACAGGGGGATCATGTAATATTTAGCGGAAGCGGCAGCACTGACAACACGGCTGTTGTAAACTACACGTGGACCTTCGATAACGGAGGTATAAAAACTTTATTCGGTGTAGGTCCAAATTACACATTCAACGATGCCGGTTCGTTTGTCGTCACCTTGGCGGTCAGGGATATCGTGGGAAATTATCATTCGGATACGGTGGCCATTACAGTGAACGATACAACAAACCCTGTAGCGGACGCCGGCTCCGATAAGACGGTTTTACAGAGCGCCCTGGTTACACTGGACGGTAGCGGAAGTACTGACAACGTGGGTATAGTCAACTTTACATGGAATTTCGAATATAACAATAGCAGTATCTTCCTTTATGGAGAAAATGTGAAATTTTCATTTATGCATTCAGGAAGATACAACATCACACTCATGCTCAAAGATGCCTTCAACAATACGGATTCTGCCAATTTTACATTGACGGTGCAGTCGAGGGATCCTAAAGATAAATCCAATGAAACCGGTTTGGATGTTACGGAAAAAGAAGATGGCTCAAACATTTGGTTATGGTTATTGATAGTGGGTCTTGGAGGAATTTTGATCGGGGGCATATATTTCTATATTGAAAGGCGCAGGAAGATCATTGAAGGTAGAATTAAGGACGAGAACGAAATTAATCGGATTACTGCCGGTAGAATGGATTTCATTATACTCCGGAAACCCGGAACCAAACGATACAAGAAATATGAACTGCACCGAATCCAGGGTGTGGCAGGGGATGTCGCAGGTATATTCTGGGATACTGCAAGAGACTCGTCCTGGGTCGTTGACAGAATGGTTACCGAATCCCGCGAAAAGGTCACTTCCATGTTCGAATTTGATATCAAAAAGAACCTGGAAAAAGGGTATACCCTGGATTATTTTGGTTCAGGTCTCATTATCCGGCTACTTGGAAAACGGTTTAGATAGTTTTCCGACATCCGGCCGCTTCAAATCGGCACTCGATAAAACATCAATTAATAATATATACCCATCCTTATGTAACCCGCTTCGGAGTATTTCCTCTGTAATAGATTATAACGACCAGGAGTGAAGGAGATGGAAATGAAAGGAAGAAGAATGATATCTCTTAATGATTTCACTACGAACGAGATAGAAGAGATCGTCGATGTAGCCCTGGAAATATCCGAGGACATTACCGGTTACGGTAGAGTGCTGGAGGGATGTATTATGGGGGCTCTTTTCTACGAGGCTTCAACTAGGACCCGTCTAAGCTTCGAGTCGGCAATGCTCCGCCTAGGTGGAAAGGTGGTGGGTTTTGCAGATGCATCAACAACATCGTCGAAAAAAGGAGAATCTCTCGCGGATACAATAAGAGTAATGGATGATTATTGCGATATTATTGTATTGAGGCATCCCAAGGAGGGATCGGCTAAACTTGCTGCACAATTCTCAACTGTTCCAATCATCAATGCTGGGGACGGCGGACACAAGCACCCCACCCAAACCCTTACGGACCTCGTCACATTGAAAAAAGAATTCGCCAGGATATCTAACCTCAAGATCGCACTCTGCGGTGATTTGAAATTCGGCAGGACAGTTCATTCGATGCTGGAAACATTGTCCAGATGGAAGGGTAACTCCTTCGTTTTGATCTCACCCGAGAAACTCCGGATCCCGGATTGGCTTCGGTCGAACCTGACTGAAATGGATGTCGATTTTATGGAGATAACAGACCTTAGAAGGGGTATCGAGAACGCAGATGTGCTGTATATGACCCGGATACAAAAGGAGAGATTTTTCAGTGAAAAGGAATACCTAAAATTGAAAAATGCTTATATTCTAAACACAAAGCGGCTGAAAAATTCTCCTTCCGGAATGATCGTCATGCACCCCTTACCCCGGGTCAACGAGATAGATTACGACGTGGATAACGATGATCGCAGCAGGTATTTCCAGCAGGCAGCCAACGGCGTACCGGCAAGGATGGCGCTTCTGTCACTCCTGCTTGGGAGGTGGTACAAATGAAGGTTAAGGCGATTGATCGCGGGATCGTTATAGATCATATAACTGCGGGAAAGGGGCTCGAAATTTTCAGAAAACTGAAATTGAAGAATGTTCATTTTCCAGTTGTCCTGCTCATGAACGTCGCTTCTACCCGATACGGAAAAAAGGATGTTATCAAGGTGGAAAACCGGATCGACCTGGACATGGAAATGCTGGCATTAATAGATCACCAACTCATTGTAAATATAATCGAGAATAATGTGGTGGCGGAGAAACGGAAACCCGCACTTCCGAGACATATCAAAGGCCTTTTTAACTGTGAGAATCCCCGCTGCATATCGAACGAGGACTCTTACATATCTTCTTCCTTCGTTCGGATAGACACTGAAAAAAAGACCTACCAATGCGTTTACTGCGAGGAGAACGTCAGTCTGATGGATAAACAGTTCTAATCACGAAAAAAATGTTTCGACAATTTTATTAGGTATATTCAATCAATCTTTCATGTAGCTTAACCATTGCCACGGTGTCGAGTTTGCAGTATTCCAATAAATATTTCTTCTTTCTCCTAACTTCTTCCCTGCCGTACTTTCCCATGGCCATATATGCAAACTCGCTCATTGCTGTGCCCCCCTCACCGATCTTGAGCCCTTCATACGATAGTTCCGGAACAAGTGCAGGCAGAGTTTTCTTGATTGAAGTACTCCCGTGAAAATCGGGATGATAGAAATTTTTCCTGATTATAGCTTCAAGGTCCGCAAGACGTAATATGATCAGATTCAGCTCAACGGCCAGATCGGGATATGTTTCAGCCAGTTCTCTGATTATCCTTTTCTCAAACGAAGTGTACATAAGTACGGAACCTATGTTTCCCAGGTCCCGTATCAGGTTTTCGGCAAGTTCTCGCCGGCAGTCCGCTCCTGGGTCCGCAAGATACTCGAAATGGCTCGGTGTCTCTTGCAGTCCTGCCGATCGGTGTATGGAATACTGGAAAGGGATCTGCGTGTATGGAGCGATATCAGGATACAGGGGGATTGCGGTCATTACAGTTTCGAAATCAAGATAATATACCGGCCAAACTAGTTTATCAAACTCATTTATTAGAGATGGACTGGCAAAAATATCCCCTGAATTCACGCTCTTTCGGACCATCTCCTGATGAGTGGTCAGTCTATAATTGGGGGGAATTTTCTCTATTTCGGTTATATCCAACTCGGCGAGGTCGCTGAATTTTTTCTTACTGAGCCTTGGGAGATCGAATATATGATTCTTTACATTTTTCGATAATTCTTCCCTGAACCGATTGCATTTTTTACATTCCAGCGTCAACTTTCCCTCTGGCCGCTCTGGCATAGAAGTAAGCTCGTCTATAACCGGGCGCATCTCTTTCATTTCTTCCGCGCGATCAAGAACATCAGCTGTATAATCTATAATATTGAAAAGTCTTTCATTAGGCATCCCCAGCCTGAAATCCTTAGAGATTATGACAAGGGACACTTTTTTCACCTCAACACCAGAATCCTGTATCAGCATGGTTGTATAGGCCATATCATCAAGGTATTCCTTCTTCTCGCTGGAGCTGGACTTCACTTCAAGCATGTGCCAGCCTTTTTCTTCGTGCAGCAGAACATCGGCCCTGGCAACAAAACGGTCGACTAGAAAATACGCTTCAAAGATTTTCGTAATCCCCGGATCGGCCATCAATTTTTTTGTTCTCCCGAGAGCCGAATTTCCCTTATCCTCAATGAGAATGCCTCCCGGAAAGAGAAGACGGGCTCTGCGTCCTATCTCCTCGCCCTGCTCCATTCTGAACCGTTCACCCACGGTAAGTTTGCCATCAAGCTCACCGGACCTCATTAGCCACGCCATGACCTGGCAGTTTAACGACTGAAGAAATATCTCTTTGGTAACATTCTTCATAATATCTTTTCCTTTATTCATATTCGAAGCTTCAAACCCACCGGACAATGATCCGATCCTTCCACGTCGGAAAGAATGAACGAATCCTCTATATCGTCCACGATATCCGATGTAGAAAAGAAATAATCCAGTCTCCACCCAACATTCCTTTCCCTTGCCCTGGTCCTGTAACTCCACCAGGTGTATTGGTGCGGTTCCGGATGAAAATACCGGAAGGTATCGATATAACCGCTTTTCACAAAAATGTCCAGCCAAGCTCTTTCCACGGGTAGAAAACCCGATATATTCTCATTTTCCCGTGGTCTGGCGAGATCGATACTTTTGTGAGCAGTATTGAAATCGCCCGTGATCACGAGTGGATTTCCACTGCGTTTTTCCTCCTCGGCAAAATCGAGAAAAGTATCATAGAAATCCAACTTGTACCTTAATCTGTCGGCACTACCCTGTCCATTGGGATAATATATATTGAAAAGTGTGAATTTTTCGTACCTGAGGATAAGAACTCTCCCTTCTTGATCGAACTTTTCGATCCCGAGATTCCTTATGACCTCACGAGGCTCGAGCTTTGAAAAAACCGCGACACCGCTGTAGCCTTTTCTTACTCCTTTCGACCAGTAGGAATAATAACCCTCCGGGGAGCTTTGTTCAGCAGGTACCTGCTCCTCCCAGGCCTTGGTTTCCTGCAGGCAGAGAATGTCCGGAGAGCGCTCTCGGAACCATTTTATGAATCCCTTTTTAAGGATCGCACGATATCCGTTCACGTTCCAGCCTAGAATCTCGATCTCGCTCATGATTCCACGATTATAAATATACGAATTCCTAATTGAAATCTATCCCTATAAAATCTTCCATTGGAATGACAATTCGGAATAGAAAATTAGCTTTAGAATTTTGCTCCCTAGGACGAAATTTTGAAGCATTGCTTCTGTAGGATACGGCAGCAGGCTAGTAAATGGAGACGTTATGAGAACAGAATCTCGACCTGAATCAAGGGAAGTATATCATTTAAGAAATAGGCAAAAAGGGAGTGGACGGGGGATTCATAATGCTAATATGGAGGTCGATTTCCATCTTGGCTGCCCTGAGACGGTTGTACTACGAATGGCAGATATAAATGAGGTTTACGATTGCAATAATCAATTTGAAAAAGCATAGATTTTACCCTTAAACTTTAATACATGTGTAGCTATTTTAATCAGGGGTCGATAATTGAAATCCGCGGTTCCAGTAAAATGGGTCCTAATTTTGATGATTTTATTTTCTATAATTTTATGCGGAAGCAACGCTGCCATTGCACCTCATTACGAGGCAAATATACCTCCATCCAAAACTGATATACTTCAACCCTCAGCGGAAAATGTTTATAACGATTTAGATAAACTTTCAGATTGGTATCGATATTTGGATACACCTGGGCATAGGGCCGCAGAAAATTATATTTTTGATAAATTCCAGAGCTATGGACTAAATACCTCCCGACAAGAATACATTGGTCATCGAAAGGATGGTGATGTTAGATGTGCTAATATACTTGGAAAGCTCGATGGGATTTCAGAGCCTGATAAATATTTAATCATCGGTGGCCATTATGATGCTCAGCAGTACGCAACAAGTGCCGCGTATGATAATGCAGTTGGGGCTGCCACGGTAATTGAGCTGGCAAGATTATTCACAGAGAATTATAAAACTAGTGAAGGACCCAATATCACAGTTTTATTTGCAACATGGGATTCTGAAGAAGGTGGTGGAGCCGGTAGTTCATATTATCTGGATAATTTAGCGCCCGATATCAAAGTCGCTGCATACATAAATCTTGATATGTACGGTCTAAGTTATCCAATCATTAATAGGATCCCTGGTTCATCGGAGGAATATTATAAATTATATCTTTATACGAGTCCCGTTGAAGATTTTTCAAGGTATAGCAACACAGAATTTACCGAATCTACATTGGATAATTTCACCGGTTTTAAGGAACTTATTAAAAATATAACATACAATCAGAACAATTATCCTTCTGACTGGGTTCTTGTACTGGATGATACCGAAGCCGCAAGCGACCACTCATTTTTTATTCGAAAATCAATACCGTCAGTATGGTTTCGAGGTTTGCATGAGTATCCCAAAGACGAGGGGGATATTAATGAAAGGAATTTCAAACATACACCTGCCGATACTCTGGAAACCATGGAATTATACGCTGGTGGGAAAACGGAGTTATTGAAGGGGATAAATACCGGCCTTACCATCTCCTACCAATTGGCAGTTGAAAAGTTGAATATATTAGGTCAAATGAACCATTCACAAATAGTTTCAAAAGATAAAGGCGAGGAAGAGAATGCCCTGGATATTAATTTGATATGGATATTTATTTCTATTATTATAATAATATTTATTGGTATTTTATTTTATTTGAAACGGAGAAAAAAATGATTATTCTGCATGATGCGATTCGGATTGAAGTTCCACCTGCCCTAGTTTTTAATTTTTTTCTCCGCTTCATAATATTTTTCTCATGAATCTAACCAACAAGCTGACCTTTATAATTATTATGCGTCAGTATGAATGAACTACCTTATGGAATCAAGAAATAATTCTTTGAATTTCCGGAGTGGAGCTTCTTCCTCGCGTGGTAGATCTCTCTCGAAATCTAACATTGTCTCAATTATTTTAACCGCCTCTCCTTGTATGGAACACTTCTTGTATATTTCCCGCAGCTTTTTTACGAACAAATCCACTTCATTCCATTCTTTTTTATCAATACTGACTATTCCGGAAATACATATCATAATAGTAACTACAGGGAATATCGGTTCCCCACCATCTGGAAGATAATTGCACAGTTTTAATGCCTTCAAGTAGGATTCCAAAGATTTCTCGTGATTTTCAAGCTCCAAGTACGCTTTTCCAATATTCGAATACGATTTTGCCACGGTTGGCCAATCGGATTTCTTCTTTCCATATATGATAGCCTTTTGAAAAGCTTTGATGGATTTCTCAGGCCATTCGATATCATCGAATGTATTACCCAGGTTGTAGTATGCTCCTGCCACCGTATGATAATCTTTGACGTTCAAACCGAAGTCGATGGCCTTCAGATAATGACAGATAGCTTTTTTATACTTACCCATATTGGAATACACACTGCCCGCGTTGTAAAATGCAGTTACCACGGTATTGGGATCCGGGGTCTTGGTTCCGAGAAAAATTGCCTTTTTATACGATTCCAGTGCTTCCGAATACCTTTGCAGTTTCTGGTATGAGTTTCCCATGTTATTGTAAACCATTGCCCCGATTCCGTAATTTTTAATCTTTTTTTGAAAACTAATAGCCTTCATATACGATTTGACAGCATCCAAGAACTTGGTCTGTTTCTGCTGAGCATTTCCCTCGTTGTAATACGCTTTTGTTACCGTGTCCCAATCGGACACCTTCCTGGCAAAGAAAACCGCTCTGTTATAGGACACCACGGCTTTTGAGAATTGACACTTGTCCTGCAGGGAGTTCCCCAGGTCATTATATACCATGGCCGCTCTTGCCCAATTGCGTGAACTCTCTGCCTTCATGATCATTTTTCCATAAACATCCAATTCTTCAACTTGATCCTTCATGGTATTACCCATTATCAATAGATCTTGCAAACGCTATAGAAATCGCTTGAAACCGGAAAACACGTGGATTCCGACTCATTAAAACAATAATGCGTATCAAGTAATTAACTATTGTGCAAAAAATGGTGAAAAATAGTGAAAATTAAGAGAGATTATTTCGAGAATAATCTCTTCCCCTTCTCGGTAAGGATAACCATTTTTTTAGTTCCCGATTGCTGCTGGTCTAGATAACCTGTATAAACTAAATCCCGTACTCTCTTTCTAACTGTCGGTTTACTGACGCCCAAAACGAGCCCTATTTCATTGTAAGTCGGATTCATGCCTTTAAGATTCTCCTTGTATACAAACCTCATGACCTCTAATATTCCTTCGGTCAATTTCGTCATGAGCCTTGGTTCCACTTCCCGGCACTCTTTTTCGATCAAACGAAGCTGTTTTGACGTTAATATGGATGGATCCAATGATAGAATTACTATCAGACCTTTGGTGTAAGCTAATTCGTTCAGGTCCTGGATAAATATGAGAATCTTTTCATATTGGTTCTTCGAGATTAGATAATCAAACCTATCGAACAGTAGGGCAGTCCCGGTTTTGCATCCCCCTAAGAAAGAAATAATCTCATTAAGGTCTGGTGATATGGAATTTTCCACGTCACTCTCTGAAAGCCAAAATATCTGAACCAGCTCCTTGTTAATTTTTTTATAAAACCCCCCTGGCGACCTGGATATTAGAATCCCCTCATGTCCAACTTTTACAATATCCCTGAATGCATCCACCGCTAGGTTGGGTGTGCGTTCCTTTACAAGATATTGAATTCCCTTTTTTAGATCGTATCTCATTAATTGTTTTCTCAACTCTATTTCTGCCTTTATACGTTCGGTGATATCCCTGCTGATACAACCAGTCATCCGCCCCTTTTCCGTTCGTATAGAGAAAAGCTGCATCTGGACCGTAACATCACGTCCGTCCGGACGATGGAACTCGCGTTCAAGGGGAATCCTCGGCAACTTGCGGTCCTCCCTTTTTAGTGATTCAAGCGCACGATTCTTGATCTTATTGTAAGAGCTTGAATCCTTTTTTTCAAGATCCGAGCACAACCAGAACTCGATATCCCATATGTGACGGCCAAGTGCAGCGGTTTCATCGAATCCGGTTAAAAGCTCCTGCCCTTTATTCCATTCTATGACAATCCCCTCATCATCTATAATTACTATACCATCTTCAGATTGCTCCACGATGCTCCTGTACTTTTCCTCGCTTGCACGTAGAGCGTTTTCAGCTCGTTTACGTTCAGTTATATCTTCCAATGTGATCTCAGCACCCATAATAGGATTTCCCGATTCCAAAAGAGGTGAAAGCATGATCCTCAAGTACCGGTCGGTCCCCCGCAGTTTGGTATGGAGCTCGAAAGAATCAATCTGATTTCCTCCTATAACCGTTTTCACCCTATCTAATAAATTATTTCTATCCTCAGGTAAAAAGATTTTGGATGTCAAATTCTTCAGATCATCCCCGATCCCGATACTCTTTTCAACATCCAACAATCTTTCAGCGAAGGGGTTGATACTTCCGATGATCAGTTCCGTATTGACGGTAATTACCCCTACAGGTAGATTCGCCATTATGCTTTCTCCGAACCTTGAAAGAAGCCCATTCTCGTGAGTCATGTCGATCCCCTTCCTTTTTACTATTCTTCGACAATTTCCTTAATTTTTTCCAGTAGATAATGGTTATTGAATGGTTTCGTAATATATTCTCTCACCAGGGGATTGTTCCGACCAATAACCTTGTCAATGGTCTGTATCTTTGCCGTCAGAATGATAACAGGTATGTCGAGTTTCATGACAGCAAGGTTAGACAGGACCTCCCAACCGTTCATTTCTGGCATAAGGATATCCAGCAGAAGCAGGTCGGGATCAATTGTTTTTATCTTTTCAAGACATTCGTGTCCGTTATCTATTGCGAATACATCGTAATCTTTCATTTCCAGCAGTAATTGGATTCCTTCCAGAATAATCTTCTCGTCGTCAACTACCATAATCGTTTTCGTCATAATTATACCTCTTCTTAGCTTTTATTTATACATTTCAGGGGTAGGATGAAATGAAACGTCGAGCCTTCCCCCAATTCACTTTCGGCCCAAACCTGTCCACCGTGCCGATCTGCGATACCTCGCACTATGTTTAGACCAAGACCCACTCCCCCGTATTTTCTATGCTCCACATCTTCCACCTGATAAAACGGGCGGAAAATTTCAGTTAAATCTTCTTGAGGGATGCCGATACCTGTATCGGAAATCTTTGTATGCAAGTTTTTCCCCTCCCTGTGGGACCGTATCGTAATGCTTCCGCCCTTTGGAGTGTAACGAACTGCATTGGATATTAGATTCAGGACAAGATTTGAAATTAATATCCGGTCCCCTTGTATCCGAGGAAGTCCATCGGGAATATCCATGGATATTTCGTGCTTCTTTTCCTCGATCTTGACTGAAAGCGATGCAATTGCCTTTTTTGCTATACTTTGAATGGAAAGCGGTTCAAGCTTCAGTTCAACTTTTTCCAATCTGGAGATGTCAAGCATCTCTGATACTGTCGATGTGAGCCGGTCGATACTGTTGTTCAATGTCCTGAATAGGATCTCCCGACGAGGCTCATCCAATCTTTCCAATCCCCCCTCTTCGATAAGCTGAACTAGGGATTTGATTGGAGTCATTGGTGTTCTCAGTTCATGGGATGCAATATCTATGAAATCCGATTTCATCTTGTCCAATCCTTTAAGATCGTTATTGGCTCTTTCCAGTTCTACCGTGATCTTTTCAAGTTCACCGGTTCTCTCCCTGACCTTTACTTCCAACTCCTCCTTGCTCATGAGTCCGAACCGTTCGGTCTCAAGGATGTCATCAGGCAGACTTCTTAGAATATTCAATAAGATGGGTTTGTTCTTATATCGTTTCCTAATGTCACGGAAACCTTTCTCGTAGATCTCCTTAGCATACTCACGGGAAGTTGCATCGCTTAATATCTCCATTAACTTTCGGTTTAGTTCACCAAATAACATGCAAATTGTGGTTACTCTCCCTTTAGAATATATGTTTTCGAGGTTTTCCACAACAAATTTGATATCGATGGTTCCGTCATTCCTTATCTTAGATCCCTCAAATAATACAGGTGAATTTTCGAAATAATTTATCAAAATATTATTAAGAGATTTTTTTCCTACATATGGTATTGATGCCAATATACAATAATTTGTCAAATCCCCATATGAATCACATACAAGTACGTCCTCTTCAAGCCAAGCAATATCATCATCACCCCAATATTTCACCATTTCATCTTTCCTGCGAAACATATAATATAGATTTTTTTCCGCTAACATTAGAATAAGATACGCGGATATCCACGAACCAAGTTGAACAATTGAGAACCAATTATAACAAGGAAGTAATGGAGAAAGTAGTGCTAATATATATGAAGGTAGGCTGACGACAATAAGTATGGTAAGAGCGGCAAAGTACAACTTACCCTGAGGAATCCGAAGAAATGTACGAAATAAAGATAACTGAAAATGCCTTTT
The DNA here is from genome assembly GCA_964342815.1 of uncultured archaeon. Lineage (GTDB taxonomy): Archaea > Thermoplasmatota > Penumbrarchaeia > JASLWR01 > JASLWR01 > JASLWR01. The sequence goes on along the minus strand of CAYFHS010000028.1, from coordinate 22,600 downwards.
TAACTGCATTCCTCTGATTGTACATCCGATTATCAATAAAAGCAATGCAATGACCCATATGGAAAACGTGATAAATTTCAAACTGGGGAAATAAAAGTGGTACAGGGTACCAACAATACTGGTCATTAGGGAAAGGACAGCACTTCCCAAGACGAATTTATGGCCAAACGACGTCCTCATGAATCGGAAATTTTTTAGGGTAAAGTAAGTAAAACCGACGACGGATATGGTAAATGCGAATCCAAGTATGGAAATAATAAATTCTATTTCTTGCATACTCTAACCATCTCCATTTTCTTCTTGATCTCTTTTTGTTGAGTTCCTTTAAACCGGTAGGGATTTAACGAGAATAATAAAGCCACGTGAAAGTATACTAATAAATTTTCCATATTAAAATGTTATGGAAAATAAAGTGAATAATTGTGAAAGACTCTCAGAAAAAAAGGGAAAAAATTCTTCTACAATGATTTTATGCTATGCTAATAAAATTCACCCCTGTCCACAATACGCATTAACATAAGCCCCTACGGCGGAAAGGGCTGCAGCGATGCGGGCTCCTCCACTGGCAGATTTCTGGGCATCTATATAGTCCACCACTTTATCCATTATCCTGTATCTAGGAATATACGAGGTGTCGTAATCGCCCCTATTAAAAAACGGTTCATTCATGACCACTTCATGGAATGGAATATTGTGGCGTACCCCAAAAATCTGAAACTCCCACAGAGCCCTCTTCATCCTCTCGATTGTTCTTGGCCGGTCTTCTGCCCATACGATCAACTTTGCGATCATTGAATCGTAGTATGGTGGTATAGTGAAACCCTCGTACACACCTGAATCCACCCTGATACCAGGTCCCGACGGCTCGGCATATTTCGAGATCCTACCCGGAGCAGGTAAAAATTTATTCAATGGATCCTCGGCGTTTATCCGGCATTCGATTGAATGTCCTCTCGGCTGTATATCCTCCTGTCCATATTCCAGTTCCAGCCCCGAAGCCACCCTCAGCTGTTCTCTGGCTAAATCGACACCTGTAATCATCTCAGTTATGGGATGCTCAACCTGCAGCCGCGTGTTCATTTCAAGAAAATAGTATTCCCCGTCCCTTAACATGAACTCGCATGTTCCTGCGTTGTAGTAACCGGCTGTATTCGCTACTAGAACTGCTTGCTCTCCCATTTCCGCTCTCAGATCCGGATCAAGGGCACAGGAAGGCGTTTCCTCAATGAGTTTTTGATGACGCCTTTGCACCGAGCACTCACGCTCGCATAAGTGTATCATATGTCCATGCTTGTCTCCGATCACCTGGAACTCTATATGTCTTGGATCGGGGATGAACTTCTCTATGAACACAGAATCGTCCCCGAACGAGTTTTTTGCTAGTCTCCTCACAGATTCGAGGGTTCCTTCCAATACGGTCTCATTCTCGGCCATCTGTATACCTATACCGCCACCCCCAGCGCTGGCCTTCAGCATAACAGGGTATCCAATCTCGTGAGCGATATCTTTTGCTCTCTCGTGGTCGCTGATGGCTTCGGACACCCCAGGAACAACGTGTACCCCTGCCGCTTTCATAGATTTCTTGGAATCGATCTTTGAACACATCAACTCCATTGCGCTGACTGGTGGTCCAATAAATTCGATACTATTGGATTTGCACATATCGGCAAACTCCGCGTTCTCAGCCAGGAAACCGTAACCGGGGTGGACCCCATCCGCACCGCACTTCAGAGCTACATCAATGAGCTTTTCTTTCCTAAGATAGCTCATGCTAGCGGGATTTTTCCCAATATTATATTTCTCGTCGGCGTATTTAACGAACAATGCATTCTGGTCCGCATCGGAATATACTGCCACTGTAGGGATGCCAAATTCCCTGCAGGCTCTCATTATCCGAATGGCGATCTCTCCCCTGTTGGCAATCAATACTTTGTTCAGCATTTCAATCACAGGACCTGCATTATAATATCATTAGGGCCGACGCTGTCGCCTTCCGCTATGAATATTTTTTTTATAACACCTGCATGGGTGGCGTGAATTTCCTGCTCCATCTTCATGGCTTCTATCACTGCGATAGCATCACCTTCAACCACCTCTTCACCCTCCTTCAGGAGCACTTTCAATATGGTTCCCTGCATAGCGGCCTTGATTCCACCTTCCACGTCTTTGGGGGGCGATGATGCAGACGGGGATCCACTTCCCTCAGCTACAATATATCCCCCCTTGGGTGAGAGTTTCACATCAAATAACTCGCCGTCAACTTCAACGTCGAATTCCGTGGGAATGGGTGCCGGTCCACCAACCTTTCTCGCTTCGGGAGGCTCGGTTTCCAGCCATATATCATTGACACCCGGGAACATGGATGAAACCATAGAACGGGTCATCTTGTGATCCATCGGAAGCGGAAGTTGGTCCGACGTGAACTCGGGTATGGCATCTCCTTTGAGGAATTTCAGTCCAACCTGGGGGTAGATGGAATACGTCATATAGTCCTCTTCCTTTCTAATGGTCACATCAAGTGCGTCCAATTCTTCCTTTCTCTTCTTCCACATGGGCTCCAGAAGATCGGCGGGCCTGCAGTCGATCACCTCATCCTTCCAGTCCGGACCCAGTACCTTCTCCATTATCTCGGGTTTGATGGGGGCAGGGGGCTTACCATAAAATCCCCTGCAATAATCCTTTGTCTCTTTGGGTATTTTCTTGTACCTGCCGAATAGAACGTTCATCACAGCCTGAACCCCAACAACCTGACTCGTGGGTGTGACCAGAGGCGGATATCCCATTTCCTCGCGAACCTTTGCGGTCTCATCAAGAACTGCAAAATATTTATCACCCGCTCCCTGCTCTTCCAGCTGAAAAATAAGGTTCGATAACATACCGCCTGGAATCTGGTGAACGGTAACCTCGGGGTCTACCTTAAGGGCATTTACCCGATGAAGATGCCTGTATTTGTCCCAAACTTTGAGGAAATATTTGCGGCATTCAATGAGAAGTTTCATGTCATAACCGGTATCATATTCCGTTCCTTTCAAAGCTGCCACAACAGATTCAGTGGGAGGACCCGCGGTTCCACCGGAAATTGGAGACATTGCGGTGTCCAGGATATCAACACCGGCGTCGCATGCTTTCATGTATGACATACCCGTCATGCCGCTGGTGCAGTGGGAATGAAGATCAATGGGAGCCTTTATCCCTTCGTCTTTGCATCCTTTGATGATATCATAAGCCCTCTTAGGCGAGATCATTCCTGCCATGTCTTTTATACAAAGACTATCACAGCCCATTTTTTCCAATTCTTTGAAATCCCTTATGTAGTATTCGGTGGTATGAACCGGGGATATTGTATAAGAAAGACAACCCTGTGCGTGACCCCCAACCTTTTTAGCGGTCTCAATGGGGATCTTCATATTGCGGAGATCATTCAATGCATCGAATATCCTGAAATAATCCACACCGTTGCGTTTGGCCAGACGGAAGAAGTTCTGGACAATATCATCCGGAAAGTTCCAGTAAGCTACGATGTTCATGGCCCGTTCGAGCATTTGCATAGGAGTGTTGGGCATTGCTTCCTTGAGCTTGTTTATCCTTTCCCAGGGGTCTTCGTTCAGGTATCTTATGGGAACGTCAAAAGTGGCTCCCCCCCAGACCTCGAAAGAAAAAAAACCGATCTGGTCGATGGTGTCAGCGATTGGCAGCATGTCCTCGGTCCTCATCCGTGTTGCCAGCATTGATTGATGTGCATCACGGAATATCAATTCATGGAGTTGTACCATTTTTTTCCCGCCTTATTCATGGTGTAAAAAGGAAATTTCGTTGATCCGGAGCTATTACCGAATTTAAATTTTCGGATAAGATGAAAAAATACATAATTAAATATTTCTGTCCTAATGCGTTATAACTAAGCTTCTTAATCATATTAGGGTGAAACAATCTCTGAAGTATGCCCATATTCACGGTGAAAACCAAGTCCTTCTGGCTCGGCTTGAAAAAGTGGCAAGTCAAATTGGTCTCCTTTCGAGTTTAAGGAATTCAACGGATTTTAACTTATTGGCCGCAGGCTCTGTGTTATCCAAATGGTCAAAGTTGGGTTGAAAAGTATACCAGATTATAAATATTCAAAGAGGGATTTATCGTCGATCAAATGAAAAATCCTTTCTCCGACAAAAAGAATGTGTCAGAAAAAGTAAGACCAATGAAGGTTTTATTACAGAACAAAAAGATCATTGCAGTTATTATAATCTTTCTTATAGTCATAGCCACAATAGGAATATCAGTCAAACGCGGAGTTTTCGGGGAACGGAAGGAAGGTTACATCATTATAGATTTTGATGAGCAAAAATGCACCCTAGATGGAAAAACGCTTTGCGATATGGGAATGGTCAATGACGGCGTTAAGGGTGGTAGATTGACTGGGACCGAATCGGAATACAGAGGAGCAAAGTACATCTTGGAACAATTCCAGAAAGCCGGTCTCAGCGAAGCACACATTGAGGAATACCCCGTAGTAATGTTCAATCCAAAAAATGTAGAGGTTTCTCTGGTTCCTTACATCTTCAACGGTCCTTTGGATGTGGGAGTCCCGAATCCTTTAAGTCCAATTATTGAATATAGGCATGCCGTAGATTTCGTTATTCAGGGTTATTCGGGTTCCCTCCATTGGTCAAACAATATGGATGATTTGGAAACTGTCAACATCGGTGACGGAAGAGACAACAGTGATTATGAGGGAATCGGTGGTAAGGCAGTTATCGTAAGGTGGGGCGGTGGGAGTTCCTCCGGTGCTCCGGGTAACAGCGAGCTGTTCTTCAAGGCATGGGAAAACGGAGCTGCTGCCATAATTCTTCACAATCAGGCAAACGGTGCTCAGATTAATTATCCTCCAATATTCAAATCATCACCTTTACCGGAAAGGTGGCCCGATTCAAGTTACCCGGACATCCCTTTTTTCATGGTGTCCAAAGACATGGGAGATGATATAAACCGACTTCAATCGGACCACAAGATAAGGCTGAATTTCGACATACCCATTGGTGAAACGAATTTGAACGTAGTGGTCGGGGAGATCAAGGGGACTAGCGATGAATTGATAGTTATGGGAGCCCACCACGATACAGTGTACAATGGTCCCGGAGGCATCGATAACACAGTGGGAACAATCACAATTATAGGGCTGGCACGTGGTTTAGCGAGATATACCCCGAAAAAGACCATACGCTTATGTACCTTCGGTGGTGAGGAAGAAGGGCTTTTTGGTTCCCGATTATATTTTCAGGCACATCGAGAAGAACTACTTGAAAATTGTGTCGAAATGTTAAATTTCGATATGGATAACGTGGACCTTGAACGCGGGAACAGTTTACCTATCCAATTCTCCAGTAATGAATCAATCAAAATCGTCAAGAAGATCCGAGATGTGGTATTAAAAGAGGAAAGATTCCAAAAATATCAAGTACCTGTCACATGGAGCTCCCTACTCAGCGCAGGAAGCGATCAAAATATATTTGCCAATAACGGTATTCCAGTATCATGTACCTGGGGTTCAGGCAGCTGGGAATATCATACTTACCTTGATATTGCCGAACGACAGAATGCTGAATCCCAGGCTTTGGCCGCCAAGATCGTGGGTTCCTACGCCCTGTACTCGGCAAACCAGTAATATTTATTTGAGGTATACTAATGATACTTACAACCCAGTGGTTCGGTTCTTTTCTTATCTCACATGGAGAGATAATAGACAAGGAACTGTTCCCAAAGGACCCCGAAGAGATATCAATACGGCTCAGGAGCTTGCAATCCCAGGACATACTCGAGGAAGAATTATCATTAGTTGGTCGGCTTTCAGATCAAGAAAAAGTAAAGCTTGAAGGTGACGACAAACGATTGGGCGATCTGTGCTATGAGATCGTCGAGAGACTCGAACTAGCACCAGGGGACCAGGGCTTTGACATCTCTCTTCTGCACGAGGCGACTATTCTTCTCGCCAAGGAATCTCTAATTGTCGAGGTGGAAAAGGACAAACACATTATTCAGGCCATCAACATGACAGACGAGCTGATAAAATCGAAGAACGTGCTATGCGAAAGATTAGCAGAGTGGTATAATATCTATTTTCCAGAAGTGGTCTCCGCAGTTGACCACGACCGGTTGGTTGAGGTCGTAAGCGTGGGTAGCGACAGGAAGGAGATATCGGCTTTACTCGGTCCTCCCGAACTTTCAGCAGAGCATACGGGAAGCGAAGTGGGTGACGACGAGTTATTTCAGTATTCCCTATTATCGAAACAAATAAAAAACATCGACAACACTTTGGAAGAAGCACAGAGATACATAAAGAGGTCCATGAAGGCCGTTGCTCCCAATCTCACAGCTCTTGCCGGACCCAACGTCGGGGCGAGGTTGATAGCCCTTGCAGGCTCTCTTGAGCGCCTCTCCCGCCTCCCGGCATCCACGGTGCAGATGCTTGGTGCCGAAAAAGCACTGTTCCGCTTCCTTAAGCATAAGGGGCTGCCCCCAAAGCACGGGATCATTTTTATGCACCCTATTATTCATTCGGCCCCCTACTGGCAGCGCGGAAACATCGCTCGGACCCTGGCTTCGAAAATATCGCTTGCCGTAAAAGTTGATTATCATTCAGGAAGGGATATTTCGGAGGACCTTAAGGAACAGGTGGACCTGAAGGTAGAGATAATCCGGAGGAAATACCCGGATCCGCCTGAACAGAAAAAGGGTAAAAAGAGAAAGTATAGGAAAAAAAGGTCGAGGAAAGGGAAGCGGAGAAAGTAGATAAAAAAGTTGATTATTATTTTTGTATTTTGAAGAACCTTTTCTTATAAAACAGCATCAATTGAATTCAAAGGTTGTACTACAAATTATATAAAACACCCCGGGAATATTCATCATATTAAAACCCGGGATGATTATAATGCGATTCAGTAAAATCATAATGACGTTCGTAATTGTGATGGCCTTTTTCCTGATGGGCATGGCCCTGCCGGAATGTCGTGGGGACTTGCCGGAGACGGAAAAAACGGAAAGAGCGGGTGGTTCTACTCTTGTGGTCAACGCATCGGGTTCGGGGGATTATACTCACATACAATGGGCCATAGATAATGCAAGCCAGGGGGATACGGTGTACGTGGAGGCGGAGATCTATTACGAGAATCTTATTGTTAACAAAACAATAAATCTGGTAGGTGCCGATAGTAGTAATACGATTATCGATGGCGGTGGCAATAGCGACGTAATTCTAATAAGCGCAAGAAATGTGATGGTATCCCATTTTGGATTAACAAACAGCGGTTCGGATAATAACTATGCCGCAATTCACATCATCAATACGGAAATGTGTCGAATTGATTCAAATTACATTTTTAACAATTCCATGGGAATACATTTGAGCAATTCAAATGACAATTTAATCGTGAAGAACACCTGTAAAATAAACAGGAAAGATAGTATTCTTGTAGAAGGTTCCCGTAATTTCTTAGAGCACAATCGATGCATCTTTACTCGTAATGGTATCAAAGTTAGTGGTTCGGAAAATACCATATCAAATAATATCTGTAATTCAAACTCCTATAACGGAATTATTGCGAGCGGGGATCAAAATATCATTTCGAACAATACATGTGAAAGCAATTTATTAGGCATATCTCTTTACCAAATTTACAGGACACATGTAATAAACAATACTTGCTCCGATAATATGCATGGTATAAAAATTGAAGGCGCGGGTATTCAATCCCTTGATGGCTTTAACAATATATCCAAAAACATATGCGAGGATAATGAGATTGGAATCGAGATAAGAAATTCCAACAATAACTATGTAAATCGGAATACTTGTAACGATAATACAGGTTGTGGTATATTTTTATTTAATCGCGGGTATTATGGTTCCGGATGGAACAACTACTTCACCAATAATACGCTCTCCCGGAACGAGATCGGCATTTATCTTTGGGGTCTTAATTCACAATACGGATCCAATTTCAATAATATAAGCAACAATACGTGTTCATATAATGAGAAAGGCATATCACTTAACAATGCTGATAATAATGATATTCATTACAATACTTTGAAGGACAATACAAATTACGGGATAGATTTGCCCACGTCTCATTCAGAGAATAATAAATTGGTTTTCAATAATTTCTATAAATCTGATTTCTCCGATATGGCAAGGGATAACGGTTATAACAATCAATGGAATGATGAGCGGGGTAATGGGAATTTCTGGTCCGACTATAAAATACGTTATCCCTATACCTCACCCATGGAAAAGGCGTGGGATTCACCATATTTGATCACCGGCTATGCAGGATCTAATGATTCATTTCCTTTATTGTTCAGTTCCAATTATATTGAAGACGAATCGCCGTCATTGATAACGGATGAAACTGCGAAAACTGCCTATACCGGTGAAGAGCATAGCTTTGATGTGGTCGTTACCGATAATATCTGGATCGGATCGGTCTCTATAAATTATTCCTATGATGCCAATAAATATTATACCGTATCAATGAATTCCAATGATCTTGTCCAATGGAAGGGAACGATAGTGGTTGAATTAAATTCAAGTTGGATCGATTATTATTTCAATGTTGAGGATGCCATGGGAAATATATTGGAGACGTCGACAAATCGAATAGTGGTTATTGATACTAGTAAACCGGAATTGATTATAGGCGGTACTATTTCTGCGCCCACCACGGGCGAAAATACTACTTGTTATGCATATTTCTCGGACAATACCGGTGTGAAAGAAGTAATCTTTTTGTATTCTTTCGATGATTTTATGTTTCATGATATGATCATGGATATGGTTGACGGAAACAGTGCTGTATGCAACATTTCGATACCGGATGATGTATGGGAAATAAGTTTCCGGTTCAATATGACCGATTGTGCGGGGAATTATAAAATAAGCAAATCCACTAAGATTCCCATACTTGATAATGATCCACCTATCGCCAACGCAGGAGCGAACATTACTATAAATCAAAGCGAAAATGCTTATTTCAATGCAGCGAATAGTTATGACAATATCGATTTTATGGATTATACCTGGAATTATACCTATGGGGAGAGAGAAATAATTCTATACGGTGATACGGCTCATTTCAAATTTGACAAAGTCGGTACTTACGTTATAACATTGAACGTTACCGATACTTCATTGAACTGGGATACCGATATTCTGAAGCTGAGGGTTATTGACTCAACGTATCCCACCGCTGATGCAGGAAATGACATTATTATCGGTCAGTGTGAAAAAGCGTTTTTCAATGGTAATTCGAGCCGGGATAATATAGAAATAATAAAATATACCTGGAATTTTCAATACGAAGGTAGCAATATAACTCTATTCGGACGCAATACGAATTTCATTTTCAATATTACTGGTAATTACACGATTAATCTCACTGTGACAGATAAGATGGGGCTGCAGGACAAGGATTCTATCAACGTGAGAGTTCTGGATACCGAGAAACCTTATGCGTATGCGGGGGAAGATATGAACTTGAATACCGATTCGACATGTCGACTAAACGGAAGCGGATGTCGAGACAATGTTGGGATAGTAAATTACACCTGGATCTTTTATCAGACGAATCAAAATAATTTTGCTGATGATGAGATTAGAGTTTTTTTTAAATTATATGGTTCAAATATCAGTTTCATCTTTGAAAATGCCGATAATTACTCTGTAGTACTGAAAGTAAAGGACAAGGCTGGAAATATTGGCGAGGATAGTTTGAATATGACTGTGTTGGTAAACCCTGAAACTGCAGAAAATATATCTGATACAGTTGAAGAACCTTCGGACGACGATGGAAGCGGAGGAAGGATAGAAAAAGATTCATCCGGATTCAAATGGATCGTGATTTTCATTATAATTATCTTGGCTGCAGCAGTGGTATTTCATATCTACGGGGGCGTAAAGCAAGAAATTGAAATTGAGCCTGTCGATAAGTACGGAAGGACAAGTCCGGAGATTGGACCTAAGGGTGGTATGAAGGTCTGGAGTTTTAAATAAAAAAATTATCAACTAAGCTCCCCTTCGGTCCCGCAGCCGGGACACACTACTACTAATGGTCTATCGCTTGAAACGACTGGGATATCCCCACCGCAATGATAACATTCAACCACTAGAACATCATCCTCTACCGGGATCAAGGTCTCCACATGTGCCTCGCTTCCTGCCGGTACGGGTATCGCATCCAGTTCGGATTGGAGGTCCCCCATATCGACATCGATTCGTTTTCCATAATCGTCCAATGATTGAGAAACTTGCGGTATAGCTGCGCTATCAGGTGATCCGGAGATGTCGATTACACCTTTTGGAGGGGTATTTGAGGGTATGGGAAGCAGTCTGGCGGATTCGAATATTCTCTCGTCGAAATACGGCATTGGCGGAAGATAAGTTTGCATTCCCGACACATAGCTTTGGAAAGGTTCGTACACTCCCATGGATGGTGTGCGTTCAGCATCTCCCCCCGTTGATTTCTTTTTCCCTCTTATTTTCCGCTTCTGCTTTAGTTTGTTCTCCTTATGAGCCAACACACCGAATATTACAATCACACCCAATAGACCGATTGCAACAACAATTAACCATGGCTTCCCCGATAATTGATCCGTAAGACCTTTCCCGTTTTCACCGGTTTCCTCCGGTGATGTAAGAGAACTCGGCTCGTCATCTGTTTGAGTACCTGTCACTTTCAATGAAGCCTCGGTTGAAACCTCACCAATCCTAATGGTCAGTGTGAATTCACCGGGAGTTGAAGAAGCCCATTGGAATCTTTTTGATTCCCTCGCGGTATCGTGAGGTATCGCGTCAATAGTATCGGTGCTTATGGGGTTGTTGTTCACCAGGAATTCAACCAGCAGTTTTCCCGCGTCCCCGCCGGAATTCCTTATTGAGGCGTAAACGATTACTATCTCCCCCGTTCTCGCCGAACCAGGATTGATATACAGTTCTTCGATGATGATAAGCTCAGGCTCTACTATAATAGTAATTCTCGCGGTATCAGAATCATCATCGTCCGATACGGTTAGGGTTATTTGATGAACACCTGTTTGTAATCGAAAGCTGAAGGTCTCCTCGTTACCCAGAGTTCCATCCAGATTCGATTCCCACAGAAATTCGATCTCGTCACCATCATCGTCGAAAGAACCTTTGGCGGAGAATTCCACACTGCCGCTGGCAGTGGTAAATAAATCTTCAATAGTCTTGGGACTCGTGATCACCGCTTCGGGTCTTATATTTTTTACAGTGACCGCTGAACTCGTAATTGAGGAACTGACGTAACCATCAGTTATCTCTAATTCACATTTCCAAATATCTCCTGACCTTAGACGAGAAGTGGGGACAATTTCATCGAAAAGGTCGGCTATCTCTTCAAAGAAACCCCCAGGTGTCTTCCTGTACCACCTATAGGTGAAACTCAACTCGTCACCATCATTATCCACAGCTTCCTTCATAATTACACACTGAAGAGGGGTAGTAGATGTTGGGGTCTGCGGTTCAATGATTATCTCCGGTAAAAGCGGAGCATGGTTGATAAGTTCGAACGTTTTTTCGAATGACTCCGACTCCAGGTTCCAGTTGTCCCTAGCTGTGATCTCGAGATAATAGCTTCGATTATATTCCAGTCGGGAAGATACACGGAAACGGTTCTTGCTCGTTGTTTCCCCTTTCGCTATATCCGTACCCCCCTCAATGGTTCCGATATTTATAATGTAGGAGACAGAATCCTCATTTGGATCAGTCGATTCATCCCAGAACAGGGTTGGAGAAAGATCGTGAGCGTTCTCAATATTTACTGCGGTTACGGGAGATGGGGAATAGTTCTTATGTACTTGAAGATAACCTGCACTCCATGAGCTTCCTTCAGCGTGCTCACTATCCGTGACAACACCAAACACGTAATATTCACCGTTTTCAAGTTCACTGATGTCCCAAAGATAGCTTCCGGTGTCCGCAAGATCGGATCCAATAAGATGATTGTCAGCGCCCTCCTTTGCCGAATTATAATAAAGATCGATAGTAAGCATATCATTTATGTTTGCATCGGTAGCTGTCCATTCGATCAGAAAAGGCTTACCGGTACGGGGATTGGATGAATCGGGTGCTGTTATGAATATTGTTGGAGGATAGTTGGGTATCCTAACGGTTATTTCGATCTCCTGAACATCACTTTTTGTTTCATATATGTCTTCTACATACAGCTTGATAGTATGCGTACCTACTTCGAGCAAGGTGGAAAAAGATTCGGATTCCGATAGATTCCCCACAAGGGACGATTCCCAGTGGTATACAAGGCCGTCCCCATCAGGGTCCGCAGAACCGGCAGCGGAGAAGGAGATCTCTTCAATAGATGTGAAAACGTCTCCGCTGGTTGGATTTGCGATTACTGCTGTGGGAGGATTGTTGTGAATTACTGTGATCTGTATCAACTGTGAGGCGCTGTCCACCGAATCATTCACGTCCACGGTCACCATCCAGTTCCCGACGTCGAGAATTTCCGTGAAGGTGGCTGCATATCGTATAATCGGGAACATATTTGGTCCCGGTTGTGGCGGGAACATCATAATGGTCCAAGTAAAGGTCAGTGGGTCACCGTCGGGATCGGTGGATTGTGAAGCGTCAAACAATATTCCTCTGCTGTCGGGATAGCTGCCTCCGTTCTGTGGGGATGTGACAACAGCATTAGGGGGATTATTGCTCCGGGTGGGTGCACTCTCAGTATTAGCCAGTAAATTTATCTTCGGGATGATCATACACAAAAGAATTATTACCGAAAAGATTGTAAAAACTAGCTGAAATCGACTTTTTTTCAACAAACGGCAACACCTTACGTCATTTATTAATGTACTTTTAATAATCGCTAATTCCCGGCAATATTGTCTGTAATGACTTATAAAACTTTGTTTTGTGTTTAATGCTAATTAATCAATTGCTGTAATCGATAATTATTCAGTTCCTTCATCGGGTATTTCACTTTCGTATCGAGTTCATTTATTGCTAAATGGATCATGTTGAATTTGTCATATTCTCTAAATGAATCCATAAAATATTATAGTGTATAATCATTCATATCACCGTGAAGCATCATGGGGCTTTTCAAGAGCAAACAACATTACAAGATTCGAACGGGGGCGAGATCAACTTCCAAAGTCCAGGAAAGGGAGTTGATCAACAAGGCCAAGATCATTGGAAAAAATCCGGATCTAATAATTCCGAAATGTGAGGGGAAATGTGCCAGATGTCCCATCAAAAAGATTCGAAAAAGGATCCATGCAATCAGCAAATACAGGGACGATCCAAAGAAACTGAAGTCACTTTCGAAACGCGGAGATAAAATATCGAGAGCTTATGCTGGAACACTTACACTGCCTCATACTGAGACCCCTCCTTTCATGGGTCTCTTCAAAACACCCTTCGGACAAATCCCATATGCCATGATTGGACAAACCGATCAGAGAAAGCTTATCGGTATTCAGCACTATGATCACAAAGAATACCGCCTAATGACTTACCTGGAATTATGCGAAAAAAAGAAGATTTTCATATATTCGGTGAAGGATGGCATGGTGTGCACCGGAACCAGTCCCGCCCCATCCGATGAATTTGTAAAGGATGCCGTACGAGAACTTGGTTTAAATCTGAAACATAGTGACAAAGTCCCAAAGACCTTTGTGACGAAAAACCTTGTAGCATCGAAAGTAGCAAAAGGAATGCAGACAAGAATACCTTTCTTAAAAATAAACTGGAAGTCAGCTGATACAATAGTTGCCGTGGACGAGATAACACTTAGGGAGAAAACGACCCATAGCGTTGGGAAATTAGCAGCCCTTATGGCTGGGCCAAATGTCAAGTCGGATTTCAACGTTGAAGTTGTGTTCGCCCCTGAATGCCGAGAAGGTACAAAAAACTGTATATTTCGCGTGGTAAACGAAACGGATCCTACCCTGTACAAAGAATATCTGGATTACAAGTTGAACGATCATATGCTGGTAAAAAAACAGTACGAAAATATATTTGAAGGTTATACGTCCTCAACAAATGATCTATTCATGTATGACAGTTACTGTTTCAGCGAGAACCTGGATGCTTTCGTCAGGTTTTCCAAACCTACTGAACTGGAAGAACTGGCCTTAAGATCGGTCCTGAAAAGGGTTAAAACCCCCAAACTCTACCGTAAAAAACCCTCATTGCCCATCATTTTATCAGATTACTGGAAAGACTACGGTTTCTGGGCTCTCATGGCTGCGTGTAACGATAAAAATATCTCCAAGAAATTACATTCTGACGGAAATACCGATGCCGGTGAGATCGGAGATCTATTGAAGGAAGCAAGGGAATCCAGCAAAGCTATGGCAATTATACGGCAGCTTCCCGAATACAACGCAAAGAAACTCCCGATCCAGGCCCGGTTGGCGGATAAGATAGCTAAAACCCACAAGGCAAAAGGAAAGGAGGCGGCAATTAAAATAATTGACGAACAGAATCCTGAAAACTCGCAGGCACTCTCCACCATGTTCGCTTTCTTGCTGTGTTTAAAGGCCACAGCAGGGAGGGAATGGAAGTACTCCGACGCCCAAAGAGATGTTGGGAAGTTCCTGCAACCTCTTGCCGAAGAACTTTTAATAGCTGGTCCGGGAGAATATAACAATTCACTTAAGAAACTGCTCCAATACACAGGCTCCACGGTTGAGATCGCTCCGATCTGATTATTATATCATCTGTTTTAGAAAATTAAAACTTATACACACTTAACACTATTCAATGAGGAATATATATGACCGTTAGAAAATATTTTTTTAAGGTAATTGCACTGGCCTTTATATTAATGGTAATGACAGGAAATCTGCTTACCCTATTTGATCAATCCCAAATTGAGAATACAGAAAAAAGGGCAAGAGCTCTTCAAATACCCCCAAGAACACTGGATTTTGTAGACAAAATTAGAGGTAATGACGACAGAAAAGATGATGATTGGCCCATGTTCTGCAGGGATATGGCCCATGCATCCCGTTCTTATACTCAGCCTCCCCTGTACCCGGATCTCCTTTGGAGCTTTAACATGAAAGAGCTGAACCCGGTTCAGGGCGATATTTATTCTACACCCATCGTAATTGGAAATACTGTATTCGCATGCTCAAACAATTTTTACATGGCTTCCTTCAACATTGATAATGGGAGCAAGAACTGGCATATATGGTTAGAAGGTGAGATTTATTCCACACCAGTTTATTCTGATGGGTTCCTGTATGTTGGAGCTAGTAATAAACTTTGGAAAGTGAATGCAAGCACTGGTAATAAAGAATCTATTTTTACAGTTGATACTAAAATATACAGCTCTCCGGCGATCTATAACGATACCATATTTTTCGGAACCATGTACAATAACAGTAATCTTTATGCGGTATCATTGGAGGGTAAAGAACTCTGGAACGTATCTTTCGGTGTGTCGTTGAGGGGCGCTCCAGCTTCACCAGCGATTCATAATGGAACGGTCTTTATCGGTTGCGACAATGGAAAACTCTATGCATTGGACCATGATGGTTTGTTGGATGGAGACCAAGGAGTCCACGAAGACGGGAATAATACCACTGCGGATATATTATGGATCAAAGATATTGGTAGTTCGATACTCGCGTCACCCACGATCATCCCAGGTGCCGTTATCGTAAGTACTTTCAATGAAACAGGTACTAATTTTATGTATTCTTTTGCATTGGATGACGGTGATGAGCTCTGGAACAATTCTGTAAGTGGAAAGATACAGTCAACAGCCGCTTTCGACCCGGATACAAATCGCCTATATGTAGGTACTTATGGCGGTAGTATGATAGCGCTTGATTCTGGTTCGGGGACACCAATATGGTCATTTAACACATATGAATCCATTCAATCCTCACCAGCCATTGCCGGGGAGATGGTCTTTTTCGGTGGATTCGATCGCAAGATATGGGCCCTTGACGCAGCAGGTAACGGAGATGGAACCACTAGCGAGCTTTGGAATTACACAACTGAAGCAATAATACATTCCAGTCCAGCTATTTCTAATGGAAGGTTGTTCATTGGGAGCGATGATGATAAGCTTTATTGTATCGGTGCACCGGATTTTTCCATCCGGAACGGTAACATCAATATTTCGGATAAAAGTCCTTACGTTGGTGAAAATATTTCTATAGAAATAGGAGTTTCAAACCTTGGTACTGTTGCCTCGGATGTGGATTTGACCGTCACCGCCTCGGATGTGGATTTCACCACGAATCATACCTTGGGCCGGAAAAGGGTTCGTGTGGAGAAACTATCCAATTCAACTTTCTTTTTCAATTGGACCGTTTTGGATAATACAAATAACTTATGGAAAATAAACGCGGAACTCGATAACAGCGTTCTGACCGAGACTAGGTTCCAGAACAACAATGCAACCACATTGATAGCGTTTAAAAGAGAGATAAAAATCGAATGGCCCATGGCAGGCGGAAACAGCCAACACTGGGGATATTCGCCTAAAGGGACATTGACCAACCGCACTCTCTGGCAAAAGGATATTGGGAGCGAATTACTTTCTCCCATCATCTATAAGGAAAGAGCAATTATCGTCAATAAAAGTGGTCATATCTCGTCAGTCTATATCAACTTGGATGGTACAGTGAGCTGGGAGGCGGATTTCTCTTCATTAATAAATTATCCTATTGCGGCAGGTTATGATAAGATTTTCGTCCCTCTTGAAGATCGACTGATTGCACTCGATATTAACGGTTTCGAGGACGGAAACACTGGTATTTTATCGGAAAAAAACACTGATATAGGCGATGCTGATATAATATGGGAATATAAAACACCAATATCACCCACTGCTCCGCCTACAGTTGCAAACGGCTCGGTCTTCCTGGCCCGTGGTAACGTTCTTACAAGCTTTGATGAGGATAATGGGAAGGTTCTTTTCAATGTTTCCATGCCAGGTAATGTTGAAAATTGCGCCCCATCCGTATCCGGTGAGTTGGTGCTTATGGGGAGTACAAATGGACGGATATTTGCCTTCAATAGGTTTAATGGCTCCCACGTTTGGACCTATGAAACGAATTTGGATTCACATCTGTCTCATTCATTGACAATCATTTCAGGAACTGTAATTTTTCCAAGGGGTGATCGGCTACAGTTATTGGACCTTGATTCGATGAAAATCCGTTGGTCACTGCCTGTAGCCTCCAATATCACTACATCAGCGGCATACTCTCCAGAAAGCGATTCTATTTATTTTGGTTCGGAAGCAGGAAAATTTTACATGGTATCTCCCAAAAACGGTGAGATTTCCATGACTTTAAATGTGTCATCAGCTATCTCTACGGATATCTCAATGGGTGGGGACGTAGCATACTTTGCCACCATTGATAATAGGATATTTGCAGTAACCCCATCGGACAACTCAAAAGAAGGGAAAATATGTTGGTCGTTCTTAAGTGAATCCGCAGTAACCGAATCCATTGCAGTCTCCGAAATGGTACTCGCTACCACCGTTAATGGAAAAGTGTACTGCTTCGGAGCACCGAACAGCATACCAATAGCGAGGATCAGTCTACCGGTTTCAGGATCGACTTTCTTCACCTACGAGACCATTGCAGTAAACGCAAGTTACAGCTCCGACAGCGATGGGGATATTCTGCAGTATACCTGGTCCAGTGATATCGACGGCGAATTGTACCGAGGCGATGATGGCTCAACCTTTATCAGGTTAGCGACCCCTGGTTTGCACAATATTACCCTAATGGTTGATGATGGGCAAGGCGGTCGGGACTCGAGTTCACTATGGGTCCATGTTTACAAAAGCACAATACTTAGTTACCACAAAGAAAACTTTGAGTCAAACTGGACTATCTCTCTTGTCACCTTAATCGGGGGCAAGAATGCTTCCATGGCTCTCGATTTCACTGGAAATCCTTCCAATGTGACAGGACGCGATATTGAAATATTTTTAAACATAACTCGAAAGGATATTGCTCTTATGGGATGGATGAACTTCGAATTCTTCTATGATGAAAAAGGATTCCCTTACGGTCTGAACCAATCCTACCTGTCAATATATTATTTCGATATTGTGACAGGGTGGGTGGAAATCCCTGGGGAATCCGAGATAGGGACGAATCGAATCCGGACGAATATAACCGGACTGCCTTATTCATACGCTTCAACTGGTAGTACAGTCATTGCCGTGGGCACATTTTCCAATACAAATCCCCTCCTTTCATCTCCCTCGGTCAGCCCTTTATCGGGGCCCAGTGACGGCAATTTCAATTTCACCGTTTTATATCTTGATCAGGATGGAGATTTCCCAAACGAGATTTATTTAATAATCGATAACTCGACAAGACTGTATATGAGACCCGGCTTGGCTGCTGATTTGAATGTCCGCGATGGTAAGGAATATTATTACCTGTTACAGGGATTACCAGTAGGTAATCACAGCTTTCGCTTCGAAGCCCACGACCGGATAATAGGTGTACAAACGGTATTATTCAAAGATCTGGTTTCCCTTGATCCCCGGCCAAGGGCGGTATTGGATTTACCTATCAACGGCAGCATTTTTCAAACTGGTGAAAAAGTCATTTTTGATGCAACGGGTTCTATTGATCCCGACGATGAACCTCTGAATTATTCATGGATTTTTACAAGGTTTGGAAGCCTCTCGATTAACTACTCTCATACAACGGACAAATCTATTTATACAAGGGAATTTACGGAACCCGGATTATATGTAGTAACTCTCAGGGTCTACGACGGTTCCGGCCATATCTCAGACAATACGACTATAGTGATTGAAATTATCGATAGACCAGAACAGAATGGGTCTGAGAAAGGACTTTCAATTTACATTTTCAGTGCAGCCGGTCTTATCGTGATATTGCTAATCTTTGTAACAATCTCGATACTACGAAAAAGAGGGAAAGCAGGGGAAACCGAGATTCCTGAAGATGATGGTACCGTTGAATCTGAGAATGAAGAAGAACCCAAAAATAACGCAAGTAATGCGGAAGAAAAAGAATCCGAAGAAAAAGCAAGCAAATTGGCAAAAGAGAAGGAACGCTCAACAAAATCTAACAACCTACAAGAAGGTGTGGAGATGGTTTGTATCGCCTGCGGTTCAGAAGTAAGCTCATCTGATTCTCATTGTCCGCATTGTACCGAGGAATTGATAGCGGAAGGAGTGGAGGATATTGGTGATGAGAATGAAATGGAGGCAGAGGATGACCTTAAGAAAGAATTGGAACATTACACTGGAGGGGACCAAGGTATTATCAGTGAAGAAGAACTGCTTGCTGAAGATGAACATCTGGAGGAAATGGACGAGGAGGATCTCCTGGACGAAAGCGATGAATGATTAATTAATAAATGGAGGGTCGATATTAGCCAAAGGATAGGAAAAATCCATATTGTTTTCGTCATGGCTTTTCTTTCATTAGGATTGGGCATTGGATTATTAGTGTATTCTATAGTGCGAGGAGGCTCCGAGATATCGTTGTTCCTTATTATTCCGGTTATATCCAGTAAAGGCGATCTGTTCGGTATGATAGGAATATTAATGATCCTTGTCGGTATAATCGCATTATATATTTCGTCATTTTTATCGAAAGGAACGAAATCGAACATCTATGATAAAAACAGACGAATTTCAGGTATACACAATAAAAGTAAGAATAACGAAGTTTCTCATAATAGCGAGATAAATACAATTGGGACCGAGGGTGAGTTCCGAGCAGGAGGTGTGGTATTCATCGGACCCATTCCTATAATTTTCGGATCAGACAAGAGGATTGCTAGATGGATGATAGTAGTGGGTGGAGTGATCGCGATCATTATTATTGTTATTTTTATACTGCAGTTCTCGCGTATATGAATGAAGAAAAGTGGTGATGATAATGAAAGAGAGATTGCTAATCGATAACTTTGATAAATTCGGTGGAAGACATTGTCAAACAACAGCATTAATGACAATTATGGACTACAATAATTTAACTTTTCGCGAGGAAATGCTACTGGGACTGGGAGGTGGTCTGGGATTCATCTACTGGTATATGAAGAAAATGCCTGCTCCGTTTATTGGTGGTCGTACTGGTGGCCAGAATGAAGAGTTCATGCTCAACATGCTGAATAGACTTGGAGGAAAAGGCGAGCTGTATCGAACAGGAAGCTTGAAAAAGGGCTATGAACAGTTGAAAAATATATTAAGAGCCGGGCAACCAGCCTACGTCTATGGAGATATGGCATATCTTCCTTACATGGCGATTCCCGAGGACGCCCATTTCGGTTATCATACCTTTGTTGTATATGGTGTAGATGAAGAAACAAATACTGTCTTTATTGGAGACCGCGGAAAGAAGGGTGTCACAACGACAATTGATGAGCTTAACAGAGCTCGTAATTCTAAGTACCCTCCATTTCCGCCAAAGAACCAGCTTTTATTGGTAAATTTACCTGCTAAAAAAATTGACCTAAGACCCGGAATACTGGAAGCCATTCGGGATTGTGCGTACCAGATGATGAACCCGCCGATCAAGAACTTCGGGCTTGCGGGTATAAAAAAATGGGCAACTCTCGTTCCGAAATGGTCACATATGTTCAAAGGATTGGAACTATTTGCCTGCCTGTTCAACGTTTTCATATATATCGAAATAGGTGGCACGGGAGGAAGTTCTTTCAGGCCAATGTACGCAGATTTCTTGAGAGAAGCAGCTGCCCTGCTAAATAAACCCGGTCTCGAAGAAGCTGCCTCGCTCTTTGGGGATTCTGCGAAGGTATGGTCTGAGATCGCTACCCTGGCTTTACCGGATTCATGGCCTTCACTTGCGAAGGTTAGGAAATTATGCTTTGAAAAAAATCGATTATTTGAGGAGCAAAAACAGGATGCTTTGACTGAAATGTTGAGAATCGAGGAGAAGATGGCCTCGTTTATGAATACAATCGAGAAAGAAATGGAAACGAAAGATATCTCAGGGTTACTGGGAAAACTACAAAATAAGATAAATAAATTGTATATTGCCGAGGAAGAAGCCTTCAGGACAATGGCTGAAGCAATCCAATAGATAATAATTTCACAGTTCACTTTGAAATTTACTTTCACTGCCCCCAGTTATAATAATAAATAACTCGTTTTCAATTATCTATATGGTTCCCGTTTCATTTTCACCCAATCTCTCCCTCTGGCTGGTAACGGGAACCGTTTTCCATTATATTACTATCATTTTTTCACATCAGATTGATGAAGATAAATTATTTAATATATGTAATCATCTGAAATAATTAAGGATCTTCTGTCAAAGATGGAGACATATATACTACTGGTGATAACAATGATGAGAGGGAAATTTCTATTTAGAAAAAAGAGCGAACAAGAATTATTCGATCAACTGGAGCAGATAAAATGCAGGAAGCTCGTTGAAACAATAAATTATGTTCTGAAGATCCTTGGAGATATGGAATCAGATAACTACAAATTCACTCCAAGAACCTATCAAGCAAATTTAGACCAATTACTCTCGGAAAGATGGATCCGCTCTGAAGACCTGCAAAATTTAATGAAACCTGATTTCTTATATAAGATAACCAACCCTTTTGCACGTAGAATATTAAATGTCGACATAACAGTTATCAAAAAGATAGGCTCTTATCTGGTTCAGATCAATAATATACTGGATCTAAGCAAAGACTCGAGTAAAATGCCACTTACGTTGCTCAGTGAAAAAGAGCAGGAAGCTATTAGAGATCTAGCAAAAAAGATCAATGATCAGTGTTGGAAATTCTTCAGGGCAGTAAAACTATTTGAATCTGCGAAAATCTTATTACGGGCGATTCAGGAACACGAAGAATTTTCAAGAGATCCTGAAGGATTCAAGGAAAAAAACGAAAATATGTATATTCCTATTGTAGTTCATGAGTAAGAAGTCCGCCAAAGAAATTATGCATATAATAGTTACTGGATTCTATTTAAGTAATTTAGCCGATCAGTCCATTATTCACGGTAAAACATTTAATTGTTACCCTCATTTACCCTTCTCCAAAAGGATCAATGGAATGAAAATACTAATTGATTCATTCCGCAAAGACTAAAGAAAAATCAATACTGGTGGAATATTATAATAAACTTTCAAAATGGTCACTTATCGCCAAAAATATTCAAATCAAAGGACATTTAAGTATTATTAATTCACAGTACGAACGTAAGTATTACATATCAAAACTTAATGGGCCCGTTTTGAAGTAAAACCTCGCGGTTCACTTCTGACGGGCCCAAAACCACCCCAATCCCTCTTCCCATATTTGGGCCCGTGGGGTAGCTTGGCATCCTTGTGGCTTCGGGAGCCATAGACTCCGGTTCGAATCCGGGCGGGCCCATCGCACATTTAGTTCGAAACACAAGATTTTTATACTGGAAAATCTATATCTACAGTATGACCAGGAAAAAGAAAACCAAAAACCACAAGGGACATACAGCGAAACTCCTTGAAAATGATGATATCCGCCGATGGTATGATAATACTGCTCGTGGTTCCCTTGTTACTGCAGATGTTTATGCTAGGCGATTGA
>CAYFHS010000027.1:0-54966 GCA_964342815.1 uncultured archaeon | reverse complement strand
CTTGTTACATTTTCATCTTAGATTCTGAAATTAATAATAATTGATGTTCATTCTAAGGTCTACTTTTAGATTGTTAGGTGTATTTTCTATTCAATTATTTAAATATAATAGTCTTCTTCACAAAATTTTCTCATCACAATTATTTACATAATTCCTCCATTTCGAATCTGAACATTGGAAGGTTTTGAAATCCATTCTCCTTTGAAATATTCGAAGATTTCTTCGGCCCGCGTCGCTCGAAGGAACTCTTGAAATGGATTGCAAATATCTGTTTGGACCTGTGGGAAACAGCTGTTAACGCTGTTTCCAAAGGTTATGCCAACATTGGGAATGTTGGTAATTCATCTTCACTCATTTGTGAAGAAATGTGAATTCAATCTAATAAAATAGAACCGACAGAGCGCATATCGTTAGCTTCTTCTCTCTGGTGCCCCCCAAAGCCGGACAACTATAACCGCTGAACAGCTAGGAGTTATCCCCGCAACCTTCACTCCGGTGAGTTTGTCTAATTACCGGGGTGGTACTCCCATTGCTTCTAATAGAGGAATGGGGAGCCGATAAGTATTGTCATCCTGAGAAGATTGTTGATGAAAGTGTGGTGATATTCAATTCTAAATAAAAATCAACTTGGCTTTTCTTTCAATAATGAGTTCAATTGTTTTTTGGCTCGGCCCCTTTTTAGGATTATTACCAATACCACAATTGCGAAGAGTACAATCACCCCGGAGATAATTAGTATCCAGAAGAGAGTATTGTCTAAGTTCGGCAACATATCACTATTGTCCCCGATTCCATCACCATCGCTATCGTTCCATTCGTGGGGATCTTTTGGAAAAGCATCTATTTTTAATCCTGTAGTAGAACTCTTCGCAGATTCCCCCTCGTTCCACTCATCAGGGTATCCATCTACATCGGTATCCTCGGATGCAGCAGGGTCGTTTGGAAACTTATCTAAAGATTTCAACTCGCCTGAATAATCTTTATTTGCAATCTCTAAATTATATTTGTCGGGGGAACCATCTTTATCAGTATCTAAATAAATCGATGGGTCATCAGGAAAATCATCAAGGGTTAAGTTTTCAATAGAATTCGATTCATCCATACCAGGATTCCATTTGTCGGGATATCCATCAATATCACTATCTACTGATGCAGCGTTATCATTAGGGAACATATCCAAATAAAGTCCATTTGTAGAATTACTTTCGTTCATGTATGGATTCCACTCATCTGGAAATCCATCACCGTCAGAGTCTAATGAAGCCGCGGGATCAATGGGATAATCATCAAGTCTTAGAGGTGGATCCGATTCTGAATCATCTTGATTATAGCCATGATTCCATTCATCTGGAGATCCGTCACCATCCGAGTCTTTCGATGCCGCAATATCAAATGGAAAAAAATCGGGGTTATTTCCATGGAGATTATTCCCGAATCCATCCATATCAGAATCCACCCACTGAGTTTCGTCATTGGGAAAATCATCAGATGATGATCCCCAGTCATTATCTCCGTAACCATCACCATCACTATCGTTCCATTGATCTTCATTATATGGGAATGCATCAATCACAAGATCTTCAGTAGAGTCTTTTTCATTATAACCTTCATTCCATTCACCGGGATATCCATCGCCGTCAGAATCACGTGATGCTGCGATATCATTAGGAAAAGCATCAAGGCGTAATGCAGGGTCCGATGTTGAATCAATCCATGATTTACCTTCATTCCATTCATCTGGGAAACCATCATTATCGGTATCAATAGAGGCCGAAGTATCTTCTGGAAAATCATCAGATATATCTGCAATACCATCTATATCTGAGTCTTCACTATATATTTCAATTCGACCGTCATAAGGCTCTGGTCTAAAAGTAGTTCCAGTTGCGATATAATCTCCATCAGGCGACCAATCAACTTGTTTGATATCAGCTTTTGACCCATATGTTATAACTTGAGTGGAATCCCAGGTATTGGTATTCCATATCTTGCATGGATTTTCATAGCCTCCTCCGGTTATTATTCGATTTCCGTCAGGCGACCAAGACAGATCATCCATCCATGCATCAAAAATACTGATTGTTTTAATAGAGGTCCAATCTGAAGTTCCAAATATATTCAAGCTGCATGAAGAAACTTCATCAAGGCCTCCGGTCATATATGCTAATCTATTACCATCCGGGGACCATTCAATATCATAGACAAGATGAGGAATATCTGTGATACTCTGAATACGATCCCAAGTACTTGTTTCTCTTATTTCGATCTCAGTTGATTCAAACATTGAGTTGAAACTTGAAGCCAATAATGAACCATCGGGGGACCACGATAATAATGAAGGGCTATCATCGGCATAAATAACATCATATAACTCCCATGTAGTTGTATCTATTAAATCAATACTTCGAATTGCATTGACTACTATCGTTTCACCATTTGGAGACCATGCAATAGAAAATGGAGTACTGTTTTTGTCGATTGTTCTTTCCAAATTCCAACTATTAGTATCCCAAACCTTGATAAAATAATCATCATCATTTTGAGTGGATTCTCCACATATAACCAATTTTGTACTATCGGGAGACCAATCTAAATCGTATACTGACAAATCATTTGTTGAGATGGCTTGAACTTGAAGCCAATCCGATGTAGACCAAATTTTCAATTCACAGCTATAGGACAATGATGCTAGAAATTTTCCGTTTGGAGACCATTTTAAAAGATTGAACCAATCGGAATAGGCTTCGATAGATTCTTCCAATCCATAATAATTAGCAACATCTCTTCCGTTTAGATGGAGAAAACCGGTATCTTCTTCTTTGATTTTAACTTCGGAATTGGATACGTTCATTGACGATGATAATACCAATAAGGTAGAATAGAGAATTAGAAATAGTATTTTCAGGTTTCTCATTTTAACACCTACATTTCCGAATTTCTTAACCTCAAATAACATTCCATTGTGTGGCAAAATGTTTTTGCTTTTATTAATAACTTTCGCCGTATAAGTAGTTCATTTCATGGCTAAAACGGTTGAAGAACTGAGTGATGATGGAATATTGAGAATGAGAAGAAAAGGATACTGAAGAATAAACTATACAACTCGCGTCTTCGAATACTGGATCAGCAGTTCCGAGGCCAGTTTTTTCGGATTCGTAAGAATTATATTTCCTTTCAGCACCTTCGAGATCTTTTTTGCGGCGTCGATGAATTTTTGATCCTTGACCTCAAGTAGGATAATAGTGAATTTCAGCGTAGGTATTTTCTTTAATTCTTCAGCGTAGTTCAGGGCGTATTCCATACTCGCCTCAAAATCACCCGCATATTCCCGCCCGTTTGCGGTATAGGCTTCGGGGAGTCCGTCCGTAATCAGGTAAATGCTCTTCTTCGACGTTTTGGAATCCCGCAGGAGCTGCCCTGCAACCTTCAACGCCTCACCGGTATTTGTAAAACCGTTCGGCTCGGATGACCATACTTCCATGAGGTCCATTACGTTTACCGTTGTGTCGAATGAAACAAGATCGATAACGTTATTTGAGTTGGAGTTTTTCACTGCTTTATACAATGCAAGTACCGCCCGTTTCGCTGCTTCCATCTTACGGTTGTCCGCCATGGAGCCGCTTTTATCGAATGCGAGCACAACATGCTGCCACGAGCCCTTTTCTTCCTCGTAAATATAGATATTCTCGTCATATATATGATGGCTTTTCGGGTTGTATATACGGGATTCCACCATTGACCGTACGAAATCCATCCGGCTCATCTCGTTGATGCTTCTCATTCGTCTCGTATTGTAGATCCCGGTACTCACGCCGCCCCCGCCGAACTTCGAGGCATAATGGGACGGTATATTTTTGACCTCCATGGAGAATACGATCTCGGAAAATATATCGATGAGTCGTGATGTGATGGCCATCTCGTCTCCTTCTTTTTCAACAAGGCCCATCTTTTCCAGCTCATCGGAGATCTCCTCTTTGACCTTTTTCAACGGTGATTTGCTCATCTCCCGATACTGGCGGTTCATTTCCTCTTTTTCATCCTCATCCAGCTCTTGAACCTTTTTGCGTTCTTCCTCCTGGATTTCCTCCTGCCTTTTCTGCTCAGCCTCCAGCAATCTTTCGAACTCTTCCTTTTTCTTTTTGCTTTCTTCACGGGTCTCCTTGAGTTTTTCCTTCAGTTCGTCCGCCACCATTTGCTGCACTCTTTTCTTGAATCTCCGAGGATTCGACATCTTTTCCCATGCCGCCTTCATGGCACCCTTGATGCCGCCGCCCATCTTGTTCTTTATCACCTGGGCCATGTCGGGAGATGACGATATCGCCTCTGTGAGGTTGGATTCCACAGTGGCATAGGGCGAGCGCATTGCGCCGAAGGAGAGCATGAACTGGTAGGGCGGCGGCATGTCATGCCCCGGTTCAACCGGGTGAAGGATGTGCAGCTTCATCAACAACCATACGAAGAACCGAAATACAGCACCGAATATCTTGACAAAAGTTTCTTTGATCCTGAACCATAACCTGCCTAAGCGGCTCACCCTCCGCCCGTATTTTTCCAGGTCGAGAAGTATATCGATCAGGGTGTCTTCCTCGATACCCAGATCCTCAAGTGATATCATATCCCCCATTTTCGAATCGCTTATGCGGGATTCGAATTCGTCCTGCCGCGATCGCTCCCTGATCCTTTTATATGTATTTCGAATGTTCTTCCGTTTCCTTGCAAATCGGTCCTCAAGGATCTTTTTGAAACCCTGAGACTGCTTCTCTAGATCGGACCGGATCTTCCGAATACGTTTTGCCACCGAGGAATTCTTATCCTTTGCCATCCGTTTAAGATAAGCATCCATGGCCCCGGTTCCTCTAGTGGCCATCTCGATGATCAACTCCCGCTTTTCGTCAGTTGTGAGGAACCATTCCTCATCCAGATCATCACAGCGCGGAAGTTCGAACGTTTTATCTCCTCCGGATCTTAAGCCAATAGGAAGAAGTAGCACCAAATGTAATTCGATTACTCCTCCTCACAGTGGAAAACATCTATGGCTTTCATGAAATCGAAGACGGTTTTAAACAGCTTTTTAGCGCGATAAGGACCTGAGAAACGTTCTTTCTTTATCACATAATCATAGAATGAAAGGAATCTACCATATCCTTCCCTGGTAGTTATCGCCTTGTTAAGGATTTTGGGGCTCGCTGTCACGGTTTGGATCTCATTCAATGTCTTTTTGCCCATAAGCGTGTTGGAGGACAGCTTCTTTCTAAAGAATTCGCACCAGTATTTTCGCCCGGCCTTATTGAGAGAAGCCGTAGTGTTCTCTTTTACAAATCCTTCGATCAACCTTTTATTCTCGAAAAAGGATTCACCCCCTCGAGCGCGGATACGGCCCATCATTGCGTCGGTCACACCTTTCGTATAGGCTTCTATGGATAGCGATGAACGCCCTTCCATGATGGAGTAAGCCACCGTTCGTGTTACGATATCGATCATTGTACGATTCGAGCCCACCTCGATAAATTCGTATATATCACCCCCCTTTCTTCTCCACTCCTCTACCAGGTACACTGCGGCCTCGATGAAAATATCGGGTATGAATATACGGTTATCTTTCTTTTTTAGCTGCAGGTCGATTATCATTCGATTCTTATAGTGCTCTGAGTTGTAACCAACATAAATATTCGACAAACGGTCGTTCAATGGTTCATTTATAGCATCCAGATCGTTGAGATTGGATGTGGTGACAGCAATGAAGGAAGCGGGGAAGGTTTCTCTCGATTTCGCTGGGGTGACCGTGGCCTCCTGAAGCGCTTGGAGCAGTACATTCTGAGTCCCATGAGGAAGTTTCCCAATTTCATCGATCAGGAGCACTCCCCGGTTGGCCTGTAGAAGCTTGCCCGGTTGGATTACCAGAGGGGACGTTGGATCACCGATCTCCTCAAGGCGGTGAAGGTTGATAGTACCGGTTAGGTTATCGGGAAAGACCTCGGGGGAACCCTGAATCCGGGCAAAACCATGACCCTCTCTCATATGGAAAATGTGTACCGGAACCTTCGCAGGATCGATCTTGCCGGGGTCGAAATGGCCAGTTTCCTCGAACATGACCTTCCCGAATCGGGCTTTGCATGTTGGACAGGGAGGGACAAGACGAGAAAATTTCAGATCTGCAATGCTAAAGGGTGAATCGTGGACAGGGCATCCTTCCACTGCGTAAATTTTCGCGGGCAGAAGATTCATTATATCCTTGATCAAGTTGGTCTTGCCCGAGCCCGGCGGACCGAAAAGAAGAATATGATTCCCTGACAGGAGTGCCGCAACAATCTTTTCCTGAACATAAGTGTCCAGAATAGTGTTCGGAAAGAGGCTCTGATAGGTAAAGGCTTTACTTCTACCCTCTTTCTTGTGCTTTTCCAAACGGGCCGAAATCGTCTTTTCGAGAGTATCCAACGGGGTTTCCGGTTTGTAGTTATTTTCAATTAATTTTTTTAGTGTGAATCCTTTTTCTGCCATTAAAGTTCCTCCTATCCCCTGCCGCTCCATATCACGAGATACTGGCAGGCCAGGCTTTGAAACTGGGAACAAAAAACCGTTTTTAAGAGCATACCTTAATAAAACCAATACTATATTATGCCTCCCCTGAATAATGACCAGACATATAATATACTGGTCTTGCAAACAATCCAATATATCTATGATTAGAGATTTATCAATAGGAAGGAACCCGTGAAAAGAATGGTAAATGGTTACGTTATCGTTTTAGGATTGATCACTGTATACATGGTTGTTTTGATCATTCTAAGGAGAATGGGATACTTCGAAAAATTCAACTTGAGCATGATGGGTCCTATCCTTCTGATCAGGACTCAAAGAGGAAAAAGAGTTATTGCAAAGATCGCCCGACTGAAAAGATTCTGGAAATGGTTCGCCAATATCGGTCTGGGCCTCACCTTTTTATCCATGTTCACCATGTTCGGGATACTTATCCTTAGCACCATCGGAAGCACAATGAAGGAAGTGGAACCGGTTCCGGCCAGCGATATCCTCGTCATACCTGGAGTAAATAACCTGATCCCTCTCAGCTACGGTGTAATTGCTTTGATCATCGGTATCGTGGTTCATGAGTTCTCGCATGGCATCATGGCACTGGTGGCAAAGGTGAGGGTCAAATCCATGGGAATCCTTATGCTTGTAGTTCCCGTCGGTGCATTCGTGGAACCCAATGACAAGGAACTGAAAAGCACAAAACGGATTAAGCGAATGAGATTGTATGCCGCTGGGCCGACAATGAACATTATGGTCGGTTTGATCTGCGCAATGATATTTTCCTGGGGAATGATGGGATCGCTAAGCCCGGTGGAGGACGGGGTGATGGTTTACTCCCTTTCGGTGGATTATCCTGCTGAAGAAGGTGGATTGGAAGTAGGCATGCTCATAACCGATCTGACCCTTTACATGAATATTACTGAAAATAATACCTCGAACGATACTTTTAAACAATTATCCGAGAACGGGGAGCTATTCAACAGTTCGTCTGATTATGATACCTTGGACACCGATCTTATACAACGAAAAAATATATCAAATGAAACATTCACCTGGCTGGTAAAGGTAGATCAAAATGCGAGCTTTACGGTCACGCATGTTGAAGTCAAGGACTATCCGTCCTTTTCCAACGGGCTTTCGGGTCTTTCCAACCATGATAGGGTAGACATAGGCATATATTTCAAGGGAGAGAGGAAAACCTTTACCAACATTGCACTGGAGGATAAATACCGATACACGAAGGAGGAGGAAGACAAGGGAAAGGGATTTCTCGGATTGGGGGTTCAGGATCCTCAGAAGATAATAGAAACACTTCACCGGCCCATCGCCAGCGCCGATTCAGCGGGAGAAATGGGTACGAATCTCGTAACCTATTCGATATTGCTTCCCATGAATACCAAGATGATGCCGTTTCACTCCCCTCTCACTGATATGTATAAAGTCGAGGGTTTCTGGTCCCTCCTGGGTGATAGTACATTCTGGTTCCTAGCTAACACTTTTTATTACCTTTTCTGGTTGAACATCCTTATTGGAATCTTCAATACCCTACCATCCATACCTCTGGACGGTGGTTTTATCTTCAAGGACACTCTGGCAGCGGTTCTTAAGAAGATGGGTAAAAAGATCTCGAAGAAAAAACGGGATCGGATCACTTCGATAGTATCCATAACCACCGCACTGTCCATCGGTTTCATGATACTGTTTATAATATTCTTCCCGCGCCTTCGTTGATTATCCGATCATACATTTGGACCATTAATAATATATTTGGAATATAATTTATCTCTTAGCTCGCAGATATCCAAAATGAATCATAATATAAACCTATTATGCGGGGGTACCCGAGTTTGGTCTAAGGGGCAGGGCTTAGGACCCTGTGCTTAGTGCTTCGAGGGTTCAAATCCCTCCCCCCGCACATTTTTTAAGCGAAGCGAGAAAAATGCGTAGGGGCAGTTGCATCCATAAGTATGTCAGTCAAGGATGCAACGTAGCAAAGTGGGGACCCGCACATTTTTTTAAGCGAAGCGAGAAAAATGCGTAGGGGCAGTTGCATCTGAAAACAAGTCAGCCGAGGATGCAACTTAGCGAAGCGTGCATCCGCACTTTTTCTGCCAATAGGAGAAAAAAGTAAGGGATAGCCGAGCACCACGGCAAACTGTCCTAGGAGTCTGTGAAGACCCGCACTTTTTCTGAGCAGAGGGAAGAAAAAGTAAGGTTAACCAGGTGAACAAATGAAAACCATAGGTCTTATTGGCGGAATGAGTTGGGAATCAACAGCAGAGTATTATCGCATTATAAACCAACACGTAAATCAACGCCTGGGAAAACTGCATTCGGGAAAAATAATAATATACAGTGTGAATTTTCAGGAGATCGATGAACTGCAGCGTCATGGCGGATGGGAGAAACTTGCAACCTTGATGGTTCATTCTGCAAAATGTCTGGAAAATGCTGGTGCCGATCTTCTGGCCATCTGCGCAAATACCACGCATAAGGTGGCTGAAGAGGTCGAAGGTAGTGTAAAAATACCCCTTGTTCACATAGCGGATTCCACAGCTCGGAAAATATTGGATAGAGGAATGACAAAGGTAGGCCTCCTTGGGACCGAATATACCATGAAGCAATCGTTCTATAGACGAAGATTGAAACAGTTATTCGGTATTGACGTCATCATCCCTGGAGAAGAAGACATGGCCTTTGTACACCGAACCATATTTGAAGAGCTTATCCGGGGTCAGCTCAGAGATGCATCAAGGGAGCGGTTCAACGAGATCATGGGAAAACTTTGCAAGGAAGGAGCCCAAGGTGTCATACTGGGATGTACCGAGATCCCTCTGCTGGTTAAACAGGAAAAAATTAAAATTACATTGTTCAATACCACGCAGATACATGCCGTGGCCACCGCTGAACTTTCCCTATTACCTTAGTTTTTCAATTCCTTTTACCTGTCCCCTGCTGGATCCAGTAGGTCAACGGAGGATAGTAGATCTTTTTTACATTAATTATCTCACTCAGTGTTGCACATCCTGTAAGAAACATAGTGGCCTTCAGCCCTGAGATCAATTTCTCAATTTCTCTGGTAACCTCCGCCTCACTCATCATGGCTGGTTCCAGTAATACCCGCCCAAGTCCTACAAGGTCCGCACCCATGGATAATAGTTTAAACACATCCATGGCGTTTCTCACCCCACCGGTTGCAATGAGCGGGAGCTTTCCATGTGCTTCCTTGACCACCACCGGAGTTGGTATTCCCCAATCCCACAACAGCTTCCCCAGATCTCCGGTTTGATCATTTCCCTGTACGCTCCTGAAGTATTCAACCGCGCTGAAACTGGTGCCGCCCCTGCCGCCAACGTCAACTGCAGTCACCCCGGCGGCGCGAAGTTCAGTTATCGTATCAAGGTCGATACCCGCACCAGTCTCCTTGATCACTACCGAAAAATCATCACAGAGATTCTTGATTATTTCCAGTCCACCTCTCGCTAAAGCCTCACCTTCGGGCTGA
Organism: uncultured archaeon; assembly: GCA_964342815.1. GTDB lineage: Archaea > Thermoplasmatota > Penumbrarchaeia > JASLWR01 > JASLWR01 > JASLWR01. Next base: position 44,930 of record CAYFHS010000027.1, on the reverse strand, counting down.
ACCGCTTCCTGTAGGTAGTTCAAATGAATGCAGATGAAACCTGCACCTATCATGTCCAGAGATCGCTTGATTACATCCTTGACCTCATTCATTCCACCTCGTCGGGCGGCAAGTATGAGCTGGGGCATCCCGATATTAGCCATCAGGAGAGGAATTTCAAATTCACTCACAACAGAATAGGTCGCGATCAGCCTCTCATTCTCCAGAGCAGCTCTTTGTGATCCCACACCCATACCGATACCTGTCTTTGCAGCAGTGGCAGCCAAGTTTTCATTTATCTTTCTGCCTTCAGGAGTGCCGCCTGTCATGGCTGCGATAAACAGCGGAGCTGAAAGCTGCTTCCCCAAAAATATCCGGGATAAATCGATATCATCTTGATCTATTTCAGGCAGGGCATTGTGAACTATCTCGATGCAGTCCAGCAGGTTCCATTTTGCCACAGGTCCTTCCTCAATACATATCCGGATGTGGTCTTCTTTTCTATTTACTATGGTCTTTTTTACTGCCATGATCTCGCCTTGCAGATAATAAATTCAATTCTGGATCAATGTCCCTATAACAAATTCTCCCTTGATTGCGGATTCCAGCCGTCCGGGCATTTTCCCGTTAATGACAAGTACCTTGGCTTGGAGAGCCAGGTCTGCGATCTTCTCGGCCTTTCCATACATGGAACCGGTAACATCCGCTACTTTATCCTCCGTACTAATGTAGATATCCTTTAACAGTTTGGCAGGGGAAACCGCTCTGATCATCTCACCCCGGCCGCCGTCCGGATCTGCCCTGAAGATACCATCCACATTGGTTACGAATATTATCCCATCGATCTTTCCAATATGGGAAAGAACCTTCATCACGTCATCTCCGGAACATATCGAAAATCCTATATCGTCATCTGAGACCACATCACCATAAAGAACTGGTAACAAACCCTCATTGGTAAAACTCAATAAACCGTCAAGGCCTTGCTGGATCGGGGTGAAAATATCTTCACCCTCTTTATGGAGGATCGCTTCGGGTGAAATGGAAATAGGATGAAAATTGTTTTCAAGAAGAAGTTCCTCCAGAAGATTGTTCAGCTTCCTGACATCCCTTCTTATGCGAGAGACGATATGGTGACGAGGGCCTTCTACTCGATTACCTCTATGAATGGAATGCTCACGGGCCAAAATATGACCGAATGAACCAGCCCCATGAACCAGGATCACTCGAGTATCCTGAAGACATTCAAGACCGAGTTTCAGCTCACCGATCAATCTTCTAGCATCATCCTCCCTGAATGTCGAGTAACTACTTTTATCCGTAATGACACTACCGCCAAGCTTCAATAACAGCATACTCGTCCCCAATAAATCTAAATCTATAAATATTGATTGGAACAAGTAAATAACTACAAAATATTTTCTTTCAGACTCCTCTTGTGGAACTTGACATTCCCTCGGAAAGAATATATATATTAAGTGAGTTTACTATCACCGTTAACACCAAGGGGACTAATCCATGGCCACGAAAGAATCCAATCCGGGTATCACATGCCAGGTGCTGAACCTCATCGCAATAATCGTTCTCGTGATTGTTGAGGTATTTTTCCTGATAATATTCATCAAATTCAGGTCAAATGAAGTGGGTGACATGGCGGAGGGCTTCCTCGCCATGTGCGGATTGTGCATGATCGTCCCGACTTTCGCCATTTATCTACTGGTTTGCTGTATAATCACTCTCGTTAAAAGAGATATTTACGGAGAAAAACATGCATCCGCAATACTGTTTGGTTTCATCCTACAGATAGTTGGAATCCTGATCCTCGGCGTAGGATGGGTCGTCTTCCCCAATCTGTTCGACACCGATCTTGTAATCCCTTTATGGATGGGTATACCTTTCATCCCCATCGCCTGGGGGTGGTTCCTGGAATTGAAAGAGGTTGGGGGCGGGAAATTCGGACTAGTAGGCACCCTGGTATACACATTTGGAAAAATAATCTTCATAATCGGAACCATAATGGTGATTTCTCCGGGAACCGAAGAAACGTATCAAAGTAATCTTTTCATTCCCATTATCGGGGAAGTGGTGGCACTCTGCGCTCTCGGTCTGCTTCTGGTGGGAGAGATCCAGTCCATTGGGTGGATGAAAGAGCATCCGCCCCTAATTGATACCCAGCAGCGTGCGATCATGCAGGGACAACAGCAGCAGTTAATGATGCAGCAGCAGCTTTTGGATATCCAACAACAACAGCTTATAGCCACCCAGCAGCTCCAGGCTCAGTTGGTAGGTGGAGGTGCACCTCCGCAGATTCCGCAGGCCTCCCCAATAGTAGGTCCTGGGAAAAAGAACTGTGTTTCATGCGGCCAGCAAGTCAAGACCAAGTACAAGATATGTCCATTTTGCGATCAGCCTACATAAAACCAACAAATCAATTCGTGTAGCGGAGCCTGAGCGCTATAAAAGGCTGATATAAACGTAAGAATTTTGATAGATATATAACCGAGGGGTTAGGGTTGAAGGTACATAAGGACACACGACGCACACGAAACTGGCAGCGAAAAATTCTCGCCATATCCCGGTTATTGGTTCTATTCTTTTTACTGGTACCTCTGGTGGTTACCCCTAGCACGAAAGCAGTACCATTCGTAGGCAACAGCGGTTACATCATCATCATGAAATTGAAAGTAGAATTTACCGACACGGATTCCGGGGTTATTTCCTTCTATCTGGGAACGACGGAAAAGGATAAGCTGGAGATAACCGCAAGTGATGAGCTAGACCTCGATTTTCGGATATTTAATGGACATATCAGCTATGATGTGCACAAATTCTTCTGGGAAAAGTTATTTCCTGGCAGCTCTTCGAGGAATTTCGAAAATATAAATTTCTCAATGATCATGAAAGGGATACTGGACTCGGATGATGAGCTGCAACTGATGGATCCAAATATAACTTTCTATACAAATGGCCGGGAAATTGGGGTAGAACTCAGCTCCGGTTTTAAGTCGATCGTAGAAAGCTCCAAAAGGGAATACACTTACCTGAAATTCACCCATGATAGCGATCTCGCACAGGAATTGAGTTTTACGAACATGGAAAAGAAATACTGGGAGGGGAAGGATTATGCATGGATCCGTATCGAGATCGACAGTACCGATCCTGTTTCAATGAGTTTCGAGGAAATTAGTCTCGACCATACCAGAAGCAGAACCGGAGAAAGTTACCTGTATAAAACGACGTATACAAAGTTCACCGCGGATAACAATAAAGTTATGGTTCACGATACAACGCTAAAATCTCCTTCATTGTTATTCTATGTATTTTTGCTAACCATCATAATCGGATATCTTTTACTTGTGGTGATCTGGATAAAAAAGAAGTTCAAGGGTAAAGGGCGGGTCCTTCCGGTAACTACTATTCTGATCTCGGTTATAGTCTGGTTAGGATATTTCTACCCTGGTTTTGCATTTTATTCCATTGGAGGAATTTCATATTATATTTACTCTGGAATATTCCTGCTTATGGTCCTATCCTGCTCGTTTATTAACCTGTCACCAAGCATTAAAAAGGGATACCATATCATGAAGGAAGAAGAGGAGAGGATCGAAGAAGTTCCCATTATCGATATTCCACTTGTCAATTATGTCCAAACAACCGTGACGGTATCCGAAAGTCCCGATGGACGTGATCAATACCAGATATTGGGGGTGGACGAGGGAGCCACAGTGGAAGAGATAAAAAAGGCTTACCTTGAAAAAATAAAAGATTATCATCCGGACCGGTATCAGGATTCACCTGAGAGGATCAAGCTGGCCGCGGAGACAGAGGCGGCTCTCTTAAACCAGGTCTACGAGAACATAATGAAGAGCCGAGGGGAAAGGAAGTAAATTATATGGGGGTATATTGACCGTTTCATTCAATTATAATGTATGATATAAATCAAAATTGGAAAAAAGGTAATAAATAAAACCAAGATTATAATCCATAGAATTGGTAAGTCCAAATTAAAATTTATTAAGAGGAGATGTAAAAATGAGAAAAAAAATCTTTGTGTGCATCATATGGTTGATGATGTGCACCATAATGTTCACAGGGTGTTTCGAGGTGGACATTCCCAAGGATAATGCAGATGGATCCTACCGATTCGATTCTGTTACCTGGAACCGTATGTCCGCTGCGAACAAGGTCACCTTCGTGGGATTCGACAAAGAATCATATCTTGATGATTACTCCTACCTCGCTTCAGTCCCCGCATCCGTTTTCTATGACAAGACCAGTAACAACATATATTCACATCCATTATTGTACTATAACGCACCATATGATACCGATGATCAAACACTGAGGACTATGAACGATCACCAGGGTCTCTCATATTTTATGGATGATTATCTCACCGTGGCAGACGGCCTTGACATCGTCGAATACGTGAACATGAAAGATCAGGATATTTCAGATGCCAGAAAACTATGGGGTGACAATTCATCGAACGTAATTTCTCGAAAAGATCCATACAGTACCGCTGCCGATATCGCCCTCTTTAATTGGGAATACAGCAGGAACGCGGTACTGGTACCGGTATTGGAGGAATACCCATTCGAAAGGATTGAAACAAGCGGTTCAGTCACCGGGAAAACCCCGGACAAGCAGGTAGAGAAGATGACGTTCACCGGGACGAAAGAACCCAGTCCGGTCCAACCCAACGATCACGATTTCGTTATCGAGGAAGGATACAAATACGTGACTTCATACATGATCTGGGGCGAAGACTGGACCCCTGAGCAGATTCGAAAGCTCATCGAGAGGGGAAAAGATCCCGATATGCAGCTCTTCGACATGGAGATCGGTCAGGTAGGAGCTTCCGAGGAATGGAATGTGTTATCCGGCCCTCAAGAACATATTGGATCTTATGTTTATAACAGTGGCGATTGGAGAGCATCCGTGACCTATATGCCAACAGAGCAGCTAATGTCACTTGACGAGGATAAGGACAAACTTCATGAGATAGTGAAAGACCTGGAACTTGATGAAGTTGAATCTGCGGATAACGAAAAACAAATTGTTACTATGCCTGGGATTGAAGACCCAAGAGCCCCAGAAGATTCGGAAGCAAAATACACAATAGATATAACAATATACCCAGGAGTGGATATCCCGTTACCCGAACTTACGTCTTTTAACACGAGAAATGCGGAGTTCATTCTGGAGTCGGACGATCCCAGCCAGAAACTTGGGCTTATTATAACTGGCCCTTCGGGAGCCGAAATATTTGCCGATATATCTGATGAACAGATTAAGGTGGCATCCATCCCTGAACTTGGAATAGGAGAATACACTGTGAGCGTTGTTAACCTCAACGACGACGCAAAGCCCACGGATTTCAGCGTTTCATACAAGTGGGAGCAAACAAAGGGAATAACTGAAGGAAGAGCACTTTGGTCCGCTTCCCAAGGGGCAGTTTTGGGTTCCATGTACAACGCCCCCCTTCTATATACGAAAATGGATTCGGTACCCGAATACACAAAAAAAGCTTTGAACACTCTGGGGGTTACCGAGGTTTTCCTCATAAATCGCCAAGGGTATGCCTCTGAAAACCTTGTTGATGAGATCGAGGACTGCCGTTCCATATTCCAAACCTCCATTGAGGTTCAGGAATACAAGGATGTTGGTGAAATATATAATTTGATCAAGGATCGTTCCGCGCTCAACGGTACATGGGGTAATGATGTTGTTTTTTCAACGATCAATGCATGGAATCCATGGCTGGGGGGTGTCAAATCACCTGAACCGGAAGAACCCGGAGCCCTGTACATTGGGCCTGGTGCATATGCTGCAGCTCATCACGGAACCCCTTTGATCATCTTGGACCTATCAGAGCCCTTATCCTGCTCACAAGCATGGCATAATGAATTCTGGCGATTAGCGGCCAAAAGCAGGCGGGCCCCCTCTGTGGCATGTATGGTCCTAACTGGATTCCAGGTATACGATTATCTCGCTGAATACGGGTTCGATATTCCGGATACACAGGAATCCATGCTCACAGTGGCAGGACAGTTCGATATCGGCACTGCCTGGGATCGGGTGTTTACCGAGGCGGCATATCCCGGACGAATAATGGGTACCCCCGTGGACACTTCATACTGGGTTTCCCGATCCGTTTTCTACCCTTACATGATCTATGCCAATCCCGGCGTGAATCCGGCTCTGGATGAGCATGATGGAAAAAGGATTACCGGTTCGTCTTCAACGCGCATCGCCGGTAGGCTGGTAATAACGGAAGAGGAAAAAGAGGTTCAGGTTACAAACCCCGTATTGGAGACCTGGGTGTCCTATCAACATAAATTTAACGAACTGGCCTCTGAATACTGGGGGTGTCCTTATACGACTCGAACTGGTATAACTCCGTTCTTCACTGATTCACCAGATGAGATCGACAAGGGACTCGGAGGAAAATATCCCGACATAACCACCTCTGAGATCGTTAGATATTACAGCGAGAAAGGTAACTTCGATGAGGTATTTACCACTAATTTCGATAAAACAATGGAAAACCTGAATCGTGGAGTGATAATGTGGTACGAGGTTATGCACGGAGGATCCAGCGGCGGTGGTGTTGTGGGATTCTGGAACGAAAATCAGAGAGAATCCAATCCCTGGCGCGGATATGAGGAGAACGGTATCCCTCTGGTCAGCATCGGAAGCGAGGGAATAATAGAGGAGAATCCTCTTTATGATCTCACCCGCATGCGGGGTAGTACTGAAGACCCGGATGTTGTGACCATGAGCAAATATTACGGACTCGATCTTCAGCCAAGCACGGGACCCAAATCAGATGCGGGTATTATCCCGGAAACACACGATGGAGTGATCATCGCTATATTACAGCAGGGGCAGACCGGTCATCAAACCGGATATATGTGGGATGACGCAATGGATAATATCCATTCGGTTGGTTTCTCCGCCGGTTCCTGTTTGATAGCCAATACCTATCTACACCTTACTACAATGCGCCATGGCAGCGTTTTCCAGATAATCGATCCATGGCTGACTTCATGGTATTCCTCCTTTGCCATGGAAATGTTCGCAAAGGATCAGGCAACTGGTGGATACACCGTTGGCCAGTCTTACGTAAGAGGAATAACCCATGTGGGAATCCAGTATCTCGTTGATGGGTGGTGGTGGGATATATTCGAGAATCTCGTGTATTACGGGGATCCCGATATCGTAATGTTCACACCCAACAATGCCTTGGAGAAACCTGTAGCAATGCAAGCGGGAACCTCCGTCAACGGGCACAATTTCTACGGTGCACGAGAACATTCTCACTCAATCGGAGTCATAACCCTCACCTGGATCATAGTGTTCGTTCTTCTGATCGTAGGAGGAATCGCAGCAACAATTTATATAATTAAGAAGAAAAATCGGGGACCTCCTGGTAAAGCGGACAATAAAGATCGTTAATGACGCCAAACATAAGAGATCTGATCAAGGTGATATGTTGTCTTCAGAATACACGTGTACTTTTTGCGGTTTTTCATCTAAGGATTTCGTGGTTCTGAAAAAACATATGAAAGATACCCATGGAAAGGAAATAAACCGGGGGATCTTCTCAAATGGTAAAAAAGATACTGGCGACGAGACCGATAACACAGAAACCGACCTGGAAATAAAGTCGGCTGAAGAGCCCAAATGGCAGGAACCTGAGGAGCTGCTGTCACATATTCCTAAAGATGCAAAGAACGCTTTCGACAAGATGCTTATGACAGGTCTTAGCCGTTGTATGTTCTGTGGGAAGGAAACCTCCGATCTCAACGACATGGTTGCCCACATGATGGAATTGCATGGTAACGAGATAGAAAAAATGAAAGGGAATCTCGAATTCATGCCATCCTCCCAGGACATGAATGAGCTGCTGGGCAGCCTAGGAAAGATCACTTCCATGCTCGTTGGCCAACTGGGGAACACCAAGGGAAATGAGGACGGCGAGAATATTGAGAAAATGTTTACCGCAATAATTCCAAATGAAGGAGACCTGAATATTTCCGAGGATGGTGACAAACCTGATCTGGACGGAATAATGGAGATCGCTCTCGAAGTAGGAATGAAAGCCGCTGGGGAAATGCTGGGTGATATGGGGAACGGCTTGGAAAAGGATGATGGCAAAGCCGCTTTCTGGGATAAGACCAACGGGGAAAAAGAAAATCATTTTTTCACGGACGATGAAAAACTTGTTAGGGAATGTTCTAAATGCGGGAATTTCAAAAAGATAGGTGATCCCATATGTCCTTTCTGTAAAAAAGAGAGCAAATGATAGTTAGAATGTTTATATGGAGTTTTTTAAATGACAGTAGAAACACGAGAACTGAAATTCAGTACGAAGGGCGAGGTACAGTTGATAGATATCACCGGCAAGGTGGCTTCCGAGCTGGAGAAGTGTACCATTAAAAACGGGATTGTCAACATACACGTACCCGGTGCAACGGGAGCCATCACCACCATCGAGTATGAACCAGGATTATTGTCGGACTTTCCCGATGCTCTCGAACGGCTGTTCCCTACCGGATTGGTGTACGAACACCACCTTCGCTGGCATGATGGAAACGGCCACTCTCACGTAAGGGCCTCCATGCTCGGACCCTCTCTCACAGTTCCCTTTAACGATAAAAAAATGCTGCTGGGAAATTGGCAGCAGATAATATTCTGTGAGCTGGACGTGAGACCCCGGGACAGGACAGTGTTTCTTCAGATATTAGGGGATTGATTTTTTCATTATCGCATGAACAATAAAACGGGGATATATTTACTGGTAAAAAAAATTCATTTAGTGTAAACGCTTTTTATAAAAACCCTGTCTATGGCTTACGCTGAAGATAATAGTCTCCCTGTTATAGTTCGTAGACCGTAGATCCAATTTCAAAGTCCGCGTTTCTTCTTGAGGACGATGAAGACCACTATTGCGATCACGATAAGAAGAATTACAATGATCAATGCCTGATATGAAGAATCTTCAGTGACTTCAACCTGCACCTTCTTATCATTGTTATCTTCTTCCTGCTCGGCAACAACGTTGTTATGATCCACGAATACCTTGATCTCGTGGGGGCCGCCCTCGGCCTCCCATGTGAAGTTAACGACCCATTCCCCCCCTGCGAAGAGGAGCACCCTAATCTCGGAAGTGTCTACCTTTACATCGTCTATGAGCAGAGAAACGGTGAAATTATTAGCATTGGAGCCCCCGTCGTTCCTTATAGTAGCCGTGATTTCAACTTTCTCCCCTTGACTGGGTTGCAGGTCCGATAGATCGAGCTTGGAAACGATAAGGTCAGGGGCCGTTATGGTCAAGGTGTGAATTGATAACACTGAGTTATTGGAACCGTCCGTTACGTTCAGTTTTATCACATAGGTGCCGGGTTTACCGTATTTGATGGTTGCGTTCACACCAGTCCTTGTGAATTTTGTATTTGCATCGGTATCGTTGAAATCCCAATCGAACTTTAATTCGTCCAGTTCAACGGTATTATCGGTTGTGCCGTTCCCGTTAAGGAAGATATCCGTGTTCACCTCTGCTGAAAGAGGGGCGACAATATCCACGATAGGTCCCTCGGTGTCTCGGATCTCGATCTCGAAAGAAACCATTTTCTTGTTGCCAACAGTGTCCTTCACAGTCAGGTTGATGGTGGTATTTCCCGCGTCCCGGAACGAGTGGCCGATTGTCTTCCCGAAAGACTCCACACCGTCGTCGAATTCCCAAAGGTAACTGCCGGCAGAGTCTGGTATGCCGCTTCCAGCTTCGTCATCACCAGCCATGCTGGCGTTTAGATCGATGACGCTGGATTGGTTTCTCTCCGAGAAAGGTGTTTCAACGAGAAGTTCGCTGGCTGGAATTACGGGAGCCGAAGCATCCACAACTATCTGCACCTTACTGTCCAGGATACCATTCACCGCACCGGCACTGTCGAGTAACGTCAGCGTGACGTCGAAGGTCTTCGTGCTCCCTTTCACCACCGAGTAGTTATGCGTGACGAGCTCACCGTACCCGAAATTGCCATCGCCGAAGTTCCAGGTGTAGTTAATGATGCTCCCCACTTTATCGGAGGACCCGGTTGCATCGAAGGTAATATTTTCATAGTCATCCTTTACCACAGTGTCATCAGTTGCGGAGCCCGCAAATATCTCATCTCCGGAATAGTAGGTCTTCTCGTTGATGGTGACTGAGATATTGGCCACGGGGGCCTGCTTCGCAAATACCTCAAGGGTGGTGGCATTCTTGATCACGGCCCGGTTCGAAATTGCCTCGTCATCATCATCCAGCGCGAGATTCCAATTATCATCCTCCACCGTTACGATCTCGTAAGATGGATCAAAGATCACATCATAATCCACTTCAAGAGATCCAAGCCATACCTTGTAGGCAAGGTTGTCGGGATCATCAAGATCTTCATTATCATAAATCATTACCGTCTTCATTCGTAATCCCGAGACATTATCAACACTGTTGTTGAAATTGTATAGGGTGACAGTATAATTGAAGGTTTGGCCGGTGATGATATCCGGATCGAATGCAGTATCATTCACCTTAAAGAAACTGTTCGTATAGAGGTGTTCGGGACCAGTGGTTTCGAACCAGTTCTTGAAGGCAAGAACCTCTGCGTCGCTGAGGGTTCCATCATCGTTGCCAAAACGCTCGTCTGCGTCTATCTTCATCTTCAGATTGCCTGGGCCCTCTTCGATGCCAGGTACCTGTGAATCCGAATTCAGGTGCCAGTCCTTGACTACCTGTAAGGTCGAGAAATCATCGCCCTGGACAGTAAGTTCAATGGATACGTTTTCTTCAACATCCTTCTCAAACTGCGGGAATATCTCTACGGACGGATTGGTAACGTTAAGTGTTATTGCTGCGGGTGGAACATAGGGAAGATATCCTTCCGCATCAAGGATGATGTTGAAGGTAGATGGATAAAGTTCCAGTTCAAAGTAATTCTCTGTATCGTTGAACGACTTGATGATCTCGCGATGATTTATCGTATCATACACTTTTATGGATAATCCCTCCACGTAGTCCCAAGTGGCCTTATCTTCTGCATATCCGTATATATCGAATTTTTTCACTGTTGCGTCCTCATCCCATTCTTCCATTGTAAAGTTCTCTTGAACATTACTGGCCACTACACTTAGAGCCCTTACTTGGGTGATATAATCACCATTCGTGACCTTCAATGTGTAATCACCAGGGAAAACATCGAACTCGTAAGAAGCGTTCGCCCCCGTTTGGTTTATTATATAAGAGGTATTCGCGCCATAGGTGGATGCCTCGTAGCTGAGATTTCCCTCATCGATGCAGTGTAGCGTAAGGTAAGTGCTGTTCAGGGTTGCATTCTCCGTGCCATTGGGATAGGTAACATTTCCGGAAATGGTGTAATCAAAACTGTATTTCTTCAGTTTCAATTCGACGTTGGTGCGATCTCCTTTCAATACCATGACTTCCTTGTTACCGTTCCCAACATCGTAATAACCCTTGGATGAGGCGGAAATACTGAAATAACCAGGGGTATCATCAAGCCTGTATTTCGCATCATCCGGAGTGACCGTTATTACATTCCCAGTCTGCAGATTCCTTATTGATATCGAAGCTCCGTTGAGTGGTCGGTTGGTATCACTGTCCTTTACCCTGATCTGTAAACGTGTCTCATCGGTTGTTGCTTCGTCTGCAACCAAAGCCGGGCTCAGAAGTATTACTGATAGGAGTAACACAAAAGCCAGTATGGTTGTCTTCAATCCAAGAAATCTGTTTTCCATTCTTTTCATCTCCCTATATATTTCCAATCTTTCATTTTTTCATATCATGTTCAGCGGTCAATTCCCTTTTGTCATATTATTATATATCATATACAAATGGCAGGTAATGACCTATTTTTCCAGCACCTAAACAAAAATCGTTTATATATAATTTTTTCCACCAATACAATGTATACTTTAATGAGTGGACTAAAGGTCGGCGGTCTTTTTCCCGGTTTAAAGGGTCAATTTGAAGGCTTGTCAACCGATAACTGAACAAAACCAAGTACATTTCCATATGAATCAACCAGCATCCTTGCGCCGATTATTAAGGCACCCATATTTAAATATCATGTTTCAGACTAAACCCGGCATGACCATGTGGTTTGGCTATGCAGCCGCAGCCCTTATTTGCTATGGATTGCAGGGTTTTCTCTACAAAGTATCCGCAAAGAAAGGGTCCGGTACGGTGGTAACCATGTTCTTCTTCATGAGCACCGTGACCCTGCTTGGGGGGATTTCATTTTTGATAAGAGGCGAAAAGATAGGAAGTTTCGGACCTCTAATTATTCTTTCGCTGCTTAATGCTGCCTTCTTCTTCATTACCACATCCTTCACCATGGAAGGATTGAAGATCATACCTGCCAATGTGTTCTATCCGGTGGTCCGTTCCAGTACAGGGCTGGTGGTGGTATTCTCGCTTCTGTATTTTCACGATTCTCTATCAGCTTATCAGTGGATAGGTATCGTACTATCCCTTCTGGTAATATTCGTTCTCATGGGAAAGGGCGAGAGAAAGCGGATAGATAGGGGTAAGCGGGTAAAGGCGGGTTTCCTCTTATCGGTTGCATTCCTCGCCACTGCTGCGGTCACTGTGATCGTCAAGTTCGCCTCTTCCATGAAGACTCCTCTGGCCTTTATAACATTGTCTTACGGTTTGAACATATTTATATCCCTAGTTACAATGAGAAGTTCTAAAGACACAAGTAAAAAACAAATTAATGGTACTTCCGTGGTTTTAGGTATCAGCATTGGTGCAGTTAACTTCCTTGGTTTCATCACTTTACTGCAAGCTTTCGCACTCTATAGATTGTCCGTGGTAGCCACGCTTGTCAGCCTGTCATTCATCGTTCCCATCGTACTTTCAATGATAATATACAAGGAGAAAATAACCTACGCACGCGTTACAGGGGTGGTTCTTGCAATAGGTGCGGCTGTGCTTCTTGGATCCTAGATCCAAAAAAAAAATTTTCATTTTCCCAGATAGACAATATTGAGCTCAAATTGGTTTTTTGATCGAGCTTATCTCACTGGAATTCGACGGTAGTCAGTTTAGTTAGTTTTTTTATCTCGGGAGGAAGGGTCTCAAGGTTATTCCCATCAAGAAGCAGTGTTCTGAGCTCGGTGAGATTGGCGATCCCCGGGGGCAGTTCGGTTAACAGGTTGTCCGAGAGATCAAGAACGCGAAGGTTCCTCAGATTCCATATCTCCGGAGGTATTTCCATCAACCTGTTTCCATCCAGGTGAAGAACCTTTAGATTCTCGAGATTACCAATTCCAGCGTGTAACGTAGATATTTTATTTTTACCGAGGAACAGATATTTGAGTTTCTTAAAGGTACCGATCTCGGGCGGCAGGTCGGTCAATTTATTCTTTATCAGATACAGGTCTTTAAGTTCATGGAGTTTGCTTATCTCAGGAGGCAGCTTTTCCAGCTGATAATATGATAGATTCAGGTGTGTCCATCCGGCTTTTGCAGCTTCTTCGATACGTTTCAGTGCCTCGGTTTTACCCATGGAATTCCTCCAAATCTGTATCTCATTTATTTTTAATTTCAAACATGGATTGCTTTTATTCAATAAGAATTATCTCATCATTTTTCCGGAGTATCTGTCCGTCAAGTTCCCCTGGCCCGATATTCTCGCCCTTTCTAACAAATCCCAGTACTACCATTCCTCTCAATGCTTTCGGAGATTTGCCCACTTCGGAATCCATGACTTTACGCTGGTGAACGTTTGCTCCACGGCTAGTGGTAAGCAGATCACCTATCAGTTCGACGCTGTTGCTGTTGGACACAGCCACGGCCATGAGATTTCCGCTTGTAAGGGAAGGAGAGATAATCACGTCCGCTCCAGCACGTTTAAGCTGTTTTATGTTCTCGTGCTGACGGACGCGGGATATTATCTTGATCTTTGGATTCAGGTCCTTTGCAGTAAGAGCTATGAGCACATTCGTATCATCATGAGGAGTGGTGATTATGATTACAGCAGCACCATTGATGCCCGCTCTGGTGAGAACATCCTCACTGGTGGAATCACCGAGGATTCCCGTTGCGCCTGCTTCTGCGGCTTCCTTAACATTAGCTTCCTTTTTATCTATGGCAATAAGCCGGTCCTCATGGTAACCCTTAAGGACCAGTTCATTCACAGTAGCTCCACCGGTGCTACCGTACCCTGCAATAATCACATGTCCCTTCAATTTCTTCAAAAGACGGTTCATTCGGTATTCCTCCCAGAATTTCTGTATCACGAACTGGTATGCTGTTCCGATAAATAATACCCACACGATCATTCTCACGGGTGTTATGATAAAGGCGTCAACCATTCGAGCCCTTTCCGTGACCGGCACGATGTCTCCGTATCCCAGTGTAGTAACTGTGACGATTGTAAAATATAGTGAATCGATGTACGATAGGTCACCGTCGGCACTATCATCGATATCATCTTTTTCAAAACGCCAGAAGATACCAGCCACTAGAAGAAGAAGTACGAAGATGAAGAAAAATCTCAGGAATAAGACTTTCACTGGAGAAGGTTCCTTTCTGTAGAACCTCTTTATTATTGTCTGGTTCTTTTTGAAAAACAATATATACCCCCACTTGAAAGTAAAACTGGTCTTGAACAGTATTCAGCAGAATCGGTTCCTCCGGACGAACGTTTCATCTTGAAACATCCGAGATGCCCGCTTACGCTACGTTGAATCAGAGATTCAACTGCATCCTCGGCATGTGTGCCTACGGATGTTTCGATCCCTTCTCGCAAGTGTCCGGTCAGATTAAGCAGACCCTACGGCTCTGCTGCGCCTTCGGAAACAAAAAGTTCCCTACATGCCCCGATTCTGCAAACATTATCAAATGGCCTTACTTCGACACCTGTAGGAACCCGAAGGTTTCCGAGGGTGAAGTGAATTTACCAATTCACAATTCATTCTGTCGAGGTTCACCCATTTGACAATATGAAACCTACGCAGGTATTTATGCTTTTTGGATTCACCCCGATGCCATACCAAAGTATGGTTTTCATATTCCTGATCTGAGTCTATATAAAGTGAATAATTCTACGATGAGCGGAGGTAAGATTTATCATTTGTACTCTTACCCACCGAAACTATAAATGACGGATGATTTATTAACCGGGAGATGAAGAACATACCTACAATACTTCTTGCACAGGAATTGTTGGATTTTGCTTTCCATAGGGTGTCGAAAATTTCAGTGGAGGACAAGAAGCCATATTTCAGGATAAAAAAGACTGAAACCGGCAAGATAAAATCCATATCAGACCTACTGGATTCTAAGATCCTAAAAATTATAAGAGCTTTTCCGTCCTTCGATAATCTTCATCCCTTTACAGCCGAAATGATGGACATTCAGTTCTCAAGAGACAAGATAAGAATTTCCCTTGGCAGGGTGGATGGGATACGAAAAGGTATCAGAAGCATTTGCAGAAAAGCTCTAACAAGGATCAAACGATCCAGAAACACGGAAGAGATCAAAAGTATAAGCCGGTCGGTGTACGGGAGGGTATCGTCTCTTGTAGGTAATGTCGACGATGCTCTTGTTCTCCTATCCGAGGTAAGAGAAGTCCTTCGGAAAATGCCCGATATAGACAGCGATGTGTTCACGGTCGTGGTAGCAGGGTTTCCGAATGTGGGTAAATCAGCTCTTGTTAATGAACTCTCCTCGGCAGCACCCGAGATAGCTCATTATCCTTTCACCACGCACGACGTGATTGTTGGTCATCTCGTACGGAAGGTACGCCGATCAAGCGAACGAATTCAGATAATTGACACACCAGGTATACTGGAGAGGCCCCCGGAAGAACACAATGATTTCGAGAAACGTGCATTCTCCGCGCTTAAGAACCTCGCTCATGCTATCATTTTCGTCTTGGATGCTTCGGAGTACTGCGGTTATCCGTTGAACCGACAGGAAAAACTTCTCGATGCCGTGGAAAATTATTTCAATGAGGTTCCAATAATATACGTTATATCGAAAACGGATGTAGAAAAGGAAAGGACTGAAGTTTTCGCGTCGAAAAGAACTGAGAAATGGCTTCCCGTATCCAGCTTCAAGGGGATCGGAGTGAATGAATTGAAAGAGGTTTTGTTCGATCTCAGAGGTGAATTCGAAAGCGACCGTCAATCGCAATCGACGAACTCACCAACAAACACTAATAATACGGTATAATGCAACAAAGGAAGTTATAACTGAAAACCCTGACCGTTTTGCGCAGAGCTATGTATGGAAAGAACTTGATATTAGAAACTACTAGAAAATACGCGGTTAACTTTTTATATAGTTTAAAATTATGGCCAACCATAATTTCATTAGAAGTGGGGAAAAAATATGGCTCGAATCAACATACCTGGTCTTATCTACCTTCATTTTTTGATTTTTTTCTTTGCTGCGTTATCAATTCTTGCATTGAAGGATGTGAATTTTTCAAATCGTTCCATTGCACCCAGCATAGGTGATACACAGGGCTGGATTATGGTATTTTCATTCCTGTGTGCCTGTACTGTTCTTTTGGTAATGTTCGTACACGGTTTTACAATAAAGGAGCCGAAACTGGGTATTCTCGGGAGTATATCACTATTTCTTATCTACTCGGCACTATTGTTTATGATCGGTCTTGGCCTTTACCCCAAGTTAATCGATGATGTGACATCTCTCCATATGACATACAGGATGCTTCTGGTACCCGTGGGAAGTGCTTTCATCCTCCTGGGCTCTCTATTATTCATAGTAATAAAATTCCCCGACAACCGGGAACGACGCTGGTTCATGATGGCTGTGAGACAGGAAATGAAGAACCCTTCAAGAGCGGTCTGCCCCGTTTGTGCTACCGTTGTTTCCATGAAGTCCCCCAGATGCTACAAATGTAAGACAAAGCTGCATTGATCTTTCTTCGCGTGGTCCCATGATCTCGTTCACATTAAACAGTACGGATGAAAATGAAATTTTGTTGTTATTTGCCAAAGCAAAGGAAATTCTGGATCACGGCGGTTTGATAATCTATCCCACCGATACTCTTTACGGGATCGGTGCCTCCATATACAACGAAAAAGGGATCGAAAAAGTGTTTCAGGCAAAAAGAAGACCTCGTACGCTTCCCCTTTCAGCAGCGGTACATTCAGCCTCCCAGATCGACCGATTGGCAATGGTGGAAGGAAAAAACCTGAAAAGTCTTCTTTATGAGCTTTTCCCCTCGAAGACTACAGTTTTACTGCCAAAGAAAGAAGAAATTTCCCCGGTTCTAACTGGCGGCAGCAGCATTATCGGTATACGCGTACCTGACAATAGCTTTACAAGAAATCTACTGGAGTTCACAGGTCCGCTCACCAGCACATCTGTAAATCTCCATGGTGAAAAGGTAGAACCACTCTCAGGCGATATTGAGAAAATGGACGAGATCATCAATCATGTAGACCTGTTTATAAAGAGCAAAGAGCTAGATGAAAAATTAGAGCAGTATAAAGAGAAATCCGGCTCGACTATAATCAATATGGCCAACAAGAGTATAGAGATCATAAGAGAGGGCGAAATGAAAAACGCCGATATTTCTTTAATTACAAGAAGGTGGGGTTTCGACTTAACCTAAGCTATTGGGAGGTCCCCGAACGACTAGTCCGATTTTTTTAAAAAAAGGTTTTATATAGAATAAATTATTTTAGCTTGTTTACCGCAGATATAGCCAGCCACTATCTCTATTAGATTATGGTGATAGGTGTGATGGTTGCACTTGAAAAGCTGGGTAGGAATGGCTAGCTTGAAAGTGTGACACGCCAACAGGTGTGTCTTTACCTGAAAGGGGGAAGAAGAAAATGGCAAATATAAATTATGATAACCGAACGATCCAGGTAGTTGACGAATGGTATACACAGCCAGGTTTGAAGGACAAGATAGCCGATATGTTGGGCGCCGGCGACTATAAGATTACAAAATATGGTCAAGCAATTGAAGAATTGGACCGAGAGATGGAAGGAGCTGAGGATGTCTCATGCGTTTTACCGGCAAAAACGATTCAGGGACTCACCAAACTTGTATCGAAATCATCCCGAAGCACGGGTGATTACATACGAGAAGCTCTGAAAATTTACCTTCGCTCCCGTAAGTTTTAATATAAACGTACTACTATTTTCGGACAAACACTCCGAATCAGACCGTCTTAGAATTTCCTTTGCAGAGTCAATCCTTTTACTACGGGACAAGAGATAATAAGGATCCCTAATTCCAGAAATATTTACCATTTATCCAGTTCCAGATCTTTCAACAAACTGTCCAATCCTTTTTCTTCATCTTTTACCGGTTCAGTCTGTGTTTTGTCGGTAATCGGCTTGGCAGCTTGTTGTTGAGCGGGTGTAGGAGTAGCAGGTTGACTCGAAACAAGTTTTGTCGGGGTACTTGTTGTTCCCGGTGCAGGAGATACGGGAGAAGCTGAAACAGGTCTGGTGGCGACCCTTGGTGTTCCCGGTGCAGGAGATACGGGAGAAGCTGAAACAGGTCTGGTGGCAGCCCTTGGTGTTCCCGGTGTAGGGGATACTGGAGCAGCCGAAACAGGTCTGGTGGTGGCCCTTGGTATTCCCTGGGAAGGAGCTGCAGGAGGCCCTGTGGGGGATGTAACGGGAGCTGTCCGAGGTGAGACGGGTTGGGTCTGTTGAACCGACGGCGGGGTTGGTGGAGTTGGAGTAGGGGTTGATGCGGGATCCAGAGCTAATGCCTCCGCCGCACTTTCAATCTTCAATGACGCCCCGAAGGAGGGTCTGTCACCACCAAGATCGAATTTACCAGCACCGGCCAGCATGTCCTGGATGGGCGCGGCATCCTTCATTTCTTCTTTTACCTCATCCATGTAATCCTTTTCCCAACCTTCTGAGGAAACGTTCTCAAACTGCGAGTAATCAACATCCTTTCTCTGCCACCGGCCATGATCCTTGGCCAGTGCATCCTGTTCTGCCGCGAATCGGACCCTCTCCTCTTCTTCCCTTTTCTTCTGCTCGTCCCTTTTCCTTTCGTCCTCCGCCGCTAGGCGAGCATCCCTCCTGGCTTTCATTTTTATCAGCAGGATGATCAGCGCGATTATGGCTATGATAACTCCTACAGCGCCGATAATAGCATATATGGCCCAAGGGGGCAGCTCAAAACCTTTATCGGGCTCCAGGTCATCTCCGTTACCGTTTACCGGCTTATCAATTATTTCCACATTCAGTACCAAAGTCTCGTTCAATTCCCTGTAATTGATGATCAGTTTAACAGGATATACCTTGAATTCCAGCTCTTCATTGGTAGTCAAAGTAACCTCTACAACTTTCAAGTCCCCTTCAGGTATACCAAGACCCGAGGGCATATCTAAAAGATCAGATAGGTTCCCCTCCGCTTCCATGGTGACATCAATATCACGGTTTCCGGTATTTTTAATGGTAAAATTGAATTTGTACTCCTGACCCCGGATCACTTTCACAGATTGTTTGGTCAAGATCGCATCAATATTATAAATAGGTATATCTTCAACCGAAAAATGCCAGATCCCCGAAATACAAATCCCATTTGTGGTTCCATGGCTGGGTATAACTTTCCAGTAATAATCAGTGGATGGTTGAAGATTCTCCATAAGATATGATGTTGAAGTGGTGGTAGATATAACGGAAAGATTATCCATTGATGGACCTCGGTATATCTTGAACGTTAAGGATTTGTTACCGGGATTGGTCAACACTTTCCAGGATAGATTTACCTGGGTTACACCAAGGCTGGTGTCGTTGACAGGGGTGAGAAGATCGACCTTTGAGATATAAAGAAGAGAATCCACGGTAAAGCTCCAGGTTCCCCCTAGGCAAACACCCACATCCTCGTCGTCCGAGGGGATCACCTTCCAGTGATAGGTGGTCATATCATCGAGATCGGTAAGTTCGTACTCCATGGCATTGAGATTTGCCCTGATCTTCGGTGGATTTACATCCTCACCAAAATAGACATCGAATGTGATATTGTTGAGTTCGTCATCCACATCCACAACAGACCATTTCAAGGTAATGTTCACATCGGCAGAGTAGGCCTCATCTTCCGGGAATAAAAGGGTACTCTTCGGAACATCATTTACTGAATCAATGATTATGGGAATGTCTACTGCCTTACCAAGGCTTCCACTTACCTTTTCCCTTACTGTAATATTTAAAACCTCCTCCCCGTGGTAATTCTTTTCTTTAGAACTTACATTGATGTGTCCCAGCTCGGTTATATTGATTTGGAGGGACTCCGTGGGATATATAATTACGAACTCGAGTGCATCATCTTCTGCATCTTCGAGATATTCAAATAGAGAGTATGAAGAGGTAAAATTCACGTCTTCATCCATTTTGATAAGCGGGGGTGTATAAGTCCATATCGGTACGTCATTCACACCAGTCACAGTGACCTTGAAGGTGTTCGAATCTGTGGAAAGACCCTTGGTATTGGTAGCCACCACCTTGAACGATTCGTTTCCGGTCCAGTTAAGTTCATTGGTGCTGAATGTGATGGTATAATTGTCCAAAAAGGCTTCGATATGTCCGTCAATTATGGCTGGAACCAGAGTATACTCTATCTGAAGATTTGTATCCCATATATCAGAGAAATAATTGGTGACATTTACAAGTTTCCTAGCAGTGGTATCTTCCGGAAACGTAAATGAATCTGGAATTGGATCCGTCAACGCCGGGGCTATCCCTGCAACACTTGCAACGGAAGTGAAGTTTTCTTTAATGTCCCTTTCTTCCAGCGCCCAATTCCATATCTCCACCTGGTCGATAGTTCCACCCAGGTAGTTACTTTCCGTTCCTGAATCGCGGCCGATGTTCAGCGGATTTGAATTGGTCAGGTCCCCGACGCCCATGGCAGAATCCTCTTGCACCATATATTGGTCCACAAACAGCTTGAAGCCTCTGTCCGATGATGGGTTGATCGACATTGCAACATAATGCCACCCACCGTCATTCAATACGCCCTGAAGTACGGTGGTACTGAGGGTTGCGTAATCGAGAGTTCCATCGGTATCGCTTGAAATTGTACCTGTAAGCATTCCTCCAGAAAGGCCCAGGTAATAGTAGTTATTGCCGACCCCCTTACTCACAATAATACCATCCGCATCAATGGTTTGTATCCATGCGGACAAGGTGAAACTATCACCGGTGTCGAAGTTCAGTGAAGCATCATTTGCTGCCTCAACGTAATCATCAACACCGTCGAACTCAAGTGCACTTTCTATAATGCCAGGTACCCATTGAGCATCTTTATCCCCGTCCCCATTCCCAGGATCAGCATCATGTAGCACACCGGTATTCTCCTGGTCTGACGAGTCTGCTGCCGCGTTACCTAGATTCTCGTTGAAGGCCCACCGTCCTTTTAGAGCGATCTTACCGAAATCATCCCGTATCTCCTCTGCAGACAGAGCTCTCTTGTAGATTCGGAGCTCGTCGATGGTCCCATTGTAACCGTACGGATCATCAACCTTGTTACCGATTAACAGATTCTCCACGCTGCTCCCGATGGATTGCGGGATATTTCCATGAGCGGGACCATCCGCAAGAGTGCCGTCGATATATATGTGTATGTCATCTTTGAATGTGACTGCAACATGATACCATCGATCTGTACCGATTCCCACACTGCAATCCCTGCTGTATATGTTGGGACTGGCATCTATGGCAAAATAGAGCCCTACGTTGTTGATCCATTTCAAAAGGAAACCGGGATCCGCATCGGAATGTTTGGAAACGATGGGCCTTGGAAACCCTTTCAATCTGAAATTCAGCCATGTAATTATGGTTATCTCGTCCGTGATATCCAGAGACGGATCGTTCCCGCAGTCCAATACGTCATCTCTCCCGTCGAATAACATACCCGTACCGGAAATACCAGTTCCCCATGCCGCCGAGGTATCCGTATTGCCCTCCGCACCCACGTCCAGGGTTCCGTGGTTATTGTTTGGCGTATCATCCTGGGCATTTGTCCCCGATCCTTCTTCAAAACTCCATGATCCTACCAAGTCGGGATCGTCCCTGGTGGATATTTGGGGCGAATTTTCAACAGTACCTTCAACGGACACGCGGTTATCCTTTAGCACATTAACAATACCTTGTCCTAGTGTTCCCATGACCATCAATAACATGACAGTACCGATAATAAAAAAATTGCATTTCGTTCTCATGCCAGCACCTATTCCCAATCTTATAACTAAATACAGTTTTCACCAAAAAGCAATCGGCTCATCATATACATTAACTTAAATAAATATTGTGGGATTTCTAGACCGGGATTCAATGAATAGGTAATTGAAGTTTTTTTTTTTAAAAAGTGCTGAAAAACGCTAATTATAAAAGTCTCAAACATTATTACATAATCATGAACGAATATCGCAAAAAGATCCAACAAACCGACCTTCTGGTAATCGGAAACATAGTTTGCGATATCATAGCATCTATAAAGCCCGGTTCACACCCATGGGGAACCCTCACTCATGTGAATGAACCGATAACTGTCTCGGTGGGTGGGAACGGAGCTATTGCAGCTATGGCCGCCGCTAGCTTGGGTATGAATGTCAGGATTGCCGGAAAGATAGGAAGCGATATGTTTTCGGACTATGTAATATCGGAAATGAGGAAAGGCGGTGTGAACTGCGATCTCGTTGAAAGGCTTAACGAACCCGGTTCAGTTACATGTGTCCTTTCGGATCCCTCTAAGGACAGGACATTCTTTCATCACGCAGGCCCTAATCAGCAGCTTCGGGACCTGTGGGCCATTATGGATTCAGATCTATTGGAAAGGACGAAGGCGCTACTGATAACTTCCTATTTTCTTCTTCCGGGTTTCGATGGACAAGTAGCTTTGGATATCATGAAAGGTACCGGGACAAAAGTAATAAAAAAATTTCTCGACGTGAGCTGGGACGAGAGCGGGAAATGGGAACTCGCTGGAGTTTTGCAACACGTTGATTATTTTCTGTGTAACCTTGATGAGGGACGAGGGATCACCGGATCTGAGAATATACATGAAATGTCGGAAGATCTTCTTGCCCGCGGAGCGCATGCTGTAATTATAAAAATGGGAAACATGGGAGTTTTCGTTGCTGATAATTCTATGAAAAAACACATTCCCGCAAGAGAAGTCAATACCAGGGAAACTACCGGCTGCGGTGATATATTCAATGCCGCTTTCATCTACGGCATACTAGAGAAAATGGGGCTTTTTGAAAGTGCGAGATTTGCATCCTCAGCCGGGGCGTATGCTGCACGATTCCTGGGAACTGTGAATTCGCTTCCGACCATCAGTGACATTCGGAGACAGCTGGAGGAGTAGCACTGATGGGAATGATGACGTTGTTGGGACAGGCTTCGATTGACTCGGGGGCCGCGGTGCATTTTTCCGAATCGAAGGTTGGTAGGTTCCGCTCTTTATCCCAGGTGACGGCATCCGTCTCGCAGGCCTTTATGCATTTTCTGCAGTGAATGCACCCCATTTCACACCATTCCCGACCAGGGATCTTCTTCTTGTACGTGTAACTGCATCCCAGATAGTGTGGCATGTCCCTTGGTATCAACTCTATCAGGCCGTGAGGACATTCTACGATGCAAAGTCCGCAGCCTATACATTTTTCCGGGTCCACCTTCGTAATGTCGGTTTCGTGGTCCACGGTAATGGCGTCCTGGGGGCAGACCACCGCACAATCGCCGAGTCCCAGGCAGCCGTATGGACATTTCTTGTAGCCGGCCCCGATCTGAGCTGCCGCCTTGCAGGATGAGACACCGTCATAATCGAAGATATTCTCTGAGTTGCCATAGCAGTGAATAACTGCGATCTTGGCCATTCCTGATGTATCCAGTGAAATTCCAAGTATCCCCTCGAGCTCCTTCAGGGCTTCTTCATCCTGAAGAAGCGTCATGCAGGGGGTGTTTAGAATAAATTCGCTGTCCTTTGCAACCTGCTGGGCATACGCAAAACATCCGGGCTGCCCGCAAGCGCCGCAGTTCATGCCGGGCAATATCTCAGCCAGCACACCAGTTTTCGCCAATGTTTCGTCTTCCTTGGGGAGAATCTTGCTCATTAAAAAAATAAGAACTCCGCAAGCCGCGCCGATTCCAGTAAGAATTGCTATAGTAAGAAACATTTATACCATCCCCCCGAATCCTAGGAAAGACAGACCTAACATGGTGGCAATGAGAAAAGCTATGGGAAATCCCTTGAATGGTTTTGGAATATTACTAAGTTCCAGACGTTCACGAATACCTGACATGATAACCAGAACCAGTGTGAAACCCAGCCCCGCACCGATTGCACTAACGAGACTTTCAACGAGGTTATAACCTTCCTGGGTGTTCCAGAAAGCGACACCAAGCACAGCGCAGTTCGTGGTAATCAACGGGAGATAGATTCCCAGAGCATTGTACAATGTTATATTGGTTCTTTTTATGGTCATTTCCACGATCTGAACCAGAGTAGCTATCACCAGTATATAGATAATGATCTTCATGTACTCCAGCTTCAAGGGTTCGAGGATTAGATCATAGATCAACCAGGTTCCCAGGGATGCCAGCAACATTACAAAGAGAACGGCGATTCCCATGGATACTGCATTCTTCAGATTCTTCGATACTCCGAAAAAAGGGCACAATCCAAGGAACTTGGACAGAATAAAATTGGAGATCAGCATCATATTAATGAATATGGCAACGTATGCACCCCAGTTACTCATTTTCTAACACCCCCAGATGACGGAAAAGGGCAAGCAGCAATCCTATCACCAGAAAAGCGCCCATGGGCATTATGAAGATTGCCATGGGGTATTCGCTGAAACCAGGGATCGAGAGACCGAACATCTCGATTCCCCCGCTACCAAGAAGCTCTCTCAGTAACGAGATCAATACGATGGCTAAGGTGAATCCAATACCTATTCCGAAAGCATCCGCAATGGAATCCAGAATCGTATTTTTCGACGCAAATGCTTCCGCCCGCCCGAGGATAATGCAGTTCACTACTATCAAGGGAACATAGATACCAAGGGATTTTGCCAAAGGCGGGAAATACCCTTTCATAAACAGCTCGACGATGGTCACGAAAGTGGCGATAATTACAATGAATACCGGAATTCTCACCGAATTCGGGGTCCATTTTCTGATGACCGATATTATTATATTGGACCCCAGAAGCACGAAAAGGACAGCTCCGCTCATCCCTATGGCATTTTCAAGGGAAGTACTCACCGCCAAGGTGGGACACAGACCCAGGAGCAATACGAAAACCGGATTTGTCTTCACGATCCCGTTTATGAAATTCTTTCCGAATGATACCATGATTACACCTCCCCTCCCAGTTTATCCTTGATCAACTTTATCTTTGTCACAGCAGCTTTCTTAAGATCGTTGACAACCCCCTTGGAGCTTATCGTCGCACCGGTTATTCCGTCGATTCCTTCCCCTAATTCAAGATCCCCAACGGCCTTGTTCTTGAACTGGTCCTGAAAACTATCCTCCTCTATCTTAGCACCCAAACCGGGTGTCTCCGATATCGGCGGAATTATCTTCATTCCCTTGATGAGTACGTCAGTATCCTTTTCCTCGTTTACTATTTCACTTAGATTCATATCGAGACCCAACAGCATTTTGATGACACCGCCGTATCCCTTTCCTTCCACTATGAAGGCGACACCAATCTCTCCGGTATCATCTCTTACAATGTAAACCCCAAGCGTCTTGTTCTCCTTATAATCCGCCATTTCAGGAAATATGTCTTCGAGTTTTTCCTGTATCTCTTTTGCTTCATTTTCCTCGATCAAATCCCTGGTGATGCTGTCGGTGAGAACCAGAAGCACCACGGATATACAAACAACTATGGTCAGAAAAAGAATGGGAATTACTTCTTTTATTCCTCCGCCTTCGCTCATTTTTCCACCTCCTTATCTTCCGGATCTTTTTTCTCGGGTTTCTTGAAACCAAAGGGTTTCGGTACCGTGTATCGGTCAATAAGTGGTGTGACTGCGTTCATAAGCAGTATGGAAAAGCACACACCTTCCGGCATTCCACCGAATTTCCGGATACAGACGGTTAGAATTCCGGCTCCTACAGCAAATATTATCTTGCCGTTATCTGTGAGAGGAGCAGTGACATAATCAGTGGCCATGAAGAATGCACCAAGTAGCAGCCCGCCTGCAAGTACGTGTCGATACGGATCCCCGCCAAAAACCAACGTAAGGACGAAAACAGTGCCGATATAGGTGAGAGGTATTCTCCAATTGATCACGCTTAATAATATGAGAATGAGACCGCCGATGAGTATCAGCAGAGCGGACGTTTCACCAATGGAACCACCAACATTTCCCAGCAATAGATCCATATACTCCGATTTATCTATGTAATTGAATGACTCTTTTAGAGGTGTCGCTCCGGTAATAGCATCGGCCCCGCTCCATTTGGTAGGAAGCACAAAGCTCGTCATGATTCCGGAAAAACTTGCTGATAGAAAAGCGCGGCCCACCAGAGCCGGATTGAACATATTGTGACCCAATCC
Organism: uncultured archaeon; assembly: GCA_964342815.1. Classification (GTDB taxonomy): domain Archaea; phylum Thermoplasmatota; class Penumbrarchaeia; order JASLWR01; family JASLWR01; genus JASLWR01. The sequence goes on along the minus strand of CAYFHS010000027.1, from coordinate 18,358 downwards.
GCCGAAAGCTTCCTTTGCGATACCTATGGCAACCACGGAACCTATGGCGGCGATCCACAGGTATTTCGGCAGCAATGGCGGTAGTATCAAGCCAAGCAATAGACCGGTGACCACGGCGCTGCCGTCCATGACAAACTCGATCTTTCTTAATCTCTTTATTATATACTCGGTGAGAACCGCAGTGATCACAGTGGTAAGTATCACCCAGAGGGCGTTTAGACCAAAATAGTAAATGCCGCCAATGGTTGGAAGCATCAGAGCGAATATTACTGCATACATGATCCTGCTTACGGATACCTTACACCTGATATGAGGTGATGTGGTGGCCAGCAAAAACCGGTTTTTCTCATCTTGGTCATTATTGACGTTCTCGGTCATTTTATCCCTCCCTCCTCTTGATCTTCATAAGTTCTCCTTTGCCCACTTTTATATATTGTACGAGAGGTATCTTCGAAGGGCATGAGTATGTACATGAACCGCACTCCACGCAGTTTTCGATGTAATTATCTCCGCACTCGACGAACTTCTTCGCCTTCACCAGTTTTACATACATTGTTGGAAGAAGATCCATGGGACAGGCGTTAATACACCTGCTGCAGCCAATACAATCGCTTTCGGTCCAGTGTTCGGCTTTCTTCACCAGTATACAATTGGTTCCTTTTATCACCGGAGCATCGAGATCATACTGGGAAAGACCCATCATTGCGCCTCCGAAGATAACTTTCCCCGCATCTTTTGTAAGCCCCCCGCAGTGATCGATCAGGGTGCGAATGGGAGTACCGAACCTGACTAGAAGGTTCTTCGGGTCATTCACCTCTCCTGTGACGGTCATGGTCCTTTCCACAAGTGGAATACCTTTGAAAACAGCATCATATATTGCTTTCATGGTGCTTACGTTTTGAATTAAAGCCCCTATCTCGAAGGGAAGTGCGCCTAAAGGAACCTCCTTTCCCATAAGTATCTTCGCAAGTGTTTTTTCAGCTCCCATGGGGTACTTGGATGGAAGACTTTCCACCGTAACCGTTGATGGGAGCCCTTCTTTCGATACCAGTTTTTTCATGTGTGCGATGGCATCAGGCTTGTTATCCTCGATAGCAATTAACACCTTTTCGCAGGACAATACCTTCATCAGTACCTTGATCCCACCCAATATCTTTTCACCCTCCTCCAGCATCAATCGATGATCGGAAGTGATGTAGGGCTCGCATTCGCACCCGTTTATAATGATTGTATTGATCACCTTTCCTGGCGGCGGACTGAGCTTCACGCGGGTAGGAAACGTTGCCCCTCCAAGGCCGACGATTCCAGCTTCGTTTACCCTTCCAAGCAGATCATCATTGCTGGCGGTATCCAGGTCAAGAGGCTCATATGGCTCGATCCACTCATCCTTGCCGTCTGACTCAATGATAACAGTGTCTATCACGCGACCCGTTATGAGATGAACCATCTGACCCATTTTTTTGACCTTGCCAGAAACAGTGGAATGGATTGGTGCTGAGACAAACCCACCGGCCTCACCGATGACCTGACCGACCTTTACCTCATCCCGCATCTTCACCACAGGCTTGCATGGGGCCCCAATATGTTGAGATAATGGAATGATAACCTCATCCGGTAAAGGTAATTTCTCTGTTTTCTTCTCTTTGGTAAACTTCCAATGAGGAGGTTTTATCCCCTTTTGGGCGCGCCCAAATATCAGATCGAAACCGAAAATCTCCATACTATTTCACAACCGTATTTCGTTCTCATTTTAAAAAAAAATTTAATAGGGTATATTCCTTGTCCAAACCCTCGTCCATCCGCTTTTTCCAGTAATGATGTTTATCTGAATTAGTCTCCCTCCGGGGCTAATTCTTAGCTATGATGTGTCTCGACACACCTAGCCCGATGGGTGGATTGCGGAATATTGTCAGTGGGGTGAATATTGCCGAGATTCGTAGCCTGACAATGTTCGCGGAATCGTGGCCCAGAGGGAACGATTCCGCTGAATATATTTATAGTCTTTAAATGTTTTGTTATTTAAGGTAATCTATTTCTCATATACCCCCAAACCGTGGGACCGATGTATCGTCCGATTTGCGTCGATTATAAGCCCTTCAACGTCATCCAATTCGTTTATCAATCCCATACCGGGACCCGGGCCCATGACGAAAACCGACGTTGCAAGGACATCCGCAGTGGTACAATTATTCGCAATTATGGTAACGCTAATGCAGTGGTCAACTGAATAACCGGTCCGGGGGTCCATTATATGACCGACCCTCGCTTCGGGATCAAAATATCTAATGTAATTACCGGAAGTACAGATGGACTTGCCTTGCACGTTGAATTGCGTTATTCGATCGGACCGTTCCCGTGGATTCTCAAGGGCAATGTTCCAAGGACTTCCATCGGGTTTCTGCCCTATGGTTTCGATATCCCCCCCTGCGTTGATCATTCCGTGTTCGATTCCCTTTTCCCTTAGTACCTTAATAGTCTCGCTCACCGCATATCCTTTGGCAATACCACCCATAGTTATGCTCATACCTTCTTCAAGACTGATCTCATTTGTATTGGATTGGATTTTTTCGCATCCAACGAAATTTCTCGCAGCCGTTATGTTATCTTCTTGCCGAGATCGATCGAGATCCCAGAACTGGACCGTCACATTCAGTCTCTTCTCGAAGGAACAAAGACCGAATTTCTCCACTGCAACAATCAAACGGTCACCTGCATCCTCTATCAGGTAATTCTTCCTTCCGTCAGTCAGGTTCCACCTCACCTCATTTAGCATTGAAATCTTCGCATTCTTCGTAAGAGCTTGATCATGTTCTGTAAATATTGACCGGATGCCAGCACTTACCTTTGAGTTTCCCATGGATTCCCTGAGTGTTGGTGGCATCGTGAAAAGGCATTCCTCGATACCCCAGTCCATATCTGATCTTTTCAGAACAAGCGAGTTTTCGGATAAAGGGTAGTTGTTTGCGGCGAAAACCGACCTCAATGACTTCGATAAGGTATTGTTGTTCAGCTCTTCTGCGAATCCAATCTCTACATCAAAAATGTGGTAAGCGTTCTCCCAGGGTTTGAATCTCCAGAGCTCTAATAGGGGTTCGATGGTTATATCGAAACTGCCATTCGTCATTTCACAATAATCCTTCGAAAGGTCGATGAGGTCAAGCAGATAATCGGAGGGAGCGGAGATCGCCCCATTCTCATTCAATATATACGCTTCCGCTGATGGATCATAGGTTGATGCTGCGTCTGAGACCTCATCTATCCTTTCGAAGGCAGCTTCAATGGCTCCTTCAGCATTCTTTAATGTATCATAGACTGTAATTGTAACAACTGTGCCCATCTTGAATCTCGTTCTCTCCACCCTTTCAATGGGTTCAGTCTGAAAGAAAATTGATCCCAATATTAACAGAGTTACCAAAAGCCCGCCTATAATTGCAAAGAGTAGATCGTTTTTCCCATGTTTTTTATCAGATGTGCCAGTCATCGGATGAGACACCAAGAAAGCGGAATATTATTATGGTCTTTAAAGATTTCGACCCGGCTAAATTCCACCGGAAACGGACATGGAATAATTAATAATGAACATCGATATTACCTGAAATACATACGGGGAGTTTGATTGAGATGATTAGTTTCGAAAACAGCAAATTGGTGATTAAAGACGGTACAGTATGTACAATGGATGATTCGTTCAATATTATCGAGAAATGCTCACTCCTGATAGAAGACGGACTAATAAAGGAGATTGGCCCGTATGACCATATCAGGAAAATAATTGGTCCGGATGAAACAAAGGTGATCGAAGCTCGTCATAAGTTAATAATGCCTGGTATGATATGCTCCCATACACATTTTTACGGTGCTTTTTCAAGAGGAATGGCATTGAAGGCCGCACCTCCGGGGAACTTCGTGGAGATCCTTGATCGGTTATGGTGGAAACTGGACAAGGCCCTATGTGAAAAGGACGTTTTCCACAGCACACTTCTGTGTATCGCAGATGCTATAAGGCACGGCACCACCACCGTTATCGACCATCATGCTTCACCAAACTTCATAACGGGGAGCTTGGATACTGTCGAAAGGGCCTGCAGAGCGCTCGGAATTCGCGGCTGTCTCAGTTACGAGGTTACTGACCGCAACGGACCAATAGGCGCCGAGGCGGGAATCGAGGAAAATATTCGGTACCTGAGGAAAGTAAAGGAGAATAAGACTGGAATAATGAGGGGATCCTTTGGGCTGCACGCTTCTCTGACTTTAAGTGATGAAACACTCGCAAAATGTCAAGAGGAATCAAGTAAGCTGGGAAGTGGATTTCATGTTCACGTTGCAGAAGCCAAAGCAGATAATGAAGACAGCCTGGATAAATACGGTCGTTCCGTGGTCGAAAGGTTCCACGATGCCGGGATTTTGGGCTCCGGTACACTGGCTTCACACTGCGTTCACGTTAGTGGTGACGATATAAAATTACTGGCAGAGAGCGGTACACAGGTAATGCATAATCCCCAATCCAACATGAACAATGCGGTAGGAGTAGCACCGGTGGAAAAAATGCAGGATGCTGGTATTAATTTGGGGATAGGCACCGACGGTTTTTCCCACGATATGTGGAGGGAGATGAAATTCGTTTACGTTCTGCATAAACTCAAAGAAATGGATCCCAGGAGAATGGGGGGCGACAATGTTCTGAGAATGCAAACACACGCAAACTCCAAGATAGCGTCAGTATTCTGGGAGCAGCCTCTGGGAATTATAAAAAAGGGCGCTCTGGCAGACATCATCCTGCTTGATTATAGACCTCCGACACCAATGGACCCGGGCAACCTCCCCTGGCACGTTCAATTCGGTATGGACGCCACAAACGTGACGCATACAATCATCGATGGAAAGATCGTTATGGAAGATAGAATTATCAAAGGATGGAATCCGGAAAAAATGGCGGAGATATCAAAGGTATTGGCAAAAGAGATGTGGGATCGGTTATAGTAATAATATTGAATGGTCAGCTTCACGATAAATAAACGTAAATTTTTTATCAACTTATTTACATACTGTTCCCTGATGACCGCCGAAACGGTGAAAAAATACAAGAATGTATGGACTGGTGGAACGTTTGATCATTTTCATCAGGGACACAGAGACCTTCTGGACAAAGCCTTCGAAGTAAGCAGCTTCGTGACCATCGGGATAACCACCAACGAACTGGTTGCCGACAAGAAATATAGCGAGTTTATCGAAGGCCTTGAGCTGAGAATGTATACTGTGAGCTCTTATTTGAATCAACAATACGGAAAGGACAGGTATAAATTCGTCATAAACGATTCGGTGTACACAGAAGCGGTTTTCAACCCGGAACTTTGCGCAAACATCATATGTTTCAAAACCGAGCATCACGGAAGAAATATCAACAGGATGCGGGAGGCAAAGAATATCCCCCCCCTGGATCTCGTCATGGCCCCTTCGAGCGCCATGAACTCCTCGTCCAGCGAGACCCGCAGATCATTGTATCTGGAAAAATACGGTCATGATCCATTTGCTGGAAAAGAGTCAGTAGAGCCCACGGTGGACCGGGGAAAATGATGGACCATTTATTCAATTTATTTTGGAAAATAATTGAAAAATTTTAAAGATTAATTTTCAATAGCTCGAAGATATTTTTGAATTATAAAAAATCCAATCGTTCCAGAATATCTTCCAACTCACCAGGTTCCCTGGCCACATGGTCCGCCCCCGCTTCATATAACTGTGCCGGACTTCTCAGGCACCACGCGACACCAATGGCGGTTATTCCAGCACCCTTCGCGCTCAATATATCCCCTCTCATATCCCCCACCAGAGCACAGTTCACCTTTGCGATACCGTATTTATCTATTGCATAGTTAACGTGGTCTGGCGATGGTTTGATTTGGTACTCAGGATCCTGTGATCCGAATATAGCTGAAAAATATTTCTTAAGACCCATTTCCTCCACGACCTGAGCGGCCTCTTTACCCTCCTTCAGGGTGATAACTGCCATCTTGACCCTATTATTCTTGAGTCTTTTCAGTAGAGGGATCATACCATCATGAATGTATGTTGTCTCCCTGTAGGTCCTTAGATATTCCTCTCTGAATTTTTCCATTATTGGGGTTGGGTCCGCATTTGTTCTCATCCTGTATTTTTCCTCAAGTGGTATCCTCAGGTTTCGGAGCAGTTCCTCCTCGGGGAAAGGCTCAAAACCGTAAAACTCAAGCGCAGCATTGATAGCATTGAAAATCGCATCCTTGGAATAGATAATAGTACCGTCAAGATCTAAAAGTAGTAGGCGTTTGGTATCGGTCAAGTGGAATCCTCTCCTGGGTACTGATTGATCTCCAGGCCGATCAGCATTTTGTTAATTATACGACATGAAATATTATCTCAGCTTATGACCGGTAATGGTGGTTGGTGTTATTTTTAGGGGTCCCTTTTTCACTTTCTTATCTACCTTTTTATCATCTCCGGACCAATTCGACCTGGCCACAAGGACTACTGGTAAGACGAACATGGCAGCGGTGTAGCTGAACACAAGGGATAAAGCACAGATAATTCCGTAAGAGGCCATAATGGGGATGGGTGTTAGAAGAAGAACGCTGAAGCCCGCGACAGTAGTCATGGACGATATTGATAATGGACGGCATAGGTTACCGATGGTTTCCTTTGCAGACATTTTTATAGTATTCTTTTTCATCTCTTCCCTGAACCGTTCCGACACGTGAACGGCATAATCGATCCCCATTCCAATCCCCAGGGAAGTGACCGTTACAGTAAGCACGTTGATGGACATTCCAAGAACATACATAGCACCCATTATCCAGGCGGTAGATAAGATTACTGGGATCAATGGGATCAGGCCCAAGGCAAGTTTCCGATAAACCAGTATCAGCATCAGTCCGATAACGCCAATACAGACGAGAGTTGCTTTTATTTGGCCCGACTGCAGGGAATCGAGAGTGGCGATATTCAATATCATCCCTCCGGTTATATGGAAATCCTCACTTCCGGTAGAGACAATGTCATCGTTAAGATCTCTGTATAGATTTCTACTGTCCTCGGAGGTTCTGACGTTAACGTATACCCGTATCAGGGCGGCGTCGTATTCACCCTTATCATTCCTGTGAAGCAGGGTAGCTGTATGCTCGGCCAGGGTCTGTCCTGTCAGCGGTTCGATGACTGTGTCGTTCGAGTAGAGAAAATCATAAAAATCCCTTATGTCGGAATCGCTGCAATTGGTCATGAGAGAACCGTCGTCAGATATATTGTACCGGATCAAAATGTCGGGATCTAGAGAATACGCCATTTCCACCAATCTAGGAATTCCCTCGGTAAGAGATAAGCGATCACCGTCCTTTGAGCTGATTGATACGATATTTTTGTCATCAGAAATTCTCTCTATGGTATCCCGGATATCATTATAAATCTGGGTTGTGGCCATGGAATCGGATTCAATTAGAATGAAGGATTGAGTGTAACTGCCTGCCTCGAACATATCAAATATCTTTTCCTCGGTTTTCAGACTTTCCCATTCGTCGGGCAGAAAATCTTTCATTGAAAATTCGCTTTCGAGGTTGAAGGTACCAATCACCGCCAAAACAGTTATCACGAGAGCCATTATGGCAATCTTGCCAGGGAATTTGTACGAGGTCTTCGTAAATAAAGAATGTTTCTTCTTTTTGACCCTGGTCTTTGCCGCCGTTGCAAGTTTTTTCATTTTATGAGGTAAAAGGGGATTGTGATTGGTCCGTTTGTCCAGTAGAAATCTCGCCGGGCAATAGAAAAACAGGGTAAGAAGAAATGCGTAGGACGTTCCAATAGCGCATGTAATTCCGAATACTCTTACGGGTTCCACATCAGATATGATATTGGAAAAGAAACCAATGGCCGTGCTAATGGCACAAATGGCGATGGCTCCCCCTACGTGTTTCATGGCGGTTTTAAGGGCAATACTTATTTTCTTGCCCTTTGCCAGCTCCTCCTGATAACGCTCGGAGACGTGCACCGGGTAATCAACACCCAAACCAAAAATAAGCGGAATTACTCCTACCATTACCGCACTGAACTTCAGACCAATGAGATACGCTGTCCCATATGTCCAGACCGTGGCAAGTAGAAGTATACCCAGGGGAAGAACGACATAGCTGCCTCTTCGGAAACCGATAAATAGCATAGTGGCGATGACGATAAAGATGGCCGCCACTATTACGCCCATTGTATCCCTTGTGGCCTGGTCTATTTCTGTAGCGATCTGGAATTCTCCGGTGTGGGACAGCTCGATAGTGACCAGCTCAGCTTGAAGTTCATCCGTGCTCTCGTGGATGTCATTGGCCAATCCCTTCAGATCGTCGTTACTGAGACCGCCGTCCAGATTAACAATTATTATTGTAGCCCTGGCATGTGGATCATCCAGATCGAAATCCTCTGAGAAAAGGAGATTAATAAGTAGTTTTACGTTATCAAGACTATTTTTAGAGAACATTGGGAAATTTTCGCTGAATATGGAGACAAAATCCTCTCCATAGGAACCATTGAGTATACCGAACATTAGGTCCAATTTGGTCCGGATCTCTTCGTAGTCACGACTTCCTTGGGCATCGCTAATGTTCCGAGACTTGTCTATTGTCATGGTTCCGCTTTTGTCGATCCGATACTGGTATAGAATATTGACCACATCGGCAATACTGAGAGTTTCTTCCACTCCATCCAATTCCTTGAGTGATCGAACCAATTTGTACTGCTCCTTAAGGGAGAGTGGTGTCAATACGTTTTCATCGTTGTTAGTGGCTTGGACCAGTATGAAATGAATGCTGGGAGCATCCCCATAGTAATCCATAACCCTCGTATTGGCTTGGCTCATTTCATTGTCCGGAAGAAAACCACGGATGTCTGTCTTGAAGCTAATCCTCGGTACCAGTGAAAAAAAGAATATTGATATAAAAAAGATGACCACAAGTATTGGTACCGCTCTTCTTTCAACGAATTCAGCAAGAATCTCCATTTTTTCCAATATAAAACCCCTAATTATATCATTATTGGAAAGGGATTACTCATCCATTATTGTCTCTCCTAAAAGTTCGTCAGCCTCAGTCGGTTCGTCCTCCCCCAGACCAGCGAGATACTCTTCGAACACAACTTTGCATTCCGGACATTCCAGTTCATCACCGCCTAGCTCGACTTCACAAGCAGGACATTGATATTCTTTCTCACTCTCTTCTCCACCATTGTCACCACCTTCGTCCTCGATTTCAACGTTGGCCACAGTGACCTCCTCTACCAATTCAACTACACTGTGATCCTCTGCCGGTTCTTCATCAACTTCCACTGCCTCCACCGTGACGAATTGGAACTCTGGAGTCTCCTTTTTCTTTCTACTGATAAGAAGGATAATTATCAGGCTAGCAACAGCAATAACCACCCCGCCCATGATCATAGTGTTCGTAGAAATTGTACTTAAAGAAGATTCTCCATTCGTCGTTTTATGTAGTACCGTGACCTCTTCGTCATATTCCATTTCGTTATCAAGCACAGAATCGGATTTATCCGATAGGGATATGAAACTGATCTCATAAGTGCCGCTCTCATTAATTTGAAGGGAAAGTGTAACCGTTTTTTCACTTTTAGATTCCAATTCCACCTCTTCTCTTGCGAATTCCGTTTTATCTTCGGTGCTACCCACATTCTTGTAATAACCAATCACAAGTGCATTATCGGCTTTTCCGATACCGTTGTTCTTCACCTTCACCTTGAAATCCATATTGTCACCTACGTAAACCTTGCCTTCCTCCCCTTCTGTTTCCAGCTCGATTTCTGCCGAAAACTCAATAAATGTATCTTTGATATCGTAATCGGAAAGAACCAGCACCCCGATGAGATTGTCGTCGATATCGAAGGTTTCTATTCTTACGGGATATCCGATTTCCGGTGCATAGAATTCCACCTTGTAGAAAGAAGCATCGTCGTTTTGCGAACGTATGGCGTAGATTTCAAAATCGCCTCCCGGTACCGATAGAAGCGAGTCCTGAAAAAGACATTTATATTCAATATTCAGGGTGTCAACTGAGCTATCGCCATCAAGGTTAATGGTTACATCAGTGGTGCCGTACCATTCACTGCTTACCTCAACCGGGAAGTCGTAATGCAGCTTGGGCGGAGAATATTCGGAAATTTTATGCTGTTCTTGGGGGGTTGTTATACCGCTGGTGATCTTAATTGTCGAATCCTCTTTTGCAATATCGAAATTGGAATCCTCTAAAAAAATCTCTACATCCGTTTCAAAATTGAACACCACACCCCCGATATTCAATTTACCGGTCTGGGAAGTAGTCATTTTCCAGCAATCGTAGGAATTGACCTCAATATTCTGACCTACTACGCTGGCTTCCATGTTGCTTGTGGTCGAGATGTCTATATTGATCATCTCTGGTGCATCCTCTCCGGCGGAGCTCAATTCGAAAACATATTTATCACCTATATGCGGGCTCGGCTTCATATCCGTTGAAGCCGGATTGTCTTTGGATTCTTGATCGATTGTAAACATGATATCGTCAAAATGTGTTTTGCCATCGGAATCCGTTGCTCGGACATAAATCGAGTGTTCTATTTCCGAAAATAGTGTCGTATCAAGGGAGTATTCCCATGTTTTCCACCCTCCCTTATCGGTTACTGTCTTCCAATTGGAACCAGACTTGCTATCAAGCTGGATCTCAACTTTTTCATATGTTACCAGCGAGCTACGGGTCACCCCCTTGATAACAATGGTCCCGTAAACCAAGGAGCGATCCCAGGGGTCGATTATTTTTATCAATTTATTTGGAGCGATGTCTCCGAAATTTCCGTCATCGGATCTCTCGATGGCGATGGCATTCCAATTATAAGCGCTCTTCGGGCTCCCTATTTGGCTTTCTTCCACCTTAAAGGTTATTGTAGAGGTTCCTATGCCCTCCACCGTGGGCGTGAATTTTTCCTCGGTATCCATATTCACTCCAAGGGGGATTTTATCTTTGTATATAAGAGTATAGGCTTCTGAATTTACAGTTAGATATACCCCGTAAATATACTTGCTTTCATCTTTCACTGTACCTCTTACGGTGACGGACATGGATATCTCTGTGGTCTCTATTGTTAATGGAGGAACGCCTGTGACAATGGTCTCGGATTTCAGGTTCATCTGAGAAATGTCCAGGTCTTTCCATTGACTCCCGGTAACGAAATGACCTTCCTGGGCAACAAGCTGGATATCATCGTATGGATCATAATACGACTGTTCGTAATTCACAGAGGCTTCGGCATTTGACGGTATGAATATTATGCAAGCCGTCATCACAATTGAAAATGTTATAAACAAATTCAATAATCTCAAATTTCTCATCATATTAACAATTCCCCCTCAATAATTTATGTAATATTCATTAATAGGGTTATTCGTCCTCGCTCTTCTCCAGAATCTGACCTATGTTCTGGCCGAACATAGACATTATCTGGCTCAATATTTCCGTCTTCACGAGGATGATACCCCATGCGCCCATCTGTTCTCCACCCAGTACCAGGAGCTTATCCCCGGCACTTATGGAAAACTTTTTTCTCAGTTCTATAGGCAGTACTATCTGTCCCCGTTCGCCAACGGTGGAACTGCCGTAGAAATCCGGTTTAACAAATGCCATCTCTATACACCTGAAATCATGAATGATTTGAACGTTATATAATACTTTTCATGAAAATCATACTTTTCATACTGAAAATTTAAATAGAAATATAACGTTTATGTTAATGTTATCCAGTTAGTAATAATTAGGGAAATGATAGTATGAGCACCTATACGATTCCTGCATTGATCGCGTTCCCATTCCTGATAGCCATCGTACTCTCGATACTCATCCCTTCGAAGAACAGCAACAAAAAAAGAAGAGCAGGTTATTATTCGTCGACCCTGGTTCAGGTTGTCTATGGTTTTTCGGTCCTTTTTCTTATAGGCGGTGCGGTATTTGCGGCATTGCTGTTGATGAAAAGCGAAGTATTCACACCTAACTATTATATCTCGAATATCACACTATATTCATTGGTTGGCATAGGCCTGATAGTGCAGAACTTCAACTCAGTTCGTCATTCCAGGAAAATCGCCATAAGCGGTGCCGCCCGAGAGGGAGAAGTGACCTTTTCAAAAGCAGGGGATGCACCAGTGATGGAGGTTTTCGAGGTCGAAGCAATAGAGGAAGATTAGAATTTAAATAATGTTATTTATTGATACTTTTAATCATTGTGACAGAGGATAACGGTGAAAGTATGAAAAAGATATTGGTCATAATTTGTATCTCCGCTCTCGTTATTAATGCATATTTCGCGTATTTTGAAAATTATAGACCCAAGGAAAATGACGAAACACAGAATGATCATGTTGATGTTCCCACGGAGAATCAATTCAAATTGAAAGAGGAGAAATCCGTCACTATTGGTGACATCACTCATGAGATCACCGTGCTTTCTATAGACGGAAATTCCGTCCTTATAAGGATAGAGTCAGATCCCAAAGAGGTTTATCTTACAAAAGATTACCCCGAAATGGTTGATACGAACGATGATGGATATTACGACGTGGAGTTGAAGATAGTAGATATAGATATTGAAAAGGGAATCGTAGATATTGAAATTAAGTCAATCAACGTGGAGATTGGTGGCAAGGAGGATATAAAATTCTCCGTGGAGATTCCAGAAAAAAAGTTAGATGACAAATATCGTTATGATTTCACCCTGTTTGCCCAGATATACTGGGAGAACAAGACCTCGGGTAATTATTCCAAATATACACTCAATGGTAACGGCCAGTGGGATAACGAGGTTAACGGGCCGGTAACGGCTGAAAGCGGATTCGGAGACAATCACCAGAGCCTTCTTGAACGTCAAAAATTGGATGGTTCCTTTACCGTCAGCCTGGATTCCTCCGATACGGGAAAGGTATCGGTGGCGGGAACGTTCAATGCAGACAATAAAGTATACAAGGAGCTCGTAGAGGGGCGTGTTATAAAATCCATGAACCACGGCGAGCTGGCAGTGGATCAACTTCCGAAAGCAACAGTACCAGTCCCGATCCATTATAATGCCGACCTGAGATACTATCCTGAACCCTACGAGGATCAAATGAAAACTCTTGACGAAGAGGTTTACGAGGGAGAAAACATTACTGAAGACGATGAAGGCAGTTTTCTCTTTGAGGGATCTTCGGAATGGTCCGGCGGTTATTACAACTGGACCGCCGAGGACGTTGAAAATATAGCGGGGTTGCAAAGTTTGCGGATAAATATTACGAGCAAATTTTTTAATTGGCTTGATTTTAAACGGGTCGTATGGATATCCAATGAAATATCCTATCCAACAAAGGAATATTTGAGGACTAACCAGAGCTATGAAGATAATAAGACCGCGTTTTGGATAATTCTGGAACAGGAAAGGATTCTTCAAAAAGGATATACCAGGGGAACCGCAGATATCCCCTGGGAAAATGGAATTGCTGAATTTCCGGACTTACATCCTAAGGGCGAATATGAAGAATGGGGCAAGGTTCCCCAAGGGGGACATATGTTCGAACCTGCGGAACCTGCGGAAAGGACGGTTCAGATGGCTCCCGAGGAAGCTCTAGATTTCGCAATGGAGAACAGTGTAGGATTGGATAGTTTTCTGAAGATGTATCCCAATGCTTATGTAACGAATGCCAAGTATAATGCAAGTCTGGAGGATACTGACCTTCAGCAAAAAGCAGGATCACATAAATGGAATTTAACTCTGGGTGATTATCTTTCGGACGAGGAAGCCCGTGAATACTGGGAGAAAGAAGAGAATCATGACGATGATGAAGAAAATGATATATGGCCCGAGAGACGGTACAATTTAAGGGTCGCGAGGAATGTAACCAAGAAAGTGAATCCAAGAGATCCATATTCAACTACTACGGAAATAGAAAAGGACCTGGGAAATCGAAGACGTTATTCCAACTTTAAAAGGAGCGAGCTGGCCTCCAATGGCATCACGGTTTCTGGAGTTGTCGATATTCTAAGGGATGACGAGGATGCTAATGATGAATTTTTCAATATATTGACGGGGGATCTAGAGGTCAAGGACCTTACGATACACCTAGGTGAGGGGGAGACATCCAGCGACCAACCGGGTTTTGAGATAATTCAGCTCATCACAGGTATAACAATGCCCCATTCCAAATACGCGTGGCATTTTCAGAAGGCATCCGTATATGAGACGGGGGATACTTTCATCGTTGGCGTGGATGTGGAAACGGGCAGACTGATCTACGTGACAAAGGTTAGCGGCAACCAGATCATGGGTTTGTTCTCGTAAGGGGTGATTTATTGTCCGTTGAAGATGAATCCCACAAGCCAGCTAAACCAGAAGCCCATAAGGAAGGATCTGAAATTTTAAAGAAAAAAAATGGCATATCCGGTTCTTTCTTGAAGAAATCGGTTAGCGTTTTCTTAATCGTTCTTTCCATGGCGATCCTTTTAATGGCCCACCTATACCCGACCTGTCACGTTGACGCAAAGGTTCCAATAAATACGCCTGTGGGGCAATCCGAGGCGGGATTGGATGCAAAATTATATCTCTACGGTTTTGATGTTGAAGCCGGTGTTGAAGGCGGGATGATGGGTGGAATGGGCGTGAGGAACGAAAGATTCTTTGTACAAGGTCCGGGTCCAGACCTACCCGAGCGTCTCGGGATCATTATGAACAGTTACAAGACCATGACCTATTACCTGAATGCGTCGGTCTACGATAATAACAACGATACGGACAATTTCGCAAAGATAGAGGTTAAAACCAATATCGACCGGGTCCCGATCTGGGTCGACGGAATTAGCCAGACCTGCACCATAACGGTCACGATAGACAAATCACATGGCCTGGCAAGTGTGGATATATCAAATGTCAGGATCGAGCTATGGACCAAATATGATGAAGAAAAGGAAATTTATGAAACCAAAGAGATAATACTTGAGGAGAGCGTCACAGATGTTTTAAGACATGATGGCGATTCCATCCAGTACTCTTATGACATAACATCCGATACTTCGGAGAAAAGAATGGGTATCGTCGCAAGAATCGAATGTTCAATGACCGATGTTAACGGAAAGGTGGACAATGATCCCCGGGAACCTTTTACTTCGGATGGTCATCCGAACCCGAACAACGTCTACCTTGCCACACGCTCCCAGGCGGGGATAGTAGCCCTCATGGTCGCGGCATTCCCCATGTTCATCATCGCAGCTATACTTTCCGTGATTTCTGTTGTAATGATCTTCAAGAATAACAAAAAAGCTGCAAAGTATCTGTTGATAGCGGGAATCCTCGTTGGTCTGGGATTTTTCTTTTATCGGTGGGGTGTGCATACTCTCCTGGATATGATGGAGGTTTCACCAACGCTGGACAAACTCGCCGAAGAGTATTTCTCTTGGAATTGGCCCATTTACCTTTTGATCCCGTCCTCGGTCCTTCTAATTGGGAATTGGTTTTTCTTGTTGATCGTCGGAGTAATAACACCGAAAGATACTAAAGAGAGCAAGAACGGAGATTGATTTACAAATTGAACGCTATAACAGAGAAGAATTTATCAAGATAGATAATAAGGGCCATTATTATTCCTGTGATATATCGATCTTCTTGAAAACTATGAGTATTTCTTAGATATCTTCCCCCAAGTTTCTCTCTTACCTCATTAATAGTATTATCGCTTTATGAGAAAGCTCCAGGTAAATATTGAATCGCAACCTAAGAATAAAAAGATATTTATCGTGAGATAGCTTTTACATTTAAAAGTCAATGAATGGAGGAAGCGATATTGGGTCAATCGGCAGGATTAAAGGAAAGCAGGTTTCGTAAAGACCTAAAAATAATCAATCATATTATCCAAAGGATAGGATTGGAATTATCAGATCTAGTTCTACTTACCGAAATTGCCTCGGAGAACTTTATCTACACACCATTTATTGCTGGATTAGCGGGAGCAAAAAGGGTATTTGCGTTCACAAAAGACACACATTATTCACCTGCTGAAAATGTCATCCGAGATGGAGAACGACTCATCAAACTATCAGGGTTGGATGATATTCAGGTAATCACAGACCTTACCCCGGAGATCATCTCAAATGCTGACCTAATCACAAATATGGGCTTATTAAGGCCCATCGACAAAGGTTTTATTGCTAATATGAAAGAAACTGCAGTAATACCGCTTATGTATGTGTCATGGGAACTTAGAAAAACTGATGTTGATCTGGATGCCTGCATGCAAAAGGGCATTCCTGTCATGGGCACAAATGAATCACATCCTTTATTAGATGTATTTGACTATTGTGGGCTCTTAGCACTTAAGTTATGTTTTGATGCCGGTCTGGAAATAAAAGGAAATAAGATAGCAATATATAGCAATGATGCATTTGGAGATATAATCGGAAAATATCTGATGAAGAACGGAGCTGAAGTTCGGTGTTTCGACCAGCCAGAAAATATAGATGTTGATTTTATATCCGAATCGGATGCTATTATAACTGCCCAGATGAATGATCCAAGGAATATATTTAATTGGGACCCTATAAAGGAGAATCTGGTAAATAACCCACGATTGAAGGTCATCCAATATATCGGTATAGGAGATATCGAGGCATTATCCGATTTGCATATCGAATTATATCCCCCTAGAACAGTAGAAAAGCACAGAATGGCCTTCACTTTTAATCATCTCGGTCCACTGCCGGTCATACAACTTATTGCTGGTGGTTTGAAAGTAGGGGAGATAATGGCTAGGATGAGATTGAGCGGTAATTCCCCATCTGAAACTATTCTGAAGGCTTCTAAAAACCTTCTATGTCAAAAAATTTAGATATTAAGGAAAAAACCACTTACGACCCCCAATCGTTGGGAGTCGATGTATAGAAATCTGTTCTAAGAAGAAATTAATTTGGATATGCATTATGATACGTCTCACGATCCTGGTCATAAGACCACAAGAGCTGAATATCAGATGTGATAATAACAAAATTCAGAATCAAATCAACCAGCATGTAAACCTTTTTGAGTACCCTTTTTTGAAAAAGAGATGGAATCAGTGTTTATTGATTAATAAGAAATTTATCGTTGGGTTTATATCTTATTCTCATTATAGGTAGTTCACTTTGTATGGTCCGAAAGAATCATGCGGTGAACATTGAAGGTCTATTATGAGAGTCGTAGCGATTGGTAGGACGGAGAATCTGTATGAAAGCATCATGAAAATAAGGGGAGCAGGTCATGATATCATACTTATTATCTCCTGTAAAGAGTCTCCAGGCTACAGAGTAACTACCAATGATTTTAAATTACTAGCGAAGAAGATCGGGGTTGGTTTTATTGAGACGGAAAGGATCAATTCTCCGGAGGTAAAAAATATTATTAAAGAGAGCAAACCGGATATTGGAATTGGTTTTAACTGGAAAACCATTATTAGTCAAGAAGTTATTGATTGTTTTCCATATGGAATTATAAATGCACATGCGGGGGACTTACCCCGTTACAGGGGTAATGCGGTACCCAATTGGGCAATCATTTCTGGTGAAAAAAAGATAGTATTAACTCTCCATTTGATGGTTGTTGAATTGGATGCGGGTCCAATCGTCATTCAACGAGAAATACCTGTAACAAATAAGACCAATATTTCAGAAGTCTATGAATTTATTCGTAATAACTGCCCGGATATGTTTTTAGATGCAATAAACGGGTTTGCAACGGACTCAATAGAACTTTCTCATCAATCCAAAGACCCTTCATTATCATTAAGATGTTATCCACGTAGCCCTATAGATGGCGAAATAGATTGGAAACTTCCAGCAATAAAGTTAGATCGATTAATAAGAGCTGTTTCAGAGCCTTTTACGGGGGCATACACTTACATGGGATCAAAAAAAATTTATGTTTGGAAAGCACATTATGAAATTCCATCGTATCCTTTTTTGGGTATACCAGGTCAAGTTGCAGAAAGGAGAATGAAGAAAGGCGAAGTCGCAATTATCACGGGTGAGGGATTTCTGGTATTGGAAGAAATTGAATCCAAAAATCAGGGGCGTAAAAAGGCAACTGAGATAATCAGTACAATCAGAACAAGGTTAGGAATGGACATAACCGGGGAAATTGTAATGATAAAAGAGTATCTTGAAAAAATACAAAAATGCTAAGTTATCGTGTAAAGCCGTCCCATTCTGGTTCAACTTTACCAATAAGTCAGTCCAAATGTTCCTGACTTTACGTGTAAAGCCGTCCCATTCTGGCTCATCTTACTTGAGAAGCCAAGACCTATGGGCTTGGCTGAACAAGTAATAGG
>CAYFHS010000026.1:0-55370 GCA_964342815.1 uncultured archaeon | reverse complement strand
AGGGATTGTATGAAAGAATAAATAGCGATGAAGAAACTAGATATATCGGAGAATTAAGGGAAATAATTGGGTCTGGGATCCTTAGAAAGGAATGTTTTCGTTTTATCGAGCTATCGGACATACAGGATTTCTGGAGCTCTCACAATGGTCTTATTGCACCTTTACAGCAGCTACTTGCAGAGGAAACGATCGGCCCGGCGGTGGTTACAGGCCGGATGGGAAATGTAGCGAGAAAGAACACGCTCCGATTGAATATAACCGGTTCCACAAAGACGCTTGCCCTTGCAGTGGCCACGGTAGGGTTTAACATGGGTTTACAGCTCTACGAGGTGCTGGAGGACCGTATTATTGAGTTTCCGGTTTTAAGCCACCTGACCGTCGACCAGAAGTATCCGAGGAAGGAACTCGATAGAGGGCCGCCGCGAGGTTCTCCAGGTTTAAGGAGGCTTATACTGAGGAATATCGGGGACGAAGACACGATAGGGAATCTGGCCAGACGGTTTGGAGCGGATAGGAACGATGTGCATGTCGCTCTGAAGTCTCTTGAGAACGATGGGATGGTAGTGTCGAGAAGGGAGGGAAGGGACTTGTTTTTCGAGATTACGAGAGAGGGGAAGGCGATACGGGGATATTTGAGGTTTTTGGAGAAGTGAATAATTTCAAGGCTCTTGATGAACCTCTGGAGAATGTGAATCTATTAGTAGTTCAAATCTACTCCTCGCTACTTTTATTTCTCTACTGGATAGGGGTATTTTCTACCAATCATGCTGTGTGTCACAACAAATCTTATATTGAAAAAAAAATATGGTCCTTCATTATGTTAATAATTGTTAACGCATGTAAACTTAAGAAAATATCAAAGATTAACAGTCATAAAATCTTGTTAACAACCGATTATTGTACAAATCTATTATAAAAAACATTTACATTCATTAACCTCTGTTAACGCTTGTTTATTCATTGGACTAAATCCCTAAAATACTCGATGGTAAAGTACAATAAATTCCAGAGTATGCTCAATGATAAAGACTAAACGCAGGCTCATTATTTTTTCAAGATTAAACGTTTCAGGGAGTGGGATGCACGAAAATCATCGTTTCAAATTAAATGAGAAACTCAAACATTTTATCTCGCTTGAAAAATGGACATAATCGTTAAAGAACACTTAAGGCAATTGAAACTTTCTTAGAACCTTTACCTCAACATTTCGGATCGTTCTAGGAGAAATGTGTTTAAAAGGATATAAGAGAATATAAAAATTAAACAGGATAAAGACCTGCACCTCATAGGCTGGGGAATACATGAAAATGAAAACTTCAAGAGATTTTTATTACAGGTATGTACAAGATTGAGAGATGTCTCTTCGTATGGAGAATGAATTGAAAGAACTATTCACATTCTTTTCTATTTATCTGATTGGTATTTGGGGATATCATCGTTTAAACTTCTTCCTTCCGACTTGCAATAGCGCTTTTTTTTCTTCAGATTTTAGTGTGTAATGTTGATACAATGATTCCGCCATTATCTTATTGCGATCGAGATTTGAAGCAGCCTTATCTTTTTTTAATTTTGTCACACAGGAAAATATTGTCATTATTTCACTTAACTCCTTTCGAAGTTCTTGACCTTCATCAGAAGTAAACAACTGATGAATGTCCTTTTCTACCCTCAATGCGTAACATTCCTTACTCATATTGATGTCCTTCTATTTTCTTTTTAAGAAGCGCGAGAGCGATAGACCGTATTGTAATGGAACTTCCATGCCGTGCAAGCTCTTCTATCAATAACAATTCTCTTTCATTGTTTTCCATTATATCCCCTATGCTCTGATTCGATTTTGTGTTTTGCACTTTCTATGACTGCCCTTGCAATCGCTCTGATGAAAGGAGAGTTTAGCCGTGTCAGAGAAAATAACCAATCCTTGTTGGCACTGTAGTATGCTAATATCTCCTTATCCATACAAATCCCTCTGCAATCAAACTTATTTACAGAATAATAAACATATTGGCATTAATTTATTTAAACATTTCTAATTAATATCTACTTTTCTCAATAATTTCTTTCGGTTTCGTGTGGTTTTGTAATACAAAACCCTTAAATTTAATAGTATTAAACAAATATTATAAGGAATTAAAGTTTCTAGGGGGTTATAAAACTGTATTTTAACGGAGAATGAACGCATAACTGTCACGTTCACGGGTTTAAGTGTTATTTACCCATAAGCCTCTTTGCTTTCTCGAGAAGCTCTGGGTTGTCCTCCAACAATTTCAGCAAACCCACGAACTTCTGCATGTCATCCAAAACCTGCGGGTCCTCTTTTGCGACCCTTGAGAAATCAACAGCAAGCTCTTGCTCCTTCTCCTCTATGTCCCTTCCGGCTTCTACGGTCAACGCCATCCCGCACATGTAGCAGAACTGGGCATCCGGTGGGATCCTTTTATCGCATCGAGGGCATTTGGTAGGCGCAAGTTTTGAAATCTTCGATTCCTCCTTATCCTTGATACCATGTAATCTTCCGTACTCCACGTCGATCTCTCTGCCTGAAAGATGGACGTATCTTGCCGGTATATCACTTCCCTGCACCCATCCGAACCATTCACATAATTGCGCTTCTGTGAATTTGTTGGCTAGATAGGTTGCCCTCGAGTGCCTGAAATGGTGAGGATTCACCGGCTTGTCCAGCCCCGCATTCTTTCTAGCCTTCTCAATAGCGTTGGTTAGAGCCCTGTAACCTGTTTTCTTTCCCGTACCCTTAGTACCTAAATTAATCCACAGCGGAGCGTCGCTTTTTCTCCCGTTGGGGTGAGCGTTCAGCCACTGGTTGATATGAGGGACCGAGCTTATGAGAAGAAGTCTTCTAGGTCCAGTCTTTCCGTTCACCACAACCTTGAGACCGTATTTGTGTTCATCCAGGTCACCTACTTTGATATCATAGATCTCTCCGATCCTGGCACCGGTCTCCCATAAAAGCGAAATAAAAGCCTTATCCCGGAGGGTCCCTGCACCTTCGATCAATCTTCGGACGTCGTCCTCAGAGTACATGGCCTCCGGTAATTTCTTGTTGATATGTCGATGTGTAGCCTTCATCCATTCGATACATTCGGGAAACCTCTCACCGCCGTTCAGCCATTTATAGAAGGTTTTCATAACAGTCTTGTAATCGACCCGGGTTGTATCGTTGATATCCGTCCTCTCTTTCAACCAGATAACGAAATTCTCGATGTCCCCTCGGATAGCCTTTTTGAGATCAAAATCAATGTTCTCGGCAATCTTGCAGAGATGCGTCAGTATCTTGTATGTTCTCGCGGCAGAATAATCACTGAGCTGCAGGTGTCGGTAATATTCAAGAATGATCTCCCGGTTCTCCTCAGAAACATTCGGCCCCGTCCTGATCCTTGCAAGGACGTTGCCGATCCGATTGGAGTAGTCAATAATTCCCATAATTTGGCCATAGCCCTAGCTACTATATAAAGTTTTCCCAGGGGATTTGCAGTGTAAAGTAAGAGCCACCAGAGGGATTCGAACCCCCGACCTGCTGATTACAAGTCAGCTGCTCCACCTGCTGAGCTATGGTGGCATGTCGCCGGATAATAGAAATTATTTCTTATAAATATTGCGTAAAGAAGTTGGAACCCAATGGGAGTATTTTCCTCTGAATCGACTAATAAATTCTAAGACGCACCCTTGTTCAGCTTTCACTCCCCATACCCAGAAGTTTTTCCACGAGAGGCGCAAAACTTATTTTCTTTATAGTTACCAGCTTGTTCAATGAAAAAAGCCTGTTAATCTGTGTTTCACCGCTAATGCCGTTCTCCTTCATCAGTCGGAGTATCCGCCATTTTTCAGATTTGAAATAATCGAAGTTCTTGAAAACGGATATGGTGACGATCTCAAACTCTCTTGATGCCATGAAAACGACGTAAGGAGACTTCTCTATCTCTTCTTCCACCATTTTCCTGACATTCCCTGATTTTGGGGATAATTGGGTGTGGGAAAGAGTAATTATCTCGATACCCAGCTTTTTAACATCGATAAGGTTTATTGGAGTAATAAGGCCGCTCAATTCCAATTTCCTATGAGCTGCGGAAACCGTATGACGGGACATTTTCGTCTCTTCGGCTATTTTGGCGTAATTATAAGCAGGGTTCTTCAGTGCGGCCAGCAGTACTTTCCTTTCAGCGGTTGTAAGCTTTACTTCCTCGTTGAACTCGAACATGTCGGCAACTCTTGTAACATGGAATATCGGGCTGTCCCGGGGAATATTTTCCAGTATCCGGTCCATGTTGAAATGAACTCTCAGAAACTGGGAATAATCAAAAAACCGGGCAATGGTGGATAATTCGAACGGGAAAAGGACCTCTATGGGGTGCTCTTCCTCAAGGAGGTTGTTCTTGCCAAAGAAGTTCATTCGAATATCATTTATCCGGCATAGGTTTGTATAATTTTCCGAGAATGATATGGAGAATCCACGATGGATCTCACCCACGGATAAAACCATTTCGTCAAATATTTCTATATTCCCCCTGGTCTTTTCCACCCTTTCTTCCACGGAAATGATCGGATTGAAACTCGTATAGACCACTGCCATCATCTCGCAGCCCAGGCGATGCAGGTCCGGAATCTTCAATGGAGTGAACATTCCTCGTTCGTATAATCTCTGTCTAACGGTATTGAAGGTTGAATATTTGATATCGAGAGCTCGAGCAATCTCCTTATCGGTCATGCGGGGAAGGCTGACAAGACCGTAAAGAACCTTCTTTTCGTTTGTTGAAAGGAATTCGACCATGTTATTTAGTATAATTGAGTAGCTTAATGATAAAATTTTCCTCGAAATTCAACATAAATCTAAATCTAATCGTTAATTTTGGACATGTCAAAGAAAAAATAATGAAACTTGCCCAATATTATTGCTCCCGTTCATCGTTTCCGTTTTTTAGGTAACTTACAAAGTCTCTTAAGAGAAAAATTTTATATAGAGAGGACAAATTTTCATAATCTGATATTTTCTATCAATATTTTAGGAGGAATTTGATTGGCAGACAAGATAAAAGTTGAAAAACCGATCGTTGAGATTGACGGAGATGAGATGACCAGGATCATGTGGCATATGGTAAAAGAGAAACTCCTCTTTCCTTACTTGGAAATGAGAACCGAGTATTTCGATCTGGGTCTCAAGAAGAGAGACGATACCGATGACGGGATAACCATCAAGGCAGCAAACGCAATCAAGGAACATAAGGTAGGCGTTAAGTGTGCAACAATCACACCCAATGCTGCAAGGGTAAAGGAATACAACCTCAAGAAACAATGGAGAAGCCCCAATGGAACGATCCGGGGAATGCTTGACGGAACTGTTTTCAGGGCACCGATCCTTGTGAATAATATTCCTCCCTTCGTCAGAAAATGGAAAAAGCCCATCCACATCGGGAGACATGCATACGGTGATGTGTATAAAAACCAGGAGATCCGTGTCTCCGGGCCTGGCAAGGGCGAGCTCGTGTTCACCCCGCAAGACGGCGGTGCACCTATCAGAAAGACCATAATGGATTTTAACGGACCTGGAATCCTTCAGGGTATACATAACACAGATCAATCGATAAAAAGCTTTGCCAAGGCAAGTTTTACGTATGCATTCGATCAGAAAGTTGATCTTTGGTTCAGCACCAAGGATACTATTTCGAAAACTTATGATGTGAACTTCAGGGATATTTTCGAAGCCGAGTATGAAGCGAACTGGAAAAAGAAATTTGAAGATGCAGGATTGACATATTTTTTTACTCTTATTGACGATGCTGTTGCAAGGATAATGAAGTCCGAGGGCGGAATGCTGTGGGCTTTAAAGAATTATGACGGGGACGTTATGTCGGACATGCTGGCATCTTCATACGGCAGCCTTGCCATGATGACTTCAGTCCTTGTATCGCCCCATGGTTATTTCGAATACGAGGCCGCTCATGGGACGGTTCAGAAACATTATTACCAGCACCTTGAAGGTGAGAAGACCTCAACTAACTCAATGGCCCTAATATTCGCTTGGTCCGGCTGCTTGAAGAAGAGGGGTGAATTGGATGCTAATCCGGACCTTATTAATTTTGCTGAGATGCTTGAAGAGGCAGCCAAAGAAACTATCGAAGATGGAATAATGACAGGTGATCTTATGCTGGTAGCAACACCGAATCCTAATAACAGGAAGGTTTTTACAGAAGAGTTCATCGATGAGGTGGCAAATAGATTGAATGACAAACTGGGGATCTAACGAAGAGGTGAATCGAATGGGTTTAACACTAACACAAAAAATACTCGAGGCTCATGACATTTCCGGAAGGAAGGCGGAGAGTTATTCGCCGGGTGATCCCATTTTCGTGAAGGTAGATGAGTGCATAACTCAAGACGCGACCGGGACAATGGCCTGGTTGGAATTCGAGGCAATAGATCTACCTGAAGTCCAGATCCCTTTAGTGGTCTCCTACATCGATCACAATACATTACAAGCTGATTTTCGGAACTATGACGACCACCAGTTCCTGCGTACGATAGCAGCCAAGAAAGGAGCGATTCTCAGCCGCCCTGGAAATGGGATTCTTCATCAGGTAAACCTTGAGAACTTCGCAAGGCCCGGAATGATCTTTTTGGGTTCCGATTCCCATACTACAACCGGCGGAGGCGTAGGAGCCATGGCCATTGGAGTGGGCGGCCTCGTTATAGCCACATCCATGGCTGGAGAGCCATTCGAGTTAAAATATCCTAAAGTAGTAAAGGTTCATCTGACCGGTGCACTTCGCAAACCTTGGGTTACGGCCATGGACGTGATACTTGAGCTCTTGAGAAGGCTTGGAGTGAAAGGGGGCCTCAAAAGGGTGTTCGAGTATGATGGTCCAGGTATTCATGATCTCACGGTCCCTGAGAGAGCTACCATTACAAATATGGGTGCGGAACTGGGCGCAACCACTTCGATTTTTCCATCTGATGAACAAACCAGGCATTTCCTGAATGCTCAGGGGCGTGTGGACGGGTACCGACCATTTACTGCCGATCCCGATGCAGTATACGATGAGATAATCGAGTTGGACCTTTCAGCATTAGAACCGATGGTGGCTCTCCCACATAGCCCTGGAAACGTCGTTAAAATACGCGATCTGGTAGAAAGGAAACCCATCGAAGAGATCTTGGAAACTCTTCCTGCAAACGTAAAGGTAGCAGTTCAGGAACATCTTTCACGATTGTACCAGCGCAACCTAGAGATAGATCAGTCATCCGTTGGCTCCTGCACTAACGCATCATACCTTGCACTAGCAACAGTATCAACAATTCTGAAGGGACAAACCATCGCTTCTCATGTTGGTATGACGGTTTCACCGGGTTCCAAAAACGTACTTGCCCAGATGGCAAAAGAGAATCTTCTCGAACACATCGTCGATTCCGGGGCGAGATTGCTGGAAGCCACCTGCGGCCCATGCATCGGAATGGGGCAGTGTCCTCCAACCAACGGTATCTCGGTACGCAGTTTCAACCGCAATTTCTATGGCCGTTCAGGAGAGAAAAGCGCGGGAAGCTATCTCTTGTCTGCACCCTCAGCAGCGCTGTTTGCGGTTCGAGGCCGTTTTGTGGATCCGTTGGCGGAAATCGAGATCAAACCGGAGATATTCGATGAGCCGGAGAATTTTATTACGGCGAAGAACATGTTCATCTACCCAGTTAGCAAAGCCCAAAGAAATGAAGTTACAGTATTAAAAGGCCCCAATATCAAGGACTGTCCCATAAACGAACCATTGCCCTCTAGCATCCAAGGTCCGGTACTCTTGAGGACTGGTGACGACATAACCACAGATGACATAATGATGGCTGGTACAAAGGTTTTACCCCTGCGCTCTAATATACCAGCTATTTCTGAATTTGTGTTCAATCCCATTGATGATACCTTTGTAAAAAGGGCTGAGGAGATGAACCCGGACCACCTCCCCAGGGTCTTCTTCATTATGGGGGGCGAGAACTACGGCCAGGGCTCATCCAGGGAACATGCTGCAATTGCCCCGATGTGGTTGGGTCTTGCCGCTGTAATTGCAAAATCCATAGCAAGAATTCACCGAGATAACCTAATTCAATGGGGAATGCTGCCTTTGGAGTTTTCAAATCCGTCCGATTATAATGGTATCGAACAGGGGGATGTACTGAGCCTTGGCGGACTTGGAGATATTAATGGCGGGATTAATAAACTAGTAGTAAAAAATTCAACGAGAAACAGCGAAATTTCTGTTACCTTGGCCGTATCAGACAAAGAGATAGAGATGCTGAAGGCCGGAGGCGCATTGCCTTTTGTGAAAGATAAGGTGTTAAACAGGATCGACTAGAATAATCTTGACTGAGTATGCTCAAGTTCCGGGTAATCGAATCTTTCAATTACCCGGGGAATATTTTTTTCCGTACCCCTACGGCTTATCAATCTCGATACGGTATAGGCTTCCATATCCTTATCGTCGCAGGGAACCAATAAGGAATTTACTTCATCCGTATTCAATTCGTCTGAGAGCCACCTTTTTTCGTCTTCTTTATTCAGTATAACCGGCATTCTCTTTTTCGTATTATGTATCTTTTCCAAAAGAGGATTGGCTCTGGTTGTTATTATCGAGAAGGTATCTAAATTATTCATTCCATTCTCCCAACGATCCCATATACCGGCAAATCCGAAAGCGCTTTTATCGGTCAATCTAATAAAATATGGATATTTGTTACCGTTGAACTCCCTCCATTCGAAAAATCCGTCCGCCAGAACGAGACATCGTTTTTCCCGTATCGAAAGTCGAAAAGATGGTTTTTCATGCAAGCTTTCCGCCTGGGCATTGAAGGTCTTGAAACGTATATCCTCTGCTGACCTTGTATCTTTTATCCAGAAAGGGACCAATCCCCAGGATAGCATCCTAATCTCCGAGGTATTGTCATTAGTAATAACCGGTAGGCGTGGGAGGGTAAAGGCTGATGCATAAAACATAGGTTCAAAAAGAGCAGGATCTGCAAATACCGCATCGAACCGCTTCGTAAGATAATCAATGTCCTTGCTTATGGTCACTGTAAAGCACATTATATGCCTCTGTATTTCAAAACTTTTTCATTGCTTCTTCCAATCTCACACGAGTGCTTGGGGAAAACCAACAATCAAGAAAGCTCTCTTCAAGTTCTTGGGGGTATTTTCGGACTTGTGTTATTACCGGTTCCGTTCGATTTTGTTTAATTATCCGGAAGGCATTTGTGGGCATTGTTCCGATTGAACTTGCCTTCTCTACTGATCTTAGTAACAATTTCCCCGGAGAAACCACTTCATCCACCAACCCCATTCGATAAAGATCAGAGGGTTGATAGAACTCTCCGGTACTGACCATCTCGTATGCATAGCGTTCTCCAATCAATTGATAAAGGATACGCTCGCCGGGATAAGGAATGGGAACTCCCAGTTTGATCTCGTTGAGTCCCATTAATTTTCTTCCTTCCGAAATGAAGCGGTGATCACAGCAGAAGGTAAGGATACATCCCCCGGCAATGGCATGTCCGGATATGGCTGCCACGGTGGGTTTCGATAGGGTATAGAGGTCCATACACAGTCGGTTGAATCCATGGAAGAACACCTTAAAATCGTCACGATCCAGCTGATAAAGTTCAGGAATGTTGAAACCCATTGAAAAGAACTTCTCGTTGGAACTGGTTAGAACGAGTGAATTGACATTAGGATCCTCTCGAATATTACCTATGGTTTCAGAAAGTTCATTGACTAAGGGTAGATTTATCGGATTTGTTATGCCGTGGTTGAGCTTCAGGACTTGAACGCCGTCTTGATATTCGATGTCGATCATCTTAATAATACCACATCCATAATATTGATCTTTTCCACTTTTAAAGCTCGGATATCAGTATGCCCGTCAAAAAGTAGTCTTTTGGACGATATGTCATAAGAATTATTCAGAGGGAAATTTTCCCGCCTTTTTTAAGAAATTCCAGAGCTTTTTTTGCCGCTTCTTCCTGTTTTTCTTTGTCATCCAAAGCGTTACTAACTGATTTGTTCTGTTCATCGATCATAGCTCTCATCTTTTGCTCTATGGCGTTTCTTTCTTCCCTAAGAAGGAGAACGTCCCCTCTGTGAGCCATTGCACGTTGATGTTGGTGATCCGCCCGCTCTTTTTTCTCAATAAACTCTTTATGCCGCCTGTCAGCTTCTCGTGTGAGATGTACCAATTCCTTCTCCTTCTGATCGATCTCATCCTGATATTTTTTGTATATACCGTCCATTTTTTCCTTGAATTTATCATTCTCTTTTATGTATAGGTCGTGAAAGAACTGGGCTTTTTGAGAGAGCTGCATTACATTACTATGGGCAAACTCGTGCTCCTCGCGAAGGCTTTCCCGGGCAATTATTTTATTTTCATGTTCCATTTGTTTGCGCTGATGCTCAGGAAGGACCTTTTCCAGCTCTTTTATCTGTCTATTTAGATCCTTAATACGTTCCATGATCTCAAGTTCTTTTTTCTGGCTGAGCGACGTCGTTTCGTACTGCATTGATAATGCCTGGATTTCCATATTCAGGATGTTTATTTCGGTAAGCGGGTCCCTATTCTTATCCCTGGAATTTCTTCCCTCGTAATCATCTCGAGAAGATTTCAACGATCTTGCGTGGCCCTCTCTCTTCCGCTTCTGTACCTGTACCATTGCATGCAACTTGTCTCGCTGGATACGATGAGACATTACTGCTTCATCCCTTCTCTCCCTAAGATCTTCCATTTCCGCACGCCTAGTATCTTTCAATTTTCGGATAGAGTTGACAACCTTTCTTTTACGGTCATTAAGGGTATTTCTTTCGTTTCTCAGGAACATAGCTTCCTCGTTGAGGGCATCACGTTTTTCATACAGTTTGCGTAATTTTTTTTCCGAATTGGAAAGCTTGTTCTCAAGTGATTGAGGCTCATTCTCCTGGTTCTCCATATGACCACAGATCCATTTTTCATCTATAATATTTTGATATTCTACCACTTACTAATTGGTAATATGTTATCCGATTATTTAGATTTCGGTTCCGAGACTCCTATATTATGAAAGAAAAATATCAAGATGAACGAATCATCTTCGCTATCTGAGCCCCCATCATCCCCGCAATGACCCCGGCATCGATGTTTACAACCAAAAGGGGTGCGCAAGATTGGAGCATTCCCATCAAAGCGGCTTTCCCCCTACCGCCGTACCCATAACCGGTTGACACCGGAAGACCAATAATGATACTATCCATAAGTCCAGCTACCACTGAGGGAAGGGCACCCTCTCTTCCTGCAGCTACGATGACCACCTTGACACGTTTTTCATGCAACTGGGCGATAACCGGTATTAGTCGATGGATTCCGGCAACTCCTACATCGAAGGCGGTGAACACGTTACAACCCATTTCTTCCGCACATACTTGAGCTTCGGTTGCCGCAGGAACGTCAGCAGTACCTGCACCGATCACAGCTAAAATGGGTTTTTCGTTCGGGAATTTCTCTCCGTCACTTTTTTCTTTGCCGGCCAAGACGATCAGGCCTGCTTCTGGATATTTATTGATGCGGCAAGAATGATGGTCGAAGGAATTCATTAAAGTCGTGGGAACCCTTGATAGAATTACTTTTCTATCGTCTTCAAGCATATTGGAGACGATGGTCATGATCTGGTGATCTGATTTCCCTGAGCATAGAATAACTTCAGGAATACCTGTCCGGGTTTCCCTGTTGATATCGATTTTCGCAAAATCATCCACATTCAATACCTTATTTCGGATCATCTCTTCACATTCATCAAGAGATATGTCCCTGTTCAGCAATTTCTCCAGTATCATTCTCATATCTGGCAGAATCGAAAAGGAAGATAATATTTTTTTCCTCTTGAAATATGATAGAAATTACCGTAAGATTTAATACAGTGTTAAGCTAATGAGCGGTGTAAGCAAGAAAAAATGGGATTTTGGGTAATACTTATGGTATGGTTTGATGAGGATTTGCAGGGGGGGAAACTCCGTAATACGGTTTACATAATGATCGCATTTTCTGTTCTATTCCTGTTATCCTTACTCGTGGGTTTCTTTGTGATAATCTCGGGAAATGAGCTCCTTGGTATACTTCTCATGGTCGGAAGTCTTTTGGGCTTGTGCTTTATCGGATTAGTATTTGCTCTGTACCGGGATGTTATAAAAAACAGGTTGAAGAAGAAACCCAAGAAAAAAGATGATGATATCGACGAATTATTAAGATTATACCGGGATTAAAGTCTCTCGAACAGTTCCTTTCCCGTTCTACTATTTTACTTTTGCCCTTATATTAGATTAAAATGGACTAATCCTCAGGTTGTAAGATTATTTGACGATGATCCTGGTAGCTAAATTGACCAGCGCGTGTATCAGGGGCAAGTTATATATATAAATGAAAGTAATATCAAACCTGCAACAGACATGGAAAACAAATTATCGTGAAATCCTAAAGAGGTTTTTTTATGAGCAAGCTCATGCTGAATCGGAATATGACTAATTTACTACTTTCTAAGGTCAATTATATACGCTCCATGGGATACTATCAAGATCAAATAAATGATGATCCCCCAGGACGCCCCACCTTGCAAAACAAGTATTTTAAGTAAGACGATTATACCCACCGACTATTTTTTAACCTTGATAAAATATGGCATCATATTTCAAAAGTATTATGTTGTAATGTTATAATCAATCCCAGATCGATATAACGGTGCTTAAGGAATACGGAAATCTCTCGTTATCCTTATAGATGACCCAGTTACCTTGTTCATTGACAACTTCGACCAAAGCATCACCTCCGAATGAACCTATCCTACATCTCCCTATTTTCTTCGTAACTAACAGGGCAGCCATATGCACGATATACTTCCTTCCACGAATTCAACTCGTCTTCCATGTTTTTTACCTCCTGTTTTTTTCCTTATATATTCAGTAAGCTTATAGTGGTATATAAGCAAAATATCGGGGGGTAGGTGAAAGTAAGTTTTAAATAGCAAGTCTGAGAAATATCGGAGCCAGTAGATTTCTATAAAAGAAAATATAATTCGTAAATGCATGAAAGTAAAATTCATTTTTCGGTGAATGAAATCCTAATTTTTGAGTTTAACCCACCTTCCGAGCAATATTTGTCATCAGTATCCAAAATTGATACGACTAGCAAGGAGTTCTCATATTCTAAAGGGAGGACCGAATAGTGAAGAACACAGAGAATGCAGCAATGTTATATCGTACACCGGATCGTCTTGAATTGAAAAATGAAATCATATTCACAAGACATACATACTGGAACGATTGGACCTAAAAATGAAAAACGTTATTAAGGCCAAGCGAATAGAGGTCTTGATGCCAGTAAACACTGACACACAGAAACCCCATCATCTGGATATTTTAAATACAGGATTACAATGGCAAGGAAAAGAAAGATCTGAAAAGATAATATTATAAATACCTGGGAAACAGCCCGATTAAGCAAATTCCTCTGCCTTTAGCGCAGCATCCGATGACAAAAAGAAAAATTTTATTTAATATAATGTGCTCTACTTATGTTAGTTTCAATGAAATTCAAACGAGAAGGGAAGCTATATGGACCTCGAAACCCATCTGAAAGATACCCCCGACGACCTTGCCGAACTGATATTGACGGTAGCAGAGTGTTCCAAAAAAATCAGGGACGCATTTATGGGTAAACAGGGAATGACCGATACCAAGAACATCTATGGTGAGAGACAGGTGGCACTGGACAAATGGGCTGACCAGCTTCTCGTGAAACGATTGGGAGACGATCTCGACACCGTGAAAACTGTTGCCTCGGAAGAACAGCAGAACATACTGGTCTACAAGGACGAGGATGAACCCTATAATGTTACTCTGGACCCTGTGGACGGTTCATCGCTTATCGGTGTTAATCTTACGGTTGGCACCATTGTGGGTATTTTCAAGCATCATGATGTTCTGTCCCAGGGAAGAAAATTGGAGGCTGCCATGTATGTTCTTTACGGACCTCTCAATATTCTCGTGTATACCGTGGGAAAGGGTGTTCACGAATTCGCAATGAACAAGAGAGGTAAATATTTTTTACAACGTGAAAATATCAGAATCCCGGATGGAAAGATTTATGCTCCAGGTGCCTTGAGAAGGGATTATCTGCCCGTTCATAAAAAATATATCGAGATGCTGGAAGAGGACGGTTACAAACTGAGATACAGCGGTTCTTTCGTAGCGGATGTACATCAATTATTATGTAATGGCGGCATTTTCACATATCCGGGTTTTAAGGGAAGGGAGAGCGGAAAACTACGCCTCCTTTTCGAGGCAAACCCAATAGGATTTATAGTAACCAAGGCCGGTGGAGCAGCAAGCACGGGTCTGGGGAATATTCTTGACGTGAATCCTTCCTCAGTCGCTGACAGGGTTCCCATATATATAGGTGGTAAAAAGGAGATTGAGCTTATCGAGAGACTGAATCGTGAGAGCTCTTGAAGACAATAGCCCAATGATGACAGTCGATACGAATGGAAATAAATAAAAAAGTGTAACGAGGAGTGAACAGCATGAACCGGTACAAACCAATGCCTGGAAAGATACTTTTTGATCGGGTAAGGGATAGAAATACTATTATCATGGCAGTAAATACAAGGGTGACCGCAGGTGTGGCTAGAGGTATTTTCAGGGCGGCGAAAGCTATGGATTCCGCGGTGATCTTCGAGTTGGCAAGGTCCGAATCGAATCTCAGGCGTGGTTACACCGGTCTTTTACCCGGCGATTTCGCAAAGAATACCATGGAAGCCGCGCACGAAATAGGTTTCGATGCCTGGGTTTTACATGCGGATCATATCACAATCAAAGAAGGTAGCCCCGAGGAGATGGAAGATACGAAAAAACTTATCGATAGCCAGATTGAATCGGGATTTACTTCCTTTGCAATAGATGCCTCTCATCTATTCGATTTCAAGGGTGGTAATCTTCGAGAGGAGCTTGCTTTGAATATAGACGCTACCACCGAGATCGCCAAACATATAGAAGAAAAAATGGACAATAGTGATTACGGGCTCGAGGTGGAAGTAGGTGAGATCGGTAAGGAAGACTCTGACGGCAGGGTACTGACTAAACCGGAAGAGGCGGTGACATTCATATCGGCATTGAACGAGAATGGAGTATATCCACAGGTTCTGGCCATAGCTAACGGCAGCGCTCATGGAAACACTTATGATATCCAAGGGAACCTGGTAGAGCAGGTCTCAATAGACATCCCGCAGACAATGGCGGTTGCAAGAGCACTGAGAGACAATAAATTAAATGTCCGTATAGCCCAGCACGGAATTACAGGGACTCCCCGCGAGCTGATCAGCACGAAGTTCCCAAAAGGTGATATTATCAAGGGAAATGTAGGAACCTTCTGGCAGAATCTGATCTTCGATATTTTCAAGATTTATCAGTCAGACCTTTTCGAGCGGATGCGAAACTGGGTCCTCGAGACCTATAGTGAGAAGGCTCCTGGAAAAAGTAATAAGATTATTTTCGGAAAATTCGGAAAATTTGCAATAAAACAGTTCTTCGACGAGATATATGGGATTGATCGGGACACAATCAACGCAATTGAATCGATGGCTTATGCAGAAGCAATGGTTTTTTTCCGGGCTTTCAACTCGAAAGGTACGGCGAGTCTGGTAAGGGGAATTTAGAATCTATCCCTCAAAGCACCCAAATACCCTGCGATTGCGCCCATTGCAGTGCAGGTTTCCAGTGAATATCCCCTGCCGGTAATATCAAGATGATATGTGCATATTTTCTTTAGCTCATCGCTCAAACCCCTTGGCCCCAGTCCAAGTAGCAGAAGAACCCCCTTCTTGTATCGAATTATCTCCATGACCTCTCCGGGTGTCGTTCTCTTAGAAATTTCAGGTTTGCACGTTGTTGCGATAGGAATCCCCAGTTGGGGTGGAAATCCCCTGCTAACGAAATCGAAAATCTGCACCTTTCCTTCAGCAGCAATATCGAGTAGGTATTTTCCCTCTTGACCGATGGTGGTGCTCTTTGCCACGAAATCCGCCATCTCCATTGGTGTGGATAGCTCTATCTTAAAAGGAAAACCAAATACGGCGAGATTAATCTCAAACGCGGCGCATAATGCTCCTGCCCGGGCTATCGAACGGCGATGCGGTTCACGAAGCTTTAGTGGATCATAAGTATTGTAAATCCCAAGGGTTATTCTTCGAATTCCCATGATACCCCCAGTACAGGCGATATTATTTAAAAGGTAAACGTTCTTTATACTGCTGCAATTATTTTCATTTTATAGATATGATGACCTATGCCGAGACGTTCAAATAAAGTTATTTTTGTCCCTTTCTGCATACTTTGCCAATCAGCCAAAGCAATGGGTCTCACTGAATATTACCCCGCAATTGTGACGCCTCTTGTGGAATTACTGAACGATTATAATGTTAATATCGTACAAATGCCCTGTCCTGAGATGTTGGGAGAAGGTCTGATGCGGGAACCGCACGATATTTCGTACTACCAAAGACCCGATTTCGAAAGATTATGCCGTGAACTCGCTTTGGCGCAAACGAATATCATTGAAAAATTCATCGCGGATGGTTTTATAGCAGTTGGTCTCATAGGAATAGAACGGTCCCCATCGTGCTCTTTTGGTTACGTTAATAAGAGAGGTAAGCTTGTGGTCGGCAATGGTGTTTTCATGCAGGCGTTATTGGAGTTGTTAAATGAAAACGAAACGGAGATAATCCCCATTTCACTTGATATAAAAGAGTTGGAAACGACTCTCAGGGTAATCGAAGGGAGAATCCGAATGTTAGATAATGGGTGATGGAGCTAAGGTGAAACGTGAGTTCATCTAAACACGAATTGCTGAATTTCGGAAGTAACTATATTATAGATGAAAGATATTAAAATCATATTTAATTTACCATATTAGATCTCGTATAATATGAATAAAAAGGTGGAACAATGTCCCGCAGTTTTCTATGTACTCGAATAATAGTAATGTTTTTGATAGTCTTTCTAATAGTCCCCTCTGGAGGACTGTTTAAATGGCCAATTATGAGCGCCCGGGCAGATCCGCCGGAAATGTTTAAAAACGAATCAGCCCCTGAAAATTTTTCCCAGTACGCTTCGAATGAACCTATTCTCATTTGGGATAATGACAATGGGGACAAACCCGACGGGATCAATGGGAGTGAACATTTTATAAACGAGTCTTTGACGGCTTTAGGATATCTAAATGTAACTATTACCCAAGAAAGCGAGAATCTGACAAATTATAACCTATCGAACTATACTGTGATCTTTGCCCTTTTTGGGCAGGCACCCAGAACGGGAAATATAACGGCTGGTGAAGAGGCTGTTTTGACCAATTATCTGGATAACGAAGGAAGACTCTACGTGGAAGGAGGTGATGTGGGATTCCATGCTTCGGATAACAACGGTTCAGGGGAATTTGTTAACCTCTGGCCTTATCTGAAGGTAAATTATATCTCCAACGGGGGCAAACATGATCATCTGAATGGCACGGCGAACTTTCTTACTGGCGATATGAACTTCTCTTATACGGGCAACAATTCGAGCATTGACATTATTTCCCCGGCAGCCGGTGCATTCAGCATGTTCAATGACAGCAATGACGTTCTAGGAGTAGGCTACAACGGAAGCTATAGAACCGTATTCTTTTCCTTTGAGTTCGGTGGACTCAATAGTTCAGAAGCTCCGTCAACGAGAGATTATCTGATGAAGCGCATCATCCATTTTTTCTCATACGTGGTAATAAGGGATATCTCCGTGAAGGGAGAAAACCTGGTTAGCGTCGTGATAAATGGTTTTGAAGGAGCTGACGATGAGGGGTGGACCCATTCTCCTGTCCAGGGAAATATTGACGTTTGGCAGCGAGGAACCCCTACATCGGGACCGAACAAAGCTCATACGGGCAGCAATGTTTGGGCCACGAACCTGGGTGGAAATTATCCGGACCAGGCCGATTTCGCTCTTTATATGCCAGCCACCAAGATAGGAAATAAAACCGAGCTGGTTTTCTGGCACTGGTACAGTATTGAACGGGGTTGGGATGTCGCCACGGTAGAGATATTCGACAATGCCCAAAACCAGTGGAGAAGGCTGGCCAATTATGACGGGCAAAGCGGTGGATGGGTAGAAGAATCAATTGTGATTCCCGCCAACTTCGCGGGGGAGGTCCGTATAAGGTTTCGATTTGATACCGATATCAATGTTAACTTTCCAGGATGGTATATCGATGATGTGAAGGTGCTTCCCTCAAGTGAACTATTCAGTCATAATAATGGTTATATTGGACTTAATGAACGGGAGATAGAACTCAACACAACTTTAGAGAATACCGGAAATACCCTGGTTTCATTTGATCTGACGGCCAGGGTATACTTTCAATCCAATCAATCGGAGGTATATAATCAAACAATCACTGTCAACCTTACAGCGGGAGAACTGAGAAACGTGGGTTTCCCCGATCCTTGGAACACAAGTACCATAAAAAATGTAACTTACGAGATTGAATTCAGGTCCTTTGCCAGGGAAGAGAATGGCTCAAGCGAAGACAATTCAACAAGCTTCTGGATCTATATCGGTTCTTATATCGACCTTTATTCTCAAAGATTGATACTTGATTCTACCGAACCGCTTCTCCCCGGAGATGTCATAACCGTAAAAGGCAATTTCGTTACCTTAAGTAATGTAAATATATCCAATTTTAAAGCATCATTGAAGATCACCGACCACCAAACAAATCTGCAATATTGGGAAAATATCTCAAAATTGAACATAAACACGTCATGGGGAAACAATACTACCGTGCTTTTCCCTGCGTGGACAGTTCCCATGGGCGACGGGAATTATCTATTCAACCTAACGCATAATCTCAGTGATATGGATGACAGTAATAATGTATATGAAAGATGGATCGATGGTGAGGAGTATTATGATATGGCCCCAACAGAATTCCATTTCAATGTCAGCGAACCGCTTAACAATTCAGCCCTGGTCACCATAAATGTCAGCGTTACAAATTGGGGTAACCTGAACGCGACTAACGTGTCACTTCGCTGCATTGTCCTCAATAGATCTGGAACAGAGGTATATAATCAGACCAACAATACTGTGAGCATTGCACTTCCCACCGGTAACAATTCAAGGATCGAATTCACCGATGTGACCTTACCGCCAGAGGAAGGTAATATCACTGTGATATTCGACATTCTCTGGAATGATGATGAGAACTCAACAAATGATCGTTATTCTCGGAAGGCCGCCATCGACGATCACCACGATATGGGCTTAACCACTTCCACCTCCATCAGCGTTGTGGGAGATTTGACCTATGGGTATTATCAAAGGGGAGTTCATCAGGTCAATGTCAATATAACTAATTATGGAAATGTTAACCAGACCGCCACATTGGAAAATACCTACCAGAAAGCCGACACGTTGTTCTACGACAACGTAGAAGGTCAGTCCAGCTGGCAAAATCTCGGACTTCAGGGTCAAGCACAATTCCACATAGTCCAACCGAACTCACCTCACAGCGATTATCATTCCTCAAGTCATTCTTGGTGGTTCGGAGATGAAAATACAGGTAATTATGCCGATGGTTCTGTAAATGTGCTCGTAACCAAGGTAAACCTTACAAACCTGAGCACTGCCCTTTTGAAATTCTGGCAGAAATATGATATTGCGAACGACGGCAGGGACTTTTCCTGCGTGGTATATAATGAAACCATGGTAAACAATCCGCAGCAGGCTACCTACTATATATTGGGAGATACTATAACCGGAAGCAGTCAAGGGTGGATCGAGTCCACGTATGACCTAACGGATTTTTGTGGCCGGGAAATACTTATCGGATTCGGTATAGTAACTGCTGTGGGAGGCAACCCCACGGTTGATAAGGGTTGGTATGTAGATGACATTGGCATCAGCACTCCCAATGCCAGCAGCGCGGATACGCACGTTATAGCCTGCCCCGAGGTTGCTCCTGGAGAGGAAGCGGTGGTTACCGACAGTTACGATTTTAAGGATAATGAGACATATTACGTTTCGTCACGGACCTTGTTGGACGGCGATGAAAACGGGGCAAATGATCTGGGACAGCAGCGTCTCTTGGTAAAAGATTTTCCGGACCTTGCTGTATTGAACATCGAGATGACCAATTCAAGGAGAACCGATCTTTTTCTTGATTTTGAAAATGATGACGGAGGATTTTTGGCGACGGGTCAAAATTCATTCGAATGGGGCAGTCCGACCGTTCCTGGCGGACCAACTCTAAAAAATCCTAATACCAAATGCTGGGCCATAGACATTACCGAAGAATATGCTAATAACCAGGACATCGCCCTTACCGGGAAGCTGGACCTGAAGAACTTCACCGGGGCGATGCTTAGTTTTGAACATTGGTACGTTCTTGATAGTTTCAATGACGGTGTATGGTTAGAACTGAGGAACGGCTCTGATGGGGATTTCCAAAATATCACGCCC
The DNA here is from genome assembly GCA_964342815.1 of uncultured archaeon. Taxonomy (GTDB): domain Archaea; phylum Thermoplasmatota; class Penumbrarchaeia; order JASLWR01; family JASLWR01; genus JASLWR01. Next base: position 34,819 of record CAYFHS010000026.1, on the reverse strand, counting down.
GTTGGTGGTTATCCTTCCTCGTGTAATATTCCCCCGGGGTGGCCGGGAGCCCCCGGACAGATCCCTTGTTACAGCGAAAGCAGCCAGGGATGGGTTTCTGCCAATTTCAATCTCAGTGATCATGTGGGATATGAGGTTGAAATCCGGTTCCGTTTCATAAGTGACGTGGCCGTGATCCGTCCGGGTTGGTTCATGGATAATATGAGGGTAAACGATCCCATAAAGAACATAAATTTCAAGGTAAACAGTAATGTGAACTGCGTATTCAGCTTTGATCAGTATAATTTCGGAAATATTTTATCCATTGGAGGTACAGCCGAGCTGCTGATTGAGGGATTGACGGATGAAACCTATTCTTTTAGTGACGATATAGTTCTTACAAATCTTGCCCCGGGCGATCAATCTTCGAAAACCTTCCCAACGCAGTGGACCTCCCCTGAAAAGGAGGGTTTGTATCTGGTGACAGTTGCTCTTCAGACGCCCAACGATATCGATGAAGCCAATTCCAATTTGACAATTATAGTGGAGGTCATAGACACCCATAATATCAAACCTTTTGGTATCCGCAACCCAGTTTCGCTGAATGCATATGAAATGGAAGGCGATCTACGGATACAGGGATACATTCGCAACAATGGTACGCACGATGAGACCGGTATTACCGTTAACGTAGTTATTACTGAGGTCGGGAATGACGATTGGGTGCCGGTGGAATTTACAACTATTATCGATCTGAAATTGAAGATAACTTCCATAGTTGAATTCCTATGGACCGTACCGAGTAAACTCGGAGCGGAGTACAGAGTTACCTTCACAACGTCCCATCCCTATGACGAGATCGCATGGGATAACAGTTTCAACATCACCTTTTATTCTCTTCCGGATGATATGCAGACGGGGGCCTTTGGTTTCGTAAAGGACGACAGCTTAGATTCTCCCTATTTCGGACAGAATCTTGCTAACGTAACTGTCCAAATCAAGGTATTGGGATCATATAATGCATTGGCAACAACAACAACCAACGATACCGGATTTTATAAATTCGACCTGTCCGACATTCAGGTATTTTTACCTGGTCTTGGTTATACCATTCATTTTACCAAGGACTGGTATTATCTAAGTACTTATGATATTTCGCTGCAGTTGGAAAAGGTATACAAGAAGAACATCGGAATGACTGTGAACAACTTGAATCCACGAGCAGTTCTGAGCCTTCCCATGATTGAACCCTACTACATACTCGCCGACGACGAACATATCTTTAGTTTTTCAGACAGCATGGATGCGGACGATCCTGACCAAAAATTAACATATCTGTTGGAATCCAGTATAAGTGGAGTACTCTACCAAGGGGCTAATTCCAGTGCCAACTGTGTATTGGAGCCGGGAATTCACATAATAAACCTAACAGTAACAGATGAGATGGGTGGAACGGATTCCAGTAGCATCCGGGTAGAATCCTTCAATGCTTCATGGAAATCCATAGAATTCCAGGGTGGTCTATTGAAACTGGACCTATATTCTGCCGGGCCGGGGACCGTCATAATCAGTTCGGCTAGAACTGTGGACATACCAGAAGACCTTCTGGATATCGGATATAGTTTCAACATGCAGACCGAGGGTATAATATTCGTTCTATCTGCTGTAGTAACCTTCCAATATGATGAAGCGGACCTCATAAACAATATACGCGAAGAAAACCTGCGGATCTACAAGTACGACCACGAGTTTCCGAAAGCCGCATGGGAATTGGTAATACCATATGAGGTGGACGAGGTAAACAATACGGTTTCCGTGACCCTTACTGGCAAGAACCGGACTTTGGATATCGACCTGATCCCATTGGCTGTTAAGGACGAGACAGCTCCATATGTGGTGAAAACCGTACCCCGTGATGGGAAATGGGGTATCAGCGTTTACACTGATATTTTTATAAATTTTTCTGAAAACATCATCTTCTCACAACTGGATAAGGAAGAACTTACCTTGGAAGGTGACAAAGAGCTTGTGGAGATCGAATTAATCTACAACAGGAGCACCTATTCACTTCAGATAGTTCCGGTTTCTGACAGACTAGCTTCGAATACGGAATATGTCATCTCGATTCCAATTGTTTATGATCTTGTTTACAATCGATTGGACGCCTTTAAAATCACATTCAGAACTGAGGAATGGATACAAACAAAAGAGCGGATTTCGGGTTTTATAAGAAAAATTGACTCATCCCCGATTCCCGGGGCAAACGTATCTGTGGGAGGGGCGACCTTGGCTACCAGTGACGAAAACGGTTTCTATTCGTTTTTCATAGAGAAAGGGATTTACACTATCTTTGTCAACAAAACCGGATATGCAGACATTATATTGGAAGGTATCATTGTCAAGGTGAACCAACCCGTCAGCAAGAGCTTCACAATGAAACCCTGGGTGTTTCTCGAGACTACCGTTGTAATGGGATACGTGAAGGACGACGCTAGTAATAATATGATGGATGCTCTAATAAAATGCAACGGTAAGGTGAAAACACGAACGGACATGAACGGTTTTTTCACTTTCATACTGGGAAACGGTACCTTCGATTTGGCCATTACGAAAGAAGATTTCCTGTCGTACGAGACCACAATAAGATTCACCAATGAACCCATCGATCTGGGAACGATTATTTTGAGGAGATTAACTTTTGCAATAGTTGCCGGTAGGATTATGGATCAGAACGGGAAAGGGATCGAGGGAGTGAAAGTTGATTTTAAAAAGAGCGGAACAAATGCCGAATACACAATGACCGATACGAATGGAAGCTTCTACATCGAATTGGTTGAAGGAAACTACGCGGTACAGTTCACTAAGGTAGGTTACCTGGATGCGTCTCACAAGACTTTGATACTCAAGATCGGTGATGAGGAATATATCAACAAATATATGGAAAATGTGGAAACTCTTCCGGAAGAATCAAAGTCAGGAATATACACCTCGTGGCTAATATTGATCGGAGTTTCGTTAATCATACTTACTTTGATAATTTTTGTGATACGCCGACCCGTGAAAGATCCTTATGAACCGCACGAACAGACTGAATATTCGGAAATCGAGTACGACCCCACGGTGAAAGTGGAGAGTCATGAGGTCAGGAAGGATGATGATGGGATGGATGGGATAAAGACCATATCGATGGATCTGCCTCCTCTAGAAATGGGAATCGGCACCGAACGAGGACCTCCCGGACCACCTTCATCGACTCATCGCGGACCCCCCGGACCACCTACTTCGGCTCATCGCGGACCCCCCGGACCACCTCCATCAACAGGGTCTCAGGAGCCCCAACCGACCCATCTGTCAGAAGGAGGGAAAGATAATACTGCCTTAGAAACCGGGACGAAGGAGCTGTTAGCCCTGCCTCCTGTTGAAGAAGTGACCCCGGATACCGCACAGGAAGATCTATCCGAAGAAAAGACCGAGGAAACTGACATATCCAGCGAAGAAACACAGCCAAAGGAGGAACTTCCCCCCGTTAAATCAGAAACCAAGATAGAAGAAGTTCCCACAGATGCTGTGAAGGTTGCTGCCCATAAACCGCGTAAAGTAGTTCGAAGAAAGGTTGTCAGGAAACCAGTCAAATAAAATTAATATTAGCACTAGTTCATTGATAAAGTTAGTATAATCTATATCACCATCAAAGATCTTCCAGAAGACCGTCCAGCATGTCATCCAGGTTGTCATCATCGATTTTTTCCTTTACGGTTACCACAGAAGATACAGGCGCGGGGCTTTCCATGGATTCCGGTTCTTCCGTATTTTCCATGGGTTCAGGTTCCTCGGGAACCTCGACATTTTCTGGTTCTTCCGTTGTCTCTTCGGATACCGTATGCTCCAAGGTTTCGACATCTTCAGATTCTTTCGGTGTCTCTGTGGGTCCCGTTTGTTCTGAGGTTTCAACGTCTTGAGATTCTTTCGGTGTCTCTGTGGGTCCCGTTTGCTCAGAGGTTTCAATATTTTCAGATTCTTTCGACGTTTTCACGTAACTTTGATCCCCTTTTACTTCCTCACTAGTGGCAGATGCTAATGCACTTGTGTCTTCAACGATCCCTTTTGACGACTTGGAGCTTGATTCTTTGGCCGTGTCAATAACCTTTAATGCTTTTTTGAAATTCTCCTCGCATAGATTGAAATCCCCTGCCATCAAAGCGCTTTTTCCCGAGGTGAACAATTCTTCTATGCGGGAAATATCCGTTTCTTGCTCTTTCATTAAGTTTGCATCCTTCAGGATCTTCTCCGACTGCTTCACAAGTTCTCCATACCTTTCTCGTATCGTATAGGCCAGCTTGGTGCTCTCTTCGATGGACGCCGAGGCTTTGCCAATATCGTTATCCTTGAGCGGTACAGCCGCCCTGTCCAGGATTGCCTTGGGTTCAGTCACGTCGATGAACGAAGGGGCCTTCTCGAGCATTGCCCGGGCTTCCTGCAGCTGTTCGAGGGTTTTCCTCCCCTCTTCCGATTCCACACCTACCTCATTCTCGTCTGTGCCTACCAAATGTGGTGGGAGAGCTAGAAATGGTGCAGGTTCAGGGAACTCCGCCGTTCTTTCCGCTTCCTCAGCAACCATAATATCGACGTATGAGTTCGGGTCGGATTCGCATGTCTGGCAGTACCAGTCTCCAGTATGTGAATCGTATTCCAGCGGTTTACCACATGTCTCACAATCATCTTGGTTCAATGACTGTGTTTGTACTACCGGTGGTATGAAAGCCGTTTTGGGGATATCGGGTTCAACTGGTGTTTCCGAAATCTTTTGAGGCACTGGAGCTGTAGATGATTCCTCCGGGAACTTAACCGGTTCCACGCTCCTCCTTGCTTTTGATTTTTTAACAACGAGTATAACCGCTATTACCACAATTCCAATTATTATTATCACAAGGATCGCCAATAATAACCAACCTTTATCTTCCAGTCCCGAACTTTTTTTATTCACCGGATCTACTATTGTCTTATCGGGCGTACCCTGAGGATAGGAATTCGCATCAGTTGGTATTGAGTTCTCTTGGAATTCCAATAAATTGGAAAAACCGTCCCCATCGGCATCATCGAGAGCAAAATATTTCGTAATGCTTTCAAAATATTTTTCTTCCCATTTGTCAGCCAGACCGTCCCTGTCCGAATCCACCCATGTACTGATTACCTTTTGTTCGTATTCCTGCACTAGATAATTCCATTCTGCTGTTACGGTCCATGTAACTATGCATATCTGGTTCACACCGTAATTTTCAGGATTCTCGCCTATACCCAGAAGTGCCAGTTCTTCTTTTTCGACGATACGAGAGTACTGGTAGGACAGTGACCAGATATCTTGGCTAATATCGGGATGAAAGAACAGTTCATATAATTTATCAACGTAATCCGTTTCCGTATCATCCAGGTCCTCGACAGCGACTTGATCCATGAGCGGCGACCAATCCCAATCGTCCTCACCGTCCCTCATGTGATCGTAGACATCGATATGATCGATCTGATCCCCTGGGACCGTTGAAATCCCCTCGATCTCGTACGATGTAGTGATACTAACGAACTTGTCGTCGATCTCTTCTGTGTTGATTGTAACATCCAGTTTAGTGATCTCAATATCCACTGCAGGATTTTCACTTATAGCTTTATTTTCGTAAGTGGTACCTCTTTCAGGATCTAAGAGTGGTTGGGCTTTCTTCAGATTATTTAGGGACATGATCGGCCCGTAAGAGATAACTTCGGTCTTCATGTTATTGTAGTCGTCCGCGGCAGTGACTGCTACATAATATTCCCTCCGATCTACCAGCGACATATCCTGAGATCTGATAATCGCCTTTGTACCTTGGTTCTTATCAATGGTTTTGACCGGAGTAATAAGGCTGACATCTGTGATGGGTGTCATGGCAACGTAGATTGAATAATGATGAAGGTCTTCTTCAGGTGAAATATTCCAGTTAATGGTGATGCTCTGTCCGAGATCATCAGGGGTATCGAAGCCAACGACACCAGTGACCATGGAAGGAGCCATCTTGTCGGTTGCCATGGCTTCAGCTACTTTGGATAATGGGCCTATATTATCCCATTTGTCCATGGTCTTGATGGCAAAGTAATATGTTTCTCTGCGTTCTAATCCTGTAACTGTAAAAGATTCGCGACTGCCGGCAGGGTTTGGAGACGGGACCTCGTCACTATTGGGAACATCGTCGGCCGAGTAAAAATCCCAAATCGTGCGTATCCGGTCTTTCGAGCATTTGATCTGATATTTGTGTGCCTGTCCATCGATACCGTCATCACCCGGAGCAGTCCACATAAGGTCTATCTCGCCATCACTCTTACCCGATTCTGCATTTAGATCGAGGATACCATCCGGCGGATTATGATCCGGTGCAATTGCCCTTACTACGTTCGAGATCGGGCTCCTCTGACCTCTCTCATCCTCAGCAATCACCGCAAAGAAATGTTCACTGCCCTTGTTATAACCGGTAATGGTAATTTCCTCTCTTCCCCCGGGTTTCTTCGGCTCAGGGATTTCAATTATGCTGTCGAGATCCTCGGCATTGTTGAAGGAAGCTAGACTATCCATATAAGTATCGGAGTATTTTATAATATACCTGCTTGCCTTCCCATCATCGCGAAGCCCATCCTCTGCCACTGCCTTCCAAGTGAGATTTATGGCGCCGCTAAGACCCCCGTGCGCCTCTGCTATAAGATCATCGATCTTAGCAGGAGCTTCATCAGCACTGACGACCAACGGTTCATTCAACGTAACGTCAGGAGACCAGACACCAAAATTGTCTTTCACACGGAAGGAGACCTCGTAACTACCATGGGTTAAATTGTCCACGGTGCTTATGGCTTCATTGCCCACCACTATGGTGGGGATGTAATCATTCTTGAGCATCCAAATAAATCCAGAATTGGTAGTCCCGTCATCTGGATCATCCCCATGACCGGTAAACGTGACGTTTCGAAACTCCTTTACAGGATTAGGTTCCACTGAATCGATAATGGCTGTGGGAGGTTTGTTGTAACGGATCTCGAGAACCGGTTTATTATTGGCCCCGTTGAATGAATTTAACAATTTTACAGTTGGTTGGGTCGGCTCGGTTTTGGAAATGAGTATCACTCCGTGATTCTCAATGGTCCCATCCGACCATTCCTGGAAAATATTCTTTATATCCCATGTGACCCATCCGAAATTTCCAGGAGTTGTGGCCGCAACTCCCATTTGATCATCATAATCTCCACCTGGTGTATTCCACGCATTTTTTCCGTCGTATGTTTTCCAATTAACAGCGTTGTCATCGTACTGTTCCCATGTGCCGGTACCCTCGACCCAATCACAAGTCAAAGGATAAGCGGTTATGGCAAGGGGTACGGACTCACCTTCTATGGATTCCCCGTAATATAATTTCATATTGGCGGAAATTATCTCTGTATTTGTAGGAATTCCAGAAAAATCGAATTTTATCAAACCCCGTAATGGAGGGAAATAATTGTATGCAGTGTCCTCATAAGCCACGTAAATTGTATCCTCGGCGCCGAAATTCATTTCCTTGTATCCATTCATGTCGAAATCATTGCACACGAAAGTATCTTTTCCCGTATTGAAGGAAAGCAAGTTTCTCCCGGACCTCTCATGGGAGGAATCTATCTCCGTTGTAAACTCTTCCTTTACTGGTTGAATCTCCAATTCAGGGTCTATACATGCAATCCTCGAATCATTTTGACCGATTCCCGATATCGGTATTATTCCGTTGAGTAATGAAATGATTACTACAATAGCTATCAAAGTTTTAATAAATCCTGGCATTATCCTGCAGTTTTGAATCAACATTCCGCCTGCCTCCGATAGATTTCATAAATAATATAATTCGTCAGTATGAATTGACGAATATCAAATGGAGTGAGCGGTATCTAATAGTTGTGGTCATAAATAAATCTTATGCTCTTGTAGTTGATTCTTTACTCGATTCGATGACTTATCGTAATAAAATATTAAAAAAAATACATCCTCGTGGACCGAGGATGTTTTCGAATTTCAAAATAACACAATTAAAATTAATTATGATATGACCGCGCCATGGATTATTATTGCTATTGCGATCATAAGGCCTGCTGCGATTATGGCCATTGCTGTAGGGTTCCCAGCAACTTCCTCAAGATTGAGCCAGTTATGTTTCATTTTATCGGTTACAAGATCAATTAAACCAACAAAAACTAATATCAATACAAGACCAATCACTACCCAAACAACTGTTGAAATAATATGGTTTCCGATATTGTCGGTCCAACTTGATGAAGTTTCGCTGTCCGAATCAGCATCGTCGTCTTGTGCAGCTACGCTCTGAAACAGTGCACACGTTACAAATATCGCAAGGATACCAAAGATTGCTATTCTGTTTATTCTCATCTCATTTCCTCCGGTTATTATTCACGGCCCAACCTCTAATAAAATAGGATTCGGGCGATCTGGTTACCTTAAATTGATAATGCTTTATAAATGTTTGTTTCTGACGTTGAAAAAACATATGTCTTGTTATTGCGATATATTTTGAGATTGGATGTTAAGTGAAAAAGCCTTCGAATCACTCGCCACTATTGGGTTTTTCCATTGTTTTAAGTGATTTCAAAAATTTTTTATCTTTTTTGGGCCGCAGGCAAATCACCCGAATAATCATTAATCATCATAATCGTCATACTGGTCAAATTCGTATTCATCCTCATCATACTGATCATCGTCATCAAAATAGAAATAGTCATCACTATCGTTATTGTCGAAATCCTTCTCTTTGGTTTCGTCTGCATCATCATATCCATTGTTGAAATCAATGTCATGCGGATCATTATTAAAATCATTGTCATATTCATAGTCGTAATCTTTCTCTTCGGCTTCGTCATTGTAAAAATCAACTTCATAGTTATCATCCAAATCATCTCTTGTATAGTCATAATCATCCCGGTGCTCACGGTCGTATTTGCCACCCCTTTTTTCTACCTTTGTGTCGTGATACAGTAATACCCCTGCTCCATATCTTCCATGCCGTGATTTTCTTTTATAGGTTCCAAACCCGTCCTCTTCCCAATCACTATCAGTATCTTCCTCCATCCAGTCGTCATAGTCCTCCGCTTTACCATCTGAAAAATCCTCATTACGGAATGATTTGCGATCCCATCCGGTGTCTTTCGGGCCCCAACCTTCATCTTTTTGCGAATATTCATCCTCCACGATGGGTTTTTCCTCAAAAACTTCTTTTATTACCTCTTCATTTTTTTCCTTCTTTTTCTTACCGTAAAGCAGCAGAGCCAATATTATAACAATAATAAAAAAAACCAAAACGATACCTGCCATGATCAGGATTCCCGTGGTAGATGAAAAGAATGTCCCCGTTCCCTCTTCCGAATCTCCGGTTGCATCGTCATCCCCTGCAGTATCATCATCACCTGTAATATCATCATCCTCGGTATCATTATCGTCTTTGGATTTTTCAATGGTGAAAGGGGAGGAGGTATCCTCGGTTATTTTAATCCCATCGAAAACCTTTATTCGGATCCGGTAGCTCCCGTCGGGTACATTTGAAGTATCCCAAATCCAGCTTCTGATATCCGTATCCAGACCTGTCGCCAGTATGCTTACGATACCGCCGCTTGAGTTTAGAAGTTCTATGGTAAAGCTCAATGTGTCCAAATCAACATCCGAAGCCGTCCACGTGATGCCAGTTGTATTAAGAATTGTCTCACCCCCTCGGGGCGATGTCAGCTTCACATATGGAGCTGCGTTCGCTAGTGGATCTGTGATGTTCGTATCTTCGGATACCACCGATATTGATACATGGTCTTCGGCCGACCATGTCCCTAGCTCATCTACAACAGCAAGACTGATATTGTAAGTACCTATCTCAGCAGCATAAAAACTCGGGTGAGCGGAATCGTGATACATAAAGTTGAGATTATCATGGGAACTGCAGTTCCAGACCCACGAGCTTATATTACCGTCAGGATCATTGGACCTGCTGCCGTTTAGAATAACTGTGGAATTCACATGTACCATCCTGTCCTTGCCTGCATTCGCAATCGGTTTAATGTTGATGATGCGTTCGATTACTGTGATGTTCACTTCATCTGTGTGAGACCAGAGCCCCAGATCATCCATAACCTTTAGTGTAAATTGGTAGATGTCCACTTTTTCAGGCGTAAACGAAGGGGTTGAAGAATTTCCGTTGGCAAATGTTGTATTAGGGTAATTCAGGCAACTCCAATCCCATGATACGATCTGGCCTTCAAGGTCAAAGGATGAACTGCCGTTCAGATGTGTTATTTCACCGAAATAGGCTGTGAAGTCAACTCCCGCATTGGCCTCGGGTGGTTGATTTTCTTCGATTATATTAACAATGACCTCATCCTCAAGGGCCCAAGCTCCCCGGTCATCGAGAACCGTCAGTGTAAAGGTATATTGGCCGGAACGGTTTGGAGTGAATGACGGCAATGGGCTGTTTTCATTCTCGATGGGAAGAGATGGATGACTCGTGCAGTTCCAATCCCAGGTAACGATTTCACCATCCGAGTCCTGTGAACCGCTCCCGTTCAACCTTACAGTTGTATTTGAGAATGCAGAAAAATCAACTCCCGCCTGGGCGCTGGGAATGATATTGGGTGGAAGCTCGACAGTTACCTTTACCTCGTCTTCCATGGACCACGCTTCCAGGGAATCCTTCACAACGAGCGTAAAAAAATAATCTCCAGTAGTATCCGGTGCAATGAAAGTTGGCATAATGACGGATTCATCGGATAGTGTGACCAACGAAGGATTGCCCCCTGAAACATTCCAATCGAAGGATAGCAGCCCTATTGCATCCTCTGTGTCAGTGGAAGCCGAACCGTTAAGGATAACTGTTGTCCCGGTCTCTACTTGCTGGTTGATCCCCGCGTTGGCAGTTGGAATACTGTTATCAATTATGACAGTTATATTTACATGATCCTCAAAAAGACTGTACTGTTGCTCGCTGTCCTTGACAACAAGGGAAAGCATGTAGAATCCGGATTGCGTCGGAACGAAGGAAACAACCGCTGATGCATCCGAGGGAGCCAGATCCGCATCTGTAAGTGTCGAACCCTGGGGTTGATCAGTGATATTCCAATCATAGGTGAGTATGTTCCCCTGCGGGTCTCCGGTGAGGCAATCCTGGGCATCTGTGGAATTGGTGCCGTTCAGAAAGACCGTATCTCCAAGGTATACCGTCTGGTTGCTCCCTGCATTTGCTATAGGGTGGGGTGGAAGGATTAAATTGGTCTCAAAAACCTTAACTCCGCTTCCCCAGGTTGCTCCTGCGATATCCAGGTCATTATCATTGTCAAAGTCGATAAAATTCGAACCGTAATAAGTTCCTGAAACAGGGAGCCCTTTTCCGGAAACAAGACCCCAGCCGAAACCGTCATCCGGTTGTTCGCTACCGTTTCCCAAAAAGAGATAAAGACCGCTGCTGGTTTTGGGTGCTAAGAGATCAAGATCACCATCGAAATCTATGTCGGCCAACTGCATCTGCGGGAAATCACCATTAGAGCCGTAGTTCCCGGGAAATCCATTAGAATTTCCTCCCGTGGGTATGGTCCATTGAAAATCCACACCTGTTCCACCCCCACCGTTTCCCAAAAGAGTTCTCATTCCACCGCCATGGGTGCTGTAAACAATATCAGAATTCCCGTCGTTGTTGATATCTCCCACCTCTGCGCCCATGATGGACGTACTTTTTGCGCCTGCAGGGAGTGAGGCGGTTCTTGCGGTCCACAGCTGCCCTGCAGCATTCTGTGTGTATATGTGTAATCCTCTTCCGCCGTATTGACCTGCCACAATATCCGGCAGACCATCATTGTTGATATCATCAACATCAACAGCGGTGCATTCATTGGAGTTCAATAAACCTACTGACTTCGATGTCCAGGTAATTGGGGAGACTCCGTTTCCTTCGAAATATGCCAATCCTCCGGATTGTTTACCCACGACAATATCGAGAGCTGGACCTCCTGTAACATTGATGACCTCGATATCCGCCACGCCACCCGAATTGATGGGAGAGGTGATTCCCCCTGCCGCAAAGGCGGCTCCATTCCATTCCCATGCCCCCACACCATTTGCTGCAGCTCCGGCCCATCTCCATTCGTACCCGGCGTATACTTCCTGCGAACCGTCCCCATCGCAGTCTGCAATTGCAATGCCAGCGAACGAATCGGTGGCTGTTATCGTACTCTTGGTCCAGGTACCGGCGCCATTACCTGCAGCCGCATAAAGCCCGGTATTAGTCACTCCGGTGCTCCACTGACCGCTTCCGTAAACCATATCCATATTTGCATCGTTGTTGAAGTTTCCAACCCCGATATAATTGAAATTCCCATTTGCATCAAGCCCCGTTGAAACTCCGGAACCGAAGTTATCCAGTGGATACCCTTGATTCCCCACTGATATGAGGTTTAGAAGGGAAATGTTAGCTAAAAACAACGTGATTGTAATGATTACGGCTTTTCGTTTCAAGATAATTCCTCCATATTTGATAGATTCCTTTGCAGGTTACGGATCGTAATTATTTGTACTTTCGAACAAGAACTGTAAAGTGTAAATGAATCACAACGATTCCACCATACCCTGAGTCTGACAATGCGTACATGTCACTGTAGCGGGTAGCTGGGCGACACTGGCGAGATAACTATTCCCACAGGAATGACATTGCATCATTATTTCTTTTATACCTATTCCCGGATTCGGTACATCGGAGAGGATCGGTGGTGCTCCCAGGGAGGGGCCGCTGAATATTTCCTCAAGTGTTCTTGCTGTGTTCGTTCCGGGTTCTGACGGTAATGGTGGAGAACTTGCGACCGTCACCGGGGAAAATACATTATTCTCCAGGGAGGCTGCCGGTGAAGGGGGTGAACCCTGATATTGTAATTCCGTCGGTCCAGAAATTGGAACTTCAGGATAAGATACAGCGGTCTGTACTGATACTGCAAGCTCGTCAGGAGGAGGTCCCGGTGGAAGGGCCATTCTGTTTAAATCCTGGGGACCCTGATCTGTGGTGAAGGCCGGAAGAGAATACGATATATCTTGACCTAGTCCCGCAGCGTTCATCGAAGTATTTGTCGGAGTACCTCCGGGTAGCTGTTGGTACTGAGGTAACTGTTGTTGAACAGGCTGATAAGATGAATATTGCGGGGGAGCCGCTTGCGACTGCTGAGGTTGAGACTGCATCTGACCATACCCCATGGACTGCATACTGGTTCCTGATGGCACTGCATGGTATTCTTGCTGAATATTGGAAGGGTGGTAATAGCCCTGTGGATAGGGTGATAAAGATGCCCCATATGGTGGAGAAGTGGAAGTTTGTGAACTATAAGATGCTTTTTCGGCTTCTTTTTTCTTCTTTTTCTTTCTCAGAACGATAAAAAAAATCAGGAGGATCAGGAGAAGTAAAACAACGGCCCCACCGATTATAAACCAGAATAAATAATCGTCTCCACTCCCCACGGAAAAAATGCCCTCATCGTCCTGTTCGACATCATCCGGTGCATAGACCTTTTCCCTTACGTTGACCTTGAACTTCTTACTGATATTGTTACCGTTGCCATCCGAGACAAATAAGGTGATGCTATGGTTTCCAACTGCCAATCTGGCCTTGAACAACGAACTATTTCCCAGCGAACGGTTCAGCTCAATGTTCGAAGACCAGAAGAACGTCAGTTCGTCACCATCGAAATCTTCGCTTAGTGTCGCATCGAATAAAACAAATTCATCTGAGCTTACCTCTATCCTGGATTCGGGTGATGAGATCGTAATCTCTGGTTTTGAATTTATCCAAACTTGATATATTTTCGAATAACCATATCCTGTGGCTAGTAAGTCGTCGGCCCTCCACCTGATGTAATTCTCCTTTCCCCATTCAAATTCGATATGAATACTTGCCTGGGTGGGATTCCCAGATACTACGTTTGAAACCTTTTTCCATGGAGAAAAAAATTCCTCATCGCCACCTTCTGTTGATATTGAATACTCCACGGATGAAGTTTCCACACCGGAGCCGTTGTCCCTTATGATGATCAAACAATCGACTTCGCAGACGTCCAGTGGATTTTCATCTTCCAGATTAAAATCAGAGAAATAAACAGGGGTGGTATCGATCTTTAGATTGAATTTCTTCGATTGTGCATAGGGGTTGCCTACCAGATCGGTACCACGAAACATTAAATAGTTATCGCTTCCCTCCTTATAGCTGTAGCCCACAGTTATTTCATAACCGTCCTGAACCTCAGTGATGTTGGCAGGGTCAACGCTTTGCCATTTATCAAAATCACTTGAGCCCGATGTGGAAATCCTTGCCTCGATACGATCAATATCAACACCGGAGCCTATGTCACTAATAAATATAGTCGAACTTATCTCGTTTTTACCATACCAATCGATCTGTGGAGATATCTCGGAAGCAAATTCAACAGGGGTAATGTCAATTTTAACATTCACTGGATCGGATTCGACGAATCCGTTCTCCGATACGTCCTTTGCCCTCCATTTGATGTAGTTGGTATCTCCCTCGGGGAAATTGTATGTAATGATCGGATTCGCGGTCTCCTGGTCATCGGGAAGCCATGCCGGTATCCATTGAAGGAAAGCACCGGTTCCCAAAGAGGAAACGGAGTATTCTATGGTGCTTGCATCAACACCCGAGCCATTTATATCCTGAATTATCACCGAACATTCTACGTCGCTGTGATTGTGCCAGGAACCATCCAGAGGAATGATATCACTGAATACTGGAGGGGTAAGATCAACGAGTATTCCGGAGGAGGACGCCGGTCCTATATTACCCACCATATCCACACACCAGACATATGCTGAGATTTCACCCTCCATGAGATTTTCAATATGCACTTCTGTTAAATTTAGAAAGGTCCCATTTTCCGTTCCGGAATTATCTGTAAGGGAGTAATAATATCCTTTGAGCCCGGATTCAAAGTCCTCTACCTCTTCCCAGGTGACAAAGGTTTCCGTC
The DNA here is from genome assembly GCA_964342815.1 of uncultured archaeon. Classification (GTDB taxonomy): domain Archaea; phylum Thermoplasmatota; class Penumbrarchaeia; order JASLWR01; family JASLWR01; genus JASLWR01. The sequence goes on along the minus strand of CAYFHS010000026.1, from coordinate 19,793 downwards.
TGGTCGGTATTCTCTGTCTCTTTGTCCCTGAAACTGTCTGCATGGCATATCACGTTGAAGGGAGCTGCAGGGGCTTCGGCATCAATGTTTACAGGAAAAGTGAAGTTGCTCATACAAACGGCCTTGCCGAGAAGATTCGTTATGGTTATGTAATATTTTTCTCTGAGATCGGTCTTGTTTCTCGATGGGAATTCGATGCGGACCTCCTCACCGCTGCTCTCATTATCCCAGTAGACATTTCCCTCGGAGTCAGAAAGTGTGACATCGAAATACCGGTCATCGGGATAGACGTTGAACGTGTCTGCATACATTACAGTAAGATTCGAAAGCGTAATGCTCTCGTTACCTTGTATCCAATCCCCCTCATTGAGCTTACCCTGGTACTCACCTTCCAATTCGGGGGTGCCATCCATCTCGAGATCGTTCTCCACGCGAAACAGCCATGGGAAGAAATCCCTTGAATCGTCACCATTCGTGGCCAGGGTCTCGACGAAACAATCAACCAGACTCTCATGAGGAAAGGTAAAATTGAACATTACCGTGAAGTTAACCCACCAGAATTCTACAGCATCGTTGGTTACGCTGCAATTATCCAAAAGAAGTTCCACATGTCCGTTGGGGTCCTGCAGCTTGAAAAAGGTCTGGTTCATCCAATTATACTTCAATGTTGCATTTGTATGATTATAATCCAGATAAAGACTTACTTCCTCTGCGTCCATTAAATCATCGGTTGTTCCGACCTGGACACTGATATTATAGGGTCTGTATCTTGAGTAGCATATGTAATCCTGGTTTCCGGGATCAGATAAGGCAGTATCTTTCGTCATTATCACGCTGGCATAGAGAGTGTCCCAAACATATACACAGCCGCCGTTATTGGGATTTCGAAGATTCTCGTTCTCAGCTACGTTGTAATCGCAGCCGCACATTGGGTTGTCAGTATATGCAAATTGATGACCAGACCCTGGATCTTTACAATAAAGCATGTCTATGCTCCCGTCGATTTGTCTTCCTCGCCGGTCGTTCCATGCCGTTATCTCTGCTTTATTGGGGATCCGGCCCCCCTTGCTAATAGCGTCGAGATAATACCAGCGATGGGTATATCCCCGATCCCTGCGTACATTATTGTCGTAATACAGCCCATTTATCTCAATATAGCCCCCATGGAACGGATGCAGGCCGCCGCGTGATTGATTTTCCTCTACAAGCGGAATATTTTGAATAGTTTTCTGAGAGCCGGTTTCTATTGATTGATTTTCATTTTGTTCAGAATAAGTTATGTTAATTAATAAACCTGTAAAAAACATCGAGAATAAAATTACAACTGTTACCGGCACAGTCCAGGATTTTTTACCTTTCATGATCTCACTCATCCACACCCTTATACTCATAAATTTTAATAACTTGATATTAAAAAGTATTGGAAAAGATTGATTTTCAGCTATTTAAAAATTATGAGACAACTGTTTTATCAAAGACGATTAGAGTAGATTCATAATGATTCGACCATTCCCTGTGTCTGGCAGTAGGAACAAGTCACAACGGCTGGTAACTGTCCGATACTTGCTTGGTAACTGTTTCCGCAGGAATGGCACTGCATCATTATTGACGTGGCCTCCGATTCCGGTGTGGGGGGTGAAGGCGGTGCTGGGGGTTCTTCCGGAGCCTTTATGCCAAATATATCGTTCAAGTCTTCAGGAGTGTTCGCTGCGGATTCCAACGGTACCGGTGGTGAAGCAGTTTGGGGAACCGGTGTCGGTGGGGCTACGTCCAGAGCAGGGGGAACTGCCGGAGGAAAAGGGGCAGAAATCGAATCGACGGGTTGAGGAGTTACATTTATGGGCGGAGTAATTTCCGGAGTATAAGTACTACCCGGGAAAGGCAATTCGGTGGTTCCGGTTAAAGGAAACTCAGGGGAGGATACGGGTGACTGGATAGAAACCGTAGATTCGTCGGGGGTCGGACCCGGTGGAAGTGCCATTCGGTTAAGATTCTGGGGACCCTGGTCTGTGGTAAAAGCCGGAAGTGAGTATGATATGTCCCCTGTGTGTCCCATTGTAGCTGCTGAAGTATTGGCCTGGGTTTGACTGGGCAGCGGATTGTACGGTGGAAGTTGTGGTTGAGCTTGTGGGGTGGATGGATATTGAAGAGGTGAAGCCGGGGTGAGATCAGGTCGGGACTGCATTTGACCGTACATGCTTTGTGGAGAAACGATACCAGTTGGTCGGGGTTGGTATCCCTGCTGAAATGGTTGAGGTTGATAATAACCCTGTGGATAGGGTGAAGAAGGCGGTCCGTAAAGCCCTGTCGATGAGGCCTCAAATGACGCTTGTTCCTCCTTTTTCTTCTTCTTTTTCTTCTTCAATACAATAAAAAAGATCAATAATATCAGTAGAAATAAAACACCGGCCCCACCGATTATTAACCAGAAAAGTGAATCATCAGCACTACCGGCAGAAAAAATTCCATTATCTTTCGGGGTGTTATCAACCGGGGGATCAATTTTTTCACGTACGTTGATCTTGAACTTCTTGCTGATATTGTTGCCGTTACCATCTGACACGTACAGAGTGATGCTGTGGTTTCCCACCGCAAGTTTCGTCTTGAACAGTGAACTATTTCCCAGCGAACGGTTCAGATCAATGTTCGAGGACCAGAAGAAAGTCAGATTGTCACCATCATAATCTTCGCAGAGTGTTGCATCGAACAGAACAAACTCATCCGAGTCAACCTCGATTCTGGATTCGGGAGATGAGATGGTCACCTGCGGCTCTGAATTGATCCATATTTGATATGTCTTTGAATAACCGAATCCTGAGTCCAGCACGTCGTTTGCCCTCCATCTAATATAATTCTCTCTACCCCATTCGAATTCGATCTGCAAGGTTGCCTGAGTAGGATTTCCCGATACAACGTTGGCAACCTTTTTCCAGGGTGAGAAAAATTTCTCATCTTTTCCCTCTGTGGAAATTGAATATTCAACAGATGATGTTTCTACTCCCGAACCGTTATCTCTAATGATGATCAAACAATCGACTTCACACACATCCAGTGGGTTTTCCCCTTCAAGATTGAAATCAGTGAAATATACGGGAATCGTATCCATCTTCAGATTGAATTTTTTTGATTGTGTAAATGGATTGCCTACAAGGTCAGTTCCCTGGAACATGAGATAATTATCGCTCCCTTCAGCATACTTGAAGGTAACAGATATCTCATATCCTTCCTGTGCGTCGGTTATATTGGTTGGGTCGACGGGAAGCCATTTACCAAAATCACTTGATCCCGATGTCGATATCCTGACCTCTATCCGATCAGTATCAACACCACAACCAATGTCACTGATAAATATCGTCGAACTTATCTCATGGGTACTGTACCAATCGATCTGGGGGCTGATCTCGACCCCAAATTCAACGGGTGTTATATCAATTTTTACATTTACGGGATCTGATTCCACGAATCCATTCGTCGATACGTCCTTGGCCCTCCACTTGATGTAGTTGGTATCCCCTTCGGGGAAATTGTAAGTTATAATTGGATTCACGGTTTCCTGATCATAGGGAAGCCAAGCAGGTATCCATTGGACGAAACCACCAGCGCCACGTGAAGAAATAGAGTACTCAATTGTGCTTGCATCGACACCAGATCCGTTATCCGTTATTATGACCGAACATTCTACGTCACTGTGGTTGAACCATGAACCGTCAGCTGGAATTAGATCACTGAATACCGGCGGTGTCAGATCGACCCTGATTCCCGAGCTTGATGCCGAGCCGATGTTTCCGACATTATCGACACACCAGACATACACCAGGATATCACCCTCGAGGAGTTTTTCAATATGGACCTCGGTTTTATTTATAAATGTCCCATTATCCGTCCCGGAATTATCTACCAATGAGTAATAATAACCCAAGAGCATGGATTCGTAATCTTCTACTTCTTCCCATGTTACGAAGGTTTCGGTCTCGTCTGTATTTTCAGTTTCCTTATCCCTGAAACTGTCTGCATGGCATACAACATTGAAGGGCGCAGCAGGAGCTTCGGCATCGATTTTTACTGGAAAGGTGAAATTGCTCATACAGATTGTACTACCAGGAAGGTTCGTTATTGTGATATAATATTTCTCTCTAAGGTCGGTGAGATTTCTCGATGGGAATTCAATAATAACTTGCTCGCCGCTTGATTCGTTGTCCCAGTATATATTTCCCAGGGAGTCAGTTAGTGTGACGTCGAAATATTGATCATCGGGATGTACATTGAACGTATTCGCATACATAACAGTAAGGTTCGACAGTATGAGGGTTTCATTGCCACGTATCCAATCTCCCTCTTTAAGTTTACCTTGATACTCTCCTGTGATCTCGGGGGTTCCATCCATCTCAAAATCATTTTCCACGCGAAACAGCCATGGAAAGAAATCCCTTGAATTGTCCCCGTTTGTTGCAAGGGTGTCCACGTAACAATCCACGAGCCTTTCGTGAGGAAACGTAAAATTGAATATTACCGTAAAATTCACCCACCAGAATTCTACGCCATCGTTTGCCACAGTACATTCGTCAAGAAGAACCTCTACATGGCCGTCGGGGTCTTGTGTCTTGTAAAATGTCTGATTCATCCAGTTGTAATTCAACGTTGCGTTAGTATTGTTGTAATCCAGAAAGAGATTCAGCTCTTTTGCATCGGTAAGAGCATCGGTCATGCCAACCTTTACGCTTATGTTATAGGGCTTGTACCTCGGGTAGCAAATATATTCCTGGTTTCCGGGATCTGTCAGGGCGGTATCCTTAGTCATGATCACGCTGGCGTAGAGTGTTTCCCATAGGTAGATGACGCCTCCATTATTTCCGGTGGTTATGGAGCCATCTTCATTCAGATCCCCATCGCAGTTGCAACCAGGTTTATCCGTCCACCTCAGGTCCAAGGGATTATCACGAGCCACGTACATTACATCCGCACTACTTCCCACGTTATTGCGTCCCCATTGGTTAGCCCAATCCCAAAGCTCCTGGTAATTAGGTATTCGCCCTCCTTTGCTTATTGCGTCATTATAATACCATCTTGGTGATTTTCCTCGGTCCCGACGCGGTTCCTTGTCATAATATCTCCCCACACCTCCCGAGGTGACCAGAACCCAATCAGGGGACCATCGGCTTGGATTGAATGGATGTAACTGGCCCCGGTTACTTTCCTCGTATTCTCCACTGTTATCTTGAATTTTTTCAACCTTTACAATAGAATCCATATCAGAACTTAATATCAATTCATCGATTATTGTAGAATATCCCGCTCCGATCATACATAAAACAATTGAAATCGACGCCAATATTATACATCGTGCTTTCAGATTCATGTTTTCACTAATCCAACAAAACTAATATTTATCAAATTATTTAAATTGATTTTGAAATAATGATGAAAACATTGACTTCCACGTATTTATAAATTATTTAATTAACCGCTTCAACCATCATCAATAAAAACTTACAAGGACTCTACCATGCCCTGTGTCTGGCAATGTGTGCAGGTAACTACTGCGGGAAGTTGAGAAATATTCGCCTGATAACTGTTTCCACAAGAATGGCACTGCATCATTATTTCCTGAACATTAGGTTCGGGGGTTGGTGCTTCGGGGAGGGGCGGAAGTCCTTCGAGAAGCGCTCCGTTGAATATATCATCCAAGGTTCCTGAAATGTCAGGCTCAGATCCTGTGGGCACCGGTGGTGCGGAAGTATCTTGCAGTGGAATTGGCGGGATCGCATTAATATCCGGAACATTGGGCGAAGGTGGATGGGTTCCCTGGAACTGAATGTTTTCTATCCCGGGTAACGAAACATCTGAAGGTGGCGGATACGTTCCCTGGGACAAATCGGTTGGTTCAACGGCATCCGGGCCAGGCGGAAGGGCCATTCGGGTCAGATTCTGGTTTCCCTGTTCGGTTGTGAACATGGGAAGCGAATAGGACAAATCACCGGTGTGTCCGAATGTAGAGGAGGACGAATTTTGCGGGATTTGAGCCACCGTTTGATCGTTCGGGGAATACGGTATTTGAGATGGTTGAGCAGGGGGGTATTGTGTGCTTGATGCAGGAGGTAGCATAGGCCTGGGTTGGGCCTGACCATATCCTAAAGCTGGCGCGAAGTTATTATTTGTAGCTTGCGGCTGATACCCTTGTTGAGTAGCTCCAGGTTGATAATATCCATAGGGATAGGGGGAGGAAGGTGGTCCGTAATATGAACTTGGAGATATTTGTGACTGTAAAAGGGTCTCATCAGCTAACTTTTTCTTCTTCTTTTTCTTTCCGATCAAAATGAAAATTATCAATAATATCAACAATAATAATACTCCAGCACCCCCTATGATCAACCAGAATAAAGAATCATCACTACTGCTGACAGAAAAAATACCTTCCTCGTCCTGCCCTTGTTTCACCGGTGTATTAACCTTTTCTCGTACATTTACCTTGAACTTTTTACTGATATTGTTGCCATTACCATCTGACACGTACAGAGTGATGCTGTGGTTTCCCACCGCAAGTTTCGCCTTGAACAGTGAACTATTTCCCAGCGAACGGTTCAGATCAATGTTCGAGGACCAGAAGAAAGTCAGATTGTCGCCGTCATAATCTTCGCAGAGTGTTGCATCGAATAGAACAAACTCATTCGAGTCAACCAGGATTCTTGATTCGGGTGATGAGATTGTCACCTGCGGTTCTGAATTGATCCAAATTTGGTATGTTTTGGAATAGCCGTAACCGGAGTCCAGCACGTCGTTAGCCCTCCATCTAATATAATTCTCCCTCCCCCATTCGAACTCGATCTGTAAGGTTGCCTGAGTAGGATTTCCCGATACCACGTTAGCAACCTTTTTCCAGGGTGAGAAAAATTTTTCATCGCCCCCTTCGGTGGAAATGGAATATTCAACTGAGGATGATTCCACTCCGGAACCGTTATCCCTTATAATGATCAAACAATCCACTTCACAAACTTCGAGAGGATCGTCTTCGTCAATATTGAAATCACTGAAATAAACCGGAGTTGTGTCGATCTTCAGGTTAAATTTCTTAGACTGGGTATAAGGATTACCTACAAGATCCGTTCCCCGGAACATGAGATAGTTATCTTTCCCTTCGGCATAACGAAAGGTGACCGAAATCTCATAACCATCCTGGGCTAAGGTGATATTTTCCGGATCGACAGGTAACCACGGATCAAAATCACTGGAACCTGTAGTAGAAATCCGCACCTCGATCCGATCAGTATCAACACCACAACCAATGTCACTGATAAATATCGTCGAAGTAATCTCGTGTTTGCTATACCATTCGATCTGTGGGCTGATCTCGGGGGCAAATTCAACCGGGGTAATGTCAACTTTAACATTTACGGGATTCGATTCCACAAATCCGTTCTCCGACACGTCCTTAGCCCTCCACTTGATGTAGTTTGTATCCCCCTCCGGGAAGTTGTATATCACAGTGGGATTCACTGTAATCTGATCATAGGGCAGCCAAGCAGGTATCCATTGGACGAAAGCGCCGGAACCGCGAGAAGAAATTGAGTATTCGATGGTACTTGCGTCAACACCGGATCCGTTGAGATCTTGAATTATCACCGAACATTCGATATCGCTATGATTGAACCAGGAACCATCCATGGGAATGAGATCACTGAATACAGGTGGGGTTAGATCCACTCTTATTCCCGAACTAGACGCAGTACCTATGTTACCGACATTGTCAACACTCCAGACGTAAATCGAGATATCTCCCTCGTCAAGATTTTCAATATGCACTTCCGTTAAATTTAGAAACGTCCCGTTATCCGTTCCAGAATTATCGGTTAGAGAATAATAATAACCCAATAATTGAGATTCAAAATCCTCCACCGGTTCCCAGGTTACGAAGGTTTCGGTCTGGTCTGTATTTTCCGTTTCTTTGTCCCTGAAACTGTCGGCATGGCAAATCACATTGAAGGGTGCCGCAGGTGCCTCGTTATCGATAGTTACCGGAAAAGTGAAATTGCTCATGCAAATGGCCCGCCCTGGAAGGTTTTCGATGGTTATGTAATATTTTTCCCTTAGGTCGGTTAAATTTCTCGACGGAAACTCTATTTGCACCTCTTCACCGCTTGATTCGTTGTCCCAGTAGATATTCCCTTCCGTGTCCGTAAGGGTGACGTCGAAATAACGGTCATCGGGATAAATATTGAATGTGTCCGCGTACTTCACAGTGAGATTCGAAAGAGTGATGGTCTCGTTACCTTGTATCCAATCTCCTTCTTCGAGTTTTCCCTGATACTCTCCAACCAGCTCAGGGGTACCTTCCATTTCAAAATCGTTCTCAACCCGGAAAAGCCATGGGAAAAAATCCCGTGAATTATCGCCATTAGTAGCAAGGGTCTCGACGTAACAATCTACAAGGCGTTCGTGTGGAAAAGTGAAATTGAAGATGACAGTGAAATTTAACCACCAGAATTCCACACCATCATTAGCTACAGTGCATTTGTCAAGAAGAACTTCCACGTGTCCGTTGGGGTCTTGGGTTTTATAGAAGGTCTGGTTCATCCAGTTGTAATTCAGGGTTGCATTTGTATGATTGTAGTCCAGGTAAAGATTCATTTCCTTTGCGTCGGTTAAAAAATCTGTCGTACCCACCTTGACGCTAATATTATAGGGTCTGTACTCCGAGTAGCAAATATATTCCTGGTTTCCGGGATCCGTAAGAGCCGTATCTTTCGTCATGACCACACTTGCGTACAGAGTATCCCAAAGATAGATAACCCCACCCCCGCCTCCTGTGGGTATTCGGCCATTTAATTGTACATCTTGATCGCACCTACATCCGGGCCTATCGGTCCATCTTAGGTCCAAGGGGTTCTCGGTTTTGACATACATGACGTCAGCACTGCTGCCGATATTGTTTCGTCCCCACTGGCTTCCCCAATCAACCAGCTCCTGTTCTTTCGGGATCCGTCCTCCTTTGCTTATGGCATCATTATAATACCACAAAGGTGTTTTTTGGGTATCGCGGCGGGGTTGTTTATCATAGTACCGCCCTACACCGCCTGAAGTCACAAGAACCCAATCGGGGGACCACCGGCTTGGATTGAATGGATGCAGCTGACCTCGTTTATCTGAATCGTATTTTCCCTGGACTTCTGGAGTTTTCTCTACCTCAGAGCTTGTGTTGATGTCTGTGTTGGGAATAAATTCATCAATAAGTACCGCGCAGCTGCCGCCAATGATACATAAAACCAGGGACAGAGCTGCCAATCTTAACCATTGATCGTCATTGTTCATCATTGTTCATTATTTCACGATTCCCGTAAATAAGTATCATTATGAATTATCTTATTAACCATAACAACGTAAACAAATATAATAACTTTCCATAATATTGTGATTAATGAATAATATTAAAATCCATCGAAATGAGAAGAAGTATTGACTATTAAAGCCGGATCGCATCAATTTTGATCAGTAAAATGTTAAATTAGAATGTTGAAGTAAGTTTTGGAAGGAAAGTTTCAATTATTTATGTATGTTCCTTGTCCTTCATCCAGGGACAGTCCGATCTCTGTGGGCAATCCGAGCATCCCTTGTTTCTGGAGGCCAATGGCAGTATAACGAATGAATTTATCATGAAAAGTGAGAGCAAGAACATTTTTGTAAAGGTGAATTCGTCATATAACGAAATAAGACCTATTATTAGAGGGACGAACCACGACGGAACGACTACCGCGATATGTATTTTGAACTTTTTTCGGAACAATGTCGGATCGCCTCGCGCTCTCAATTTTGACGCCAGAAGACCGAAACCGGATCGGCATTTTTGGGATCCGTATGACTGACAGTGAACACACAAAAACATCATGAACCACAAGGTGGACAATATACCGTACAGGATGAATGCGCCTGACAATAAAAGTTTTAAAAAAGAATCTTCAATTGAAAAATATATCACCACGGCCCCCAGCAAGATGGTGGCCGCATACGGTATATTATGGATCAGCCGTTTTGTTATTCCTGGGCTTGTCGTCATATATTTATCGTCCTTTTCCGGTTTTTGTACTGTGAAGTGTAGCGACTTCACTGAACGATTGTCATCTTTTCCAGAGTTATTAGAGGTCCGGTGAGTGTGTCACGAAGATATAACGTTTTCTTGGTTTAAGTAATAGAAGAATTCAATCCCAAAGGTTCCGCGTTAATGTCCGGTGGGAAAAAATCTCTTTTAATCTCTCATTATTAAATCCCCTTCGGTATTTCCGCCATAGTAAGAAATCCGACATGTGGGTTTGGATTGTATGGGAAAGATATTAATAGGATACTTTGCATAGTAATTTTATTGCCGAGAAAGTACGCAACCCGACGAGAAGTGCTTTGATACTACTTGTCTTAACCTTGATAGTTTTAATCGTTGTTTTGGGTGTAGATCTCATGCAGCGGACAAGAGTTTATATGGTCGTCAATGACAGTGACAATAACGAATATTTTACGAAAAACGATATAGTAGAAATACGAGGTTTGGAGATGGGAACCGAATTTACGCTGAAGATTTTATTATTTGGGGATTTTCCGATATATGAATTGGATGGCATTGCCTAAAAGTAATAAAATAAGTTCTCCCCTAAAAGCATATTCCTCTTGATTATGGGAATCCCTCTCCCCTGGGTTGATTAGTGGGTAAATGATAATTTCGACGGGCAGGTTCAAGGGAATAAGAATAGTTTAGTTGTATTAAGTTCTAATCTTCCTCGTAATAATCATCCTCCCACTCCCCATCGTCGTTCCAATCACCATCATCCGTCCACTCATCATCCCAACCAATCTCATCGTCGTATTGAGTTGATCCTTCATCCCTCCATCCCGAATGATCTATCGATTCGTCTGAATTTCGTTCCCTACGTCCAGGGTGCACGCGCTCATAATCCCTTCTACTCGCTTCCCCATACTTATTCCCAGAGTCACGCCATCGGTATTCTTCATCATCCTGATTCTCATCATCCCTGCTGACCTTTGATTCCTCGTTTCTTTTATTCCTTCTCGATCTCATTAGTATCAATAACATCACCAAAATTATCAATATCAGGACAATCGCACCGATCCAGATTACCACCTTACCGTAATTGGAGCGATTTTCCCTCGTACCCGCATCCTCATTGTGTATTTCGAATGTATCTGATATAAATTGAGCATTATCCGTCCCGTCAGACACCAATAATTTTAGCCTATAGGATCCATCAGGCTGTAGGGCAGTATTCCAGTCCCATGTCCTGCTTTCCGAGGGTAGTCCGTCGACAAGGGTTTTTATTTCCACCCCCTCCTGATCGAGTAAAAATATCGAGAAGGATAGTGGATCAAGGTCATGGTCCGCGGCTGTCCAGCTGATGGTGGATATTCCAGTCAAAACCTCTACATTTCTATGTGAGGTCAACGAGATCACGGGAGCAGTATTACCGAATCCGTTCCCTATTTGGGTATCCTCCGGTACCACAGTGATCAGAACAGTATCCTTAATCGACCCATCTCCGCTGTCATCAAATACTTTCAGAATAATCTCGTATGTACCGATTTCCCCCGCGAAGAATGACGGGTTTCTGCTGTTTCCATCTTGGAATACTAGTCCCGGATGAGAGGAGCAGTACCAGTCCCACAATACAATTTCCCCGTCAAGATCATATGAATTATTTCCGTAAAGCTCTACTGTGGTGTTTATCTTCACAGTATGGTCCTTGCCCGCGTGAGCAATCGGGACCTGGTTGATCGGACGTTCAACCACTGTAACGTTAACCGTATCTGTGTTCGACCACAGTCCCAGATCGTCCATAACCCGCAGGGAGAATATATATGTGTCAACTTCACCCGGCGTGAAGCTTGGAAGAGATGAATTATTTTCAGACAAAACCACAGAAGTATGACTCGTGCAGTTCCAATCCCACGATAGTATGTAACCTTCTTTGTCAATCGAAGCAGAACCGTTCAATCTAGTCATTTCATCATAATATGCTGTAAAGTCAATTCCGGCGTTTGCTACGGGAGCTCGGTTCTCCTCAATCACAGTTATTACTACACCGTCTTCATTGGCCCATGCCCCTCTATCGTCCCGGACGGTTAGGGTGAATATATATTGTCCTGTTCTGTTAGGTTGGAACCATGGATCTGATGAATTTACTCCGGATATCGTAATGGAAGAATGGCTGGAACAGTTCCAATCCCATGTTACGATGCTACCGTCAGGATCATGGGATGCTCTCCCGTTTAGGAAGATCGTCCTGTTGGAATAAGCAGAGAAATCTCTCCCCGCATCCGCCACAGGTCTGACATTTGTTGGAAGTTCCACAGAGATTATTACCTCGTCCTCGGATGACCACGCTCCCAAAGAGTCCCTAACTGCCAATGTAAATCGATAATCCCCGGTAATATCCGGGGCCATGAACGTTGGCGACATAGATGATTCTTCTGACAGGGTCACCGGCGATGGATTTCCTGCTGATATATTCCAATCGAAAGTTAGCATCTCAATCGCTTCGTCCATATCGGTTGATGCAGAACCGTCCAAAGTCACCAAGCTTCCCGAATGAACGGTCTGGTTTATTCCTGCATGGGCTACGGGGAAATTGTTGATCCCTATGACCGTTATTTTGATCTGGTCCTCCGAAACACTCCAATGATCATCTGTATCTTTTACCGCCAGAGTGAGATAATAATTTCCTGAGTGAGTTGGGATGAATGAAGGACTTGATACTGAATCGGAAGGGATCAGGTCATCATCTACAAGAGTTGAATCGGCGGGTTGTGAACTGATGTTCCACTGGTACGTCAGAATGGTTCCTCCGTCATCCCCATCGGGACAATCCTGCTGATCGCGGGAATTAGAACCATCGAGGTATATCGTATCACCCAGGTTGATCGTCTGGTCCGGTCCCGCCCGTGCTACGGGAACATGAGGTAGGGTAAGATTGTTCTCAAGGACTATCATGCCGTTGCCATAGGTGCATCCGGCCACGTCAAGGTCCCCATCGTTGTCGAAATCGAGGTAGTTGGCTCCCGTGTAAAAATCCGTTGTGGGGAGCCCCTTGCCCAACACTTCGGTCCATGCGAAATTGTTGCCTGGATTCTCTGCACCGTTCCCGAGATACAGGTGAAGTCCCGTGGATTCCTTGGCCGTTAATAGATCCAGGTCACCGTCCATATCAATATCCACAAGATGGCTCTGATAGAATGTTCCCATAGGTCGGTTCTGCCAGGAGTTGTTGAGATATGTCCACTGGAAATCGACTCCCGTACCTCCCCCCCCGTTCCCCAGGAGCAGGAATAACCCGGATGGATTTGTCCTCTTGTTCAGAACGATGTCCACGTTTCCGTCATTGTTAACGTCACCCGTTACCAGGCCAAGGACCCTTCCGGTCTGCTCTACGGGCGGGAGCGTCGAGGACCGATCGGTCCAGGACATACCCCCTGCGTCCTGCGTAAATATATAAAGCCCGTCTCCATACTGTCCCACTATGATATCCAATAGGCCGTCGTTGTTTATATCGTTCACGTCGATCTGGGTGCAGAGTCCGTTGCTTCTCAAACCGGTGGAATACTGGGTCCATGATATGGGAGCACTGCCGCTTCCCTGGTAATACCGGACACCGTTATGGGTGCCAATGGCCATATCCAGGCCGGCATCTCCCGTCATATTGCGGATCCTGAGATAATTCACTCCTCCCGAGCCCAGAGGAGATGTTATTCCAGCTTGTTCAAACCCTGTTCCGGTCCATTCCCATGCCCCTATACCGTTACTGTTCTCCTGATAACCGGCATATACCTCCTGAAGCCCGTCATTGTCGCAATCTGCCACCTCTATACCTGCAAACGAGTTGGACAGCGTTAGATTTATCTGATCCCAGTTTCCCGTCCCGTCACCGGTGAAGACATAAAGACCTGTTCGGGGTTGATTTCCATAGCTTGATTCACCTCCACAGATGATGTCCATGTCCTGGTCGCCGTTCACGTCTCCAACGCCGATACAGTTGTAATCTCCAGTATTGGGAAGCCCTTTTGAAACACCGGAACCGAAATCCTCTATAGTATAGCGCGTTTCCCCTGTTACCTCTTGGGGTACGGTATAAAGTATAAAGAAATTGGCAAGCAAGATGACCATTGCAGCAATAATCGCATTTGATCTCAAGTAAGTATCACCAAACCTCTCGATGATGTATTATCGATATTGACTTATTAATGTTTTTCCTTTCCTTCCAATGGCATTTCCCCATACGTGTAGTTGAAATTCGCTTATAACTTGGAGATCGGGGAAGAACGAAAAATGATTTGATCGGTATGGTTTTTCCATGATGTCAAATAACAAAGACTCATAAAACATATATAACTATTCAACATTTTCATAATCTTATTATTAGTCGGGTTATTCCAGTAAAACGACAAGGAATAAATTTCACATGAATAACCCAAGTTGGAGGTTATGAAAATGACTAATCTGAAAAGCTCTGTAATCATAATATTAGCAATTTTGAGTTTATTGTTGCCTCATGCGATTATCTATGAAAATCAAAAAGAAGCTGAGTTTGGCAATAGAGAAGAAGTTGAAATAAGCAACGAAGGAAAAGACAACTTAGCACTTGATGGATTCATCGCGGAAGAACAATCTTCATTTTCAACATACAATTCAAAATCAAAGTGTCATATTTTCCGTCCACAAGAACCTGATAGAACAAGAGGTGCAAATGGTGATCTATTAATGGATTGGGACGGAATGCTTTGGTACGATGATATATCTAATGCGCCTTTTAATACACTGTATTATGACATTAATGGCTTTCGAGAGTACTTGTGGGGAGTGAAAAATACCACCATAACCTATACACCGATAGTAAAGAACGACGGGGGGGTACAGATCAATCAATTCACCTTGAGATTGGTGATACACGAGTACATTATCAACAAGGGAGGAAATTGGGAAACAAGACGTGAATTCGTAAATATCTCAAGGAACGTGGGCCCATTACCGGCAGGGAAAAATACCACGACCGAGGGACTCAATACTTCCCTATCATGGAGGCCCCGATATGCAGGTAGAATCGAGGTATGTTTGAAGATAGAATCGGTGGGTGATCCGGATAAAACCAATAATGACGCCTATTTTTATCCCTATGTGATGCGAGAATACAATACGGTAGAGTCTGGTGTCGAACAGAACCAGTGGGCACATGGAAATGGTTGGTCCTTAACCTCGTTAGCCGCACAGAATGATCCCGATATAACCGGCCATACAGCGCCGACCGTATGGGAAGCTGCGAGTGCTGGCGTTCAATACATTGAATATGCCGTTGATCTCTCTAATACTAAAGATAATGAACTTCCATTATACGGCGCCCCGAACGGTGGAAGTACAAAGGGTATATTCATTGGCTGGACTTTTTCGGGTTCTGCAAATCCATCTACCTGGTCCTTTGATTTCTGGAACAGTTCATCCGGCAGCTGGGACGGACAAAAGAATGGTAATCAAGGGATCGACGATGCCTGGTATATTTATATGTATAACAATTGGGCCACCCTTGGCTATAACATATATGGTAGTTACCTGGAGGAATATTATTGTACCGCGGATTTCAAATTCAGGGCTACGGGAACGGATATGTATCTTGATGATTTCTGGGTATGTTCTATAGAAAACATCCCTGACACAGTATGTCCTGGATATCTCGATAGGAGTAATAACACCGGAACCACTGCTGATAAATTCACATTCAGGATAAATGCTTCGGATGACATAGAAGTGGACAAAATATACGTTAATTGGTCTCATGGGAATTCCGGCAGAAATCTTTCCCTCGATAAGGCCAGCGGCTACTGGATAGGAAATATAACTCTTGAAGACAATCTCTCACCGCTTTCGTATACAATATATACAAACGATACTTCCGATAATTATAACATCAGTAATTTGATAATCGTCAACGTTACCGATAACGATCCTCCGACCTACAAGGATAGCACCCCTAATAGCGGTACAACCGGTGAATTATTCACCTTTAACTTCACCGCTTCGGACAATATAAAAATGGGGAAGGTATTTGTCAATTGGATGCACGGAAATCTGAATCAGAATCTTTCGTTGAACAAGGCCAGCGGATACTGGATCGGAAATATTTCTATGGCCCATGATATAAATGATCTTAGCTATGTCAGCTATGTTAATGACACGTTTAATAACTACAATATCAGTGCCAAAAAAATAGTAAGCGTTTCCGATAACGATATTCCTACGTTCGATGATCAATCACCCAATGAGGGATCAACGGGTGATCAGTTCACTTTCAGAGTTACCGCTACGGACAATATCGGGGTAAACTTCGTCCACGCGAATTGGTTCCACGGGATTCAGAAGGGGAACCTCTCGTTAACTAAGAATAGGAATATCTGGACTGGAACCATCACATTGGATGATAGTATTGATCCCCTTTCCTACGAGCTCTATGTCCGGGATAAGGCCGCTAATTTCAACATTAGCATAAATAAAAAAATAAATGTTATTGATAACGATCTACCCACGATCTCTGACAACAGCCCGGGCGTTGGAACAACAGGCGACAATTACATTTTCGACGTTGCGGCTTCGGACAACATTCAGGTAACAGATGTTTATCTGAATTGGTCCCAGGGGGCCCTGGGTGATAATATCACACTTGCGAAAACGGGAAATTCCTGGTCTAAAACAATTATTCTCGATCACAGTATTGGAGATCTCAGTTATTTGATAACAGTAGTGGATTCCTCAAATAATTTGAAAATAAGTAACTTGAAAACTGTAAACGTCATCGACAATGATAGCCCATCCTTTACCGACCTGTCGGCAGCAACAGGAAGTACAAATGACCAGTTCACTTTCAACGTGACCGCAATCGATAATATCAAAGTTGGATCGGTATTTGCAAATTGGGTCCATGGCGATTCGAGTGATAACGTTTCGCTGGTTCTTTCGGGAGAATATTGGACTTCTACCATTACACTGGACGACGATCTTGTGGATCTCACTTACACCATATCCGTAAAGGACAGTTCCGATAACTTTGCAACTGGAATATTGCATACCGTAGGAGTAACGGACAATGATTTGCCCACACTGAACGATAAAAGCGATATGACCGGGACCACAGGCGACGAATTCCAATTCAAGGTACAGGCCACGGACAATATCGAAGTGGAAACGGTATATGTTGATTGGGAGCACGGGACACTTGGTAGGAACATTTCTTTGATCCCGGACAACGGTTACTGGGTCGAAACCGAAACTCTCGGCCATGATACGTCCAATTTAAGTTTTACGATAAGCGTTGAGGACACATCAGGGAATTTCCAATCCGGTGATCTGATAGAAATTGTTGTTTCGGATAATGACATCCCTAACGCCGATGCAGGTTCGGATGATAGTATTGAAGAGGGTGACATTGTATACTTTGACGGTAGCGCTTCTGATGACAATATTGGGATTGTTAACTATACGTGGTCATTCAGATATAACAAGAGTAACCTAAAATTATTCGATGACGAACCTTCATTTTTATTCGATATTCCGGGTATCTACGAGGTGACGCTTAAAGTTTTGGATGATGCGGGAAATGAAGAAAACGACGTAGTTAATATTACAGTTACCGAAAAGCCGAGCGAAGATGATGACGACACTACCGGGGATGATGACACTAGTGGTGATGACGACACTACCGGGGATGATGATACTACTGGTGATGACGACACAACCGGAGACGATGACACAACAGGGGATGACGACACTACCGGGGATGATGATACTACTGGTGATGACGACACCGCCGGGGATGATGATACAACAGGGGATGATGATACAACAGGGGATGACGATACCACGGGTGATGACGATACTGCAGGGGATGATGATACAGAAGGGGATGATGACACCGATGGAAACAGTGGAGTTGGTGGAACGGGAGCGAGCGATCTATTATCTTCACCCACTGGTTTCGCGATGATGGGTGTTATGGCCCTGTTATTGGTTATAATTATAATTCTCCTCATCGCTTTCATGAGAAGAGGAAGAAAGACCACGGAAAAAGAGGAAACTACAGTCGAAATACCGATAAAAGAAGAAAAGGTCGAAATAATTGAAGAATCTCTTGAAGAGATACCGCCGTCAGGGGGACCTGAGGCGGAGCCCGATCCTGTAACGGAAACACCTGTAAACGTACCTGAAATCGATGAATCGGAAACAAGGGCAAGGGAATTGTATGATGCAATTAACACAGGATTCAAAGAAGGTATGTTATTGGGATTGGATATCGGCCAGTTCCGTACCGAATACGAGAAGGGTATTTCGTTGTATAAAACCAATGATTTCGAAAACGCGGAAATACAGTTTATTGCAGTAAATGAAACATTGATGCAGGAATTGGAACAAAAGAGATTTCCCCTGCTTGAATCCGGTGATGAAATAAGAGCATTGCCTACCGCGGATATTTCAGAGGCGGAGTGAAAATTATAGAACTTATTGTCAAATATGGGTTTTATCTATACGCAATTTCGTGATCCTTACTTATTCAAACTCAGGTCCAGTTGATCAACTATCTGCTCTATCGATTTCACACCTTGGACATCCCATATCTCGTGAGTATTCATATCCAGTATAGAGGAACGGGGAAAGGGTTGGGGGTCAAAAAAACCTCTGGGCATGGCCATATCTCTGGGCGTAGGTCTGATCAGAAATAAGTGACAATCGAAGTAGTTCATGTTAACCCTGTCGAAAGATTTGAAAAGCCCTATCATTTTATCAGTGAAGAAATCCCTGACGAAACCAACAGGCTCTCCGTTTATTTTGAATGAATACTTTTTCAAATCGCTGTCAATGCGGGTCAGGCACTTCTTCCCCTCACCCATCAGGTCGGTCAATTCCGCTTCCATTTCGATGTAGCCATCTCCCTGATCGATCCGGGCTGCAGCCACCAGGCAGTTGTAGGTGTGGATCGCAGATGAAAAAAAGCTTTTGAATTCCTTTTCCAGGTAGAATGAATAAACATTATATTGATCATTTTCCTTCATCAGAGGAAAAAGTATCTTGGATTTGTCGCACTTTAAAAAAGGAGATTTCTGGGAGGTTTTCAGGATATCGTCGGGAATTTCCCTGAGAATTATATATTCCTTTTTCCGGGCCCAGGTTTTCCATTCCTCGAGGAACTTTTCTTCAATTTGTACAAATGTGTCATCAATGGTATCGTCGTTTATTTTATCCTTCATCCAGCCTAAGAATCCCATTATTGCTTATATTTACCCCATGGGATTTCATACTTTGCAGGAAATGGTTTTATTGGGACAAAATCTAATGGCGGAAAAAAGAGATTATCGTAAATACAATACGGACAAAGAAAATTCGGTGGAGTTCCTTTCAAGGTGAGTGGAGAGTGGTGATTGAAATTATTAAAAAGAATATAAGTTCACACCGTGAGAATCCACCGTTGATATATTGGGGATTACTTCCAATCAAGGTTTAGGTTCACGTTTCTTTTTTGTCCTCAATAAATCCCGTTTTACAATGAGAACAGTATTGCCCTTGTCCATACAATGCTTTGCCACAATCTGGACATTCAAAATCCAAGAGACCATTCTCTTTAATTTCGTAATACTTTACTTTATAATATCGAAGTGAAGTGATTCCATAAAATACAGCCGAAGCGACGGCCAATGAAGGGGCAAATGCACCTAACTGTCAATGGCGCTTTAAAAATCCCCAAAAACGGCGGCCGAAAATTCCTCACCCT
>CAYFHS010000025.1:0-57313 GCA_964342815.1 uncultured archaeon | reverse complement strand
AGCACTGGCTTGTAAAGAATTTTTGTTTGGATATTAGTTTAGCGTCAAGGCCTAAGAAGATAAAATATGGTACTTCAGATGAGACTACAATATTAATGATAAAAAATGGTTACACTAATAGCCTTGCTAAACTTCTATTAGAAAAATACAGAGAATATTTGATAATAAATTTAGGCGAGAATTCTGTGATTGCAAAACCAGAAATGATACGCCGTATGGAGATGAATGGGGAAAATGATATACTTGTTTTTGAAGCTACGTATAATGTTAAAACAGAGAGATCATAAACCTATTACACATGCCCTATTGTCTGGTAGTGAGTCACAGAAGAAGACACAAAGAATCTCCTCTTTTGGTAACATATGGGCTGGAATGGTGGTAGTGCGACGAAATGACGGGGCGTGTGGAATCGTTGCGTTTGAGTCGTGGGGACTAGAATTCAAGACATACGACACTATGACAATAGGCGTGTGCCATCATTTCCGACTTGCGTTTCTTTCGGTATGCTGGGGGTGGAATGATGGATGTATGACGATATGACGGGGGATGGGCTGGAATAATATTTTTAAATAGGGTTGACTTTTTATTAACTAAATATCTACTTATTATCGGATCAGAGAGAGCAGATTCTGGCGTAATAAATAATAATCCCTTTCTTCGGAATAATTGGTCAATCCTTTTCTATCGCATTGTCTATCTACGGTAAGTTATTATATCCGCCAATCATTACAACTGATCATAAATTAGTAATGCGGATGGATGTTCATGGATGAGAAGAAAAAAAATATGATGGAATTAAAGTATATCATCATCGGTATAGTTATCTCCTCACTGCTGGCCGCATTTTTGTATTTTTCTGAATTACTTGACATTCCTTTCTATATCCCTTATGCAGTTCTATTTATCCTGGTGGGTTTATATTATTTGGTCGATGCCATCAAAGAAATGATACGGATCAAAAATGAATGAATTTTTCTATGTTTTTTTTACGTTTTCGTAAAGTGTCTGCACTTATATCTTGATGGCTATTGTCCTGAGTATGGTGGATTTTTTTCGATTTATTTATAATAAAAGTATTATTTTTCCATTCACAAAAGTTAACTAAAAGTATATTTAAAGTCATCACATGTGCTGTTTTTTCTGGACCCAGGACATCAGTCCGGGGACCATATTCGCCACATGGTTCATGGGAGCAAAAACGGAATAAAAACGATTTGAAGATGTTTCTGAACGCCACATCAAGTTCTTGATAAAATGATTCAACCTCAACCTCGAATACAACTTCTTTCGCCATTCTCGTTCATATTTCTCAAGGAATGATAACGATTTAAACCCCTCAATATACTCTCCGGCAATCCTTCCGGCGATCCTTCCGGCGACCATGGCATTTCGGATACCTGCTCCTCCTACAGAGTTTACCATGGAGGCGGCATCACCCACCAACATCACGTTCTTCCATACCGTTCTGGGTGGAGGAAGTGCAAGTGGCAGACATCCCGCGGTGAAACTTTCTTTTGAAGCCCCTGGAATTCTCTTTTCGATAAATCTGTCGAGAGCCGGTTTTAAAAAACCTCTTTTGCCCCCCAGTGTTCCGATACCGACATTGGCGGTATCGTTCCCCTTTGGCAGTATCCATGCATACCCTTGAGTATCTTCCGCACCCGGAAAGAATTGGCCCATGCTCTGGTCTATGTTTTTTGATCTAACTATATATTTCATTGCCCTGCCAAGGTCCTCTATACATGGAGTCCGGACCATCCCAATGCATTTTCCTATTGTACTCTTTACCCCGTCAGCGGCAATTATCACCTTTGCCCCGATCATGCTGCCGTTCTTCAGCACAACGCCTTTATAGGACGAATTATGCCTGGTAGGTGATACCGCTGATCCTTCGAGATCTGTTACCCCCTTGACCGTAGTATTCATCCGGATCTCGGCCCCCTCCTCTAATGCAGTTTCCACGAGATGTTTCTCAAAAATATCCCTTTGAAGTGTAACCAACGTAATTCCGTGAAAATCCAATATCCTATCTTCCGGAAATACTATTCTTGTAATCCCCATTCTGTTAGCCACCCAGGGACCGTCGGGAGCAAGGGAGAACTCGGGAAATGTCCCTCCGCTTGTTAGCTCACCGCATACCACTGGCACACCAACCTCCTCGCGCCGGTCCAATAAAAGCGTCGATGCCCCCGAAATGGCTGCATATTTCGCCGCAGTTGCCCCCCCCGGTCCCGCTCCAACTACAACGATATCATACTTTTCCATTTACCAGCATCTCCAGAATTTTTCTTATTTTATAAGTCGATCCTGAACTCATCGGTTTCCTTGGAATTTCCACCTTCCGAGTATTCCGACAAAGCTTCGACCTCGTTCTCCTTAATGTCCGGAGCTCCCGATACCTGCGGCACCAGTTCGGGGGATAGTGAGTCCACTCTGAAAAGGTTCTTGACCGACTTGCAATCAGCCCCGCATTCGGGGCAGTTTCCAAGACGTACTGCACATGCTTCGTGATACTGGACACCGCATTTACAGTTGAGGACGGGTAGTCCGGGCTTTATTACTCCCATGCAGATCTTGCATAGGACCGCCTCCATTGTACCGGTGATCGTCGCTGCATCTTCAGCCGATTCTCCCTCAGCTGGAGTTTTAGAATGGAGTACAATGGAGCCTTGGCAACGGGGACATTCCTCTATTCGATCGGCACATGTCGGATGAAATATCTTTCCGCAGTTACAGGTAATTACCTCGAGACCGGGCTTAACGACGCCCATGCAGATCCCGCACATTATGGCTTCTGTGGCAGTGGAAAGCTTGGGACCTGTAGAGCTCTCTGCAATATCTTCTGCCGGGAGGACCGGTACCAGAGAAATCCCGCATTTAGGACATACTCCAACCCTTTCACCACAGGAACGGTGAAGCTTGTTGCCGCATGAGCAGGTCATTATCTCGAGTCCCGGTTTAACAACACCCATGCAAATCCCGCACATTATCGCCTCGGTGGCAGTCGAGATGACGGGAGAACCGGCCGGGGTTACCTCAGGGGGCTCATCCGGAGGGGCTTCTTCCGGTTTTTCTCCAGGTAATCGGTCTTCCATTATAGCTTCGAGCATTATATCCAAATCCTCGAGACCGTCTTCGCTGCCATCCCACACTTTCAATCTGTACTTGTACTTCTCCCATAATCGTATGAGGAGAAATCTCATCTTCTCGCGAAGTTCGGGAGGAGGTGTGCCATGGAAGACCACTGCCAAATACATGCCCACACCTCTTTCAAGGAATATTGTCATTTTCCCGTACTGAAGGGTCTTAAGTGCTCCGGAATCCTCTTTGAAAGAATCCTTTATGAAATCTGTGATGGCAGTGAGCATTCCGCTCATAATGTCCTCATCCATATTCTCCCGCAGTTGTGTTTCGAAGGAAAGCGATTTGACGAGACGGCCGTCAACGTAGACTAAAAAGAGATCACTAATGGCAAATCCCTTATCGATACCGATTATCTGGGGCCCATGAGAAACAGGTAGAGGTTCGGAGTGGGAGGGGGGCGAAGGACCTGATTCGGGTTTTATTATTTCGCTTTGTGGTACCGTCGGGGATTCGGCAACCATTGGTGCAACCGATTCTCCGGTAGGAACCCCAATAATTTGAGATTCAGATACCAAATTGGGCTGGACGGTAGATTGCGTCAGCGGGGAGGCGGATGGACGATTGGACGGAGCCGGACGGGGTTGAATCCAGGTATCGTTCCTTCGCGAGTATGAGTGCTTGACGCTAGGTGCGAGCTGGCCTGAATTATCAAAACTGCTTATCGATTGGACATCGGTTTCCTGAATCTTCAGATTGCCTGGTCTTTGCTCAATGCCTACTGCCTTTGCAGCTTCATTGGGGGCTGTGCTCTTTGTTTTCGACCTTTTCTGTTTTTTCACTAAAATAATTATGATTATGATTACAACTCCGACTACCAGTGTGATGGAAACTAGAATTAGATAGAACCATGTATTATCTGAGGTCTCACTGACAGTGGTAATGTTGCCCGGGTCGGTATCGTCATCCGATTTCTGCTGCTCCGAAAGGATGTCGACACGGACCGTAATGTTCTCCACACCACCTGGATGAACCGCCTCGATGCTTAGATTGTATTTTCCAGCCGTGATGTTGGACGTGTTTGAAATTGCAACCTGAATCCTACTGCTTTCTTCGGGCGAAAGAATTTCGCTGCGGGTAATATCTACGAATCCTTTTATGAAACCTTTGGTGATCAGATTGACTGTGACAGGAAGGTTACCTTTGTTGGACAGGGTTATATTGAAATTTTCATCCACACCATACTGAACCTCTACTTCAGAAAACTTTGGCTCCAGGGTGATCTCATAAATAGGTTGGAAATCCTTATCGATTTTAAAAAAACGGACACCGCTTAAACACCTACCCTCCTTTGCGCCCGATAGGGGAAGGACTGTCCAATAGTAGGTCATTCCTTCCGGAAGGTCCGTCAATAGATATGATGCGTCTGCGGTTGTTGCGATCTCGACTAAATTATTTTTCGATGGACCCACAATTATCCGGTACATGAGAGGATTCCAGATCGCATCAGCATTTTCCCACGTCAGTTTTACTTCCGTGTTATTGAATACCATACCATCCATGGGAGTTAAAAGTTTAAGTTCCGGTGATTCTGATTCGACGTCTACGGTGAAACTATATGTACCGCTGCCGCACGTTCCGGAAAGTTCCCCGTCGTGAGGAAGAACATACCAGTAATAGGTTACATCGGATTCAAGGCTCCCAACCGTTATACCTCTTGGTATATCTGTTCTATAGATACCCGGATCCTTGTTCTGATCCATGTAAAGATCGTAACTTATCTCCTCTTGGCTGTTGTCCGGATCATACGTTTCGAATGATAATATTACATTCTCAAGCCCCGACACTGCGCCGTCAGCGGGAGATATCAATCTGACTAGAGGGGCATCGTTCACAGCCTTGACCGTTACGGGAATGGTTATATTTTGCAGGGAACGAACCCGGCCGGAAATATTTTGTGTATATAACTCAATGCTTGTTTCACCAAAGTAATCAGTACTAGGAATTATTGAAATTCGAAGATCCTCCTCCAAACGGACCGATATGAGATCCGAAGACGGAATCGCCATTGGTTCTATCGGGTCCCCATCTCCATCGAAAATATGATCGATTAAGGACCAATCGGTTGTATAATTAATATCCTCCTGTAGCACGATAGACGGGGGGGTGGAGATCCATACCGGCGGATCGTCCTCATTCAATACCATTATCTGAAATTGACTCGACCTGGTTTCCAACCCGTAAACGTTTGTGCAGGTAACGTAGAGGGAGATGGTCCCCGAGTAGTTCTCTACCAGTTTTGCAATATGGAGTTCCTCCCCGATAACTTCCAGTATCAGGTTTGTTCGGTCCGTTAGATTCTCAAGGGTAAATAGTGACGGCTCGATCCTATGATATTGATCGTAAAAATGGTCGGAAAAATTCAATAATTTGCTTACATTCGTTTCCTCGGAGATGGGAAAATCGGTTATATCAGTCAACAATTGAGGTGATTCCGGTATGGACCAATTCACAGCCCAATCATAGAGGACAGGAGAGAATGTATGGTTGGAAATAAAGTTCGCTTCAAGATAAATGGTCGGGTGCTCCCTTGCGTTTATGGATCCTGCAAGTTCCAGGTAGGTGGTTTCGAGATCGGTCCTATCACCAAATAATCTTTCCCCAGTGACCGCGTCGTGGACCGATATATTAAGAAAAGTATTCTCCGGGACCGAGCGCTGGATACGAAGAGTATTCCATATATATGGGGAGGATAAACGAATGATATCTGAGCGTAGAGTAACGTTCGAGTATTCATTTTCTGGCAGAGCTCGTCCCCCCGATATTGAAATACCCACCAGAAAATCGTTCATTATCTCCTCTTGAGAGCGGGCCACGTCACTCAATCTAATTTCATCGATGTCACCTCCAAAAAAGTACCTCGACTCGGACCCGGTCATCCGACCAATGGAAAAAGGTGACATACTCACCGTAATATGTCTATCCCGAACATCCTTTTTTACCCGTCTAACACCGTCTACCCAAAGACTCATCTCTGTTCCTGAATATCTCGCTGCCACATAATGCCATGTCCCGATGATATGAGGGGATTGCCACTCCACGGTATCACCATTTGCAGGGCTTTCCAGAAAATGAATATTGAATATATACCGAATATTATTGGAGGAATTTACCGTTGTCATGAGATTGTACGAGCCCATTTGGGCATCCCTTCCTTTGCTCGCCACGGTTCCCATATTACGCCAATCCTCGCCTACGTAGGGTGCTGTCCGACGTATCCACGCACCAATAGTAAAATTTCCATCATTGTGTAAACTGGGACTGTCCGGGACCTCTACATAATTCGTGCTCCCGTTGAATTTCATTCCACCTGCAAATCTCCCGATCACTCGGTTCCCGACATTCATATTCTTCATGGTTCCGTCATTATTGTTGCCGCTTTGGTCAATTATTGTATTTCCGTCCTCTTCGTTGAAATGCCACAGTCCCACTGTGTCGGGATCTGTCTTACCCTCCACTCCACCGCCGCACATACCCTGACCGGTAAAGCTGTCCCTCCATGTTGAAGATCTAATCCACTGCACTCCCCACGATTCCATTGATGGAGACTGCCTTCCGTTGGAGGAAAATTCCGTTTTCAATCTGATGGAATCGACATCCATATCGTTGAGGCGTGAAAGGTTAACATTGGGAACGGTTAGATTTTCCAATCCCACTATTGCCGATCCCGTTGTGGTGTCCAGTATGGAGAATTTTATTTCCGTGCCCATAGGCTCTGACATTATCGCAGAGAAGTCATCCCAGTACATACCCTCAGAAAGGGTTACAGGTATCGAAGTAATGAACGGTGAAGGCTCGTCCATCTCCGCACCGTAAATAATTGTAGGATGATTGGAATATTTTCGTATGAACCAATGATCGAACTGCCATTCTCCCCCTCCGTTTGCTGGATTATTACCCCATTTCAGATAAGTTGGCGGCAGCCAGGAGAAGGTAGCTCCAGCGCTGTCAACCTGCTGAACGAAAAAATATCGTGAGACCGCGGGAGACGATATGTTCGAAAGACCATTAATTTCATCTGCAGCAAGGAGGCTGTTGTTTGCAAGATTCCACCATTCGTATGACACTCTGTCGGACCGATAATTTATCTTAAACGATAGATTGTGGTTTGGGTCCGGTTTTGGGACGTAATTGAATTGTGTGACCGATGAGTTGGGTCCATTATTGATGCTCAAACGAATAGGAACCAAGGTGTTTTTAGCGCCGTCGCTCTCTTTCATGCTCCACTGAACGAGGCAGTGATCCACATCATCCCAGAGACTGCTGCGGTTGGAGGACCAGCCCATTACAGCCCAGTCCCAGGCCCCTTTGTTCCAGCTCTTCATCCTGAATTTCGTACTAAGTACACGATCAAATGATTGAGATGTCGTATTCTCCCAGTAAGTGTGATGATTGTTGTCCTGATCGGGGGTTCCATGGAGCCAATCTCCGGTGTTATCTGCGGTCCAGTGATCGAAATAAGAAAATACACGAGTACCATTTGATGCGGGATCGGCATGAGGATTACCGTACTTAAGCCGGATTTGTGAATTTCCGGATGGTATGTTGCTGACGTTCACCCATACCCTGCTGGTACCACTAGAGTTCCATTCCTCGATCCAGTAATTCAAATTTTTATCTGTACTATCTGTAAAGCGAATATCATCACCATGTGTATCCGCCTTCAAATAATCGAAATTATCTATTGTCAGAGTAACGTTCAATGGGTAATTTTCGGATAAACCACCATTGTTGATAATGGTAATTTGTTTTTTATACATCCAGAGATCAGTTTCAGCTTTTCCGTCGCCAACTTTCATTCCTTGTGTTTGATTGATCCCGCTTGCATCATCGAAATCGTCCAACCATGAACCGCCCATTTCGTCATTTTCCACGCGAATCAAGGATCTTACAGGGCCGCTGTTCGCGGGGGGTATATCCTCTAGATCAGGAGTGAACTCCTCCATAGACTCAAACGGAATGACCGAGCGAGGTGTTTTTGTCGTGATTTCGGATTCCTCAAATTTTTCTTTGGAATAAAAATGAAAAGATCCTGAAAGTTGTATTAACAGCATCAGGATAAAACAGACCGATAGAATCCTCTTCATCGTTTCCACCATACTCGGATTGAATTTCCTATTATATACAGGTTATCCTTTATAAACTCTTCTTCCATCCCTGATGGAACTACTCTGGATAAATAATAATAATTTCGAATATGTACAAAACGCTAAAATAATTTTGGCGGGTTCAACTACTAACGGAAGTAAGTCCATGAAAATTCAATCCATTTTAATTATTCTCCTTTTAACCGGAATAATGGTGACCAGCTCCGGTTGTCTCGACGAAGAGAAGAAAGATAAAGAATATTTCAGCGAAACATACAACAAATTATTATTGAATTTTAAAATAGAATCGGATAATATCAACAATACTTCATACATAATCATCCCAGCTCCAATACAAAATGGCAGGACACTAGAATTATCTACATTTCAGAATGTCACCGATTTCCACAATTACACCTACGATTATGTTGATACTGAATACGGAAAAGGTATACGGATCAGTCCGATTCCATCCGGTCAATTCTGGATGTGGTTCTCCTGTGATCCCTATACCGTAAAAGGACCATTCGACATCAAGCAGAACGTCCAATTCTATAAATCAGATTATCCGGGATTGTCGACTTGGGAAACCGATGGTGAATCGGGTTATTACTGGTTTTTCAACAGCGTAAATATCACTGGACTAAAATTTAAAATTGAGTACGCGGATTGCTATTATTTCTTTGACATGTGCATGATAAAAAATATTGACACCGCGGGTTGGATCAAGCTAAGATATGAAAGAAAGCAAATGGATATGGAAATGTAATTTTTTTTCTACTATTTCCTTTCCCCGATGACCTTGGCAGGATTCCCCGCAACCACCTTGTACGGTTTTACCGATTTCGTAACTACCGCCCCCGCACCTACAACTGCCCCATCACCTATGGTTACTCCTGGCATGATAATGCTTCTGATTCCGATCCAGCAGTCATCCCCGATTATGATCGGTTTACCCTCCACTGCGCCCTGGTCAATGAACTTGACATTCTTCTTGCGGTACTGGTGATAACGGGTCATGAGAACGGAGAAGGCACCGAGTCCGGAGCCGTTCCCAACTTTTATATAATTATTGCCGCCACCGATTGCCCAAAGAATGGAATGATGACCAACAACCACGTCGTCCCCTAGAATAATTGACCCTGCAAATGCGGTATTTGCCCTTAATTTCGCGTTCCTTCCCAAAGTTATCTCCGGGGGCCAGCAGAAATCATACTCAGGATAAATGAATGTAACACCCCTCTCGATCAGGTTAGGTGGAATTCCCCTGATGGGAGCATACTTTTTCCGCAGTCCGTGGGCGAGATCCCCCGGGAGATTCTTGAAAAAGTTATACCACCTTATTCTCCTTGCCATGGCTCGATCAAAAACTCCATTCATTCCATACCTCCCGCAAGGTCATTGTAAAGCCTTTTCAAGGCATCCAGGTTCCCTTTCACTATCCCTCTCTTTTTCAAGTGCTCCCGGTATAATAGAAATGCTTTTCGCTCCATGCGAAGCAGTGCTGAAAGAGTCACCTTGTCCTGCATTATCACCTGGTTCTCTTTAGAGCCGTGTATCAGGTTGCAGGATTTACATCTTTTCCTGAATTCACCCTTGATCAATTCCTGCCTCAGTCGTTTCATATTATCGGAGTTCCATATCTCGTCCGGCGTATGGGTCCAAAGTGATTCTGTAAGAGTAATTCCCGCGCAGCAGACCTGTATCCTCCCGTCTGCGAGAATGGTCATGGAGTTGAAAGGCTCCAGGCAGTTATATTTTTTCAGGTAATAATTTGCATCCTCGTCATCCCCGTATCTCTCATCATCCAAAAACGTAAGTCTTCGTACAATGAGTTTCATCCCCAGGGATTCCGCTTTTTCCTTTGCCTTTTGTATATAACTAATGGACCTAGCCCGGTCCTGGTAAATATTCTGGTCAATTAGCTGAGCAAAACATATCTGCAGCGGTTGTACCCGTATTTCCCTTACCCCGATCTCCGCACCCAATTTTACAATATCATCCAGCTCGCCCAAAGTGTCCCTCATGGCAGTGTAGGACAGATCTATTATTGGTGTTCTGTTATTGTTATCTTTTTTGTATCGGGCCAAATTTGTTAGATTTTTCTCAAGTCGAAGGAAAGGAACTCCCCTAATTCTTTCGTATGAGAGTGTCCCGTCCACGGAAATCTCAATATAGGTAAGACCGGCTTCCACGATCTCCTCTATACGCTTCGGGGTTAACAGAATACCATTGGTCGTTATGGTTGTGGGAACTCCGATATCGGTAATTTTACGAAGCATTTGACAAAAACTGGGATTCAGAAGAGGCTCACCACCACCGCACAACGGCACCAGCTCTGCTCTTTCCATAAATGGCACAGTCCGGGTGAATAGTTCCATTGGCATGTGCCGACCCTCCCCACGATCTTTTTTGTGTATTGAATGAAAGCCGCACATTATACAGCGGAGATTGCACATGGAGCTCAATTCCATGGAGACGATCTGAGGACCGGAATGTGCGTGACCGCTTGCTTCATCGATTGCAATTGGATATTTATTCTCCTGGAAACCCGTTGCGGGATTAAAAACCCTTCGAACCTTCCCGGTGTCTTCGGGACGTTCATTTTTAAAAATTGGCACGGACGCACTCCTGTGATCTTTTATTTCAGACATCAATCCTGAACTCCTCGCTTTCCTTCTCAATATGTTCTTCTAGCATTTTTATTTCTATTTCGTCGTCAATTTGAATATGCAGAGAAGGTTGGACTGAGTCAGAAAAAATATTGCTCAATGATTCGGACGCCTCATTTGAATGAATCTCATCCGAAAAGGATAGGGATATCCCGCAGTTGGGACATTTGTTCATTCTTTTAGCGCAGCTTAGATGATATTTTTTCTGGCATCCACAGGTTACAACCTTCAGATCAGTTTTCACTACACCCATGCAGATTCCACATATAACAGCGGTAGTGGTCTTGCTTATCTGCGGTGGGGGCTGAGATGGATCATTTAACAATTGAATATTTTTAGACACGTCGTCTGGAACAAGCAGAGATTTTTCATCAAGTGGCATCTCGGGAGGAATTTCCGATATCTCTTCCATAGGTTCCTCCTGGTGCATCATTGAGCTCATCATTGATGTGATGCCCTCCATCCCGTTCTTGCTGCCATCCCATACCTTCAAATTAATTTTATATTTTCCCCAGACCCGAATCAGAAGGCCCCGCATTTTTTCCCGTAATTCCGGGGGGGGAGTCCCATGAAAGACCGTTGCCACATACATGGCGACGCCCCGCTCGAGGTATATTGTCTTCTTTCCGTACTCGAGCGCCTTAAGCGCTCCTGAATCCTCCTTGAAGGAATCCTTGATAAAATCGGTTATAGCCGAAAGAAGTCCTCCCACGGTATCCTGATCCACTCCGCCCTTATCATCAAAGTATACCGAATTTATCAAACGCCCATCCACGTAAATGAGAAATATATCACTGATCTTGAAAGTTGTATCGACTCCTATAAGTTGAGGTCCCCGAGAAACTGGGGGTGGTGATGGGCCGGGTCCTGGCGGTGGATCCGGTGGCGGTTCATTAGTTATTTTCGATTTTTCTTTTTCCGGTAATGAAGCTGGATAAGCCTTTTTGGTCCATGGAGGCCGGGACGTATTATGGATTGTTTCAGGTATTGTAAGCTGCGTTCTTCTTGTATAATCGTGTTTTATGCTTGGAGCGATTATGGGTTTGGATATTTTACTCGGATACGGGTTATATGTCTTTTCATCTATTTTTTTTTCTTCGATAGTTCCTATTTTTCCGGTATGAACAGTATTAATCGGCTCATCAAATTGGGATTTGGCCCGTTTTCTGAAAAGAAACAAGATTCCGCAAACCAGGAAAATCAGTATGAGGAAAATAATAATGATACCGAGCCATCCAAAAATAGTTAGCATGGATTTTGAGTCAACAGCCCCGTTATCGTCATCATCATCGTTTTCATCATCATCTGGAAGTAAATCCTCGGAAGTGAGGTTCACAATAATCGGATATTTTTCGATTCCTTCCTGATGCTTGATCTCAATTAAAAGATCATATTTACCGGTACTGAGGACAGTTATGGGTCCCACACGTACCGGAATTTCCAATTTTGCTCCCGGTGGCAGAATAACGTTTCCGGTCATGACGACAAAACCCGATATATGCCCTGAAGCAAAGAGGGTCACGCTTACCGGAACGTTTCCATTGTTGTCAAGGGTAAAGTTGAATAAAACAACTTCTCCCCGTTTCATATCCAGCTGATCTAAGCTCGATGATGAACTGAAATTGTAGAAAGTGACAAATGCGGAACTAATATTGAAGCTCCAAAATCCCTGCACACAACGACCCTGTCTGGTCCCGGCAACCGGAATTACTGTCCAATAATAGGTAGAATTATCCTTCGGATTCCCCATAAGATACCAAGTTTTCCCGGTGGACGCGATCTCTTCCATACTGTCGTAGCTAAGACCTGCATATACCTTGTAGACCAAGTTTTCACCATTCCAGTTATGAGCGGACCAGGTCAGGTTTGCCCTCGTGGTGTTCAAAACCGTCCTGTCAACAGGTCGTAGAAGGGATACTTCGGGGATCGGAACATTTTCATCAATTTTAAAATTCCATTCACCATTCATGAGATTCCCTTGGCTTTCTCGGTCACGGGGTATTACGTACCAGTAATAGGTTGCTCCATCCGAAAGACCCCGAATGGTCAGGCTTGTTCCCTTAATATCACTCTTGTAGATGGGGGGATCGGAAACCTCCCCAAAATACAGGTCATAGGTCAGATTTGCCGGCTCGTCATCCACATCGATTACTTTCCAGCGCAGTGTGGCGTTAAGTTCACCTATCAATGCTCCAAGGGCAGGGGATTGAAGTTCGACCTCCGGTGGATCGTTTACCGGTGTCACTGAAACCGGCAGTATCATACTGCGGGTTAATTGAGACCGGTTGTGTATTTGGTATGCATAAACGACTATGTGGGTATCACCAAAATAATCCTCCAATGCCGTGATGGTAACAGTGCCATTATCTTCCACCTTGGCTTTCAATGAATTATTATTGGTCGGTGTGACGACATAATTCAATTCATCACTATCGCCATCCTTAACAAAGTCAACAAGGGACCATTCGGTTGTGCGCGAATTACCTTCGAATAACACAACCGTAGGAAGCGCAGATTTCCACACAGGCAAATCATCCACGTTTAGTACCGTGATATTGAACATATTCGATGAAGAAGTCAAACCATAGAGGTTCGTACAGTTGATCTTTATATCGGTTTTACCGGTCCAATTCTCCGGAAGAGAATCTACTTTCAGTGAATGGTTTTCGATCTTCAAGGTTACATTGGGATCAGACGAAAAATCTATATCAAATTTAGGTTCCTCGATAGAGTCATAAATGTCGTAAAAATGTTCTCGGAGGTCCAATATAGCGACTCCGGTAACATCTTCCAATATCTCGATATCATCTATCTGAGACTGCAGTTCCGGATATCGAGTCGGAGTCCAATTTACACCCCACGAATGAAGCTCCGGGGAAAGTGAGATATTCGATCCGAGCTCACCCTGCAGATATATCAAAGAATGTATCCTGGCATTCAACCCCGAAAGATCGATTTGGTATTGTGAAGTATTTTCGCCTGTTGTGAGAAGTTTTTGTCCAGTAATTGCATCGTGAAAAGATATATTGAGATAGGTATTTCGGTGTAAAGTACGGTTGAATTTAAGAAAACGCCATGTATTTCCGTTGGGAATTTGAATGTCTCTGCTGCGAAGTGTTGCATTCGACTGAAAAAGGCGGGAGCGAGCGATTATCGAATCAGAGGATAATGCCCGATCATAAATGGTGACCTCGTCAATGGTACCATTGAAATATTTAAGGTCCGCATCCCGCGAATACCCAATAATAATTCCGGTCTGCCGGTGGAAATCAGAGGCGGATTTTCTTCCACCCGCCTTTTCGATCCCGTCGATAAAGAGTTTTTGACCTCCCTCCTCACCTCCGAATACATGCACCAGATGGTGCCAATTACCATCGCTGTAATTTACTCCCTGCGTGGTTACGGTCTCATCTGCTAAAATCCTAGCGCGGAGATCTCCGTTTTTTAGATAAATATCCCTGTCATGACCCCCAATCCCCAAGTTACCTCTCACGGTTGAAAATAATCCGCAGTTGGGATCATTAGTTCTGAACCACATTTCCATGGTGTAAGAGGACTCGGAGGCGTTAAGCTCGATATTCACATGATCGTCTATCCCGTCGAATTCCAGTCCTCCACCCATTCTACCAACAGCCCATTTTGCTCCGCTCAGGGTTCCATTGTTCATGTTCCCTGATAGATCACGCGCAATATCCCCAAATCCATCGTCAAAAGCCCATAATCCCGAAGTATTATCCGGTGACGCACGATTGAATTTTAGCCGGGCATGACCGTTATCTATAACTGCAGGTGTCTCCGGATTTAGACGGGATCCGCTGCTCCCGGAAAAACTGTCCCTCCATCCATTTGCAGCAGTCCATTCGATCCCGGATGAAACGAGGAAAGGAACGGCACTGCCGTTACCCGAGAGATGGAAATCCAAGCGAATACTTGAAGAAGTAATGTTCGATATATTTACATTGCTAAAGGCCAGGTCGTTATAACCCTCTATCACCTTAGCCTCATTTGTGTCGATAATGTCTATTGTGATATTTGTATTGAGGGACTCAGTTTTACAGACTGATAGGACAGACCAGTTCATCCCGTTCGGGAGCGTGATATTTTCACTATTTATGGTTGCATTATGACGATATCTATAGTTATGGAGACGGATCTCATCTACTGACCGCGCCTTATCGAATATTGAAACCTCGTCGATGATGCCTTTAAAATGTTCATCACCGCTCCCGGACCTCCCACCTTTTGAAGATCCATGGGAACTCCCGATGAGAAGATTTGACCGAGTAATACCCAGATTTATTTCCTTATGCGACGAGTTTACCTTTTCTCCGTTAATGAATAGATTTGCCATTGTACCGTTGTAAGTAGCACCTATGTGAACGAAATCGTCGCGGGGGATCGGGGTAGGAGAATAAACAGCAAGACCGTCACCCATGGAATAGACAAAATCGTTCTCACGTGTACTTATGAATAATTTTCCATCATAGGTCACAAAAGAAGTTGCTTTTATAAAACTGCTCGACGAGGGAAGGGATTCCCAATTGCTTCCACCTTCATACCGATATACAGTAGCGGGCATTCCACTACTATGACCTCCTCCTCCATAGAGATTGCCATTGTAAACCGCCATGGTCACCGAGGCCGTGTTGTCCCCAAGCTTGCCCACATTTGTCCATCCGGCCCCCCCGTTATACCGATAAACCGCTCCTTCAGGATACGTTCCTCCATATAGTTTACCCTTGTAAACAGCAAGGGTTTCCACGTTACTATTGGCTCCGGGAGTACCAAGTTTGCCAGTATTGGTCCAAGAATTACCATCGAAATGGTGAACTCTTGCCGATGGACGGTGACCGCAGTATAACTTGCCGTTGTAGACGGTCATGGAGTAAGCTTCGCCGTCCTTGTCTGCCTCCAATTGGCCCACTTCGCTCCATGTTGCACCACCATCATACCGAAAAACCTTCGCATATTGATCGGTACCACCGTAGAGTTTACCGTTGTAGACTGTTAACGATATCACTGATACGGCATCACCCAATCTTCCAACATCAATCCAATCTTCCTTACCATTATACCGGAATAGCCTACCGTTGGGATGGGTGGCTCCATATAATTCCCCTTCGTGTACTGCAAGGGAAAAAACAGAAACACTAGCTCCTAAGCGTCCGACACTACTCCAGTTTGTCCCGCCGTTATAGATATAGACCCTACCTGACGTAGTCCCACCGTAGAGCTTCCCATCATAGCTCACAAGCGATTTGGCAAAACCATGACCAATCGATCCACGGTTAACCATTGTTTCGGAGCCGTTATTGATCTCCATAAATACCCTTCCGTCAGCTGCGACCTTGACTGCGTAGGGCCCTTTCGAAAGTATACTTTCAGCTGTGTATGATTCCTCTCTTTTTATCCAAGCCTCAAGAGTGATATTACGAGAGACGTTCAGGGACACTGATGTCGGGACCTCAATATGATTGTTATTTCCGTCAAGCTGTATAGCTTTTCCGAAACGACCATCGTTCCGGTATCCGCCCAGCAGGGCTCCGTGATTGTTATTCCCACTGGAATCCAAAACCTTGGAACCGACTCCCCCATCAAAATGCCACAATCCTACACTATTCCCATTAGGTGTTATTCGGTTGTCAGCCAATCTAACTTTCCCGTTATCCACGGTCACATTCTCAAATGAATCCCACCTCTTTTCATCGTCAAAACCATTAAACCAGGAACCCCCAATGTAATCCTGTTCGATATTGCTTCCATTATTCGCATCCAAATCGCTGCGTTGGAAATATATTTCCGAGCTGAAGTTATCTGATAAATGACCCTCGCAGTTTACCCAAGCTTCATTGACCTTTGAGAAAACCGGTGAAAAACAGGAGAACGAGGGGGGAAGCAGAAGGAACAGAACAATAAATGACAACATCCTCCTCATGCGTAAACACCATTTATAATAGGATCCAAAAAACAGATTTTATACTTCCATAATCCATCTATCCTTTGATAGTTAATATTTTTGGCCAGGTTGTTCACGACCAATAATACGTATGTCAGAGGAAGATTATCACACGAAACCGGCGACAAAAGGCTTATAGTAAAAGAGGAGATTATCAAGGATGTTACTTAAAAAGGTGGTTTTGAAATGGGATATATCGACAAGTTCTTTAAACCTGGATCGGTAGCCGTGATTGGTGCGTCACAAAAA
This sequence comes from uncultured archaeon, assembly GCA_964342815.1. Lineage (GTDB taxonomy): Archaea > Thermoplasmatota > Penumbrarchaeia > JASLWR01 > JASLWR01 > JASLWR01. The sequence goes on along the minus strand of CAYFHS010000025.1, from coordinate 40,208 downwards.
GAAGGTAAGATCGGAAATATCGTTCTCAAGAATATAATCTACGGCTCAAAGGAGAATGCGCGAATGGGCCTCAGAAACGGATTCAAGGGGAGCATATTTCCCATCAATCCTCAGGCCGATGAGGTATGCGGACTGAAATCCTATAAATCGATGCTGGAAGTTCCCACTGACGTGGATGTAGCTGTGATATGCATTCCCGCCGTGGCCGTTAAGAAAGCAATGGAGGAATGCGGTTCCATGGGAGTTCATTCAGTGGTAATAATAACAGCTGGATTCTCCGAAGGAGGACAGGATGAAAAAGATCTTGAAAGGGAGATACTGGATATTGCTGGTCAATACTCTATCAGGATCATTGGTCCGAATTGCTTGGGAGTTATTAGTACATACAGTGCCTTGAACGCGAGTTTTGGAGATGCAATGCCCAACAAGGGGCCCATATCTTTCGTATCCCAGAGCGGCGCGCTATGTACTTCGGTTATCAATTATTCGTTTGAGGAGCATCTTGGCTTTTCCAATTTCGTAAGTATTGGGAACAAATCTGACGTAGATGACGCAGACCTGCTGGAATGTTTTTCACGTGATGAAAATACAAAGTGTGTTATGTTCTACATCGAATCCCTAAAGGACGCAAGGAAATTCTACGAAACCTCGCGGCGGATAGTGAAAGATATTCCTGTGGTAGCATTCAAGTCCGGATATACAGAGGAAGGCGCCAAGGCCACGTCGTCTCACACTGGAAGCATAGCCGGGTCGGATATTGCCTATGACGCAGCTTTCAAGCAGTCCGGGATTTTCCGGGCAAAGACGCTGAGCCAGTTGTTCGATGCATCGAGAGCTCTGGCTTACCAGCCGGTTCCTCGGGGCGAGAACATTGCAATTCTTACAAACGCCGGGGGCCCGGGAGTTCTTGCATCGGATACCGCCTACAGCCTGGGAATGAGCCTTGCAGAGCTAAGCGAGGATACCGTGGAACGACTGAACAAGGTATGCCCGCCGACGTGGAGTCACAGGAACCCCGTAGATATTATCGGAGACGCTACCGCAAAGAGATACGAAGAATCGCTGAACGTATTGATGAGTGCCAGTGAGGTTGACGGTGTAATTCTTCTGCTGTCCCCCACGGCAAGGGCGGACCCCCTGGAAATTGCCACCAGAACGGTTGAGGTTCATAAGGCATCCGGAAAACCGGTGACGGCATCCTTCGTTGGGATGGTCTCTCAGGAATCCGAAAATTTTCTCGACTCTAACGGGATACCCGAGGTCGAATACCCTGAAAGGGCAGTCTTTGCAATGTACGCACTGATACACCGCATGCGATTCCTAAAAAAGGAGGGATTAATGTGATCATTGGAACCGAAAATAACGAAAAGATATCTCGTCTCATACGGGAAGCTATCGACAGGGGACAGAAAGTATTCAACCTGGAAGAGTCGCGAGAGATCATGGAGCTTGCCGGGATCCCTTTCAATAAATGCGGACTTGCGAAAAGTGCAGGAGAGGCGGTTGAAATTGCCGACGATATGGGTTACCCCGTTGTGATGAAAATAGTATCTCCACAGGTCATTCACAAAACGGAGGTGGGAGGCGTAAGGGTTAATATAGCTTCCGCCACAGAGGTAAAAAACACCTACGAGGATATCGTGAGAGGAGTTCAAAAGCAGGTTCCCGATGCAGAGATAAACGGAATTCTCATCGAGGAAATGGTCAGCGGGACCGAACTAATCGTGGGAACCACCACGGACCCGCAGTTCGGACCAATGATAATGTTCGGTATAGGCGGTATCTTTGTTGAAGTGTACAAGGACGTCAGCTTCAGGTTAATTCCCATCTCTGCCAACGATGCAAGGGATATGGCAGGTGAGATCAAGGGCAAAGCACTGCTAGAGGGAATTCGGGGTTTACCCAGAGCCGACCCGAACACAATAATTGAAATACTTGAAAATGTCTCGAAACTAGTCATATCCAACCCGGAAATAGACGAGTTGGACATTAATCCTCTTCTAATAACTAACAAGGGTGTCATTGCCGTGGACGCAAGGATACTCCTGAACGTAACTAATGCCGATTGATATGGAACAGGGGAACGAATACATGGAAGTTAAAAAATCGATTACTAAATCCAAAATAATCTGCACCATCGGTCCAGCAACGGATTCTGCTGAACAAATTAAAAAATTATCCGGTATAGGTATGGATTGTGCGAGAATCAATTTTTCGCACGGTACGGATGAATACAAGTCGGATCTGTTCAAAAGGATCAGGAGTGCGGACGGGAAACTGGCAATTTTATGCGATATACAGGGCCCAAAAATACGCATAGGGACCATCAAAGAGGGAGGTGTGACACTTCATCCCGGAAATAAAATTATATTAACCACCCAGGATGTAGTCGGTGACGAGAAGCGGATCACAATTAACTACGGAAAGCTGCCTGAGGAGATAAAACCCGGAGAGTTGATATTTATAAATGACGGAATAGTCTGCCTCAAAGTGGAAAAGATAGATGGGACTGAAATAGGATGCCATATCCGATCGGGAGGTTTCCTTACAAGCAGAAAAGGAGTGAATCTGCCCTCCACTAAGATCTCCCTAACGGTGCCCACTGAAAAGGACGTCAAAGATCTTAAATTGATCGCCGGGCTGGATCCCGAGTTTGTAGCCATGTCATTTATCGGTACTGCGGCGGATGTGATGAAGATCAGAAAGATATTGGCCGATTTCGGCAATAAAAGTATCAAACTGATTTCCAAGATAGAAAGACCCGTTGCTCTTACCAACTTCGACAATATTTTAAAGGTATCCGACGGTATTATGGTGGCCCGCGGAGATCTCGGAGTGGAGATCCCACCAGAGCAGGTCATACCATTCCAAAAAGACATGATATGGAAATGCAATATCGCGGGAAAGCCCATAATCGTTGCGACGCAGATGCTGGAATCCATGATCAAATCTCCCGTACCTACGAGGGCGGAAGTATCAGATGTATTCAACGCAATAGAAGACGGGGCGGATGCAGTGATGCTCAGTGCAGAGACAGCATCAGGCAGTTTTCCAGCTGAAGCCGTTCTCATGATGGAACGAGTGATAAAAACATCTGAAGCTTTGTTCGAAGTGCGGGATCCAGATGAGTACGACTCGGAGGACGAGAACACATCGGAGATTATCGGACACCTTGTTTATGCGGCCGGGAAGGAATTCAGTGATATCAAGTACAAAAAAGGGAAAATAATTTGTCTTACGGCAAGCAGTCATACAGCCAAAATGATCTCAAAATACAGACCGTTCCTGCCCATTATCGGGATCACCTCCAATGTCAGGACCGCCAGGGAAATGAGATTGATCTGGGGCGTGGAGCCCTTACATATTCCAGAACTGGAAAAGATACCTGATACGGTCCGGAAGCTTGGAAAAGTTAGCCAAATTTGTCTGGAGAAAAATTACATCGAGAAAAATGAAAAACTTATCATTGCCGGTAATCTTCTCCCTTTAGGCGCTGGAACGAACATGATAACCATAACTTCAGCGGGAAAGATACTAAAGAACTCAGTCTCTGGGAGAGAAAAGACTGGCTGATATTCGTCTCTGTCTTTCCCTGTCCTCGTTTGCGATGGCCTTGGCGAGAGTTTCCTGCTGTCCTGGTTCGATCCGAAACATTTCCAAGTACGGACAAAATTCATCCATTATTGCGCAATTCCTTTCCTCGTCGAATATCACCGGATAAAACCGGCAGCCAAGGGGACGGTATTCGTATATCGAACAAAGTCCATTCTCAAGGAACACACAGGCTCCATTGACATTTTCAAGACACTGATACCCATCTACGAGCCTTGTAAATTCCAAATGTCCCTTTTCCAGTATTAACCGAATGTCTTCTTCAGAAAGGGTCATTTCAGTCTCGTGACAGCATTTCGAGCACGAGTAACTTTTACATGCGGACGGAGTATTGTGATTCCCAGTAGATTCATAATTGGTTGAGCCGGTCATGGGATCAGAACCCAGGGGAATTTTTCGAAAGTGTTACGTTTGTCTGCCCTTGATAATTGCCGCTTTTTTCATCATAGAGCGACGACGGGGTCGAACTGAGCCGTTGGACCACCAGTTGTGCGATTCTATCGCCGATCAGGAGGACCTTATCACTTTTGCTGCTGTTAAAAAAATTTAATGTTAGCGTTCCCTCGAATCCCGCATCGATCATACCAAAGGCCGGGATGAAACCCTGTCTGGCAAAAGTAGTACGTATCAAACAGCTTCCCACGAGCTGGGGTCCGAATTTCAATCGTTCTATGGTGGCCACTGCGAACCACATTTTTGCCGGGATCAATGCCTTTCCTGAAACCACCCTCTTGATCAGTTCCGGTATCATTACTTCTCTTATGGAAAGGTCATACCCGTTTGGTGTAAGGTTATTTTGGGAAAAAGGATCGATAATGAGATTTTTTTTCTCAATTTCTTTAATTATGTCCACATCGCTCAACACGGCCATTAATTCACCCTTGACCTCCAATCAGATTTTTCATAGTATTTATTTTTTACATTCCTGGTTTTACTACAAAAATAATTTAAAATCAGATTTCAATCACGTTTTCCGAAGCTGAGGTAGCTTAGCCAGGTACGGCGCCGGCCTTGAGAGCCGGTGGTGCTCGACACCACGGGGGTTCGAATCCCTCCCTCAGCGCTTATTCATTCCAAGCGTGGCGAGCAGGGAAGGGCAGGGTTTTGGGAAAAGCCAAAACTTTTTGCACTGCCCTTTCCAGCGGACCCACGCAACAAAAAGTTTTGGGTTCTGAATCCCTCCCTCAGCGCTTTTTTAATTTAAAGTAAATTTTTTATATTGAATCTGTTTCTTTGAACTTCTACCGAAACCAAAATATATATTACTATACGTCGTTAATGTTCCTGTATTAATACAAAAACAAAAAATAATCGAGCGGAGTACTGGCAAAATGTCAAAAAAAATATTTGCTCGGAAAACCGACGAAGATCTACCGGGGCCCATGGAACCCCTAGATGAAGCTGAGCCGGACCCAATCGACAGGCAGCCTTGGGAAGAGAAAAAAAAGGAAAAACTTGTCAGTGGAAAGGAAAGTAGAAAGAGGACTAAAGCGAAGTTGAAGAAGATAAGAAAGAAAAGGAAAGCTAAACCGAAACAAAAGACAGAAACGGAAAAAACGGGCGAGGCAGAAAAAACTTTCCACGGAATACAGAAATATCATCGGGGGTTTTTCTCCACCATCATCTGGTGGATGGTGTTGCTCCCTCTATTACTCGTGCCGATTGTTGGTCCTTTGTTCACGTTCACACTGGTCCCTTTTATAGCCGGAAGAAGGGGGAGCCGCTGGGTTGAAAAGAGGTATGCTGTAGAAATTGGATTTTTGGCGGCAGTCTTGGTATCGGCCCTTCAGATATTATTATTATATTCGATTCTGGATGCTTTCACAAAGGGAACCGTGAACGAGGTGAGCACACAAGGACGCGAATACCTGATCCTCACATTGGGTGTGGTGGCCAATCTCGGTTTTTGTCTCTTGGGATCCGCTACCGGAACCATAAAAAATTTCCGTGATTCAAATCCAAAAACAACATAGTTTGATGAAACCGGAGATTATAACCCAAAGATTATTAAGATACTTTTATTTGTCAAACTACCTCGTATAAATGAGCTGTAGGGCGCTTAAGTGATATAATGACCAGCGAAAAAGAGAAACTGAGCTATTTCGAAAAGAAGGTAATGCTGGCCCTTTCCACCCTAGGAAAGGCAACACCGGAAAGGATCGTGGACCAGGGGAGGTTCACCCACCTCGTCGAGGTTATGAATGCATCTTCATGGCTACAGATGAAGGGCATTGTGGTAATGGAGGAAAAGATAGAGGAGACGGTTTCCCTCGCTCGCAAGAGTTCGGGAGGTAAAGATCTTCCTGAGAGGACCGGGATAAAATTCCTGAAAAAGAGTCGGGTGCCCGTTTCCATGGCGGTTTTTAACAGCAAATCCGGGTTGCCCAAAGGTGTGCCATCAATTGCAATAGGATGGATGAGGCGAAAGGGCTGGGTAGATATTGTAAAAGACGGAAAAGAAACTTATCTATCGCTCAGTGAGAAGGGAAGGAACTCGCTCAGCAAAAAAGGCGGGGACGAATTGTTGATAAAACGTCTTTTCGAGAAAGGAGAGATCAATGTATCAGAAGTGAATGCGAATGACCTTTCCATGCTCTCCCGAAGAAAGGATGTGATAGTCAAGAAGGAAAAGATACGAAGGTTCATTTCTTTAACAGAAAAAGGACGGGAGATAGTACGTGAAGGATTAGTGCTGAAAAAACAAGTTGGGCAGCTCACTCCTGAACTGCTGCAAAGTGGAGAATGGGGACAGGTGGAACTACGTCCGTACGATATCGGCTCTTTTGCACCCACAATATACGGGGGAAAAGAGAACCCGCTGGGTCGGCTTATAAGAAAGATAAGAAAGATTTTCCTTGATATGGGTTTCAGCGAGATTTGGGGAAATTACGTCGAGCCGGCCTTCTGGAACATGGACGCGTTATTCATACCACAGGACCATCCGGCTCGGGACATGCAGGACACCTTCTATCTGAAACAACCTTCAAAGACAGAAATGCCCGGAAATGAACTGACAGAAGCCGTTAGAATAATTCAGGAAAATGGCGGCGATACCGGCTCCGATGGTTGGGGTGGTAGCTGGTCTATGGACATGGCAAGAAAACCGCTCCTCCGAACCCATACAACGGTGAACACCATCAGGTACCTTTCGAAACACAATAAACCGCCCATAAAGGTTTTTTCCATCGAACCTGTGTTCAGAAAGGAATCAATAGACAGGACGCATTTACCGGAGTTCTACCAGGTAGAAGGCATCGTTGTCGAAGAAGGTTCTTCCTTCAGAATGTTGCTTGGAATCCTGAAGGAGTTCTACAGACGCATGGGGTTTTCCGAGATACGTATGAGGCCCGCATATTTTCCATATACCGAGCCTTCCATGGAAGTTGAAGTGAAGTTCAAGGGAGAATGGCTCGAGCTTGGGGGCAGCGGGATATTCAGGCCCGAGGTGGTTGCACCATTCGATGTTGAAGAGCCTGTGCTTGCATGGGGTCTCGGATTGGAAAGATTGGCCATGCTCAAGTTCGGACTCGATGATATCCGACAGCTCTATATAAGCGATCTGGAGTGGTTGAAAAAAGCACCTATCATAACCCATTAATGTCTACAATTATGCTCATTTTCCAGTTCATGCCAACCCAATGTTCTTGATAGATCGTTTGTTTTTAAATTATACCTGAATTGAAAATAATTATAAATGTACCGGTGACCATGATTATTATCGAGACAATCGTTTTGAATATATTCAGGCCTTTGTAAGTATCGATCCGGGATGACAGGTAACCGGCGCCCATGGCGATGATTATGAGGGGAACCGTTAGGCCAAGGGAAAAAATCAACATTCCCAAAAAACCGTTGAGGATTGTCCCCATAAGTGTGGAACTCATAAATACAGCCCCAGTGGTGAGAAGAGTTCCTTCTACTAGCGTGATCTCTCCCAGACATCCTATACCTAAAGTAAATCCCAGTATCATCATGGCCCCATTCTCCTTCCAAGGAGATGTTGTATAATTGCCATCCAACATGCGGGATAAAATGTTTTTTCCTTTTATGGTCCGGTGTCTGCGGCATGGTTTTGGCCGTTTGTTCGCGGGATTGAGAAGCCCCTCTCTGAAATCGCTTCTCTCGTCTATGGATTTCGCGAGAAGATAAAATCCCAGTATTATCAGTATGATTCCGAATATGAGATAAACTGCGCTGTGAAGGCTCGTGGAGAGTTCCGCGAGACCAGTAATTGAGGATATCTCATAGGTTAGGTATCCAACAACCCCACCAAGAAGCGTAAGCAGTAATATGCGGGGTATGCAGAAGAAGAACGTTAGGCTCAAAGATTGACGCGGGTTTTTCCTGTTGAGAACCAAGTAAGATATGAGGCCCGGTCCGCACACGGTGGTGCATATCACAGCTCCTCTTGAAAGACCCAGAACGAATAGGGAGAGGAAAAAAAGTGCAACCGAACCCATGGTTCATGATAACATTCCTGGATTTATATTAATTTGCCATTCATTTGCTGCGGATTGTTCTATGTGATGTTGATATATTTTCGCACCTAACATATTTATTTCTTCTTTCCCTGATCATTGAGACAATAATTGAGAAAAAGAACAAACCAGGTGAAATAAATTATTTTCATTCGAACACATCTAAACAATTATTATATAATAGAAGCGAATAAGAAACAGTGATTAGGTTATCAAATGCGTAAGAGCCGATTGAAGAATGCCGTATATCAGTTCTTGACCGATCGTGGTCAGCCTGCAAGCATCCATATGATATGCGACGAGTTTGCAAGGCGCAAGGGATGTATGTCCGCAACTGGGATGGGCCGTTTGTTAAAGAGCGACCGCCGCTTCGAGAAAATGGGTGACGGTTGGTACCTTTCTTCCGAACAGGCTAAATTTGGTGTGAATGTTCGTCCGATCTGGGTCATTTCGTTGCTGATAAACCTGTTCGCCGTGTGGGAAAATATAAGATTCGACATAACGAGCAAAGCAGTCCTGGCACTGAACATCGCATTGATAGCACTCTGTCTTGGTATGCTGTTCAAAAATCAGATCGCTGATCTACTCTTTAGATTCCGAGATACCACGAGCGACGAAAATGAAAAGCACACAAGCGAAGGATTTTTTCAAACAAAAATAACGAACAAACGCCAATTAGACCTAACTGGTACTCCGCGATTGGAAAATCAATAACCCACCGGAACAGAAACAGTTATATCTCCATTCATCTTTTGGTTGCAAATGATGTTTTCTCGTTGGAGAAAATGGCAGGTGGTCATCTGTTGCACATTGATCTCGGGTGCGTTTCCGCTCCCCCTGATTTTTTCAAGTTATACATACACAGAGATTCATAAAACTTCAAACACCTCAAGTGTTATAAGGTTTCCGCGTACCCCCATTTATCTAACTCCACCTTTCAGCACCAACTTTCCTGCGCCTGTAAACGATACGGTCCGTATAATCAACGGTTCCCTCCTCATTGATGGAAAAGATATCTTCAAATTTGGTAATTCCAATATATCTTTTCCTATCTCCCATCCTTTTTTCCTAAAAATACATCTTCGCCAGCATGAATTTGAAATATTTCACGGTAGGTGTGGGGATAACTACCTGATCCCGGATTCCGATTTTCGCTTTTAGTTCCAACAATCATACCACCAAGTATGATATTATCATGCAGAGGATACATATCTTTCGATAAAAAGCAATTGTCGTAATCCTGAGACTATTAGTATTTTCGGACATTTACGGCTCATCCACGATCCCTGCAACCCTGCACGGCGCACCGTCCCCATCTCTTAGGTTCAGGGGCAGGACAATGCAGCGGAATCTCTTTCCGGCCAGCTTTCCGAGGTTAACAAGATTTTCGACGATGGGGATATCGGCTCGCAGGAACATTTTGTGGATGAGATAAGGTTCATTATCGGGGGTGAACGAATCGAGACCGACAATATTGATCTCCTTTTCAACCAATCCTTTTGCGGTCCGCTCAGTTATCACCGGATTGTTCTCATAATAATCGTCATTGTACGCCTTTTTACTATGCCCCGTAAGAAAAAAAACTATATCTCCTTTCCGGACCACGGTTAGATCGGCCTCTATCTCCCGCAGTCCCCTTACATCAATAACCACGGCCTCGCCGATGAATTTCTCCAGGGGAAAATCCGAAAGGGTTTTACCTCCCTCGATCATATGCACCGGCGCGTCAATATGTGTTGAAAAATGGGAATTGAAGCACAGCCGTTTTACGTTCCAACCATTTTTTTCGATGGTTGCGACCTGTTCTATCTTTTGCGGTATTTCTCCGGGGAACGAGGGCGTCCGGTCGTCTATGAGCATTGTGAGATCGATGATCATGAAGCTTGAATTGGATTTTATATATATTAATTTAATCCGAATTGTCCAGACCTTTTGATCTGTGATGAAAAAATATCAACTATTTAAATTAAAAATAATAATAAAAGGGGGAATAATCCCCCCTATATAATTAAAAAAAAATCACATCATACCCGGCGGCATTCCACCCATTCCGCCTCCGACACCAGGAGGAGGTCCGGACATTTCTCTTGCTGCGATCACATCGTCGATTCTCAGTATCATGACTGCAGCTTCCGTTGCAGAAGAGATCACCTGCGAACCTACTTTCAAAGGTTCGATTACCTTGTTATCGAGCATATTAATAATTTCACCGGTATCCACATTGAGCCCGGCATATTTATCGCCGTCCTTGTGGGCTTTTCTTAGATTTATAAGGGTGTTTATCGGATCGAGTCCCGCATTCTCCGCAAGTGTTCTCGGAACGACTTCGATGGCATTTGCAAATTCCTCGATGGCCATCTGTTCACGGCCCCCTACAGTGGAAGCATAATCCTTCAATCCTCTAGATATCTCCACCGCCGCCGAGCCGCCTCCCGCGGTGATCTTCCCTTCCTTGACCGCTGTCGAGATAACGCCAAGAGCATCATCGAGAGCGCGTTGCAGCTCGTCCACAACATGTTCTGTGGCACCTCTCACGAGGATCGATACTGCCTTGGGGTTCACACAACCTGTGACGAAGGTCATTCTATCATCCGATATTTTCCGTTCATCAACCACTGCGGCACTGCCAAGATCTTCAACTTTCAGATCGTTAATATTGGTCACAATGCGGGCCCCGGTGGCCTTTGAGAGTTTTTCCATATCCGATTTCTTAGAACGCCTTATGGCAAATATTCCCTCTTTGGCCAGATAATGCTGGGCCAGGTCATCGATCCCTTTCTGGCATATTATCACGTTTGCCCCACTGTCCTTCACCGTTTTTACGAACTTTTTCAAAACCATCTCTTCCTGGGCCAGGAATTCCTGGAGCTGATGGGGATCCCGTATGGAAATTTTCGCGTCCACCTCTGTTTTCTTAACTTCGAAGGCAGAGTTTATGAGTGCTACTTTCGCGTTCTTCACTTTTCGGGGCATTCCGGAATGTACTCTTTCCTTGTCGATGATTATTCCATCAATAAGTTTAGTTTCCTTTGCTGACGCGCCCTGTTTCTTTTCGATCTTGATATTGTCTAGGTCCGCTTCGACGTAATCGTCTTCGACCAGGGATATTTTTATGACCGCTTCCGCTGCGATGTCAGCTAAATGGTCTTTGACGACCTCTGCATTCTTCCCGGTCATTGCGGTCTTCGCCAGATCCAGCAGCGTCTCCTTATCCTTCCGGTCCACCGTCACTGCGATATTATTCAGTATTTCGATAGCCTTATCGGAGGCCATTCTGTAACCTATGGTAATTAAAGTCGGATGAACGTTCTGTTCGATGAGGTTCTCGGCTCTTTTCAATAATTCACCGCCCACTACAACGGCGGTAGTGGTACCGTCACCACATTCTCCGTCCAGTGTTTTAGCCACTTCGATCATCATCTTGGCTGCTGGGTGTTCCACGTCGATCTCCTTGAGAATTGTCACACCGTCGTTGGTGATGACCACGTCCCCCATGGAATCCACCAGCATCTTGTCCATCCCTTTTGGTCCAAGTGTGGACCGGACGGCATCGGCTACAGCCTTTGCCGCTTGAATATTATTGCTCTGGGCATTTCGCCCCGTTTCTCGTCTTGTTCCTTCTTTTAGTAGAATAATAGGTTGTCCACCCATCATGATATACACCTCGGCGCGACGTATGTTTAAACTTCTATATAAAGGTTGCCGCACAGTTGGTCTTTGTCAATCCAACCTGAACTGCTTTTTATTTGCTTTCAGGCTTTCTATGACCGGCATCGCGCGGCCAGCAAGATAGGTGATCGCCGCTCCGCCGCCCGTGGAGATATGCTCGATATTCTCCCGCAGGCCGAACTGATCAATAACGGTGGTTGTCTCCCCCCCACCCATTACGGTATATAAATTGTCGCTGCAGGCAGCCTCGAATATCGCCCGGGTCCCAAATGAAAAGTCATCCTGTTCAAATACTCCGGCAGGACCGTTGAGCATTACCGATTCACAACCCAGAATCTCATCACAGAAGAATTCGATTGTATTGCGGCCAAGGTCTTTGATGAGTTTCTCCGTGGGAAGCATATCAATGAAAATCTCTTCCCGTTCCCCGTTGTTATCGACTGCCACATCATCGGGCATGAATATTTTGTAAGGGTATTTGTATATCAGATTCTTCGCCATCTCCACGTACTTGTCCAAGTCCTTTACACGCGATCTCAGCATTCCCGTGTTTCGCTTACCCAATTCTATCTTGTTGGCCATCAGAAATACATTTGCGACCAGTCCTGTAACTATGAGCTTATCCGCCTTTTGGGATGATAAAAGATTACTGGCGATGGATACGGAATCGTCCACCTTGACCCCTCCGAGGACAACTGCCATGGGTTTTCTCTCTCCGGTAATTATACTGTCAAGGGCCGCAATTTCCTTTTCCATCAACCGACCGACAATCGAAGGTAAGACCTCTGTGAATCCGTTCAAGGATGGCTGACTTCGATGTGCTGCAGCAAAGGCATCAAAGACGAAATAATCGCAAAGGGGGCTCAAATTCTTCACAATGTATGTGTCCTTTGTGAGACGGGAAGGTCTATTGCTGTATGCAATCTCTTCAGAGAAAAGTCGGGTATTTTCGAGCAGAAGTATCTGACCGTTTTCCAGATCCAATATTGCCTTTCTCGCTTCGGATCCTATCAGGTCCTCGACATATTTCACTTTTCTTTCGAGAACCTCCTCCAATACCTGCCTGTGGAGACCGAGTTTAATACAATCAGGGTTGCCAGCTCGGGATTGGTGGGCTAAAAGGACCAATCTACTTCCACTAAGGTTGTTGATGCTGGGCAGCAATTGTCTGAACCGTTCCCGGCCTATGATCTTGTTCTCTCTCATATCAATGGTGGAATTTACGTCCACCCTCATAAGCACGGTCTTACCTTCCATGGGAAAGTCATCAAGAGTGAAGAACTGTTTACTCATTATGTCACCGCATTATTGGTTGTGAGCCGGTCATCTTCAGCAGGCAAAGTGATTCATATTTATGTTATTTAATATATCCCATGTATCACTCTCATTCGGAAATATTTACTCTATTACCAACCCAAAGCGCACAATTAATTAAAAGATAATCATTCGATTTTTGAATAGATAAACAACACGACTCCACCCAAAGCACAAATGGAACCGATAGCGAAGCCTATTGAAGCGATACCGATGATCCCCAAAATCATAGGGGGGTAAAATTTCTTTGATAACTGTAATGCGATTACTGCTGCGAGAGAGCTGAAAGAGGCAATGAGGGTCATGGCGTAATAGGAGTTGGTACTCTTTTCTCTAGACTCTGAAAAGGTTATTTCCCGATTCGGGGAATTCGAGTCGGAACTCAATTGCAGATTTATGATGGGCCCGTAACTTTTAGATGTTGCCGAGCCTAATCCTTTTTTACGGGCAGTGACGGTATAGGTTCCCTCGGGTAAATCTTCGAAGAAAAAATAACCTTCAGGGTTGGTTGATGTTTTCCTTTTAAGTTCATCAATCGTCACTTCTGCTTCGGAAACTACACTTCCCTCATTCACACCGCTGAAAACCCTACCCATGATGTCTATATTTGCCCCGGCGGAGTTTTCATTGGTATCAGTCTCCACTGACGGGTATAAGGGAAGGGACACAAAAAAAAGTATCCCGAGAACAAATGTGATAAAAAAGAGACCCATGGATGCTTGCCTGGATCTATTTCTGGTTTTTTCCCTTTTTTCGGGACGGATTGGCTTTCCGCGTTTGCTCTTTTTCTCACTCGCGAAGCTATCTTCATATATGCCAGGGGGATTCTTTTTTTTAGGGAATATTATTTTATTACCATTTCGTCCAGCATCCGTTCCTTCCATCTCCATAATCAATGGTGAGCAATCCACACCATTATCCATGAGATCTAAGGTTTTATTTTTCTTCTTTCCACGGAAAAATATAACTGATTTTCCACCTGTTTCTCTTTCCCCAATCCAATGAATATCTTCCCTCCTGTCCCCCGTGATCCCCGTTTCCTCCTCCACAACTACCAGAGATTGGGACATTCCCTTTTGCTTTCTAGGATTATCCCTGCTGAGAGTAAGACATACGTCTCTCTTACATCTGGGACAGCAAATAAAAAAACGTCCGGTATCCTTACCGTCTGGAGTTAAGGTATTAATTTCTTCATCACAAAGAGGACATGATGTCTTGATGGTTTTCATTTTTCCCATAGTTAGAACATATTGCAGCTTATTTATATTTTACCTGTTAAAAAATAGATGTGATGTTCTTCATTGGTTGCAAATAGAGTAATTGAAAAGAGGTTAATCACCTCTTAATTCTTCCAACGCTCTTTCGTAACCCTGCAAAAACCCATCCTTAAAATCATCTCCTGCTTCCAAAGCTTCGATCTCGGCCTTTATTGAGATCATGAACTCCTCAATTGATTTCTCTTCTTCATCCATCTCTTCTTCAAATTCTGTTTCAGCTGAGTCCGCATCAATATCTTTTTCTTTCTCATCAGTTCCATGATCTTCATCTTTTGATTCCGAATATATATCGCCACCATGTATCTCCTTTTGTTCTTTCTTATGCTCCTCAGCCTTTAGTTCAGAATTCTCATCTCCATTGAAAGCTCCATACTCATCTGTCAGATCTAACGGTTCGACTTCCATAACTTCCATATCAGATGTATCGGGTCCTCGTGTCTCCTTTTCTATTTTCTTTTTCCGTACAACCTTTACCATTACTTTTTTCTTTTCAGGCTGTTTGGCCCTGGGCACCCTGGTGGGTTCAGCTTCCTTTTTCCTTAATACCACTTTTGGCAGACAATAATCGTAGTCCTCGTCTTCTCTTTTCTTGAAAAATGAATCAGAAATATCATCGATCATTCCACTAACATTCACTTCTTCCGCTTTCCCCTGAGGATTTCGTAATTTTTTCTTTTTATACAGGCCATTTAAAACCACCACCAAGATCGAAGCTATTAGTATTCCGGAGCATATGTAGAAACTGATGCTATCCTTATCCGTTTTTTCATTTTTATCAGGTTCCTCTTCTTCAGGTATTTCTTGATCATCGTTATCAATCTCTACGAAAACAAAAATGGTATCGAAATTGCTGTTTCCGGCTTTATCGGTTACATTAAGTTTGATCTGATACATTCCCGGGTCAGTAAAGGTGTATTCCGGTGCAGGTCCGTACAATACCATCTGGGCTCCAAGAAAGGGAAAGCTCCAGCTGTAATTATGGATTCCAACGTTATCCAAGCTTGCTGTTCCATTGAATTTCATTTCTACTCCGACCTTTGCAGTAAGATTCCCTCCGGCGTCTGCTAGTGGGGCCTCGACATCCAAAACGGTAATTGTTACCAGATCTATCGCCCAGTTACCAGCTTCATCGCTTACATTCAGGACGATGATATATTTGCCCGCTTCGTAAAAAGTAAAATCCATTTGCGATCCACCGCAGGTCCAGTTCTTTTCATTGTAGTAAAATGTCCATGTATGACGCAAGATTCCAACGTTATCCTCGCTCCAGGAAGCATCCAAATAGAATCTTTCATACTGGTCCACGGTCTGATCTCCACCCCCCACAGCAAGCGGGGGTGTAATGTCCCTTACCTGGACATAGAATGTACTCTGATTCGTATTATTTCGTGAATCATTGAGGAGGATCGTTACCGGGTAGAATCCAGCTTCGGGGAAGGTGAAATTGCTGGTCATACCATACCGAAAATATTTTAAGTCAAGATATTCCACCATCCATGTAATGTTAACGATACCGCGGTTATCGGAGCAATTACCGGCATTGAAGACAGCGGATTCATGTTGATCTATCGTAATATTCTCGTAAACACCTATCCATGGTGGTTCCCTGTCCAGAACGGTAATGAAAAAAGTGTCATCATCCGTTTCTCCCCGTGAATTATTTACAGTCAATAGAATTTCATATACACCCATAATATTGAAACCGAACGAAGGAGAGGGGCCAAATATCTTCACTTCGCGATCATCATAACGGAAGGACCATGAAAAGTTTTCGATACCTATGTGATCAAAACTGAGAGTACTGTTGAAAACGAACTTATCGAACTGATCAATGGTCATATCAGGTCCGGCGCAGGCGATGGGGATCTCGAGATACCGGTCTACAGGGAAACGCAGCGAACAATTATCCTGGCTGGAATTACCTTCTATTTGATAAGGAATATCCCATATCTTGCCGTATGTTCCCGCATTATAGTTGTGGAAAAGATAATTGGACCAGTAATTACCTTCTGTGCCGTCATCCCAGGAGTTGTTCCATCCATCGTCATAGGCAAGGGATACCTGGTGCTGGCTGTGAATGAGGTCGTTATGGTGGATGGTGTTGTTGATCGATCCGGTAAGGTATATGCCACATTCCGAATTGTCAGAAATTGAATTATATGTGATAATCGTATTTTGTGAGTAAAACAGAGCAATACCGGATCCTTTACCGTCAATAATATCATTATTAGAAAAATCGTTTTTCCAACCCTCTGAATTAGAGATACCGTTGTAATTATCCTCAAATTGACAGTTATAAATTATATTATTATAGGATTGGTTCAGTGTAGTACCATTTCCATTGTTCGATAAAATTGTATTATTTAGTATAATATTATTGTTGGATTCCTCAATATATATGCCATCTCTTTTATTCAAAGAAAATATAGAATCGGACAACAGATTGCTAAAGGCACCGTAAAGCTTGATACCGTAAACATTATTTTCACTCTTGATACCCGAGATTATGTTGTCATCAGATAAATATAAGTATATACCTGTATTGACGTTCATACAGATATTTCCGGTTACAACGTTCCAATACGAAAAGCGAAGGAGGATACCATTATTATTTGAATTGATACTGTTATTCCGTACATAGTTCCGATGAGATGAAGAAATTTTTATCCCATCCTCTCTGTTGTACCGGCAAGTATTTTCAGTTAAATTAGTTGATGAAGAATGACTGAGCACGATTCCATTATTATTCGAACTAATACTGTTATTCCGAACATTGTTTTGTTGAGAACTATATAGAATTATACCATCATCTTCATTGAATGAACAGTTATTCTTAGATAAATTATTATTATCGGAATAATACAAGGATAATCCATTCCATGTGTTTAGATCACAGGTATTGTTCTCGATGGAGTTCCAGTCCGAATTAGAGATAGAAATACCTTCACGTTGATTTTCGGTGAATGTATTGTTGAATAGTTCGTTGGAATGAGAAAAGGAGATGTATATTCCATCCCTAGAATTATAATCGCATCCATTGTTGAATATTTCGTTATTATCGGAATTATAAAGGTAGATTCCTCGGCGATTTGAATTAAAGTTATTGTTCAATATCTCATTGGAATCGGATTCATCAAGGTGAACGCCTTCTCCGAAATTGTTTTTACTGGTGTTGTTCACTATAATATTTTCATTAGAATTATAAAGAGATAGACCATCGTATCGATTCAGGATACATGTGTTATTTATCAAGAGATTGAGGTCCGATCTATATATGCGAATACCACTATAATAATTTGACTCGCATATATTATCAGATACGTAGTTAGAACTTGAGGAAGAAATTTCAATCCCATCTGCATTATTATCATAACATATATTTCCTGTGATATTATTGGATTCGGAGTTTAAAATATTTATACCATCATTATTTGATTCACAACTGTTGTTGATTACAGAATTTAATAAGGAATAATCGATTTGAATTCCATAATTATTAAATTCACATTCATTACTGAATACGTTATTATATCGAGATTCCATTAAATAAATTCCGTACGAATTCGAATAACAGTTATTATCCTTTATATAGTTTGAAAAAGAATTGTCGAGATAAATACCTCGATACCAATTATCTTTACAGGTATTGCTGAAAATCTCGTTGTTATGGGAATATCGGATATGGATTCCATCATCCCAATTTTCATCGCAGGTGTTGTTGAAGATACTGTTGGATTCCGAGGATATGGCGTAAATACCCGAATCCCTATTTCCATCACATATATTGCTGAATATTAAATTAAAATTTGACTCTGAAATAAGTATTCCGTACATAGAATTCCAATTGCAGGTATTGTTGTATACCTGGTTAAACCCGGATCGTAAAAGTATGATGCCCTGCATTGAATTTGAATTACATGAATTGTTATATATCGAGTTGTTCGTTCCAATAATATAGATCCCAAAATCATTGTTATCATAGATATTGTCTCTGATGATATTCCAATGCGACTCAAATAGATATGCCCCCTCAGCTTCCTCGGATTCGCAAGTATTATTAATAATATTGGTGAAATTCGAATTATTCAGACCGATCGCATTTGCTCGAATCTGTAAAAAAGTATTATTCGAGAAAGTATTACCCTCCGAATGAACCGAGTGAATTCCGTTCCAGCAATTCGTAAACAGATTGTTGTCAACCTTGCAGTTATTGGAGTCATAAATGTACAAACCCGAGCAGCCAAATCCCATTTCAGAGTTGTTGATATTGAAACCGCTAACGTTCACCCAGCTAGCGTTGATGAACACGACATTACTTGCTCCTTCTCCCTCGATCACCGTCGCATCCGGACCGGAACCCACCAGTTGAAGGGACTTGGATATGGTGATATTTTCGGTATATGTTCCCGGATCAACAATAATAGTGTCACCTGTACTGGAATTGTCGATGGCAGCCTGGATGGCTGTGTAATCACCCGAACCGGTTGTGTTCACCCTTAAGGAACCGCGACGTCCAGAAGCGGGTACTCCTTGAATGGAGGAAATATCAGAAACAAAATGTGGAAAATTTGTTACTGTCATCAGAAATGTGGCGAATAATATCAATACAATGTTTCTCCTAATTTCCATGTTATCACTTGAATGAACAAAGATTTTACTATTTAGATTTTTTCTGTATTTTGACCGATTATACATTTGTTTAATGTTCTTTGAAAGTATTTCTTGAGGATGGTAGGACATTTTTCAAGTTGGAGGGGATACGTCACCAGGGAATTGTGGTATAATTATCAGCTGCCTCGGACAACTTTTCTTGTTAATATCTCAAAAGGTAATTTCATATCTTGTTGAGATATCACCCAAAATCAGTATGGATATCATTATGTAAAAAGTAAATATAATATTTTTAAATAGATTTTACACCCATCACACTTTTTACAATGACATTTTGGGTGAAAGAACCATGACGACCTTCGCATTCACCAATTGGGCGATCGCGTATTTCATATCCGGTGCCTTCATGATCGGTTTGAGCATTCTTCTTATCCAGAAGAAGCGAAGCGACCCTATAGTTGTCTTATTCGCCATAGGTTCCATTCTGGGAGGTTTGACAGCTTTTTCCGCAGCATTGATGGTATGTATCACTGATGCGCACCTTTGGCTCAAATTTGCCTATTTTTATTATATTGCCGACCTAATGGCTTTGACCTTCCTGTATCATTTTTCACACATGTACCGGGTCAAGGGTAGTATATGGAAGCATTGGAAGGTGATGGTAGTTTACCTTTTACCATTATTAGTCAGCCTCATGATCATTATTAATCCCACCTTAATGGATGCGGATTTCGAGAACAAGGAGAGCCATCCCAATGGACATATATTGCCCGCCAGGGCAGGTACATGGGTGGGAGATTTCTTCCAGGGCTGGGTTGTTTTAATAGGTATCGCAACATTCGTGAATTGTATCTGGATATTCAGACAGAAAGAAGACCTTGAACTACGGCGGCAAGGTGCTTATTTCATGATGGCCTATTTCTTCCCGTTAATCGGTGGAATCATGACTAATTTCTTCAAAGGTGTTTTAGGTGTTCACCTTATGCTCAACACTGCTATTCTGATGATGCCAATTTCTATGAGTATTCTTGCGTATGGCATCCTAAAGGAGAGATTATTCGATATTGACCTTATCGTAAAAAGAAGCATCCAGTACTCGCTTGTTACATTTGCACTGACCGGTGTTTTTTTTCTTGTAGAAAAAATGATGGAGAATCTTGTTAAGATAGAAGTAGTGGGACAAACGAAATTATCGGGATTCATCTCTGCCGGCGTTGTGATATTAAGCTCCATGCCAGTAAAAGCGATTGGAAAAAAATTGGTTGAAAAATGGTTTCCCGATGTTAAAGCTCTGGATCCCGAGGAAGCCCAAAAAATGAGAGATCTTGAGATATACAAAGAGCAATTGAGAGTTGCGCTGGCAGGTGGGTCTGTTGAATGGAATGAAAGAAGGTTGCTTGCCCAGCTTCGAAAATCCTACGAAATAAAAATTCTAACCCATAAGATGCTCGTAATAAAAGTCAAAAAAGAATTGCAGAAAGAGAAGGAGGAGGAAGAGGGCGAGGACGATGAAGAGGCCGATGAATACGAAGATGAGGAGGAGGAGGACGATGAGAGGACCTGCTCTAAATGTGGAGCTGAGATGTTACCACCATACAAGTTCTGCACAGCCTGTGGCAATAAGACAGAAGACGAGGATGAGGACGACTATAATGATGAAGAAGACAAGGAGGAGGGTGATGAGGAGGACGAAGACGATGAATACGAAGTTGAGGATAGGGACCACGAGGAAGGGGATGAAGAGCACAGTGGCGAAGAATACTACGATGACGAAGAGAACATTTCAGAACCGATCTGCGGTGGACCAAGCGTGGGGCCGGTAGTAAATGTCGAGAGCATTCAAATTCATTGTCCAAAATGCAATGCAATGATAAGGAATGAAGATGTATTCTGTATGTCTTGCGGTATGAGAATGGACGATGCCGGGACCGAACCTACCAGTATTGTTGAATCCGTTGAGGGGGAGGTCCCACCACCGGCGGCTCCACCCCTTGGAGAAGCTCCTGAGATTAAGGAGACCTACATTGATAATGGTCTGGAATAGATCTACCGGAGATCATGGAGTATTTTCCCTTGTTCAGAGACATTTCCCATTCCCGGACAACCCTTTTTTGCAAAATAAAGAATTAGTTATTTTCTATCAACTTACCTATATTAATTATCAACTTGTATCAATTACAAGAAAACAAATATATAAAACAAATTACATGTATAAAATATATCGAAAAGGAGTGCTGAAAATGAAAAACAGGCATATGGGAACCATGCTTCTGGAGATAAACCATTAACGGTTTCTTGTCATTCGATTATCAATTTATCATGTACTTGTCGTGATCTACTTCACGAAAGGGGAAATACCAGGGCGCTGACGGCAAGCATCATCCCTTAAACAGTCTTGGAGGGCCTGGCCTTAAATCCATTAAGATGGTGGGTATCCAGTTATATTTGATGCCTTCGTTCTCTGTGGCTCGCTTTATCTTTCTTATCAGGTCCGAGGGGCAGATGATACGTATAGATATTAAGAACAACAGGATCGAACCGAATCCAAAAACGGGCGATATTGGTTTGTGATTGTAATGAACAAAAAAATATTTATAATATCTTATGAATAACAAAAAAAATTATGTCTGGTGACGGAACATGAACCGACCTTATGTTGAAATAACTACCAACCTGTGTAAAGGTTGTACTCTGTGTACTGTAGAATGTCCTAAAAAATGTTTGGTCATGTCGGACAAGATCAATATCCTGGGTTATACCTTTGCAGAATATATTGGAGAAGGATGCACAGGTTGTGGCCTATGTTTCTATGCCTGCCCAGAGCCAGGAGCTGTAACCGTTTATAAAAAAATTAGAAGCAAGGGGGAGAACATATGAAGCAATTTGAGAAAGGGAATGCGTGTATTGCAAAGGCGGCACTCCTTGCGGGCTGCACCCACTATTTTGGTTATCCTATAACCCCATCATCAGAAATAATTCACACCGTTGCAGACCTTTTTCCACTAGTTGGTGCAACCTTTATCCAGGCCTCCAGCGAAGTGGCGGCCATAAACATGGTCTATGGAGCGTCTGCCGCAGGCAAAAGAGTATTAACTTCTTCAAGCGGCCCTGGGATAAGCCTAAAACAAGAGGGAGTATCCTATCTGGCAGCTTCCGAACTTCCGTGTGTGATTGCAGATATTCAAAGAGCAGGTCCGGGATTGGGCAATATCTGGCCCAGCCAGGCCGACTATTTCCAGGTAGTAAAAGGAGGAGGACACGGAAATTATAGAACCCCTGTCTTTGCCCCCAATTCTCCACAGGAAATGGTGGATTTCACCATAGAGGCCTTTGAAGTGGCAGATAGGTATCGAACGCCGGTTTACCTATTCGCTGACGCTTATGTGGGCCAGGTAATGGAATCTGTGGATTTTCCCACCACCGTCAGCAAATTACCGGAAAAACCATGGGCACTGAAAGGTAACAAAGAAACTAAAGGCAACCTGATCACATCCATTCTGATGAGCCCTGAGCTAGAGGAAAAGTTGAATATTAAACTTCAGGAAAAGTATCGTGAAATAGAAGAAAAAGAACAAAGATATTCAGAATACATGTTGGACGATGCCGACATTGTTTTGGTGGCATATGGAATTACCTCAAGAATAGCCCAGAGTTGCGTCGATATTCTGAGAGAGAAGGGGATCAACGCGGGCCTCTTTCGACCAATCACCCTGTGGCCGTTTCCAAATGATAGGCTTCGGGAATTGAGAACCAAAACGAAACAATTTGTCGTATTCGAGTTGTCGAACGGACAGATGGTCGACGATGTTCGGTTGCTTGTTAAGGATCACGCAAAAGTGGATTTTTACGGGAGAATGGGAGGGGTCATACCAACTCCGGACGAGCTGGTGCAGAAAGTTGAGGAATTCTGTAATATAAGGGAGGGGTGAATCTCATGATAAAGGAAGTTCTAAAAAAACCAACCGGTTTCTATGAAAAATTCGAAAGAAAACCCACTGGCAGCCAGTATACAACACATTACTGCCCCGGATGCGGGCATGGTAAAATCCATAAGATAATAGCAGAGGCTCTGGAAGACCTGGAAATTGGTGATAACACCATTTTTGTCTCCCCTGTGGGTTGTTCTGTTTTTGCGTACTATTATATCAATGCAGGTAACATTCAATCTGCTCACGGCCGCGCAGCGGCAGTGGGGACCGGCCTTTCAAGATCAAATCCCGACAGTATGGTTATTAGTTACCAGGGTGACGGGGACTTGGCCGCCATCGGCACGGGAGAAACTATCCACGCTGCGAATAGGGGTGAAAACATGACCGTGATCTTCATAAATAATGCTATTTACGGGATGACTGGCGGGCAGATGGCTCCAACCACCTTGGAAGGGCAGAAAACAACCACGTCACCCCGGGGAAGAGATCCGGATGACCAGGGCTATCCAATAAGGATGTGTGAGATGATCGGAACCCTGGAAGCGCCGGTCTTTGTGGAACGGGTAGCGGTGACGGATTCCAAAGGAATCAGGAACGCCCGGAAGGCTATCCGAAAAGCTCTCCAATCACAAAAAGACGGTCAGGGGTATTCCTTCGTGGAAGTGTTGTCTCCCTGCCCGGTCGGATGGAAAATGTCATCTCCTGATGCGGTCAAATGGGTGAAAGATGTAATGGAAGAGTATTTTCCAGTCAAGAATTTTAAGAACCTTACAAACGATCGTCCCGCCAAACCAAAACCTGAACCATTGGCAGCCCCCGATGAAATTATTAAAGTACTGGGTCTTACCGGAGATGAGAAATTATTTGACGCTGACCCGGAATTCTTGGAGAATTTCCCCGAGCAGAGGCTCCGGATCGCCGGATTCGGCGGCCAGGGCGTCCTCATGGCAGGGACAACCTTGTGCATGCTGGGGATGAACAAAGACCTTTCAACGTGCTGGTTACCATCATACGGACCTGCCATGCGCGGAGGGACAGCAAACTGTCATGTAGTGCTTTCAAACTCCTCCATCGGAAGTCCCGTCGTGGACAAGCCCAATGTATTGATCGCAATGAATTTGCCCTCGTTGGATTCCTTTGAAGACATCGTTACTCCCGGCGGCCTGATAATTGTCAATTCCTCCATTGTGGAACGGAAAGTAAAGCGGGATGATGTAGAATCGCTATACATCCCCATGACCAGAATTGCGGAGGACCAGGGCCTGCGACGGGGGTCCAACATGGCGGCATTGACCGCCTACATATCATATACCAAGCTATTGAGCATTGATGAGTTGATCAAACTCTTTGAAGCCAATTTCAAAAAGAAAAAACTGATCCGGAAAAATGTGGAGGTAATCCGGGCAACACATCGATATATTCAAAATATGTAGTATGTTGTCAACGGTGCAAAGTTCGAATATTTATCGAAGTTTGCAGCTTAACAACGTTCGCGGAATCGCGGACCCGCAGGTGCCTGAAGAACGAAGTTCTTCTGCACCCTAATAGAATCTCTGATTCTATGTCGGGAAACAGGATGTTTCCGAGGGCTCAGGAGTACCCGAAGGTTGTCTCCCGTAGAAAATCGTACGATTTTCGAGGGTTCAGTTGAGCCGAAGGGTCAACGGAATGAGGTGGGAACCGGAATGAAATGGGAGCCCGTAGGGCCTATTCCGCTGAATTATTCTACAGGAATAGGGCATTGGTGTTTTTCCCATTTGGTGTCCATTCATAATATTTCTTGGAAATAGATACTTGGCTAAGCCTCCCCTTATTGGCCAAAATAATTACAGTACAAAACGACCGTAATTTTGGATGATCTATTCATTCATATTTACCACTTACTAAAATAACCAATCAAGATCGGCAAAATGCTCAAATAGTGGATAACGGATAGGCTTTTATCGTTGCATAAAGATTAATTCTAATAGGGGTGAGGTATTGTCCATCAAACTGGTGATAGTGGGTGGCGTTGCTAGCGGCGCAAGCACTGCTACACGAGCCCGAAGGTTGAATGAACATGCAGAGATCATTTTGTTTGAACGAGGTGAATTCATATCCTTCGCCAACTGCGGACTGCCGTACTACATCGGCAAACAAATAAAAGAACGGGGCCAATTGTTGGTAACCACCCCTGAACAGCTGATTAATCGGTTCAATGTCGACGTGAGAACCTTTTCGGAGGTTTCGAGTATAGACAGGTTTAACAAGACGGTAACAGTGAAAGATCATATTAATAATGTGAGCTACAGGGAAATTTACGATAAACTGGTCCTCTGCCCCGGAGGAAGACCCATTAAACCCCCTCTTACCGGAATTGAGCTCGATACCGTATTTTCTCTCTGGACCATTCCCGATTCGGATCGAATGAAAGCATATATCAATCGAAACAAGCCCAGGTCTGCAGTGGTGATCGGCGGTGGATTTATAGGACTTGAGATGGCCGAGAACCTTGTAGCAAACGGCATTGAAGTAACTCTGGTGGAGATGCTCGACCATCTATTACCGCCCCTAGACGAGGAAATGGCTTCAATAGTTCAAAATTATGTCTCAAAAAAGGGATGTCATCTTCATCTATCCGATGCGGTTAGTTCATTCCATAAAATGGAAGGACGTACTATGGTAGTCACCGGTAACGGGGATGAAATTCAATGTGATATGGTCATACTTTCCATTGGCGTTCAGCCCAACAACGAACTGGCAAAGAACGCCGGACTGGAACTGGGTGAAAGGGGCGGTATCAAGACCAACGAGCACATGCAGACCTCGGATCCGGACATATTTGCTGCTGGTGACGTGGTGGAGGTGACTGATTTCATCTCGGGTAAACCTGCTATGATTCCACTTGCGGGGCCTGCTAACAAACAAGGTAGAATAGTCGCAGATAACATATTCGGCAGAAGTTCAGTTTACAAAGGCACTCAAGGATCGGCAATGATAAGGATTTTTAATATGACCGTTGGACTTACAGGGAATAATGAAATGAGTTTGAAACGCAATGGGATACCCTATCTTGTATCTTTCACACAGTCCTTTTCACATGCCTTCTACTATCCTGGGGCAGCGATGATGAATATTAAATTGATATTCAGCCCCGACGATGGAAAAATTCTGGGTTGTCAAATCGTTGGGATAAAGGGCGTGGATAAGCGTATTGACGTCATGGCGACTGCAATTCGAGCAGGCATGACTGTCTTTGATCTCGAGGAGTTGGAGCTGACATACGCTCCACCGTATTCCTCGGCAAAAGACCCGGTAAACATGGCAGGATATGTCGCGAGTAATATTCTGAGAAAGGATATGGAGACAATTAACTGGAATGAGATCGGCTCGCTGGATATGGATAAGTTTGTCCTGTTGGATGTACGGGACAGATATGAAATGGAGATGGAAGCTCCAATTGAAGGCGCTATTCATATACCCGTGAATAAACTCCGCTCCAAATTATCGGAGCTGGACAAGGACAAGACCTACATTATTTACTGCGCTATAGGCCAGCGCGGTTATGTCGCTTACCGAATACTCGCCCAGCGTGGTTTTAAATGCAGGAACCTCAGCGGTGGGTATTATCTTTATGATGCTGCGAAAATGATTTTAACATAGTAAATGAACAGAGTTGTTTTTATGGTAGAAGAACAGGAACGGAGACACATACAGATGATGGAGCAGAATCTGAAGATCGTTGACAAACTGGCAAATATCAAACACAAAATCGTCATCATGAGTGGAAAAGGAGGAGTGGGAAAGACCACGGTTGCCGTGAATCTATCGTTTTCACTATCATTTTCTGGCGCAAAGGTCGGGCTTCTGGACGTGGATATCAACGGCCCCAATGTCCCTAAGATGCTTGGGATCGAAGACGAGAAAATGGGGGGGACCGATAATGCAATCGAGCCAGTTTTGGTTTCCGAGAATTTAAAGGCGGTATCCATGGGATTTCTTCTTGCGGACCGGGACACACCAGTCATCTGGAGAGGTCCGGTAAAGATACAGGCGATCCGCCAGTTCCTTGGAGAAGTGGAATGGGGAGATCTGGATTACCTCATTATCGATCTTCCCCCCGGAACCGGCGATGAACCGCTAAGCATTGCCCAGCTGATAAAGGAGGACAGCGGAGCCGTGATAGTGACCACTCCCCAGGATGTTGCTCTATTGGATTCCCGAAAGGCGGTGAATTTTGCGAGAGCACTTGAGATGCCTGTGATCGGAATACTCGAAAACATGAGCGGCTTCAGCTGCCCTCACTGCCATAAGGATATCGACCTTTTCAAGGTGGGTGGAGGGAAGATCGCAGCCGAAGAAATGAGCGTCCCATATCTTGGAAACGTACCCTTGGATTATAATATCGTTGAGACCGGGGACGACGGCATCCCATTTGTCCAGAAATACAGGGATTCGAAATCCGCCAGCGCCTTCGAGCAGATCGTCCATAATATTAAACAATTTATGGGCGAAAAGGAGACAAGATAAATGCCCTTGATCGGGAAAATAATGGATTTGAGGAAAGGACGACTTGGCGAAGAAGGCCCTGTTGAAATGGTTAATGGAGGAAATGGTGGATCGCTCACGGATTTGGAAGAACGCCATTATATGTTCCAGTAATTTTCTTTTGACTGCAAGAATAATAAAACACTTTGTCTTCAACACTCATATTTAGAGAATCAGATCATATCAAAAGCATATCCCACAAAACCCCCACAGTTACAGATGCATCCTCCTCGATAAAATCTTCTGCCCGAACATCGACCCAGATGTCTTTATTGAAACCCCTTACGGCACCGTTCTTCTCCTTAAATGAACATGTTACCTTTAGAGGAATTCTACCACCCCTCAGGGGAGTCCATGCAAGGGACATATCCTGCTCTCCCCCCGCTTTAACGTATACTGGAGCCTCCTCGATGATTTCCACATTCTCTGAGAACTCTATGGAAATATCGAAAATGTGAACCATACCAGTATTCAGCAGTATAAGTTTGAATGGGGTGTGTATTCCGACTATAAACTTCGTTTTCTCCTTCATGACCATATCAACCTCAGGTTTATTCCTCGCTTGAAGGTCGATCAACATCTCGTTGGTGCGTGTGGCATGGAGGTCTGCCTGTCTGTAATTGGTCGACCTTATCATCTCCTTAGCCTTTGAGAGCTCATCGACTATTTCATTTAGATCCAGGGCGGTACCCTTGTGGAGTTCCGCAAGCTTGGGTTCGGCCAGGTCCATCTGTCTCCGCGCTGATTCATAATGCTTAATGTCCTTTTCATAAATATCGAGTTCTTTTAATATATTCGAAGCCCGCCACCTCACCTGTTCATGCTTGTCCTGTAGTCCTTCGATAATGAAGGGAATAGAGAATTTTCTGAGTATCGGGTCACCCTTAGAGATAAGTGACAGTGATGATAAGGCTTCCAAGCGAACTCCCCATTCTTGTTTCAGGGCCTTCACGATGAATTTCATGCATTGGTTGGCCTGTGATTTGTCCCTTTCGATGATTCTTCCTAAGAGGGCCACCGCCTCGCGGCGAAGCTCGTTGGAGTGACTGTCCATAATTTTCAGTATAGGATTAAGGTCATTTAATGGTGCGAGCTCTGTACTTTCAAGCAGGTTTTTCAATACTCTCACCGAGTAACGTGCGGTCCTTTCGTTTTCCCCACTGATGTATTTCATTAGAATTTCAGAACTGGATGTCAGATCTATGGGCGCAATCCTTTCAACCATATCCTCTGCATTATTTCTTATGTTCTCATCACCACTGTCGAAGGCACCGATGACGGAGTGAACCACAGAAACAAAGTCTTCATCAGCCATTCCCAATACCCTCTCATGAACCAGTCGTACCATGGTGCTGTTAGTGGATGAAGCGCTCTTCAGAAGCGAAATAATGAAATACTTCGGGTCACCGGATGTTAAGCGTATGAAGTTATCCTGGTAAACATTTCGCAAGCTT
Source organism: uncultured archaeon (assembly GCA_964342815.1). GTDB lineage: Archaea > Thermoplasmatota > Penumbrarchaeia > JASLWR01 > JASLWR01 > JASLWR01. Next base: position 11,337 of record CAYFHS010000025.1, on the reverse strand, counting down.
TCTTTGGCTTCCGCATCTTTATTCCAATTCTCGAAGGTATAAGTATCGGAGAGGACCTTGAGTATCTTCGGAAGGACCAGCGGGATCGATCCGGGGGCATATTCAGAGAGAATGCAAATGGAATTTCCGCTATCCCGGTACAGTTCTTCTTCCTTATCCTCGCTCTGCTCTGGCCTGTATATAGGATAGGTGATACATCTAAGTAGAATGTTCATGATCTCAGGTATGCTCTCATTTCGGTTCTTTCCGAGTTTCACCAGAAATTTGTTCAATGAAAGGCAATACGGAAGAAAACCTTCACGGAGTGAGCCCTTCTCCATTAATATCTTGTACTTATTATCAATCGAACGGAGTATTCCCTTCTCTGCTTCATCGGATTCCATACCCAGAACTGTGAGCGCACCCCGAACCGCTTTTCTTATCCCCTTGTCGTCATGTACCAAGAGGTTCACAATGTCATCAATGGAATCAATGAACTCATCCGAGTACATCACTCCCGCTTTCTCGATAAGCCGGAGGGTTTCTTTCTTTACCGAGTTGTCCTTATCCTCGAGGCAGGGTATGATAGCTTCTACGTTATATACGAAGTTCGCTGGTTCTTTTTCCACTGCTTCGTGAAATAACTTTAAAGCCTTTTTCCTTGAGAAAGAATCCCCCCTCATCATTTTCTTCCGGGCTTTTTCCAATTCTTTTGACGGCAGTCCTGCTTTTGTTCTTTCTGCATATGAAGCAGGATAATGTCTCGAACTTTCTTTTTCATGTTTCCTTCCTGTTTTGGGGATCGATTTCTCGGAATTCTCGATATTTTTGGTTCTTAGTTTCGCCATTTCACTAGTCCTTTGATTATCTTCTTTTTCTCTTTTCTTTTTATAGTAATGGAGAACACCAAGTATGATGAAGATAATTACCATTCCGAGCCCGATTAGTATTAATCCCTTCTCCGGTTCAGCTTTCGGGTCTGAATTGAATATACTATCAGCATTTATCTCGTTTGCATCCTCCCAGGAGGTTTGGATGCAGTTATCGTTCAAATCAAATTGATAATTTCCGATGTGAGAGAAAAAAGTAGTGGATGTAATGATTGCTTCCTCCGTTATTTGTAAATTGGGGAGATTAATTCCAAATATCAGCACCAGCCCTATTATGTATAAGTATTTTGAAATATGATACATAAATTGCCCTCCTACCTGCTGCGGTTTTGAAAAAGGATTTATTATTCTGGAAGAAATCAGAATCCCACTATAAAACTCTTGTCCCGTTGCCGTCGGAGATGAAGACAGCTGCGAGGGTGTAATATTTTAGTTTCGAAAGATTACCACAGCACTTCCACGTCGTCGGTCCTGTAGTTCTGGTTAACCTGGGATTCCTCAATTGCAGTGGTTATACCACCCTTGTACATTTCAAGTCCTGTAAAAGCGATCATTGCGCCGTTATCAACCAGAAGTCCACCCTGAGGGACGAAAAAAACTCCTTTTCTCTCTTCGGCCATAGTCCGAACCATCTGCTGAAGCCGCTTGTTCATGGCAACCCCACCCCCAAGAAGCACTTCCCCCTTCTCGGTATGCGCCATTGCTCTTTCTGTTACCTCGGTTAGCATGGCGAATACAGTCTCCTGAAGCGAATTACAAAGTGATGAGATAGGCACTTTTCCTTTATTGGACAATGCGGCTGTCAGGACACCTGAAAATGCCACATCCATCCCTTTTACCGAATACGGAAGCTGTATGTATTCATCACTTTCCAATGCCATTTTTTCGATCTTCGGACCTGCCGGAAAAGGCATTCCCAGCATTCTACCGAACTTATCTAACATGTTCCCAACGCCGATGTCCTGTGTTTCACCGAACACACGATATCGACCCTTTGCTTTTGCGATGACCTGGGTGTTGGCTCCCGATGCATAAAGAAGGATAGGGTCCCCCGCACCTACGGTCTTTCCTATCTCGAGATGGGCGACGCAGTGGTTTACTCCAACCATTGGTACATCAAGCCAGAGTGACAGCGCCCGGGCCGCCGTTGCCGTACTCCTCAGGCATGGCCCGAGACCGGGGCCCTGGGAAAATGCTATCAAGCCAAGTTCACGCGCAGTTATCCCCGCGGTCTCTAGGCTTTCGCTAACTACTGTATGAAGAACGGCGGCATGATGGTTGGCCGCTTCCCTGGGATGAATTCCTCCTTTTTGCGGTCGATACATATCCCTAACATTGGAAAGAACGTTTCCCTCACCGTCCACAACACCTGCACCTAGTGTATGCGCAGTTCCTTCGAGACCAAGAACGAACATTGTCCTGTCACCCATTATAAAAAAATTAAAGCGAATTCTTTTCACGCCATTCCAATAAAGCCCTGTACGTGAATATCATGTTCTTTGCGGCAAAGGTCTCATCCAGTCTCTTTCTAGCGGTATTTTGCGGGCAATTCCTCAGTTCTTCCCCATCGGATTCTGCAATAGCCTCCATTGCCTTTATGAACCGGTCCATCTCCTCAATGGTCTCTGTCTCGGTAGGCTCGATCATAATGGCCTCGTGGAATATTTGCGGAAAATAAATGGTAGGAGCGTGAATTCCTTCATCGAGAAGCCATTTTGCCGCGTCTAAAGTGCTTGCACCCTTTTTCTTGAGAATACTTCCGTTCAAGACAAATTCATGCTTTCGGAGTCCCGGATATGGCAGAGGGAACAAATGCTCAAGTTTCATTTTCAGATAATTCGAATTCATTACCGCTGCTTCCGAAACTTTCTCAAGACCGTCTCCACCCACCAGCATTATATAGACGTATGCCTTCACAAGGACGAGAAAATTCCCCAGCTGGCCGTGGATCCTACCTATCGAATATGGTTGTGTATGTTCTAGTTCAAATTTTACCGAACTCTCATCTCCCACTCGTTTTACAATGCGAGGTATCGGAAGGAATTTCTCCAGCTCTTTCGTAACGCCGATGGGACCTGCCCCGGGTCCGCCTCCACCGTGTGGAGTCCCAAATGTTTTGTGAAGATTGAAATGTACTATATCGAATCCCATCTTTCCAGGCGTCGTCTTTCCCATTACTGCGTTGAGATTAGCGCCGTCATAGTACAGAAGAGCTCCGTAAGAATGCACCTTTTCTGCGATCTCCTGCACCTGTCTTTCGAATATACCGAGAGTATTCGGATTAGTAAGCATGAAAGCACATGTTCTTTCAGATAGAGCTGCCTCCAATGCTTCTAAGTTCACGCAGCCGTCCTCTTCAGATGGAATCTCGATAACCTTGAGCCCGGCCATTGCTCCGCTTGCCGGATTTGTGCCGTGGGCCGTATCCGGTAATATCACCTCGCCGCGTTCTTCCCCGTTCGCTTCATGGAAGGCCCGGGCAATGAGAAGGCCGGTAAACTCGCCGTGAGCTCCAGCCGCAGGTTGAAGCGTCACTGCTTCAACACCGCCGATAACTGAGAGAGTTTTTTCCAGTTCATATATTAGTTCAAGATTTCCTTGTACCATATCCACTGGCTGCATCGGGTGGGTAAGAGAAAAACGTTCTAGAGAAGCCATTTTCTCCGAGAATTTCGGATTGTATTTCATGGTACAGGACCCCAGTGGATAGAAACCGCTGTCCACGCCCCAGTTCATCTGTGAGAGACGGGTGTAATGGCGTGCAATTTCGACCTCGGTTAGACCCGGGATGTTCACGCTTTCCTTTTTCCTGATCTCTTTCGGGATGAATTTCGCGATCAAGGTCGGGTCCTGACATTCCTTTGAAAAGCATACCGACTGTTTATCGCTGCAACCCATCTCAAATATCAGAGGTTCATCATATTTTGCCTGCCGGTAAGCCATTAGACCACCCCCACTGATCTCAGATCTGAAATTAATTTATCAATGGATTCTTTTGAATTCAGTTCGGTAGCGCAGATAAGAAACGAGTTTTCAAGTTCGGGAAAATCCATTCCAAGAGGATAACCGAAAATATTCCCCATTTTCAGAAGATCGTTATAGAGTTTTGCAGGATTAAATATATCAGGATCAATTGTGACCACAAACTCATTGAAGTAATCGCTTTTGAATCGCGGTGCGCTTATACCGTGAATCTTCGAAAGCTCTTCCTGGAGACGATGGGAATTGGTCAGATTGCCAAGACTCATCTCGTACAACCCCCTGGGTCCGAGACAAGCTAGGGTCATTGCGCATCTAACTGCACACAATGCCTGGTTCGAGCAGATATTGGAAGTAGCCCGTTCCCTCCGTATGTGCTGCTCCCGGGTTTGCAGAGTCATGACATAGGAATCCTCCCCATCACGATCCTTTGTGTATCCGATCAACCTCCCGGGCATCTTGCGCACGAATTTCTTATTGCAGGCAATGTACCCCGCACCGGGTCCGCCGAATGACGGGGGATTACCGAATTGTACTTCCCCGATTGCCACGTCGGCACCGGTCTCACCAGGATTCTCCACAAAAGGAGCAGTTAAAAGATTGAACCCTTCCACGAAAAGGGGTCTCTTTCTTCCTTCTCCCAGCATTTCGGGTATTCTTGCGATGTCTTTTTCCAGTACCCCGAAGTAGTTCGGATTTTCCACGTAAATACCGCATGTATCGCCGTTTATGGAACCAGCCAGACTTTCAAGCTCAAGCCTACCGGTGACCGGATCGTAGTCTACTGTTTTAATAACAATATTCTGATATTTGGTATAATTTTCGAGAACCGACATCTTACTCTTTGGTAGGGGGCTTGCCACAATGAACTCTCTTTTTCTGGTAACCGCCTTGCACATGATGGCTGCTTCGCCTATGGCCGTTGCTGCATCATATAACGATGAGTTGGATATGTCCTGTCCGGTCAATTCCGCGATATATGATTGATATTCGAAAAGGCACTGTAGCATGCCCTGGCTGATCTCCCCCTGGTATGGGGTATAAGTGGTAAGAAATTCGCTTCTCGACGATAAATAATCCACAACAGCTGGAATGAAATGATTATAGACGCCAGCCCCGAGAAATGAATTTACCTCATTCAAGGCCGTGTTCTTGGCAGTAATATCCTTAATAATGTATTCAACTTCCATCTCGGTTTTCCCGGGAGGTAGATCAACACGATCTATCCTAACGCCGTCGGGGATATCCGAGAACAATTCCTCCACGGAAGAAATGCCCATGTCCTTGAGCATCTTATCTCTGAAACACAAGTTTGGAATGAAGTGCATGATGATCACCTAAGATCCACGAACTGGATGTAAATTTTATGATAAAACTGTTTTGGAATTATTGCTTTTGGGATGTCAATAAAATAAACTAGATATATTGATTTAGTATTAATATATGAATAATTATATATTTTTAATGAGCAAGTTTTTTAGCTGGTCCGTTCCTTTGAATTTACAATATTATCCATCGAATAACCGGATTACAAAAAGTATATATTGTGTATCCGGTATGAGCCTAAAGTTTCTGAACAAAGTAGCCCCGTGGTGTAGTGGTTAGCATCAGAGACTCTGGATCTCTGGACAGCAGTTCGAATCTGCTCGGGGCTATCTTCTGCATTAAATCCATTTATCAATGAAAACCTGAAATATTAAACAATTACATATCCAGATTATTTCTTTTTGTTAATAAAAAACCGGTGAGCTGAAATGAAATCCCCCGACTCTCCCCTGCATGATTTTATCCGCAGTATTATCGATGAAGACAACGAAACGGGGAAGTACGACGGCCGGGTACACACGCGTTTCCCTCCCGAACCCAACGGCTATCTACATATCGGTCATGCAAAGTCCATCTGCCTGAACTTTGGTATCGCCGGGGAATACAGGGGAAAATGCAATCTCCGTTTCGATGATACGAACCCATCGAAGGAGGAAACTGAATACGTGCAATCAATCATCGAGGACGTTCGATGGTTGGGATTCGACTGGGAGGACCGACTGTTCTTTGCGTCGGACTATTTCGGGCGGATGTATGAATTAGCACTTAAGCTGGTGGAGGCAGGAAATGCATATGTGGATGACCTTCCGGCTGAGAAGATAAGCGATTACAGGGGAACGCTAACATCAGCTGGTAGAAACAGCCCCCATCGCGAGCGCAGCATTGAGGAGAACATGGGTCTCTTTAAAAGGATGAAGGCAGGTGAATTTGAAAACGGCGAGAAGGTGTTGCGCGCTAAAATTGACATGGCCCATTCGAATATGAACATGCGGGATCCTGTCGTATATAGAATACTTCACGCAGCCCATCACCGCACCGGAGATAAATGGTGTATATACCCGATGTACGACTGGGCCCACGGCCTTGAGGATTCAATCGAGGGCATCACGCATTCCATATGCACTCTCGAGTTTGAGAACCATCGACCCCTCTACGATTGGTTCCTCGAGGAACTTGGCGTTTACCGCCCGCAGCAGATAGAGTTCGCACGCCTCAATCTCACCTACACTGTGATGAGCAAGCGGATGTTACTGGAACTGGTGGAAGAAGGTTTCGTGAAGGGATGGGACGACCCGCGCTTACCCACAATAAGCGGAATGCGAAGACGAGGTTATTCCCCTTCTGCCATCAGGAACTTCTGCTCCCGCATTGGGGTTGCAAAGGTGAACAGCACCATCGCCATTGAGTTTCTCGAGCATTGTATCCGCGACGATCTAAATAAAACCGCACTCCGATTCATGGGTGTTTTGAATCCTCTAAAGGTGATCATCGATAACTATCCGGAAGGTGAGACGGAGGAAATGACGGCGGTGAACAACCCTGAGGACCCGGATGCCGGAACGCGAAAGGTACCATTTTCCCGCGTAATATATATCGAACGGGATGATTTCATGGTGAATCCACCGAGGCGCTTCTTCAGGTTGGGTCCGGGAAGGGAGGTGCGTTTGCGGTATGCATATTTCATGACGTGCAATGATTATGTAAGCGATGAGAACGGCGAAGTGGTGGAGCTTCGATGCACTATCGATCCGGCGACAAGGGGCGGCGATGCTCCGGACGGCCGCAGGGTGCGGTCCACCATGCACTGGGTTTCTGCCGAACGCGCTCTCGATGCTGAAATACGCCTTTACGACAAGTTGTTCACGGTGGAGGATCCGGCTGGACAAAAGGATAGGAGTTACAAGGAGTTATTGAACACGGATTCCCTTACGATACTCGATAGCTGCAAGGTAGAACCGGCTGTGAGTGAGTTGAAAAAATATGATCGATTCCAGTTCGAACGTCAGGGTTATTTCTGCGTGGACCCGGATACGACTTCGGAGAAGCTCGTATTCAACAGGACCGTGGGACTTCGCGACACCTGGGCCAGGATTCAGAAACAGCAGAAAAAGTAATGATGTTTATTCATTTCAGCCGGGATATATATGACTATAACATTTAACTATAAAAAGCGCCATAACGCCAGAAAATCATTGGTTATACGTGCTCCCGTAGTGTAGTCCGGCCAAGCATAATGGCCTCTCGCGTACGACCAGTACGGAGAAAGCCATTGACAGGGGTTCAAATCCCCTCGGGAGCATATTTATTTATAAATATGCGACTTAGAAGCAAACCGAGGTTTGCCTTCGCTAGGAGCACATTTTTATTTTCAAAATGTGCGACTCAGGAATGAACCGTAGTTTTATCTCCGCGAGGAGCATTTTTTTTTAATTTGCAACTAAGAAGTGAATGGAATTTTTATCGTCGCCTTTAAGCTACCCGACTCCGTCATAAGAAATCCCCTTGAGATCCCTGCCCAGGAGTAATGGAGCCTTATCACAGTTACATTCAACTACGCCACAGATGATACCCTTAAAACTTTAAATCAAGTTAAATAACTCCCTTAGTATGGAGGTGGTGGGTATCCGCCTCTCCTCGGAGGAGGTGGAAACTGCCCCTGCTGAGGCATATGCGATTGTTGTTCTAGTGGATGAGGATTATCGTTTGGAGGTCTGGGATAGAAGGTATTGGGTGCCTCGGTCTGTGATTCATAAGGTGGGGGATAGCTTAGGTCAGACTGAGTCTGAACCATCGTATCAGAGTCCAGATAATGATCTTGATCATCCTTTTCCGGTGATCCACTCACGGTTTTCCCCTTTTTTCTCCTTACCATGAGGATGATAACAATGATAGCTACGAGGATAATTATAAAAATCCCGACCGATAACCAAACAAATCCACCGCTGCTGAAAAGAGAACCCACCGAGGTCCCAGTGGATGTTCCCGATTCACCGGGTTCCAAGATAACATTGTTGATGTGATATGCTTCTTCCAGTGAAAAATTTGGATCGTCGATATCGGATTCATCGATATATCCCGCAAAGATGGTATATTTACCGGACGGCATGAACTCGGGGATCATAAGTTCACAGGTGAGCTTCCCGTTGGAAACACTCGTTCCCTGGGCCATAAGTCCCTCGCCGGCCCATTGGTTCCATTCGAATGTTTTTTCCCATTCATCGATATCCTTGATGTTGTCAACCGAGGAGGGAATCCAGGAAACATGTGCCAGCATATCCGCCGGGATTCCCGTCACTGTAACCTCAGTCAATCCGCCGCGTTTCAGTTCATTCACGGTGATCTTGATGGAAGTATCGTCGAAATCGACATCTGGGACTTCATCTATCTCAAACCTGACATAATCAGTCTCACTGGCGTATTCCTTTCCATCCAGGGAATTTTTCCGTTCATCCCAGCTCCACCCGTCATAATCTCCATCGGCGGTCTCGAAATATGTCCGAATGGTATCAAATAATCCCTTGGGACTGTAGGAGAACTTTATTGAAAATTCACCATCGATATCCGTTGTGGCGGCTCCATGGGCTATTACATTTAAATCGTCATATATATAATAATAAACCTCCTTTTTAGATATCCTCTGACCTTCCAGAAAGGCTCTGCATTCCAGTGTGTAGGGGGATTCCCCTGAGAGCTGCTTATTTCTGAAAACGACGTCCATCCCGTAATAGTCGGGCTCAGCCCATTCTCCTTCCTCTTCGCCATCCTCCTTCAGCTCGATTACTCCCGAAAAGAACTGGGTCTTTCCATCCTTCATGATCTTACCTGTTATTTCCAGATCATCCGTATCCTCTTCATAGGTGATCTCGAAGCTTGCTTTCCCGGAGCCGTCGGTGAGTTTTGTCGCTTCGTTCTCTGATGAACGCCGCCATTCATCCCAGTTCAAATTAATATCCGCATTCGTAAGCGCTTTTCCTTCTGCATCAGATACATAGACGTCGAAAGTGCAAACGGTCTCGCCGAGTGATCCTTTCTTGTACCATACAGAGAAGAAATCGATCTTAACGGACTCAAAATCAAAGTCGAAATCCTCGTCGATAGTGGCTTCAGCGGTTATATCGATTTGACAGCTCTCCTTTATTCCTTTAGGAACGATCAGGACAGCCTCATAAATTCCATTACTCACCTTGTCATACGGAAGTTCGTTCTCATCTGGGTCCCCCTCCTCGTATTCCAATTCATAATTGATGTCAAGCTCATCGGCATCCGTCAGAACATCTCCCTTTTTCACCTCGATACGCAGTGTTATGGTATCACCCGGAAATAACGAAGGTGGTGCGTCGATTATACTTACGCTCACTTCCTCGTCCTCATCTTCCTTGGAACTGATGTCGATGGATTGACTATCCTCATCCAAATTATATTCCGTATCGTCTTCATCGCTCTTTCCGTACGAGGCATCTGCGCTGATCACCATGCGATTTAGCTCATCGGCGTCGCTGCTGTATATCTTGAAATCACCCTCATATATCCCGGCGGATTTCTTTTCGAGAGTAATATTCCTTTCAACGGTATCGGGATAATATCCGCCTTTTATCTTGCAATCGGGTATTTCGTCCGGTTCGATATATTCTCCCTTGTCGAACACATGCACCGTTACCTTTCCCGTATCCCCACCGAAATAATCCTCCTCACGATCGATTGTTACCAATACTTTCATACTATCGTTTTCAGCGGCCACATTCGGGAAAAAAACCGCAAGGATCAGAATGACCCCACAGATCAATATGCGTGCAGTTCTCAAGGTTATCACCCAACATAATTCGTATAATATATAAATCAGAAAAGGTGGATGGATATATTATATTTTCCGATATTTTAATTTTTATTATTTACAGGAAACAATCTAAACCGAGTCATCTTCGAATCGACCGAAAAAAAGATTTCGGGTTTAGTCCGGGTTCAAATCTTTTACCTTCAATTAAAGACTACGGGAAGCATCCCGATCCACAAAAAGTACGCAGTGATTACCGAAAATACATTATGCTTCTGGCCTTTTGCTCAACCCTGGCCACAACAGGAACCTCTCTACTTATTTACAGTGCCTTTACCTTGGCCTGACGTTTATGGAAATTGTATTATTTCTTGCGTGTGTGACGTGTGGATTCTATGGAATTGGGAATATTATCTCGAAAATTCTGGTTATAAAGTTTGGGATGGAGAAGGATGTGAATTTGGTACATTGCCAAAGTAACCGACGGACAGGAGGGGGGGGTATATCCGCTTTTTGCTCTTCAATTAAGGTATTGCCTACAAACCTGTTAATAAAAAAAAAGAAAATATTATGAGAAAACTGAAAGCAATTAGATATACTATTTTACGTATTATCTTTGATTCTACTCTTTTATCTATTTCAGTTATATCATTAAATGTTTTTTTAAATGTCCGAAAGAACATCATGTAAACGAGGGACGCTGAAAATAAAAGGCCAATACCCACACAGTATATTAACAAAATCAATCCGAATGGATATGGTACTAATCTGAAGTCGAATCCCATTTCAAGCAAAAAAAAGAATAAAAGGAGACCCATAAAGATAAGAGTTCCAACGATTAATACTACTACTGGATAAGCTTTGATCTTAAAATTAATAATCTTTTTAAAAGCATCTTTCATCTTTTTCAGAAATCCACCTTCACATACTATATTGGATGATAGGACCTCTTAAATATATAAAGTCATGTCTTACAAATATCATAAACAATAAGGCTTACGCCGGACCGGGGCGGCAATCCATTCACAGCCCCGAGCAACAGCGCAGGGGGGCGGCCCCGGCGATACTGGGGGAGGTTGCTAAACACAGTTTGATAGATACATATATGATATTTCACAACACAGCAAAGAGATTCAGGTTTTATAAAAACTCAAGTTTCAAACAAAATATTTCTGAATAATTTTCCCGAATATTTAAATAATTTTTTACAAATAGAGAAACTTGATGAATCATAATGATCTTATTAATCTGATCGCAAGTAAAGGATGGAAACGAATTCAGCGGAACAGTGAATATTTTGAAGTCCCTTTTGATATTATTGGCAATAGATGGTTTACATTGGCCTTGACGCTAAACTAATATCCAAACAAAAATTCTTTACAAGCCAGTGCT
>CAYFHS010000024.1:50798-59345 GCA_964342815.1 uncultured archaeon | reverse complement strand
AGGGTGAGGAATTTTCGGCCGCCGTTTTTGGGGATTTTTAAAGCGCCATTGACAGAAATGCCGCTATGGTCTTTGTCACCGCCTGCTCGATCCTCTTGTCCTTGACCTTAGTATAGAGGTTCATCCGCAGCGTAGTCTTGAACTCAAGTGTTTCGCTCTCACCCTTCTCGATCAATTTTTTAATATACTCGGGTGATTCGTCATCTTGGATCAAATTCGGATTTCGCTTGAAAAAATTACTCAAGACCTTTTGAATAAAATATTTCCTGCTGAATTTTAGATAAATATAACCGATCACCGATGCCGTCCCAGCACCAATCATGATAAGAACGAGGCCCAAAGGTGAATAATCATGAAAGAAACCCTCCAGCCGTACCTTGAGGATGTCGGTCATGAAATAGTGAAATACATCCCAAACCGCCCCCAGAGACACGGAAAAACAAAATGAGAAAAGAACAACCATGAAGTTAACTGCGCCGACTCTTTTGTGATAGTACATCACGTACATGAGTATGAAGCCGACTATCCCCAGCAGAAAACCGAGAAAGACGAAGACCAGGTTACCCTCAAGTAACTTTTCGATTGTGACCATGAGAAGAATGGATACATATATTCCAGTCTTAAAAGCTCGGGGAAAACTGATTTTCAGTGCCAGTCGAATACCAAGGGGAAGGAATGTCAGTATAAATGCGAAAAGGTCAATAAAAAAGATATGCCACCTTCCGGTCTGAGTCTCCATCACGGCGGAAGTAAGGAGAACCAATCTTATCAACCAGATGAATACCAAATAGATTTTGCTATCTGGTCTTTCCGATCTCCCTTTTGAACGATTTTCATCGGTCATTTTGTACACTTCCGGTTTTACTTTATTAATTTCAATCCGCTAGCATTTTGGCGGTTGAATTACCGTCGGGACCTTCTTCAACCAGTATCACATTGCCAATATGCTCTCTTACCTGCTCGATATGCGTAATTATAAAAACCTGTCGGAACCTTTTCAACAACTGAGATATGGCTGTAAGGATATTTCTTCTTCTTTCAATATCTTGTGACCCAAATATCTCGTCAAGGACGATAAACTGCAAACCCTGTTTTTTCTTTGCAGCCGCAATTATACTTGATATGGCCAACCGCAGGCAGAGGTTTGCAAGGTCTTCTTCACCTCCTGAGAATCGGTTTATTGAGTATTTTTCCGGTCCGTCATATATCAGGATTTCGTAGTTCTCTCCAATCTCGATCTGTGAATATCGGTCGTCTGTAAGCTGGCTTATGAATTCTGAGGCAATGCTGGCTAGAATCGGTCGGATCCTGGTAATTAGAGAACTCCAGAACCCGTTCATTAAATTGTCAAGTCGGGACAGGTACAATGTCTCCTCCTCAAGTATCCTCACATCCTCTTCGAGTTTCTCGAGACGATTTACATCTTCCATCAATCTCTCCTGTTCTTTCGCAAGGAATTTTACCACCTCGCCGATTTTCCCAGTGTAACCTTTGAGATCACTGAGCCGATTCGAAAGCTCATCGATTCTTTTACGGAGTATCTTGTGTTCCTTTTCGTCGAAATCGATTTTCTGGTAACGTCGGGATATTTCTTCAAGCCGTTTTTCCATTTCCTTTTTGTCGCACTTTTTTTGGTCCCTATCCTCCTCAATTTTACCAATGCGGGAAACTCGTTCCTCAAGACGCGCCAATCTCCTTCGTTTTCCCTCAAGCTTTTCCACCTCAATGACAAGTCCTTCGTACCGTAGCTGATCGTAAACACCAGGATCAAGTTCTTTTATTTCTTTTTTATATTGTTCAATTGACTTGTTGTTGGTTTTAAGTCTTTCAATAAGAATAGCCTGTCTTTCTTTCTTAATGTGAAATTTTTCCATCTCGGATTTTGCGTCTTTCTGTTTTTTCCGGATTTCTTCCAGAACCTCATCCTTTCCCTTGCGTGAAATCTCGAAATCAATCCTCCTTTTCAATTCAGTTTCCTTTTCTTTTTTTCGGTTTTCAATTCCTATGCTGTATTTTTCAACCAACTTCGGATGTGCATCGCCCAATGGACGCTCGCAAGTTGGACAAAGGCTCGTCTCGGGAAGACGGGAAAGCTCAGCCAGCCGGTCCATATATTTTTGAATCTTCTTTTCGAATTTCTCCACAGCCTGGTTTGCCATTTCCGTTTCCCTTTTCAGGTTTTCCCGCACACTGAACTGTTCTTCATATGAGCGAGCTAAGGTTTCCAGCGATTCTTTCAGGAAATTTTCACGCTTTCCGTCTATGGATAATCCTTTCAATTCGCTTGTATTTACCTCACGATCTTTTTCGGACTCCTCTATCCGGCTTAACAGGTCTTTTCTCTGTTTTTCAGTCATTTTCGCTCTTTCCTGAGTACTCAATTCCTCCTGCAGAGATGGAAGTACCTCCAATTCTTCCGATAGAATGTTAAGTTCATCTCTTGCTTTTTCCAGTTCGTTAAGCTCGGTGTTGAGCTGTTTTACGGATTTATCGTGTAGAGCGATCATTTTCTTGGTTTCTTCATTCTTTGCCCTCAGAGAATGATGCTCATCCCTCATTTCTTGGCTTATCATATAGGCATGACGGGTGCTTTCCAGTTCAAGCCCACTCACCTCCAGTTCGTCCTTCCTCCTTGCTAGAAGCATCATCTGCTGCTCTTTCTTTTCCATATTTCTTAGTAACTCGCTCTGTTTTACCTTAATAAGCGGGTGCCCCTCATCGTCCTTTAGCATTTTACGTCTTTCTTTCAGCAGGGTTGAAGCACCGCGCAGCTCGTGGCGAATATCCACCAGAGCCTTCTCTATAGCATCGATCCCCAGCATGCGAATGATCAACCTGCGTCTCTCGGCTGGATCCTCATTCGAGAGCGCCTTCAATTCCTTTTGCTTTGCGTATACAGAGGAAAAAAAACCCTGGTAGTCCAAACCCAGCAGCTCCTTTAGATAGGCATTCACATCGGTGGGCCCCTCCACAACCAGCACACCCTGGCAGGTCACATTTGCTTTAGATGTCAACGTGGAACCTCTCATCTCTCTAGTTACCACATATTTTTGTCCCTCAAGACTAAAGCCCAGCTCTGCACTAACAGGGTCTTTTCCAGCTGCCCGGACATTCTTTATGGATTCCTTGTTCACACGGACAATTGGTGTCTCATTTCCGTAAAGTGTCCAGGCTACTGCTTCCAGTAATGTTGACTTTCCGGAGCCGTTACTACCCATGACGGCTATGGCTCCGGAAGGAAAATCCAATTCCAGAGCAGTGAATTTTCGATAGTTCCTTAGAGCAATATATTCGAGCTTCAGTCTTTCACCCCCGCCCTGAGGAGATAATGAGAACCCATTTCCTTCAAACGTTCTTTCGAAAGATTTTCCTCTATATTTTTATCGACGAAATCCTGAAATTCCCGTATCAATCCCTGAAACTGACTCGGGTAGTCCATACCCATTGCAGAATCGTCGACTATATCCCAGCTGAACCTGAAATATAATGCATTTTTAGTTAGTTCATCGAGGGCAGTGTGGTCCAGCCCCTTGTAAACCTCTTTGGTTATTTTTTCTATCTTTAACCTCACTACCGCTTCATGGATAGAACAAGAAGAAAGCCTTTCTTCAATTGCACCCCTGACCTCCTCCAAGTTCAGATTCTTCACGTTAAGTACACCAAGATCGACCATTTCTCTAGATGTGAGTTCCTTGAAAGTGCTTATAAGACGGTCCGATATCACATTGATCTCAAGAAATCCTTTTTTCTTCCCAGCCTCAGAAAACGAATATCTCTCGGTTGATCCGCTGTATGCGCAATGGTCATCAACCCGCGTATGATCGTGAAAATGGCCAAGGGCAATGTAGTCGAATCCACGGGTCAGTATCCTGCCGTTAATCTTGATTTCATTGAAATCACCTGTGAGATATCCGAAATCGAGACCTACGAGGCTGCCGTGCAAGACCGCGATATTTATCATTTTTTTTTTAGGTTTCATCTTTTCGAACTCATCGCGAAACCGTTCTTCGGAACCGATGTGTGGAAGCGCATGGACCAGTACATCGTTCCCGTTTATTTTTAGAGGAACGTATTCAAGTTTTTGCTGGTAAACCGTATAGACTCCCTCAATATGCTCGAAAACGCGGAATATACAGTCGGTTTCCTTGAGGCGTGGGGTTTCATGGTTGCCAGAAATTATTACAATGGGTATCTTGGCTTTTGAAATTCTTAAAAGCTGTTTTACTGCGAAAGCAATAGCACGATTTGAAGGACGAACCGAATCGAATAGGTCTCCTGCGTGGATTATCAGGTCAGGTTTATCGTGAAGGGCTGTGTCAATGAACTCCTTAAAAACGGCAAATACGTCCATTTCCCGCTGGTTCAATCGCGTATCAGGGGATAACTTCCGGTAGGCTGAAAATCCCAAATGCGTGTCTGCCAGATGAAATATTTTCATTAATTCTCCCGCCTTTCCTTCCGGCGCTTTCTATATTGATACGTACCGATACCGCATATAGCAACAACAATGACCACCACAGTAATGATAATAGCGGTACTCCCAAAGCCGAATCCGGCTCCTCCGGTTCTTTCGCGCACGATCGTCACCTCAACACCTGATGGAAGCGACTGCATGGCTCCAATATTGGCATAGGCTACTATACTGGCCTCTATTTCCTCGGTTGAAGTAAATTCAAAGGACCAGTTCACGAAATTACTGCTGGATTCTTCGGATATATCCAGACTGATCGTATCACCCCATCCCGTGAGAGTAACTTTCTCCACCGTGCCCCCGGTCCGGGACCAGGCAACACCTGAAACTACATTCACATCCCCTTTAACGGTAAAATTAGTTATAAAACATTGGAGTTCGACATCGAGCACATTGACATTGTCCAGCTCGGCAGCCATCTTTACTGCACGGTAAGCATCGACTATACCCCAGCCGAAATCGCGATTCCAGAAGGGATCGATATCCGGTTCGGACGCACCACCTTTCCTTTCCGCAGTAGCCCTGAGTATCTCTTTTGTAAGTATTGGGTCCAGTTCCGTATTAGCTTCCAGCATCAGCGCCACCACACCTGCCACGGAGGGACATGCATAAGATGTCCCGGAACCCCTGTTACCGTAGCCGTTACCAGATGCGTCATCCATTGGATTACGTGAGTACTGGCATTGGATTATATTTGTTCCCGAGGCCGATACATCCGGTTTCAACTCATCTGCACTGTAATCGTCCCCGTCATCGGTCCGGGGACCTCTTGAAGAGTAGGAGGCTATAACGTCATCGGTTCGGTTTATGGTGTTACCATCATTGGTTGCACCCACAGTGATTATATTGTCTGCGGCTCCCATACCGTGAAATCCATTATTGTTCGGTCCATCGTTGCCGGCAGCCGCAACCACATGCACTCCAGCATCCGCCAGTTTGTTAAGGGATACTGAATAGGGATCTGTCCCTGGTGATGGGTATCCAACGTCGACACCCCATGAAAGAGATACTATGTCTATACCGTGATTATCTTCATCAACTCCCCTCCATGCATCGTCCTTATGCTCAAGCGCCCACTGGGCTCCCTGAAGCGAAGCGTCATAGAAATCCTGGAATACCTCACCGGGGGCGTATCCAATGACGGTCCCTATCCTCAGGTCCACGAGCTTTGCATCCGGGGCGGCTCCCATGTATTTGCCTTCAGGTGCCCCGGTACCAGCGGAAATACCCGAGCATGTGGTTCCATGTCCATTGGTATCGTCTGCATCATAACTGCCATCTCTGGGTGCGAGGAAAGATTCAGGCTTAGACATGTCAGCCCCTCCGACCCATTTCCCCCTTAGAGACGGATGATTATTATCGATACCGGTATCCATGATGGCTATATTGACTCCTTTGCCGCTGTAACCCAATTCCCATGCTGTGTATGGGGAAAATTCATCCGATTCCCGAGCCTTAATATTCGGTGTCTGAACGTCTGCATCAAGCCGAATAGTCCCACGATGCCAGATTGACGCGACACCATTCAAGTCAAATAAACTCAACACGTTCTGCTCGGTGATCCCACCCACTTCGATCATTTCGAGACCTGGCAGGAAGGATCTGATCACCAGACCATTTTTCTCCAGCATTGTCTTGTCGTTATTCGTGATATCCCGCCCAAAGACAATAATCGCATTCGAGGTTTCTTTCATTGACAATTCCTTCTCGAGTTGGTCGGATATCCCGTTTCCATCCATGTCCCAGATAGGATTTGTTTTTACGGGTTCGGGCAAGTACATTCTACGGGTACCTGTAATCTTTCCGACAAACTTTACTTCTCCCCCTGCTGGAGCACTCAGGGTCATGCACAAGAACGAGAACAGGACAAGAAGAGAGATGGCTTTATTGCTTTTAGCAGTGAACATACACATCACCGAATTTCAATTATCCAATCAAATATCATATCTTTCAATTTAATGGTTTTGGTAAAAAAGTGTGACGATGAATAGTCACGATGCGAAGATATGATTGATCGAGATCGGAATGAATCTAGATAATATTTGTATTAAAGGTAAACTCAGAGAACATTTTTTTCCATGGTTCGTAATTCGATTTGCTTTTAATCAAGGCTATATATGTTTGAGTTCGCTGGCCAGAATATTCTTCAAATGTGGTTGGTCAAACAAGGATTCCCACAAGCCCAGATATTTTTTATTGATATTTTTTTATCAAACCGGTCTTGTCGTTGAATTCTCTAATTAGATCATCCAACTTGCGGTACGAATTGAATTTATCGGCCCAGTAATTATCATCATACCACTGGCGGTTCAGCTCATCCATGTCATAACCAAGCTGTTCGATCCAGGTAAAATACTTCAGATTGTGCATCCTTTTCTTGTCCCAGTAGCTGAGCTCGAGCATCCAATCCAATCCTATATCAACAAGATACCGATTGTAATCAAGTGCGGCGTCCATCTCGGTATAATATCCATGTTTTTCCCGTAGTTCCCTTATCCGAGACTGATAGAGTTCGGTGGAATCCGTGGCGATAGTGAATAGAATATCGTTCTTGTTCATCTCGTAATATTTCGCAAGCTGAATCGTCCCTATGAGGTTGGCGATGGATGATATTCCCAAAAGGTGCAATTTATTTACCACCGCAGAATCTACCCCTGCCCTCAGCAGTTGTTCCTTGCCGGCATCCTCGTTGAATAACCTAAGCAATGATACGCAAGCCTCATCGTCGATGGCTCCCACAGCATCGATGTTCTTGAGATTGAATATCCAGGGAACGTGTTTGTCTCCGATCCCCTCTATCCTATGACCCCCGAAGCCGTTGTACAATAATGTTGGACATTGTTTTGCCTCACCGGCACAGATTTTTACAAGCGGGAATTTTTCTCGTATGTAATGGCCGCATCCCAGGGTACCTGCCGAGCCCTGTGTCAGGAAAAGCCCCGAGAATCTTTGGCCATCATCCTTTTCTTTGTGGAAAACTTCTTCCATTGCCTGACCTGTAACGATGTAATGCCAGGTGGGATTCCCGAACTCCGCGAACTGATTCAGAACGACTATCTTGTCACCCCTTTCTCTTTTTAACTCGTTTGTCCTGTCGTATACCTCCTTCACGTTGCTCTCGCAGCCTGGAGTTGCATGAATCTCGGCACCCACTTTTTCGAGCCATTCAAACCTTTCCCTAGACATCTCCTCGGGAAGTACTGCAATAGAAGGACAACCCAGGAGGTAAGCGTCGTATGCCCCACCTCGACAATAATTGCCCGTGGACGGCCATAACGCTTTCTGAGTTGTGGGATCGAAGGTACCTCGGACCAGTTTTTCAACCAATGGGCCGAATGTTGCTCCCACTTTATGTGCACCGGTTGGGAAATATTTTCCAATGAGTATGAAGATCCTGGCTTTTACTCCGGTCAATTCCTTTGGTAACTCCAGATAATTCACATCACCGAAACCACCACCGAATTCTGTGGGTTCGTTTTTCCAGGAAATTCGAAATAAATTCCTCGGTTTTAGATCCCAGAGCCCCAAATTTGCTAGTTCCTGTTTAATCCCATTGGGTATTTTCTCCGGATGCGCCATTTCCTCATAAGTAGGAATAATAATATTACGTTCCCTGCACCTCTCAATAGTATTCTCCAGTATCATCTGTTCATCATCCATATTATTGCATCTCCAATGTCCTTATAACCGGGCTCGCCTATAAAACCAGTTTCTTATTTATAATTTGTATGTTGAATGACATTATTGTATATGGATTAAGAAAAATAAGCTCCGTATATAAAAAAAGAAAATGCTATTTGTATTCGGGCTCGGATTTATTATCATTGTTCACATAAGCTTAAAGGTCATCAAGAAGTCCATCCACCATATCATCCAGATCTGACTTGGAATCCAAATGATTCTGGCTTTCGGTTTTAAGCTCGGAATTTTCTTCATTAGTAAGTACTTGGGTTCCAACATTTTGTAGATCATCATTAGCTGGGACTACGGTGTCTATACTTTATGGTTGCTCTTCAGGTTGTTGTGTCGATTGTTGTGTCGATTGTTGTGTCGATTGTTGTGTCGATTGTTGTGTC
>CAYFHS010000024.1:0-50698 GCA_964342815.1 uncultured archaeon | reverse complement strand
GATTGTTTTGTCGATTGTTTTGTCGATTGTTTTGTCGATTGTTTTGTCGATTGTTTTGTCGATTGTTGTGTCGGTTGTTGGTTATCAAGGGAGAAAAGATCTTCCATGTCGGTACCATGTCCATTGGACTCTGGAACTTGAATGTTTACAGGAGGCTCTTCTGCGTCAGGAGCTGCTACTGATTCCGACTTCTTCGACTGAATGGTAACTGTTTGAGCATTTATCCCAGCTTCGTTATAATCCTCTCCATCATAAGCGCTTTGTTCTTCTTTGAGAATGACATGAGAATCAGGCGAGTCGTCCCCATTTGAGGATTCATACGGAACTTGAACTGAGTGATTATCACCATACAGATTTTCAGCTGAATAATCCGGGTATTTTGTTGAACTGCCGTCTCCGATCTCGTCTTCTCCAAGAATTGGTTCGTGATACTCCCCACAGAATCCGCAGTGTGCAGATTCGGTTATAGGAATACTAACATCCCCACAAGTGCAAGTCCATATCTCAACAGTACTTGATACTTGTTCTTCAGGTTCTGTGCTAGCTTCGATTGATTTCTTTTTCTTCATCACAAGCAATATCATAACCGCTCCGGCTACTGCGAGCAAAAGGACCACGATGACGATAATGATAGCAGCTGTTGAAATTCCCCCCTCATCAATCCCGGGTCCTCCCCCGCCACCGGTCCCACCGTCTCCCTGTTCAACCGTTATCTTGAGATACCCTTGCTTCGGATATCTTATCTTGCCAGCGTCACCTCCCGACTCGTATGTAAAATAATAAACATGTTCCCCAGCCGTGAGAGCCGTTTTGTATTTATATGTGGCACCTGTGCTGTTGTCACCCATCTCATAATTCATGGTAAAGGATTCGTTATCGATGATTATCATTATTTGTTTGTTTGGTGGATTGGTATGGGAGAAGATAATCTGAAAAGTAAATTCATCATCGATGTTTCCGCTTATTGGCGTCACTTTACCGGTATCGAGTACATTAATAAATACATTAATTTCGCCTGATATGTTACCAGAAACAAGATTTTTTTTAGCCATCCCGTCGTCCTGGCAGAGAAGCACGAAATAATAATTCTTTTCCTTGCCCAATCCCTTAATGGTGACACTAGAGGTCTTGATATCAAAAAGTTCTTCATTCGTCGTTCCGTCAACCCTGTCCGCCGTAGTTTTAACAACTGGAGTCGTGGTGGAATAGAACACTATATATTGATGGAAATCCGGTACGTTTATCTTTAAGAGAGGAGTCCATTCAAGGGTGGTCTCATTCGTACCTGTTTTCTTCACCTTAAAGCCCCGAACCGCCGGGGGAACCTCCATATCGTTGTCGTTTACCGGTTCCACAGGTCCGAAAACACTGGTTACTCCCAACGTTGATATCTGATCATTGAAATCCTGGGCCACCACTGCAAAATAATAGGTCTCACCATCAATTAAGGCCTGATCTCCATATTTCGTAACTGCTGCCGACAGATTATCCCTGTTATAGTAACGTCCCGACAATTCCATAACAGGTGAGTTTATGGACCTTATCGGATCTTCCGAGACATATACGGAATAGAGTAGAAAATCCGTTGCCTCGCATCGATCCCAGCTAACGGTTATGGAACCTCCGCTATCGTCATTTGTATCTTGGGCCAGAACATTCTCTATGGACATGGGCGGGATCTCATCGAAATCGTCTTTGAACATCTGTGAATAGGAACAGATCACACTTTCATTCTCGTTTCCGCTCTCGTCAACGGCGGTTACAGCAACGAAATAAGATTTTCCAAATTTCAAAGGTTGTCCGTTCATGGTTGAAATTTGGGTCTGAACGGTATTCTTCGTGGTGATATTGTCATTCTCTAAGTAAACCCCATCCTCGGTCACATTTCTGAAGAAATGATCTGAAATATAGATGTTATAATGATGAAAATCCATCGAATTATCCTGATCCCAACCTACTCCTATTGAGATGTTGTCGTCCTTGATATCCTAAATTGTCACACCGTATACGGGGTCCGGGGCTGTAAGGTCTGGCGCATCACTGGGGAAGGCATCAGCACTATTGGATAGATTGGACATCTGACCCACTGAATCGACACCTCTTACCGCAAAAAAGTATCTTGTCCCAACTATGAGCCCCTGAATATTAACTTCCATAATTTTCTCGGGCGTCTTGGGAATGATGTTAAGTTCAATGGTCGTTCCAGCATTCCAATCACTATTGCTGAAAAAGTCTCGCTTCGTGGAATATTTCACAATATATTCAGAAACAGGCCCATTACTCATCATATCCTCCCCTACAGCAGTCCAGTTTAGGTGCACTTCTCCCTCTAATCTCCCACTGACTGCTCCAAGATCGGTGATATTCCCTGGAAGCAAATTGAAATTGTCCTTCGGTATCACCTTTACTGAAGCAAGGGAGATTATTCGGTTTCCAACATCGTCTTTGGCACCCACACCCACCCAGTATTCTTTGTAGTTCTCCAATGCCCCACCCTTGTAAGTGGTTATGGTGCAATACGTCTCATTTATATCCTGAATTATTTTATGAGGGGTCGTGGTCTGAACATTATTGAAACTATGGTTTCCGATAAAGATCTCATAATTATGGAAATCATTTATGGAAAGAGGAGTCCAATTCATATATATCGATCCACCGTGATCTCCTGGGGTATCTATAGCATTCAGACCTGTGATCTGAAAAGGTTCTGTTGTGTCAACTATAGGTTTCGGGCCGTCACTCTCGTTTGTCTGAAGTGTTGTATTCACAAGCTCAACGAGGTTGTTTGCTGCATAGCTCTCGAATTGATAATTATAATTGCGTTCGGTTCCCAGTATCGTGGTGAAGTAATACTGCTCACCATTGGTATAATCTGCATCATGGAGATAATTATCTGCATTGGTGTCCAGTATCATTGGGGAGGAATTGTTCAAATTGTTCCCCTCAAAGTCCTTGTAAATATTTACTTTCGGATACTGTGATGCAGGAGGATCGTTCTCAATATCACTGTAAATAACCTTGTAGGTAAAGGCTGTGGTGGCATTTCCCTTTATAGGCGAAACTGGTTCCGGGATAGAAAGGACCGGCAGGTGATCCATTTTCATAACATATATCTTTCCCTTTGCATTGGTCGCATTGGGTGCTCCTACGAAAGCATCGGGATAAATGTCGCCGTCCGCATTACCACCTTCGGATACACATGAGCCGAATTTCTCTCCGGCAGTGGTCCCATTACTTGTACCATTTGAATTCACAGTGGAAATGAACTGGTTCGGAAAGGACGCATTACCGAAAAAAGTAAATGCAAAACCTCTCGTTTCGTTTTGAAGAGGCGCGCCTAGCATGCAGTCATCATAGCCGTCGCCGTCCATATCGGTCAGACCAGTAACGGAGTGCCCTAATCTTCCCTCCTCAAGCCCCATAATACCAAGATACCCGTTACCGGGAGCGCTGAGGTCAACGTCCGCGAGAACATCGTTAATGGATCCGAATACCACGTATGCTGCTCCATGTCCACCGTTTAAACCAGGTGCACCTATCACAACATCATCGATGCCGTCACCATTGAAATCCCCTGAACAATTTACCGAATATCCCAGTTCAAGACCCGCGGTTCCCTCGGTAATATTGACGTTAGCATCCCTGCTCGTTCTATCAGCGGCAAGCCCACCTGGATTGCCAAGATATATGTAAGCCATACCAGAAGAGCCGTTCCCCGGAGCTCCTATTATTATATCGTCAACACTACCGGCATTAACCTTTCCGGCCGCTGAGACTGAAAAACCGAACATTGCCAGGTCCTCCCAACCCTTGATTGTAACGTCTGCGAGACTGGAATTCACCGGAGGTGCACCAGCTTTACCATATATGACATAGGCTCTACCCGACCTGCTTCCGGTTACGTTGTAATAGGCAGCGGTCCCGTTTGGAGCGCCTATTAGTATATCAGGAGTGTTGTCATCGTCCACATCACCGGCCATAGATAGAGAAAAACCCAATTTTTCTTGGGTTTCCCCCAAAACATAATAATCAGCGTCGTGGGAGGTGAATGTACCTCCTCCTGACAGTGTTGTAAGCTCAAAAATGTATACGCTCCCGTTATCGGAATCATTACCCGGGCATCCGATAGCGATCTCACCCCCTCCAATCCCGGTGAAGGCATTTGGAATGTACGCCCCGCTATATCCGAAGTTCTGACCGGCGATAGTGCCCGTGATGTTTACGTTTGCATTGTTGGAGTCGATAGTCCTTCCTTTCAATGGTGAAAAGAATATGTAGACCGCACCGGCGTTCGCGCCACCTGAAGAATTGAATGGAGCACCGGTCATCAGCTCGCCGAGACCGTCGCCGGTGATGTCCGGGATCTGCTCAACAAAATGTCCAAATCGATCTCCGGAATCCGCTCCGGTACCACTGCCGATCACGGTGAGCGGCGATGCAGCATCAGTTGGTCGTACAAGCAAGAATGCAGGGAGAAGCATGCTTGTAATAATACAAATAGAAACTATTTTCTCTATCATTCTTTCGTTCATGTTCCGTCAACTCCATTCAGTGTCGCGCGGATGGCTGAAAATTCATAACACAAGGTGAAGGGATATTCCCCCCCTAACGGTTCAAAAAATTGCTATTTTTATACTAGTGAACGTTTATAATATTTACTGTCCGGCAATATGCTTATGAGAAAACATCATACCTGAATCAAGATTTGAACATCGTCGTTGATATGAATCCTGGATTCAGAAGAATCCGTTTATTTCGGTATCACGGTTCATCTTGGTTCCTTTTTCTATACAATGTGTCGAAATAGATCGGTAAGAAAAGGGCGTCCCCTTAATAATTTAGTTTACTCTAGAATCCGTTTATAGAACTTTCCAAGACGCTTCTCCATCATCTCCCACGAGAATTTTTCCTTGACGTGCATGTGGCTTTTCTCGCCAATCTTTTTTTTACGTTTCGGGTCGGAGACGGCATTTGTAATTGTTTTCGCGATCTCTTCGGGGTTTCGTTCTTCAAGTATGTAGCCGCTTTTCCACTTTTTTGTGAAATCAGCCATTGCCCGAAGATCCGGTGTCACATACGGTACCTTCAGTGCCATATATTCGAATATCTTCGTCGGGAATGTATGCTCGGCCATGGGATCGGAAATGAGAGCCTGAAGACCGATATCGAATGAATATATAAATTTCAGGCAAGTATCATAATCTACCCAGGAATGAGTGATAAGACGTTTTTCGACACCCAAGTCTTCTGCAAGCTTTGTAAGCTTTTCCAGTCGGGTTTTCATACCACCAACGAAAACCATAACTATATTCGTTTCCAATCCAGGCAGTGCTTTAACGTAACTATCGAAATCCATCCGGTAGTTCATTGCTCCAACATAACCAATAATAATTTTATCCTTCGGGAGTTCCAAATCGCGGCGAATCGATTTTTTTTCGGAATTTACGAGCTTTTTTGCGTCCTCGTATCTCGTGGTATTGAAAAGTACCTCGGTAGGTATCTTCTTTCCTTTGAATTTTTCAGCCAGGTGATCGGATACGGTCAGGACGCCGTCCACTTTCCTTACGTTCTTATATTCCAGGAACCAGGTGACCATACCCCATAATTTATTCTGATAGTACTCCATTTCAGGCCAATACTCATGACAATCGTAGATCAGTTTGCATTTTAAAAGATGTGCCGCCTTCACACCTACTGGAAGGGTTTCAAGATCATGACAATGGATTACATCAGGGTTATGGGAAACAATTCTTTTCCGTATTTTTGGCATCACCTTTTTCCGGAAAAATAGAGCTTTACTGAAAATATTTTTCCCCCTGTCGAGCTTGAATGGGTAAAATTCCAAATTGATCCCATTATCGACCTTTTTTAGGCCATCTCCCTTGAAATCCCATCCAACTATGGTTACCTGATAACCCAATTTAAAGAGGCTTTTCGCTTCCTTGTGGAATATCCTTCCGTCATAGGGATTGTGCCCCGAGACCATGACAATTTTTTTTTCCCCATCACTCTTCAAGGTATAACCCAACCAGGTTAAGTATTACTTGAACTGCTTTCTCCATAGAGCCGACAGGAACGAACTCTCTTACGCTGTGAAAGTTAATACCGCCCGCGAATATATTAGGTGTAGGAAGTCCCATAAAGGATAGGCGAGAACCATCAGTTCCGCCTCTAATGGGTTTCCTCAAAGGTTTCACACCAGCCGCCTCAATAGCTTTTATGGCATTTTCAACTACTTCTGGATGCCGATCCAGCTGTTCCTTCATGTTTCGATAGGATTCCTTTATCTCGAGATCAATCTCTGCTCCTGGGTACATTTCTCTCAGTTTGGTGGCATTATCTTCAAGTGTTCTTTTAAATTCATCCGAGCCTTCATCGGTGAAATCACGGATAAGCAATTTCAGCCGTATTGAACCAACGTCACCCGAGAACATTATCGGGTGAAGATAACCATCCCAATCCTTGGTTGTCTCGGGAGCCTTATCCCTTGGCAGCATCGAGATATAATCTCCCATTGCTCTAACTGCGTTTATCATCTTTCCGTGTGCGTAACCGGGATGAACGTTATATCCTTTTATTCTGAGGTTGGCCTCGTAGGCATTAAAATTCTCATCCTCTATCTCTCCCAATTCGCCTCCGTCCAGTGTATATGCAATATCGGCTCCAAACCCCTCGACATCGAACCTGTCCACGCCCCGTCCCACTTCCTCGTCTGGAGTAAAACCCACCTTTATGGTCCCATGCTTTATTGAAGGGTCCTTCACCATCGTGGAAACAGCTGTCATGATCGCCGCTACACCGGATTTGTCGTCAGCCCCGAGAAGTGTGGTCCCATCCGTGGTGACAATGTCCTCGCCAATACATCCCTTCAGTTGTTCAGCAGGTATGATCTGCTCGGTATCACCGGGTAAGACAATATCACCTCCGGCATAATCTCGAATTATTTGAGGTTTGATATTTTCCGCAGGTGCATCAGGTGACGTGTCCATGTGAGCTATGAAACCCAAAACCTTGATGGCATCTGAATTAGCAGGTAACGTCGCAGTCACATAACAGTATTCGTCTACGTATGCGTCATTCAGACCAAGCTCTTTCAGTTCTTCCACCAGCAGCCGTGCCAGGTCGAACTGCCTTTTCGTGCTGGGGATTGGGTCCTGTTCATGCTCGCTTTGAGTATTTATAGCAACATATCTTAAGAATCGATCTAGAACTTCCGGGGGCATTGCGATCACCAGTTCGATGAATTTATGATGTCGTTAACCCGCCAATCAATATAAATTATTCGCCACAAAAAATTCGCAATTTATTTATGAAGCGGCATCTGCTCTTCCAGGTGCTCATTTCATTACGCAGACCCTTTGGCTCTGCTGCGTCCTCGGGAACCCCCCTGCGGACGATGCCGCACACATTATCAAGCTGAAAACCTCGACTTTTTGTCGAGCTTTTCTCCCTTGACAATATCCGAATTCCTGACCTTGCCGTAGATCACCGCATCGATAACGTGCCCATCCTTGAATATGCTTTTCCGTTCGATCCCTTCCCTTTGATATCCGTTCTTCTCGAGAACCCTTATGGACGCGGGATTCCATTCGAATATCCCCGTATAGATCCGACATAGGCCGAGGTTGTTCAATCCATAATTGGTTATTTTATCAACCGCTCGAGTAATAATACCCTTGTTCCAATATTTTTCTCCAAGCCAGTAACCAATTTCCGCTGTCAAGCGATGTACGTCCGTCCCAAGGGTCAAACCGATTCCGCCTGCAGCCTCTTCACCAACCTCCACAGCCCAGTTGGATCCGTTCATGGGTTCAGTAGAGGCTATTTCGATCCAGTTACGAGCATCTAAAATGGTATATGGATGGGGAAATCGATCCCGCAAATTACGCCATACATTTCGGTTATTGGCATGTTTTACCATTGTTTCTTCGTCACCTGATCTCCAGAGTCTTATTTTAAAATCACCCATTTCCCATTCCATAGTTTCACCTCAATTATCATAAAACGATGGATTAATATAAACCGTTCGCTGAAAATTATCCACATAAAATTATATTCGACTCATGTATTATCCTAACCAATGACGCGAATTCTTCTGTTGGATTGTTATCAGGACGAACCGGCATGTCTTGGTGTTCCACCCTACTTATCACCACGTATCCGTTACGCTGCCGGGATCACAAAGAAACTGGGTTTGGATATAACCTATATGACAATAGACCAGCTGCGAGCCGGGGCACGACCATTACTCAAGAAAGAAGCCACTAAAAAGAATGAAAAAATGAGTCAATGGTTTTTCAAATTTATAAACGGAAAAAAAAACACGAAAGAAATCTCAATTGTCATAGTTTACGCTGGAGTAATTATTCCTGGGAAATATCTTCGTGCAACGCCACCTTCAAAAAAAGAACTTTCAGCTATTCCTGAAACAATTCGCATGCTTTCCCATAGCAGTAGAGGTATGCCAGAAGAGATAATCCTCTGCGGACCTCTTGCAAGATTCGATATGGTCTCGGCGGACGGTAAAAAATGGGAATATATCCTTAAAAAAAGTTATGACGACGTTGTCCCCGATACTCCCGCATCGTTACTGCTGAAACTTTTCGGCCACAGAAAACAAATGGATATAACGGAAGAGGCCGACAGATACGGTGCCCTTGGGTCCTACATTGTCAGATCGCACCCCGATTTTCCGGATCCTTTGATATGCGAGATAGAAAGTTACCAGGGATGCGTTCGATTCAGAACAGGTGGGTGCAAGTTCTGTTCGCAGTCAAAATATGGGCGGCCTATTTTCCGCAAGCCGAATGACATAATACGCGAGATGGAGAGCCTTGCCCGTGAGGGTATAACTAGGTTCCGGCTCGGGGGTCAATCCTGCTTCTACTCTTACGGTACTGAAGAGCTTGGAGAGAATGAAATTCCAAAACCGTCTCCGCATCAGGTTAGCGGTTTGCTGTCGGGTATCAGGACCAGAATAAAGAACATCGAAGTACTTCATATCGATAACGTGAATCCGGCAGTGGTTGCGGGATACCCCAAAGA
Organism: uncultured archaeon; assembly: GCA_964342815.1. Taxonomy (GTDB): domain Archaea; phylum Thermoplasmatota; class Penumbrarchaeia; order JASLWR01; family JASLWR01; genus JASLWR01. Next base: position 41,653 of record CAYFHS010000024.1, on the reverse strand, counting down.
ATCGACTATGATCACGAAGGCCATAGTAAAATACTGCACACCGGGAAATGTGGCTGCAATGGGCCTCGAAAGTGCTGATCCCGAGGTGTATAATAAAAATAATCTTAATTCGACACCCGAAGAGGCTCTTGGCGCGATCCGTTTGATCAACAGATACGGGAATCTGCGGGGTAATAACGGTATGCCCACATTTCTACCGGGTATTAATTTCCTCGGAGGACTCAATGGTGAGACCGAGGATACTTACCGACAAAACCTTGAATTTTTAATGAAATTGGTACGAGAAAAACTTCTCGCCAGGCGTATCAATATCCGAATGGTTACCGCTCATGGTTATGGAACGATTTCAAAACGGATGCGATCGAATTACATAAAATTTCGAAATTCGGTCCGTAATGAGATAGATCCGATCCTTCTGGAGCGCGTGGTACCGAAGGGAACAATACTGAATCGTGTATTCCTCGAAAAACACGATGGTAAAAACACTTTTGGGAGACAGGTGGGAACATACCCCGTGCTAGTGGGTTTTTCGTATTCCCTTCCGCTTGGGTGTTTCATAGATGCTGCGGTGATATCACACTCAGCGAGATCGGTTACGGCAGTGGAGTCCCCGTTCCCGGTGAATACCTGCTCGCTGCGTGCATTATCGTCGTTACCTGGTATTGGAAAAAAGAGAGCAGGTCGAATCGCTGTCGCCAGGCCTATAACTGGGAAAGTTCATCTTGCTTCGGTTCTAGCGGATACTTCCTTAGCCGAAGAGATCGAAAAGACGGTTGGTGGGATAAATTATTCAGAAATATCGTAGTGTTCAAATGAATTGAATTGTGAATGTACTATGGATTCATTCGGTAAATATCATAAGTGTAATCGCATCTGAACTATCTATCAACGGTGATTTCGTAGGAAAAAAGATTGAAAAAATCTTAGACTTTAAAATAAGTTTTTTTATGAGGAAACAACTTATAGGAATAACAATATAAAAAAAAATGAGGGCGTAATAATGGAATTATCTAAACGGATACATTTCGGTTTGTTGGTAATTTCTCTTTTATCTCTGATAAACTCAATATCCGGTTGTTTAAATAATGGGGATCAGAAAGATACAGCAACTGAAATGAATGTATATGCTGTGTATTTACTAATAGATCAAAATTGGACTTCATATAACCTATCTCAAGGAGATTTAAATCGATTTGAATTATCCGACGTTCCCTTATGGACCACAAACGATATCATTTATTATAATTGGACCGATCACTCATTTGAATTAATTCAAGAAGCAAGAGATCGAATTCCTGATAATGTTGGTGTATTTGGTATTCCTTTTGTTGTAACAGTCAATGGAACAAGAATCTTTTTGGGTTCTTTTTATGTGTCCTTTTCTTCTTATTTACCAGATTTACCTGTTATCACGGTAAGGTCTTTCTCACAGTCCGAGGAAGAATATATTTTTGTAATTCGCGGTAGAATGGATCATGAATTAGTGAATAGCACAATTATTTATGATGCTCTTCTGGAAGCCGGAAAATTGATAAAATAAAAACATTCATTTATTACATTATAAGATTAATCTTCAGAGCAAAGAATGAAACTCCATCTTCTCATTATTACAAGACCTATTCCATCTCAAGGTTCTCAAGAACTTCCTCTGGAAGCACATCCATAAGTGCCTTCACTTTTACATTTACCCTAGAAAGAAGCTCCATTATCGATTTCAACTGTTTACCGATAGTGACAATCTCCATCTTCTCCTTCAAATCGAGTGTCGGTAATTCGCATATTATTTCCAGGTTCGAAAGTTTCAAGGTCCCTATGGACTGTGCCGTGAATGTTAAAGGTATCCGGATTACTTCGGTAGCTCGAACTCCTCCTGCGTGAGCTTTTAGGTAATCGTTGAGGGACTTAGAGAAATCGGATATGAACTGGACCTCCTTGAATTCCCCTGAATAACCCCATATATGACCGCAGGCACTTTGTAAAGATAGAGCCGGCGAGGCTTCATAAGATTCCATCATGTGATATACTTTAAAAAGCGCGTCCATGCCGTGCTCCGACCAGTTCTTTCCACCGTCCTTCGTGAATTTCAGAACACCACCTTTTGGGCATTTCTTATCAGTTTGCCAATGCACCTTACCCTTCTTTACTTTCAATAATATCCAGTATTTCTGACCCGGTTTTAAAACCAAATTGTCGAAACCCACATCCACCCATGAATAATTCTTCTTCAGTTCACTGCCCTTCAAGGTTGATACTGCCAGAACTTCATCCATCGGCAGGTCCCTGTGGTCAGATATTATTTCCACATCCAGTTCAGCATCCCCCTCGGGCCTCGACAAATGAAGCCCGATTCTCGATACCGTTAAAACATGCTCCACCGTTATTTGCTGTGCAACCATATACTGGGTTGAGGCAGTTACGCCGTATATATCCTCTTCGTCAGAGCAGATGACCGCAATACGCTCCCGGGAGAGGTCTCCAACCACACGTAATGTAGCTGATTTGATATCCGCCATGGTCGGTATATCAATGTAAGCGTTCGTCCTCTCTTGAATGGAATCAAATTTAAGTTCTACTGCGCGTTCGCCCCCTGCAAACTTTGCGATAGTGGCGAGAAAAACACAGTCCACTCGGATATTACCTGCAATCAGAATTCCCGGGGAATCCGAATAAAGTGCGATCTCCACCGGATAATTCCCCTCATCGTTCGGTTTCGTGGACTCTATAAACTCGTTTATCTTGTCCGCAAAATCGGGGGTATCCACTATCTCGGTAAAGCGGCCCAGTTTCTTGAAACCCCCCGGTAATCCACAAACATCGATACCAACATTGGTGATATAACCCCCAATGGAGCACCATTCTATAGTTCGTCTGAATATCGTAAATAAAATATTTTCGCGAAGAAGTTGATCAACTTTCGTAAAACCCAGGTAAGCGTATTTATGGTCCATGCTCATAACGACAATCGATTGAGATTTTGAACCGGTATCCACCACACTTTTAGTACTTTCGTCCATTGGTTTGATGGCATCCACAAGGATATGCTCAGCCTGTTCGGTCTCCCGTCCCCCAACCCGCAGAGTCTCCTCCCGAAATTGTTCGCAGGTATAGTGCAGACGATCAGTCAGATGCAGTTTGTTAATTGCCGCGTGCAGCGACTCTCCTGCGCATAGACCCATCTTTTCAGCCACAACCGGATTCATCGTGATTATGGGTATCTTGGAATTAATCAGATTTAAAATATCGGCGTGTAAAGGACCGTTGGGGATGATCACTGCGTCGAATTCTCGCCGGTAATAAGAAGGATGTGCACCAATCATAGAGGAGGGATCTATTGGGATCACACGGTATCTACCGGTTTCACCAACCAAAAACGTGGTTCTCTCCGAGGTACCCCAACCTGGCCGAACGGTATTTTTTCCCCAGGGGGTGGTCTCCAGTCTCTCCTCCAGGGAATTGAAATCTTCAAGTGAACAATTTTTCACGAGACCCAAACGTATCACGGTGCTGTCGGGTAGTTCCTGAGCTTCAAGCTCGATAATTGCTTCTTTCACTATCGCTCCTTTTGGTATGTCGATAACCGCGCTTCTTATCCCGTTCGAAGTGAACCGGAGACTCTTTTCTCTGGTGCCGTCTGAAAAATAACTTATCAGCATATATTTACACCATTAGAATTGCTATACAAAATATGGTTTTACAGCATTAAGTGGAGATTTCTGAGATTTTATTTATTATTCGAATATTGTTATTTGTAGTTTATCCCAAAAAATGTATAGTTACGGGAAATATGAAAAAATCCAGATTTAAGATAAAATTCCATAATCGAAGATAGCAGCAGATACTTTATTGTATGATAATATTAGTGAGCGGAAATTGATAATCCACGAAAAGGTGTATTCATGTCCGACCGGATAACGTTGAAGAACATGGCGTTCTATGGTTTTCACGGTACAAATGCCCATGAGACCGAACTTGGCCAAAGGTTCTTTATCGATGTAGATATGTTCCTTGATCTCCGAGAAGGGATCGCCACTGATGAGCTTGACAAGACCGTCAACTACAAGTCGGTCTACGAAGAGATAAAATCCATAACCGAGAGCAGTCGTTTCCACCTGCTTGAGTCCTTGGCTCACAAAATTGGACTTACGATACTGACCCGTTACGAATTGGAGAGAATAATTATCAGGATAAGAAAACCCTCGGTACCACTTCAGGGAATACTGGATCATGTCGAGGTCGAGATAGATAGAACTCGAGAAAACTTTACGGTCAAATGATTTTAATCGGATATGTTTTACTTGGGAATGGGCGATCAAGCAGAACTCGGTTGATTATCAACTTTACAGGTGATTTGAACTGGGTAGTAAATAACAACAATTTTATTAAACTGGGTTACCAATATGGGCCGGGTTCAACAGGATTATGTTCGGAGGGTTTTTGTTTGGCAAGGGTCACGGCAGCGCAGCTCGCAAAGACACAGAAGAAGATATCTATATCCGAGTTTTTCGAGAGAAACAAACACATTCTAGGTTTCGACAGTAAAACTAGAGCATTATTGACCGCCGTAAAGGAAGGTGTCGACAACTCACTTGACGCATGCGAAGAGGCAGGGATATTACCGGAGATAGAGGTAAAGATAGAGGAGACGGGTGCCCCCGATGAATTTGCAGTCACCATCGGCGATAACGGACCGGGAATAATCAGAAAACAGATACCAAACGTATTCGGCAGATTACTCTACGGTTCCCGATTTCATGTTATAAGACAGTCAAGGGGACAGCAGGGTATAGGAGTCAGCGCGGTAGTCATGTACGGTCAACTGACCACCGGCAAAGCTGTGGTGATCAGGTCTAAAACTGGTGAGGATGAGCCATCTTACCGGGTCAAACTGATTCTGAACACAAAGAAGAACCTTCCGGAAGTGATCAGCCGCAAAGTGGTCCTAATGGAAAGGGCTCACGGTACAAGTTTCACCGTTTATCTCAAAGGCAGATACGTGCGGAATCGTAAACAGTCCATCTATGAATACATCCATTCCACGGCAATAGTGAATCCCCATGCACGTTTTATATTGACAGAGCCTGACGGTAAGGTGAATCTTTTTGAAAGGGTCACGGAAAAGCTGCCGAAAGCAACGGTGGAGATCAAACCGCATCCTAAGGGACTCGAAATCGGCACGCTGTTAAAGATCGCAAAGGACAGTAAAGCGTACAAACTTACTTCGTTCTTCGTTAAAGAATTTTCAAGGGTATCATATTCCACCGCGAGAAAAATATGCGCCAAAGCGGAGGTCCCGGAGACGATCAAACCCTCAAAGCTGAGCCTGGAATATGCAAATCGATTGCTGGAAGCCATCGAGACAATCAATATAATGTCACCTCCCACAGACTGCCTTTCCCCCATTGGTGAAATACTCATGAAGAAAGGACTCAAAAAGGAGATCGACGCTAAGTTCATTATCACTGTTACCCGGGATCCTTCAGTGTTTCAGGGAACTCCATTTCAGGTTGAAGCGGGATTGGTCTACGGAGGCGACCTGCCTAAGGACAAAAGTATAGTGATCCTCCGCTTTGCCAATCGGGTACCTTTACTGTACCAGCAGGGCGGCTGCGTTATCACCAAGGGCATCGAAGAGATGGACTGGAGGCAGTATCACCTGGAACAGAGAGGTGGTAGAGGAATTCCAATTGGCCCTGTCATGGTGATTGTACATATTGCTTCCACCAACATTCCTTTCACCTCTGAAGCGAAAGAAGCGATAGCAAACCTTGACGTTATAAAGAATGAAGTGCAACTCGCCGTCAGAGAATGCGCAAGAAGAATGCGAACCCATATTAAACGACGCAAAAAGCTCAAGAAGATAGGGGAGAAATACAGTATCATACAGAAATTATTACCCGAGATTGCAAGAAAATCCTCGGAAATTGTAAATCTCCCACTACCGGATATAGCCAAAGTTATAACAAACATTATGAACGTGGTCGTGGTGGAAGATCGGATTGTATATGAAAAAAGGGAAGGACCTGACTATATTATTGAACCCGGGAGCGGTCAATCCCAGTTGCTTCAATTCGATGAAGTTCCCACAAAGACAGAAACAGATGGTGGGGACGAGAAAGTGACCAGAACGAAATGGACAACGAAATCCTATATTACGGTGACAAATTACACGCCCAAAAAGAAATCTATCACCATATATGTGAAAATTCCTCAATGTGTTGTTACAAACATCATTCCAAAATCAAGAACATTGGCAGAACGTGTAATAATCTGGGATCTGAAGAATATCGGACCCACTGCGTCCGAACTTCTGTGTTTTGAGATCATGGACCTTGAAAAAGGTGACTACGACAGCAACGACGTGTTCTTTTCCGGGACCACAGGGGAAGTAATTGGCGCGGAAAAGATGCACTTCTAGCACCCGGGACATTGATGAGAAGTTCATTAGGATAGAAACACATATTAATCCTTTATACCTCATAGGTTCATAATGTCAGATGAGAGCAGGCGTTGAATGAAGTATAATGTGATGGAAAACATGTCCCGTTGGAAAAGACCCCCCGTACTTATTATGATCCTTTTTCTGGTCCTTGCAGGTTTACCTTCCATGAATTTTCCCTATATGGAAGGGATATGTCCAATTGGTAGAGCAAAAGGTGATACACTGATTGTCAATGCCACTGGCGGAGGTGATTATACCAGCATCCAATGGGCCGTTGACAATGCCAGCAAAGGAGATACCATTAACATACAACCGGGAACATATTTCGAAAGGGTAATGATAAACAAAAGCATTCGTTTAATTGGGGCGGATCCCGGGGATGTATTTATCGACGGGGGAGGATTGGGACACTGCCTGAATATAGTAAACTGCAATGATACTGAGATAAGCAATATTACAACGTACAACGGTGATTACGGTATCTACATTTCCAATTCCCATGGCAATAATCTCAGCAATATTTTTTCACCAAACAACCAGGAAGGCATACACATAACTAATTCGGTGGGGAACAGGATCGAAAATATTATGAACTGGAATAATGCCAGAGGTATCTATCTCAAATACTCGGACAGCATCGAGATAGTGAATTCAACCATAAAGAACAACAATATTGGCCTGGATATATTCAATTCTGCGGCAGTACATATCGAAAACGTTTCTTTTATCAATAACGGGATCGAGCTTACATCATCCCCCAATATCGAGATGAAGAATTCGAGCATTTCGGCTCCCAGTGACACGGATCTGACGTTGTCGTCAAGCTCTAGCCTTATGGTTTTGAATTCAAGCTTCGACAAATTAGATACGAATACAGGAGGCGGTTCGCAAGTTTTCGTAAGATGGTTTTTTTCACTTTCGCTGAACAACACCCTAGCATGGCCAATAGAGAATGCCGCAGTCAGGATAAAAGACAATGCAAACGGTTCCTACGACAATTCCTTCTATACAGACGTTGATGGAAATATACTAAAAAAAGTCCTTTTAGAGTACGTGGAAAATGGCGGAGCAGAGGTCTTTTACAGTCCATACAATATCAGTATATCCATGAATGGTTATCATACTGGTTACATAAGCCCCGAACCGGAAATGCAAGGCAGCTACCAGTATGGATTAACACTGAAGGACAGCCAAAGGCCCAATGCCATAGCCGGGAATGATACAGTCATTAACCAACATACTCTAATGTCATTTGACGGAAACGGAAGCACGGACAATTTGATCATAATAAATTTTACCTGGAATTTTAATTATAACGGGACTCCAGTGAAACTTTACGGGCAAACCCCAGATTTCTTCTTTGACAATGCCGGTTATTATCCCATACGGATGAACATAACGGATCACGATGGGAACTGGGCTGTGGACGTTATGAACCTTACCGTTAATGACACAACCATCCCCATTATAGATGCTGGAGTGGATATGGAAGCCGATCAGCATGATAATGTAACTTTCAACGGCTCGTTATGCTCGGATAACGTGGGAATCACCAATCTCACCTGGACCTTTAACTACAATAACACGATCCATGAGCTTTACAATACCACACCTTCTTTCGTCTTTCACCTTGCAGGCGGGTATAACATTACATTGAGGGGGGAAGATGAAGCTGGTAATTATGATTATGACAACTTGAACCTATTGATAAGAGACATAGAGAAGCCCGCGGTCAACGTCGGTATGGACCGTATCGTCAATCAAGGTGACACCGTGCTATTCAATGGAACCTTGTGCAGCGACAATGTAGAGGTCGAAAACTATACCTGGAATTTTCACTATAACGAAAAGTTAAATTATTTATACGGGATAAATGTGAATTTCACCTTTTATATTTCTGGTATATATCACATCACTCTCCAGATAAACGATTCATCAGGAAATTCGGCAATGGATACGTTTAATATCACAGTGAGGGATACCGAGTCACCCATAGCGAAAGCAGGTTCAAACCAAGTTGTAAATCAGGGTACTCTCCTAATGTTCAACGGCAGCGGCAGCGGTGACAACGTCGGTGTCGTCAATTACACATGGTCCTTCACAGATGTCGGTCCAGTAAAGCTTTACGGGATCTCCCCGAGCTATCTTTTCTCAAGAGCGGGTGTGTTTTTCGTTATCCTGAAGGTTTCCGATGCAAGTGGAAACATTGAAGGAAGTTCCTTGACGGTGACAGTGATCGATACAGAGAAACCTATTGCTATAGTAGGATCTGACATTATGATCGATCAAGGCGAAACATTAATATTCAGCGGCAGCAAGAGCTCTGATAACTTGGGCATTGTTCATTATAACTGGAGTCTTGATTATAATGGACCTGTTGAATTGTCCGGAGAACTGGTAAGCCATACCTTCAAAAATGCAGGCAGTTTCCTTATAGTTCTAAACATCAGCGATGAGGCCGGAAACTGGCAGATCGATTCATTTACAGTAATAGTGAACGATACGACCAGGCCATCTGCAGACGCCGGACCTGACAGAACTCTGGATCAGGACGGAAGATCATGGTTCGACGGTCTGAACAGCACTGACAACGTTGGAGTGCACCGATACCTTTGGACCTACACTGAAAGAGGAGCTAACCAGAGCTTGAGCGGGGGTGGTGTGTGGATAATCTTTCATTTTCCAGGAGTATACAAGATAACCCTTGAAGTGACCGACAAGGCAGGGAATCTCGATCTCGATTTTATAAACGTTACGGTGATCGACACTGAAAGCCCGATAGCAGAAGCTGGACCTGATAGGACATCGAAAGAGAATGAAATATTTAGTTTTGACGGCAGCGAATGTTCTGATAATTCCGGTGTGTTGAACTACAGCTGGAAGTTCGTTTACGGTGATAAAGAAATAATTCTGTATGAAAAGAATCCCATCTTTATTTTCGCAATGGTAGGAGAATACAATATATCCCTACTTGTAAATGATGCCGGAGGCAACAAGGCATCGGATTTCTTTATACTCATAGTAAATCCAAACAGCAGTTTCGATGGTAATGGGGATAAATTTGGATTATTCGGTTGGTTGGTAATTGTGATTGTGCCGATTCTCCTTTGCGTAATATTTTTAATAATCTTCTTTAGAAAGAAACGGTCGGCCAAAAGTTCGGAAATGGGTGAGCCCGAACTGTCACCAGAGGAAATCAGTGAGGCGTTGGTCATAAGCGGTTCAGGGCCCATCATCCCCCTCAGTTCACCTGCTCATTTAAAAAAGAGGCCGCAAGTTGTAGGGGGGCCAATCGTAGCATACGAAAGAAAAGAGGAACTGGCCCAGGTTAAGAAAAAACAGGAAGCAATTGATCTAAGGCCAAAGAAAGGGTTGAAAAAAGCAGAGAAAAAAGGAAAAAAATCTCCAATCCGTGGAAAAAGAGCACCAAAAGATATTGAACCCATGCTCACATCATCCGATAGTTCGGTTACATGCAGGATATGCCTTGGAGTGATAAAGGGCGGGCTTCCCTTATTAAGGTGCGGATGCGGCAGGCAGTACCACGATACCTGCGCACTAAGAGTAGGGACATGTCCAAGCTGCGATCTGAACCTAAAAAAATGGATGAGCAGAATAAAAGCGGGACCAATACGTTCACGTGATAAGAAATCCGAAAATAAGAGATTTGACGTGGATTCGACCTATATTCCAGAAACGAAGGTAATATCTCCGAAAGAAGAGTTGTTCCTACCTCCAGCTACATTTATAGATCTGGGCGATCAGGAAAAAGAATTACCCATCGACGAGATATTCCTTATGACAGCGTACGGACTGCTGATCAAGCATTATACGTTCAAAAGGATTACCGACCTCAATGTGGACGTACTATCGTCAATGCTGGTTGCAGTGAAGAATTTTATAACTGATTCAGTTTACGGGCAGTTGAGCGAAAAGGGCTTGTCCATGGATCTGAAAAAAATCGATTTCGGTGACATTTCGGTGATGTTCGCCTGCGGCGAGGATATAAATATCGTGGCTGTTGTTTCCGGAAAAAGTCCAAAAAACATAGGCAAACAGCTGGACCGGGCAGTGGAGAAAATCGAGAAAAAACACAAAAAATCGTTGGCGGACTGGGATGGTGAAGTGAAGAAACTGGACGATGTGAAGGACTACATGGAGGAGCTTGTACTGGGGAGTTATAAGTAAATCTGGATCAGTCCTCTCCCTCTTCTTCCTTTCTCAGTTTATCCTTGCACTTGTCCCTTCCGAACAGCGCATCCTCGTGGAAAGGTTCACGCCTCAACACTTCTTCGTAGCATTTAAGGGCGGCGGTCCACCTCTCCATTACTTCATTTGTGAATCCTTGAAAGTACCATAACTCGGGATCATAGGATTTGACCTCCGTGGCCCTTTCGAAATACTTTAGGGCTTTTTCGTGCTTGTCTATCTCAAAGTAAAGTGCTCCGAGATTGGTCAAGATCTCCGTGTTGCTCGGATTCAGGGCAAGGGCTCTCTGGTATGAATAAAATGCACCGGTGTTATTTCCAACGCTGTGGAACATGAAAGCCTTATTGGTCCATATATCAATTGATTTCGGATCGATCTCTAGCGCCATGTCATATAGAACCTGGGCTTTCTCGGTCTCTCCCAGCGTGAAAAGTATAGTTCCTTTGTCGTTCAGAGCAGGGGAATAATCGGATTTTATGTTGAGTATGGAATCGAGAGCGGCAAGGGCCTCGTCCAGCTTTCCCTTTTTTGCAAGCTCTTCGGCTTCCTTCTGCCTCGTCTCGATGAATTTCATGATCTGGTCTTCGGGTGGAGCTTTCTTTACAATATCCCCTACTCCGTCCTCTTCCCATTCGGCGGTGGATTTTCCTGCGGTCTCCTCATCGGTCTCGGACGAAGGTATGATTTTCAATACTTCAGGAACTACGGTTTCAACTTCATCGACGGTAGCCTGAACCTCGGTTTCCCCGTCTTCGATAAGCTCTACCCCCTCTCCCACAAGCTCCTCGCTCTCTTCCCCCTCCACCGCTGCGTCCTCCGGCCCAAGCTCCATACGTTCATCCTTCACCTCAATATCCTCTTTTTCCTCTGTTTTAAAATCCTCATCCGCTTCGAATTCCTCATCTGGAATAGTTTCAAATACTGTTTCCTTGAATACATCCCCGCAGTTGGGGCAGACCTCGGCATTCCCGGGAACGAATGAACCGCACTCGGAACACTCGAATTCCAGTATGAAATCACCATCGTCGAAATCGACCTCTTCCTCAAAAATCTGCGGTTTATACCTTTCAGTGACTATCTCGAAATCTAATTCATCTTCCTGTAATGCATAACGACCCGTACGAAGTTCTTCCTCCGTGGGCGGGGGAACGAGCATGCCCTGTCCTATCGCGTTGACCTCAATTGCTATCTTGAGTGCTGTATCGAAATCGTTATTTGCCACTGCGGGTTTCGCTTTCATGAACAGTCCTAACAGATCCTTGATGTCCTTTCCCATGGCGTGAAGTTTTGAGAGCAATCCATTAGTTGATTGCAGCATTTCGCTGCATTTTTTTTCCATTTCCTTGTTAGGTGGACCAACGGATTTCTTTTTTCGGGTAATTATTTTTTTCTTCAGTACCTCGCGCTCCTCCACTTCCGTTTCCTTCGTATCAATGTATTCTTTTCCAGAACTAGCAGCCTTCATACCTTTTGCGTACTCGATCTCCACTTTCACCAACCGGCACATATTCAGTGCCTTGTCCAGTTCCTTCGATGTAAAATGGTTCTTGGCTTTGTTTAAATAGCTAAGTGCACGACCGATATCGCCCTTATCGCCTTGAAGCTCTAGAACCTCGTTCTTTAGCGATTGAATATAATTTAGCGTTGTTCTTCTCAACTCAGAAGAGGTAACTTTGTTCTTGGAATACACTTTCTCTTTTAGAGCCGCCATACTCTTTTCCAATTCATCCATATTTCCGAGTTTCTTTATGGTAGCTTTAACCAGCGCTCTCGGAACCTTCTTATCCATAGCATAAAGGTCTTCCAATTCCTCGAAATACAGCATTGCATGTTCTATTTCTTTTCTTTTTATAAAAAAATCTCCATAGATTCCCTTCAAATCACTATCCACGAGTTTATTCAGAACGGCAGGGTCCTTTCTCTCGCTCTTCTTCCATCTGTTGTACTGCTCCAGAAATCCGATAAAACCGTCTCCGAAATCCTTAACATTGAACCCTGACCAGTCCCAGAATCTTAAATGATCACCGAACTGTGTGAGTAACTTGTCCAATGACTTGGTCCTTTTCTCTACATTCTCTCCCGAAAAGCGGGTCATTTCCGCTGTTCCGGGATTGTCATCGGTACCTATATTACCTTCTGGCATATCTGGAAACCCCTTTGCATCTTACAGGCAGAAATTACAATGGATTATTCGGAAAATACTCAGCGGAATCGATCCCTATCAGCCCTTTGAAATGGGCTTCACCCCAAACGAGTAGGTTCTCGCCCACAAGCAGTGAGCACCGCTATTTGCTTCGGAGTTTCCGCAATCCTCAGGGGGGTTTCAATTCCGCAAATATAATCCCAAGTGTAAATCTAAGATGATCATACATCAAAGATTCACATAATGATAATATACTACTGTTATTTGGATTTTGTGAGAGGAATGTTACACCAAAATCAACTAAAAGTTCATAAGGCCCGGAAACATACCTCATAATATGGTTCTCCTGATAGATTTGCTTGGTGGGCTTATAGTCCTCCTGACGCCTGTTGTCGGCCTGTTGATTTTTTTTATTATCCTCGAGGAGTTCCGACCTCTGGCCCATGCAATTCATCTGAACCAAAGAATCGTATTGGCATTTATAATTGGATGTGTATTTGCGGTAGGATCAATCCCGGTGATCGCTTCCGGCCGGGGCTGGATTATGCTGAATATGTCGGGAGCCGTTATGCCCACCTGTTTCGCCATTTACCTCTGGATAAAAAATAAGCTGAACATCTTCGTCGTCTCCATAGGTATCGGTGCAACTGCGTTTGTTACCTACAAAGTGACTAAGATTGTAGACAATATTGGTATTGGTGCTGAATTTCCGGATTATCTATTACCTGTACTCACCGCTGTTATCATTTCTACAGCATACGGTTTACTGAGTAAAAGGGAAAAGGCACTGCCGATATCCTTCACGGTAGCATGTCTCGGAACACTCACTGGTGCCGATTTGGTACGGATTCCTGAGCTTGTCTTCAATCGTGGTTTGGGTGGTGATATCGGAGGTGCAAGAACCCTGGATCTCGTGTTGATATGTCCACTTCTAGCCTTTTTCCTTACATTTATACTTTTATTTCTCACGAAGGGTTTTTGCAAACGCAAATTATTAAGAGACTATCCTTACCGCCTACCTAAAGCAAATCGGGATGACCGATGGATACACAAACGTTTTATCCAAGGGTATGATTGTCTTAAACAAGGTCAAAGAAAACAGGCAATTTTCTACGCCTTGGATGCTGTTAAGAAAAAAATATATATGGTTGCCGGTTTTCAATATTCGAAGCCTAACACTCTTCGCGATAAAGACATCCTTTTAAGGGTTTTAGATAATCCTCGTGCCTTAGGAGATTTTTATATTCTAGAAAAATTTTCAAGAGAACTGGACCCGACCACAAAAAAGGCATATAAATCACTTCTGACTGCACAACTGCTGCTGGATAAACTCGACAGCTCGAGAAAGGTTCGACTGGCAACCAAATCCCGGCGTGCCGGAGCATTCTTGATCGATCAAATATGTTTGCTCCCTTTTGCAGCATTGATCAATATAATTTGGATCAGTTCCTTATACCATCCTGTGAATCCCGATGAGACCATATCGACTTTGCTTGTTTATTTCATTTTTCCTTTCTCGATCTGGGCGTCCCTTCAATTACCTTATTTTATCCTTTTCGAGTTGTTCACGAATAGAACACCGGGAAAGTGGATGGTGGGAATCGAAGTAAAGGAGATTGGAAAAACCCGAATGTCATTTGAAGCGGCAATTGCCAGGAACATATCACGTTATTTCGAGATGCTGGGGGGTTTTTATATTTTCTCGGTAATAGTAATGGGATTTTCTAAAAATCGACAAAGAATTGGCGACATGATTGCAAAGACAGTTGTGGTGCCAAGTAAAAACCGGGCAGGTAATTTTAAATGAGCGATATAAACCCGATGGACCTAAAAAGTGGTAACCTTTATTAAGGGTTAGGTATATTATCGGCCGATAACCTTACTATTTACCAGGGGAGAACTATTGATGTTAATCGAATCCACCGAACTTATTTCGTTGCAAGTATACACACCCAAAGGCAGATATCTGGGTCTGGTCAAAAACATGTTGTTCGACATGGAAAGAGGAGCTATTTACGAGTTGATCTTAACACATACGAATCCCGAGGTAATTGAATCCGGGTTGGATGTTGCAGTTCCTTACAGATGGGTTGACAAGGTCGGAGAGGTCGTAATGCTAAGGTTCTTCCCCGGAAAAATAAAATTGAAAGAGGATCTTGATAAACCCAAAAGAATCCAACGAGTACGGAAGAGATGGGACCGGGATGGAATATCAAGGGATGAATGGCGTTAACCGCCCTTAGTATTTTTTAAAACATCAGATACTCTTCCCTTTATTCAAACCAGATCAATCGAAGCGGGTTAATTTTATATCGAAGGAATGCAGCGTGGCTAGAAAAGAAAGATTTGGCATTCCGTTCCAAAGAACCGGTGCTAACGATCCCAGGCAGGATTTCCAAAATAATTTATATGGAAAATACGATGAGATCACTCCTATCGTATCGAAATATTTTCACATATACGATTCAAAGAAGATCAATGGTACCTTATGTTATTATATTTCACCTATAGAGGATGATCTCGATGAAGCATTCGACAAGACACGGGTACATATGAAGACAATGGGATTACTGATTACGCTTCTCAGGGATAAAGGGAAGTTGGTTCTTTATGTGTTCAAGGCACCTCCCGCGAAAAAAAAGAGTTTGAGATGGAATATTACTCTTTTCATAGCAACGGTCCTAACCACAGTTTGGGCCGGTACGCTAATGTGGGCATCGTATTCGGGATATGACAGTGGTCTACGGGGGGACCTGGGAGCAATTCTTGAGATTTTTGAGGTTCTGACCCATCCTTCACTGGTTCTATTAGGCGCAGTATCATTTGCCTTTCCCATATTACTGATACTGGGTCTACACGAAGCAGGCCATTACATCGCCAGTAAAAGGAACCATGTTGATGCCAGCCTTCCCTTTTTCATTCCAATCCCTCCCATTATAGGTATACTGGGCACCTTTGGGGCTTTCATCACAATCAAGGAACCACTACCCTCAAAAAAAGCTTTGATGCAAATAGGTGCGGCAGGTCCCATAGTGGGATTTATAGTAGCCATTCCAGTTACAATAGTGGGTTTTATTCTCTCATCGGCCTATCCGGGAACAGCCATACAATCAGAATCACTAAAGGTAATGATTCTAGGAGAACCCCTCCTCTATAAGTTCATTTCAAGCTTTTTTTCGGTTCCCTCCGATGCGGTCCTTCATCCTACGGCATTTGCCGGTTGGGTCGGATTGCTTGTAACTGCATTCAACCTGCTTCCAGCAGGACAGCTCGACGGGGGGCATATCGCAAGAGCCCTATTCGGTAAGAATGCAAGATATTTTTCCTATTTTTCCATTGTGGTTCTACTCGTGATGGGATTCTGGTATCCGGGATGGTTCATTTTTGCATTTCTCATACTTTTTTTCGGTGTCAGACATCCCCCACCACTGAACGACATATCACCATTGAAGATCCGACAGAAAATTGTGGGAATATTCTCCATATTCATCCTGATCATTTGTTTCATCCCCATACCCCTTACTCTGATGGATATCGAGCCCAGGATACCAGATCTCCATTTGTCCACTCCAGATGAAAGCTTATCCATGGATATTGGAGGCGAGGTTCGATTCGATATAATCCTGAATAATACAGGAAGCGGTGAGGGTGATTTTTATTTTACCATATCACTTGAATATGAAAGATTCGAGTATGTTAACATTACGATGTTACCCCTGTGGAACGTGACAATAGAACACCCCTCCGCCGAGGACAATAACCGACGAATGACACTGGATTGGTCCAATCGCAATATTTTCAACAACAAGGAGATAGGTAATTTCGGCTTACATCTTCAAGGGAAAACGAGCAATCAGTTAAATATCACAATACGTTCAGACGTATCACTCCAGTATAACTCCATGTTGAACCTGAGCATAACCGGTGAGGAAAAAAACGCCAAATGCTCTCCCGCCACCCTGGTAATATCTACGCGAGTATCCACCATTGAATTGTATAGCCCGGATACGGAAAAAGAGGTTCTTGTATCTAAGAAAATACCAAATATTGGAAATTTCGGAGTAACAGCAACAAATGTAGGCTCCAAGACAGATATTCTGACCCTTTCCATCACACATCCTTCGAACTGGTCAGCTTGGATAGACATCGGCGATTCGATTGAACTAGCCCCCGGAGAGAGTATAAACTTCTTCTTAAGAGTACAACCCCCACTTACAGCATTGGAATCAGATTCCATAGTTATTGAATTACGTGCGGAATCAAATTTAAATATTGATATCATCGAAGTCAGTCGATTTACCGTTAATATCATGGAAAAGTAGTCATCGATGGGTCGATTCATGATGATGGAAAGATGAATTTTGAGACTACAAAAAAATATTTATAACTAATTGCAGTTAAACCGGCATCTTGGATGCTGACCCACTGGCAATAATGATTCAGGAAAAAAGGAGTTGGTCATTATAGTAAAAAGATCACATGGACCGCGACAGGGGACGAGGAAGAAACTTTCCCGAAAGAGAAGGGATAAGGGACTATCGCCAATAACAAGATTATTTCAGAATTTTCAGGTAGGCGAAAAGGTCAACATAGTCATCGATCCTTCAGTCCATAAGGGACAACCCCATCATAGGTTCCACGGCCATACTGGAGAGGTTATAGGTAATCAGGGAAGAGCCCTCGTAATCAAGGTTAAAGACGGAAATAAAGGAAAAAAACTGTTAATAACTTCGGAACATCTACGTCTATTCTCACCTGAGAAAAAACCACCCAAGACATGGAGTAAAAGGATTAAAAAAATCCATCCCGCGTCTGTGCGACCGAAAAAGAAATACAAAAATCAGCAGAAAAAGAATGTTGACCTCGAGAAGAAGGAAATTAAGGAAAAGGCGGAAAAGAACGAAGTCGAGGAAACTGTCGAATTGTTCGAACTTATTGAAGAAGATGAGATTGGAACGGTATTGGAGACCATTGAGGATTGAAAGGCCCTTTGAAATATTTTTTTCACGTTTTCCTCACCAATATTTTTATATTAGCACAATGTAATAGTCTTTCTAGAGAACACCTTGGAAAGAATGTATATCATTATCTAAGAAAAGAGAGTGGACCAGATGAATAATAATGAAGGCGACAGGTACATATCCATCCCGGAAGTCAAGAAGATATTGCGTGAGGATAGCGAGTACGAGGGATTCACCCAGGAAAAAAGGGAGATACTGCATCACGCCGAACTGTTTTCATTTCTTTCTATTGAGGAAACTCTGAAATTAATTGACGAACTGCAAAAGATAGATCGAATCAATTCGTACCATGCACATAAACTTACTGAGATACTGCCTCAGAGCGATGAAGAACTAAGAGCAATCTTTGCAAAAGAAATAATGTCCCCCTCCGAGGACGAAATGAAGAAGATCATGGACACCATATTGAAATTTATCTGAATTAGAAAATCAGGGAAGCGGATAGGAGGGTTTTTTTGGAAGATCACGTCTATCTATTGGATTATCTCCATTACGGAAAACACGAGCGGCGTAACATAAAACGTCAGCCTATCGCCTACGGTCTAGGAGAAAAGGAGTTCAAGATACTTGAACTAATACCAAAACCGGATGTAATGCTCAAAATTGGTGATAAAGTGTATATAGGCAAGGATCTGGAGAAGAGAAAGGAGATACTCCATGTGAAACGACGGGTGAAGTACGAGGAGCTTACTTCCACTGCCCAAAGCGAACTGCCCTATTTAATCAAAGAAATCGTTACTATAAGGGAAACTGACTTCGTTTCATTTTATAACAGTGCCGGGGCTATAAGCCGTAAATATCATGCATTGCAGTTGCTCCCTGGTATTGGACAAAAGACAATGTGGGCAATAATAAATGCCCGCAAGATAAAGAATTTTGAAAGTTTCGAAGACATTGAAAAGAAGGTGGGTTCACTTTTCAATCCTTTAAAAAGTATAACCGACAGGATCGAACAGGAACTCAAGCAATCCGACCAGAAATATTTTCTATTCGTTGCGAAGTAAATCTTCCCATGATAAACATTACTGTGGAAATCCAGCCAAAACCTTTTTTAATTAACTCATTATTAACCCAGAAAATCGACATTCAAATAACTACTACGTTTTTTTAAACGCAGTATTTGGGTCACGCCCATACAAAGAACAACCCACTATGTGGGTATCATCCTCAGAAACAGCAGTTGCTGTTTCCTACGGAAAAAGGTGAACCGAATGGCACGAATACATGCACGAAAGAAAGGAAAATCGGGATCAATACACCCTCACCATGAGACGACGCCCGATTGGGTCCAGATTGAGACAAAAGAAATCGAGAAATTGATAGTAGATCTCTACAAACAGGGCAATTCCACCAGTCAGATCGGGATTACTCTTCGGGACCAGCACGGTATCCCACTTGTTAAAATGTTTACGGGAATGAAAATCACAAAGATACTGGAAAAGCACGGTATCAGTTTGAAACTTCCTGAAGATCTTACCAATCTGATGAGAAAGGCTCTCAATATCCATAAGCATCTTCAGGACAATAGAAAAGACCTCCACAATAAAAGACAGCTGCATCTGACTGAAGCCAAGGTACGCAGGCTGGTAAAGTATTATAAGAACAGAAAACTTCTCCCTGCGGAATGGAAATATACCCGTGAAGCTGCCAAATTGCTTGTGGAGTAATCAATTACTCAGGAGCGGTTATGGACGAGAAACCCGAGTCGGCTTATGAACGGGTTAAGGACCGGTTACCTATATCTATTTCTCTGTACAAGGACCTCCGTAAAGCAGTGGATGCTTTGATCGATTACAATGAATATGTTCAGGTCGTGTGCCATGACGATGCCGATGGTATAACAGCAGGAGCCATTCTTACAAGGGCGCTCTCGAGAGCGGGATTGTTCCTGAGAACGAAGGTGGTAAATCGAATTGATGAATCGGTGGTGGAAGAACTAACCCAGGACGGGATGGGATTATATGTTTTTACCGATATCGGGAGCGGTTATACAGGTCTAATCGAACTCCTGGCGGACCGAACCGATGCGATTATTATAGTACTGGACCACCACAAGGTAGTAGCAAAAAGCAATAAATTCATCCAGATAAACTGCAACGATCACGGGATAAACGGGTCCTTCGAGACCAGTGGTTCGGTCATGGCTTTTCTCTTCGCGGCTGTTTTGGATATCGAGAACTTCGACCTTCTGGACCTGGCTCTTGCCGGAGCAGCAGGGGATAAACAGAAAATTTACGGCTTCACGGGTTTAAATGGACTGCTTGCAGAACAGGGTGAGAAGGAGGGGATTTTCACCATTGATATCGGTATGGAATTGTACGGCGGGGGTATATCAAATTCAATAAAGCACACTTTCGATCCGTATTTCAGGGGATTGAGCGGTCGGGAAGAAAAAATCACGGAATTCCTTGAGAACTTGGGCCTTTCCACTGATTCGGTACCTGAGAAAATGCAACCCAGGGAACGTACGACCCTGAACTCGGCCCTCATGCTAAAGTTGGTCAGGGCAGAAGCCCATCACGGTACCATGAAAAATATGATAAAGAAAAGGTATTACTCCCCGAGGATGGACATGCACATCGAAGAGATTGCAGGTATTGTCAACGGCTGTGGAAACCTTGAAGAACATTCATTGGCCCTGGCATTCTGCTTATCACCGGAAAAATTCAGAGAAGCGGCAGTAAAGGTGGCCACGCGTTTCCATGAAAAGGTTGTTGAAATGATAATCGAGCTTGAGAAAGGTTTCGAAAAAATCGGTTCCCTTGATTATTTCACAGCCGGGAAGGAACAGCAGGGCGGAACTGCAACCGGTGTAGCAATAAGGTATCTTACAGACGGCAGCCGTCCTCTGCTTGGAGTAACCCCAAGGGATGAGAACATCAATATATCAGGCCGTGGAACAAGAGAGCTTGTTGAAAAAGGGCTCGATCTCGCTGAAGCTTTATCCAAAGCGGCAAAAGAAGCAGGGGGTAACGGTGGAGGGCATCCAGTTGCCTCCGGAGCAACGATTCCAAAAGATAGTCTCGAAGGATTTCTAAAATCTGTGAATGCTACTGTCAGCTCGCAGTTAAACCTTCAATAATAAAATCACGAGTACATGATGAGAACGCTCATGGTGGCTTTCTTTGCTATCACTACTTTTGGAAAATGGGTTCCAAACCCAAAAAAACCACAGGCTTTGCAGGTTCTACCAATAATAAGAAGATCCGCATTTTCTTCCTCCGCCCTCCTGAGTATCTTCTTTTCAACATTGGAAACTCCTTTCCAGTCCTTTTGCAGCTTAATTTTCTTATCCCCCTCATCCTCCCCGTGGACAGAGAAATGGTCCAGGGAAAGTTTGGCATTGAAAGAAAGGGCGATCCGTTTCGCATGGGTGGGTACAAGTTCATTACGCGAAATGGAGGTGGTAGCAGCGAATATTTTGTCAATTTTTCCACCCCGTTCGAGCCATATGGGAACCGAACAATTCTCAAATATCCTGTATTTCAAGTTCGAGTGTTTTTTATATTCCAGAATAACACAGGTAATGTGATTGAATGATTCGCTGTTTTCAGTCAAGTATCCTTCGATCTCATCGCTGAACTCACCTTTTTGTACAAGATAATTACACCTTTCATTCAATGGTCCCATCAGTTCTTTGGTCCGATCCAAGACCGTTCTCGATATATCGCGGACCTGTCTATGATAAATATCTTCTTCAAGCTCAGAGATCAGCTTTGGTGTCAGTACATGCTTTCCCGTCTTCTCCATTTGCTCGACCGTCTTTTTCTCCACAACATAAAGAAAATGAACCTTTCCCTTGAACTTCTCAGCCAATGCCCTGCTACGGCGAATGGCCATCTCCGGAAAGTAGTCCGAAGATATTGGAACCAATATGTTTTTGAACATCTTACCACAGACCTATAAGTTTCCAGTACGTCAATGCGATCACGAGCAATATAATTGCACATAATACGGTTACGATGGATCCTGATTTCATCAGATCACGAGTTGAATAATATCCCGTAGAATAAGTTATTGCATTACCGGGAGTGGCAATTACCAGCATGAATGCCAGACCGCCGCTGAGGGCAATTATCATAGAGGTTACGATTACATCCAGACCGGATGCTTCAGCCATACCTAGACCTATGGGCAGCAGCATGGCCACAGCTGCGGTATTACTCATAAAGTTGGTAAGCAAGATGGTAATGATCACAAGCATTATGAGGACGAGAAAAGGATTGTTCCCGGTTAGTCCAAGGGCTTTTAAAGCGATCCAATCTGCAGCACCCGTATTGTAGAGATTAACGCCCAGCGTTATGGCCCCTCCGTAGAGCAAAATGATACCCCATGGGACGCGTTTTTCCACATCGTCCCATTTTATAAGTCTTAAAAAGAATAACAGGAGACCCCCCAAGATCGCTACAACTGGTGGGCCCAGCTGAAAATGTAAAAACACCCAACCTAGAATAGTCAGAACCGTTATGAATATCGTCGTGATCTCTCTGGATTTCATCGGACCCAATTCCTTTACTTCCCTTTGAAGTAGTAAATGGGTTTTCTTGAGACTCTTAACTTCTATGGGAAATATCTTGATCAAAACGAACCAAATTACAGGTATTGAAAGGATGACCACAGGCATGGAATAGAATATCCAGTCAAAGAAGGATATATGGATATTACTGGTCTCGGCAAGAAAAGCTAGAGTGTAAGGATTCCGTGCGCCGCCAACAAGGGTTCCCAGAGAGCCAATAGAACACCCGAATGCCACAGAAAGCAAGGACACCTTTGCAAAATTGGATTTCTTCGGGATCGCCTTCACCACTGCCAATACTGATAGAACCACCGGGAGCATCAGTGCTGCCACAGCGTGTTCGGGCATGATGAAAGACGAGAAGGCCGATAACAGAAAGATCCCCAGAGTGAAAAATACCGGGCGATCACCCATCTGGCTGAGTACGAAAATAGATATTCGCTTGTGAATATTGTGTTTCTCGATTGCTGCGGTAAGTATGAAGGCACCGAGAAGAAAAAAGACTGCGTTGTTTCCAAAATAGGAAAATCCCTTTTGGCGCGTCACGATGCCGAATATTACCGGTAATATGATGACTAAAAGAGCGGTAGCGGCAATGGGGATCGGTTTTACAAGCCACATGTAACCGGCGAATACAAGCACACCGAGCATCATCTTTCCCGACCATGAGAGACCTGAAGGTGCAGGTAAGAAATAGCTAATTACCAGTATGGAAATACCGATAATATTCAGCAGCACCTTCTGTTTCCAGAGCTTGTCCATGGTCCTTCTTCCGTTCCTATTTTTCCAAGGCTTATGCATCAACTTTTTCGACAAAGGTTGTCCCATCTTTCAGGACGATCCATCGGATCTTATCGCCATCCCGCAGCTTCATAGTATCCACCAGTTCAGCGGGAACGGTGGTTCTGCGTCTGGAGCTTCTAATGGTAAGCCTCGTTTCTTTTATGCACTTGACATCGTCGGTCTCGATCTTCACAAATTACACCACCGATGTGTCCTTGAATTGAGGATTAATTATATAATTATATTGGAAAAATTCCAAATATACCAAAATAATTGTAATAATCGGAATAATACAATTCAAAATTGTAGCAGATGAAATCATTCTCCTACCCAGCACCGTGAGCCTTACCCAAAATACAAATAATACATCATTTCCATTCACCTTGTTATAATTAAAAGGGTGACCCGGATTGAAAAGAATTGGTATAGACACAGGAGGAACATTCACCGATCTGGTTTCCTTTGATAACGGAAAACTCGTTATCGAAAAAAGGTCGTCCACTCCTCGCAACCCATCAGACGCGTTATTGGCCGCTCTCGATAGCTGTTATTCGATCCAGACAGCTAAGGAAATAACCTACGGTAGTACTGTAGCCACGAACGCGATCCTTGAGAGAAATGGTGCGAAAGTTTCTCTCATTACCACTGCTGGCTTCGAATCCATTCTATTCATAGGAAGGCAGAACCGCCCGGACCTCTATGCACTGTTACCGGAAAAACCCAGACAATTAATTGACGAGAAAATGGTTTTCGGAATCTCCGAGAGAATCCTTCATGACGGTACTATCCAAGCAGGAATTACCGGCTTGGATGAAATGTTGGATAAGATCTCCCTTGAAAACACCGAAGCAATTACCGTTTGCTTACTGCATTCGTACGCAAATCCGTCAAACGAGTTGTATATACACAAAAAAATCAAGGAAAGATTTCCTCAACTCCCCGTGACTCTTTCATCAACATTAGTTCCGGAATACAGGGAATATGAAAGGACTTCGAGCGCCGTGATGAACAGCTTTGTCCACCCATTAGTTAGACAACACCTGTCTGACCTCAGCGACAGGATGGGCCCCGGCCAGCTTAGAATAATGCAGTCCAACGGAGGTTGTATTTCTGCCGAAAGAGCGGGGGAGGAAGCGGTCCGCACCGTTCTTTCAGGTCCTGCCGGGGGGGTTATCGGGGCAACTCGTGCAGCCGAACTTGCCGGATACGAGGATATCATCACCTTCGATATGGGCGGTACATCCACAGATGTTTCTCTTGTAAGCGGAGTCCCTTCCGTCACCACCGAGTACGAGATATCGGGTCTTCCACTCCGCATCCCTGTGCTGGACATTCATACAGTGGGAGCCGGCGGCGGTTCAATCTGTCAGTTGGATTCGGTAGGAGCAATTCGGGTTGGACCCCGATCCGCAGGGGCAATCCCCGGCCCCATCTGTTACGATAACGGCGGAACAGAACTGACAGTTACCGATGCCAATCTCGTTCTGGGAAGACTCCACAGCAGCAGTTTTCTCGGCGGGAAACGTCAATTGGACCGAAAGATCGCGATGTATTACTTGAAAAACCAAAGTCATGAACTGGACATGGAACCTTTGGAATTGGCCGAAGGAATTGTTAAGATCGCCAATGCAACCATGCAGAAGGCTCTGACGCGTATCACGGTTCAGCGCGGCTATGATCCCCGTGATTTCTCACTGGTAACTTTTGGTGGTGCCGGTTGTCAGCATGCCTGCGAACTGGCTCGTGAGCTGGGTATTAGAAGAGTTTTTGTACCTCAAAATCCCGGAGTGTTGTCCGCATACGGTATGTTAATGACCGACGTGATCAAAAACTATTCCCGTTCATACATTAGGCCTTCCGGTGAAACGGATTACGATGATCTTTCTAGAGCTTTCGGTCCTCTTGAGGAAGCTGCAATGGCCGAACTGATTAACGAAAAATTCGACCAACGAAGAATAGTTCTTTCGCGTTCAGTCGATATGCGTTACAGGAGACAATCATTTGAACTCAATGTGCCTTTTTCGAAAACATTTATCTCAGATTTTCATCGGCTTCACCATCAAAGGTACGGTCACAGCGATGTTGGCGAGAAGATGGAAATCGTTAATCTCAGATTGGAAGGACGCGGTATCACCGACAAACCCCCCGCCTATCTTAGGTCCGTAAAGGAATCCGATCTCGGTGACCCGGTGATTGGGAATACGGGTACATACCATGAGGGAAGAAAATCTGATGCCGTAATTTACGAGCGGAAAAGATTGGCGTCCGGTGTCACAATAGAGGGACCTGCCCTGATAACGGAATATACATCTACAACATTCATACCACAGAATTTCTCAGTGAAAGTGAACTCATTTGGAGGTTTGGAGATATGCCAGCAGTAAATATCATAAAATTAGAGATATTCCGAAATCTCCTTTCATCGGTGGCGGAAGAGATGGGCACGGTACTTCAGCGGACGGGTTACTCGCCCAATATCAAGGAAAGACGTGATTTCTCATGCGCTCTGTTCGACGCAAATGGCGATATAGCAGCCCAAGCGGCTCACCTACCCGTACATCTTGGTTCCACTCCGGAATCGGTTAAAAAAATAATCGAAACCGTGGATATGTCAAAGGGAGACTGCGTCATACTCAACGATCCATACATGGGAGGTACACACCTGCCCGATATCACCTTCGTTGAACCGATATTTATCAAAAATAATAATAAACCATCATTCTACATGGCCAATCGCGCACATCACTGTGACGTGGGAGGAAAAACCTTCGGTTCAATGGGCCTATGCACACGGATAGAAGATGAAGGGATCATCATCCCTCCTACGAAACTGCTTCTAAGCGGGAGATTGAACAAAATCCTGTTGAAAGACATGATGTCCAGGGTGAGGAATCCTGAAGAGAGAAAAGGGGACTTTTTGGCGCAGCTGGCAGCAATTGCCGTTGGCAAGAAAAGACTATTGAACCTGGTAGAAAAATATTCACTGGATGAGGTTCTATTCTACATGAGTGCATTGCAGGATCATTCCGAGCGCATGGTACGTGAATTGATCTCCCGGATTCCGAATGGCAGCTATACCGCTCTCGATCATCTGGATGACGATGGTATGGATAATGAAAATATACCCATCATCCTGACAATCACAGTACTGGATGATGAAATCACAATGGATTTTACGGGAAGTGCCCAACAGGTGAGGGGAAATATCAATGCTGTTCACGCCGTTACCCGCTCGGCAGCCTTCTACGTTCTCCGATGTCTGGTTAATGAGGATATACCGACGAATTCGGGAATTTTCAGACCTATCAAATTAATCCTTCCGGAGAAAAGTATAGTGAACGCTTCATATCCTGCAGCAGTTGCAGGTGGGAACGTGGAAACATCCCAGCGTATCACGGACGTTATTTTTCTGGCACTTTCAAAGGTACTTACGGGTGAAATTCCATCCGCAAGCCAAGGGACCATGAACAACGTATCCATCGGCGGAGTAGACCAAAGAAATGGGGAGGAATTCACTTATTACGAGACCATTGGAGGTGGTACGGGGGCCAGTGCTCATGGGAACGGGGTCGATGCTGTACACAGCCATATGACAAATACGCTGAACACTCCTGTGGAAGCACTTGAGCATGCATATCCTTTCCGTGTAACAAAATACCAGATACGAAAAGGCTCGGGAGGCACTGGTATCCACAAGGGCGGGGACGGGATAATAAGGGAGTATGAGTTTTGCGGGGATGCCGAGGTCTCATTACTTTCGGAAAGAAGAAAAAACGGTCCTTGGGGTTTGAACGGCGGCGGACCCGGAAACCCCGGTAAAAATATACTGATCAAAAATGATGAGAAGATCATTCTGCCATCGAAAGTTAATATCAAAGTGAAAAAGGGCGACAGGCTGATAGTGGAAACGCCGGGAGGCGGCGGCTACGGCCAATGAAGTTTCAGCAGGATTAATCCGACAAAATATCCGAGGTCGCAAGGGGTTTATATACGCGGCCGGTCTCGTATTTACTAAGGAGACTCTTCAGTCTTTCTTTCTGTTGATCGGTCAGTGATGACATGGTTCGATGGATGGGTGAATCCATATCAGGTTGCTTATCCTCCATGGGCGGTTGAAGCTCCCCGGGAGACATCGTATCGTCCAACGGTTTGAGTGTGATCTCTTCAGGTGATTCATCCACAACGATATCGTCGTAGCTTAAAAGGTCTTGGTTGCAAATGGGGCAGCGCTCCATTCTGTAAGCGCATGAAACGTGAAAACTCTTGGAACATACACATGTAATCAGGGGGAGACCGGTTTTGATAAAGCCCAGGCAGACGTTGCATTTCGTGGATTCTTTTAGAGTTTGTTTTATAGGTCGTATCCTCTTTTCGATACGAGGGCCTTGTCCTTCCGAAGGCACCATCTCGAGAACAGGTAAATTTTCTTTGACCTCGTCAGCTGCGTAATCAGGTCCCGGAACAGAAGCTGCAGGCATTATATCTTCGGCGGTATAGGCGTAATCTCTCACATTATAGAACTGCTGGTCGGCCATGTTAGCGGGTCCCAACGCTTTTTGCTCGGAGGAAGCAAACGCGGGATACCCCGTTGCTGTAATCCCACCGTGGTTCTCAACGAGTTTTACGATGTCATGCATCCCCTCAGTTGCGAACTTTCCTACGTATTGAGCAGGAGGGCGCGGAGGTTTCGGTGGAGCCACGGATGAGTAATCGACATTGTAGTTCATCTCGGGGGATCCCGGTTTGGAATATTCCTTCGGCATCTTCGGGACAATGCGGGGCGGCGGGACGGTGTATTCTTCCTGATAGCTATGACCATCGTCCCAGGCAACTTCGGGATAAGGATACTGCTGGTAGGGGTTGTAATACCCGTCTAGATAATTATCGTAGGGATCCCATGACACTGCGCTTTGCGGATAAGCCGGATAAGGTGAATAAGCCTGCTGCGGGGTCGGGTATTGGCTGGCGTACCTGGACTCGATGGGCTGCCATGATGAGTCCTTGATGTGGACCGGGTTATCGTCATCTTTGCTGGACAGGCCTCTGATGCCCCAGATTATCACATAGATAAAGAAGAGACAGGCAAATACAGCAAAGCCAATAATGAATATCGTCCACGGATCCATCGTTGAAACCATTATTTCACATCGGATAAATAATTTTACATGACAGAATACTTTGGGTAAAATGAAGATATGAAATCCCGGCGACCAGTAAATGATTCTGTGGAATTCAGCGTTTCCAGGGTTTTTAAATTGAACAAGAAGCAAACGGGTAATTAAAAAATTTATTTGACACTCTTATTAAACAATAAAAATCATGCAATCTTTCATTTCGATCTGACATGAAATTTATGAAAACTGGTTTCATAAGAAATTCAATAAACGATCAATTATCAAAAATGATAATCACCTTTGATTATTAGAGGTTGTAATTATTTCGTATAATTAATATGCATAATCAGTACTAATTCTCAAAAATAAGATAGATCCTTAATTATTTACTAGCCCGCCGATGAAATAATACCAGCAATTATCAGCGGTTTGGGATGTGAAAAAAGCAAGCGAGGGATGAAAAATGGGAAACACCAGAGGAAAAACGAAAATTCTGTTAAATAAGAATGCCGAAATGGGAGTTGGCACGTTGATAGTGTTCATCGCTATGATCATCGTTGCCATTGTAGCAGCAGCGGTGCTTATTTCGACAGCTTTTAGCATGCAGCAACAGGCTGAAAAAACCGGAAAATCCACGTTAGAAGAAGTATCAACCGGTTTCAAATTGATTAATGTGGTCGGAGATCGAAACAACGCAGATAGTTTTGCAGACACAATAATCAATCAATTGAAGGTAAAGGTGAGCCTATTGGCCGGAAGCCCAAACATCAACGTGTCTGATGTTATTATAGAGATAAATGATGATTCAACAGATGCAACCCTTACCTGGGTTGACTCCGGAGCGGTGTGGGGTGCAGCTGCCGATGCAGATAGTTTCGAGTCTCGTCCATTAAGGGATATGGCACCTTTGAACGTATCTTCTACCACTGGACTGATGACACCGGGCGATGTAGCGGTATTCTACATCGACTGTAATGAGACCGGCTTATCGATTGGCATTCAGGAAACATTTAGCATAAAGATAATTACCAAGCACGGCATCCCGACCCGAGCGGAGATCACCACACCGCCAGTATATGAAACTAGATTTATTACACTGAGGTGATGATTTATTTTAGTGAATCGGAGGTATAAATATAAGAATATAGAATATTTGGTGTGATCATGCAGGAAAGAATTATCGATGTCTGAGAAAATATCGAGATCCGTGAACTGAATATTGCACAGCTTTTAATGGATCAATATAACCTCAAGATACTTTCTTCCACATCAAGAAAAGCTTTGAGCGTAAGAGATATGGCATTCTTGTACTTCATCCCGCTTGCCACCTGTTACCGTAAAGTAAGAGAATTGGAAGAAACCGGTTTATTGAAATGCGAGGGAAAATTACTATCTTCCGATGGGAAAAGATACAAGGTTTACAAGTCTCAGGTCTCGGAGCTAAATGTGAGTTATCGAAACAGAGCTGTTGTTATCAATCTGGTACTGGATTGGGAAGAACCAATCAATGTTACCATAGATATGGACACAGGAAAAGTAAGAAGAGACACTTATAAACGATAAAATGAACAACCCACATTTGAATATTGTTCATCTTAAACGACACAAACTCTAACCACAACGTAAAATAGAATCAAAATCGAGTGAAACTTTTTCATATATTTATTTTATAATACTAAATAACTTTGATATCCAATGGAATTTTCGCACTCCAATAAACTCCACCTGAGTTGAAATCTTATATCCCGCTTTTTACGGCTCCGAAACCGACACCGGCCAAATACCTTAAAAAATTTTTTACTCTCCCCTTCCCTCTAAACAATCTTTTAACAAATCCACATTTTCCAATATCACCCCGTTGTTAGAATAGAGGTGATCACAGTCACCGAGACGCCCTTTGATAGATCGAAAAGTACTATTATTAAAGAAAAACAAACATAATACAAAGGAATATCGACCAGCAGGTGATAGCCTCACAAATGTATAGAACCATTAGATATACTTCAAGTAGATCCATCGTAGTGAAATAACTCACTCTTCCCGTTACTGGGACATCAGAGAATTTATTTCAGACACTAATCCTTAAAATAATTTACAATCTTTCTTGCAATTGTTGGATTTATCTCATCAATAATCAATAATTCCTCGATACTTGAGCTATTAAGATCTTCTATTTTATAGTAACCCGATGTGAATATAACTTCGGCATGTTGTAAGGAAATATTGAACTTTTCCGCGTATTCGTTGATCACTAGTTCCTTGGTCCGATCTTCCAATATCCTATCCATGAATGTGTGGCTTTCTTCTTTTTCTTTCACTTCATCTATGATATCTACAGCAGGTTTTTCTTCATCCTTAATGTCTTCAATAGGTATTACTTCGTCCTTAATATCTCCACTATCTTCTTCTTTCTTCTCAACGGTCACTTTAGTTAACTCTTCAGGTAATCCTACATCATTCCCGGTCAAGATGAAGTATATCTCGACAAAGGCAACAATGAATAATATCCTTCCGATACTGCCGAGAACGCTTGACGCCCCTGCTCCTATGTATAGCTTAGAAGAAATCAATAGGAAAATACCAGACGCTATTATGAATATCATTCCTATCAACATTATTTTCTTTTGGAACTTGGGAGCAATCTCCATTACCAATAAATACATCCCTATTGCATATGCGATACTGGATATCGTGTAGGTGAAAAGATACAGGTAGCCATTCTCTCTTAAAAAGAAAAAAACAGAAAATACTACCCAAATACCTATAAAAACCAAGCCGATCTTAGTTTTCTGTTTATGCGTTTCGCTGAAACCAGAGCCGTCCTTATATACAGTATAGGCTCCGTACAAAACCAAACACATCAGGAGCAGCGTAAATATATGGAATACATCATATAATGTGTCGATGGTCTCCATAGTATCAGAAAAACTTCCCGAGGATCTGCTTCTTATCATACTTCTGAACAGATTTTCCTGTACAAATGAGCTGATAATCCCAAGTCCGATCAGGACAATGAGTGCGATGAAAATGATCTTTATACCTTTATTCGTTTGAATATGAGTCATTCATTCACAAACCTTTGATGATAGAATATAATGAGAGTATCGATGGTGACCCATCAATTTCATCTTATAAATTCTTTACATCTCTGTTCATAGCTTCCAAGAGTTCTGGATACTGTTGTTTTAGACATATGTTCGGCCTTAGTCATCCTTCCACCTACCCACACTATCCGGATCCTAAGAACGTCCTATTGAGACCCTAGCAGACACCTTGTCATATTCAGTATTGAGAAGTTAAAAATCAATTACTTCAGCGAATTCTGGTTCTTCTTTCTTTTCTTCTATAAACCCAAGATATCTCATTTCTCCTTCAATCCTTTGCTCAACGCTTAAATCGCGATAGTGGTCTTTTCCAGTTATTTTAATCTTTGATTTGATATCGCTCACGAAATCTTCCGGATTCTCTGGTGCAAGAGCATAGTTCCCCCCCGATTTCGTATAGATGAGCACGATATTTGATATCTTCCTGCTGTAGATCTTTACCCACCCATATCTAATATAGTAAGCACTGCAAGCCCAGCCAAACCAACCTCTATTCCCAACTGAAAAAAAACTAAAAAGAATTCTGTTATGCTTATACTCGATATCAGATATAGTATCATAAGGGATTGATATATCATGGATTCTTCGAGAGATTACAATTCCTTCTTTACTTAGGTAATATCCATCTGGAACTGGTAGATATGAAATAAGAAGAATCAAAATTATTATAGGTGTATAAAATGCTGCAATATAAGTAGCAGTTGCCAGAGTCAAATATATTGTGAATGATATTAATATTATAGCAAATATCGTGATAATCAGTGTTCCAGCACCCAATGGTGCCCGATAATACTTGTCTTCTGTTTCCATATTATTCCATTGTATCCGTCTTCATTCTATATAATCATTCCAATCTCGTTTCAATTCTCCCGCAGTATCTGAAACGAGCAATTACTGATAGAGTGAACCAAAAATGTATTCTGTTCTACCAAAACTTTACCCGGTTCCCAGAGGCCCAATATAGGCCATCACAGAGCCTAGAAATTGAAATTCATGTTATGTCGGTTGAAGTGAATTTTCCAATTCACGATTCATTCTGTCAAGGTTCGCCCATTTGACAATATGATACCAACAATTTATTATATATCCTTCTTATATTGATAACTCAGAGGTGATATAACATGACTGAAAGCATTTATAAGGTAATAGAGCTTGTTGGCTCGTCGGAAAACAGCTGGGAAGAGGCCGTAAGCAATGCGGTATCCAAGGCTGCAGAAACCCTTCGAGATATCCGAATTTGTGAAGTTGAAAAACTTGACACAAAGATCATTGACAACAAAATCGTTTCGTTTCGGGCTCGAATAAAGCTATCCTTCAAGTACGAGGGATAACTGAAGCGCTTTCTTTTCAAGCGATGGCTTGGAATTTGATTTAGTGTGCCATATCTACAATGCCCGATTATAGCGTGAATTGGGGCCCCGGTTAAGGTGACCCATCCTGGCTCACCAATGTAGATGTACCCACCGATAGCATCGGGGTAGATCGCACTTGACCGGGCATTTCCGTTCAAGCCTTGTCAAGTGATGACTTTACGTGTAAAGCCGACCCATTCTGGCTCAACTTTACCAAGAAGACAGTCACTTTGTTCCCGTCTTTACAAGTGAAGACACACCCCTTGGCGTGTCACACTTTCAAGCCGGAGTAGTACCCGACTTTTCAAGTAAAGCCTTCTGTTCTTGATCTTTTAGTAATAGGTCTTTAAAAATTGAAACGAAAAGCTATATGTTTGATTAAGTCGTTTGTTTTTGAAACATATAGAGATGTAAATTAAACCCGGACGAAGCAACTAGAACTTGTTCTTTTCGAAAACCCTCCTGCAAAATTCCATCTTCATTTCAAGTAAGTCCATCCTTTGATAGAACATGATATTGAGAAAGATCGTCTTCGAAGCATCATAGTTGCATTGATCGGATGCCCCACGCAAGGATATTTCAAGGGCGTAAGTATATGGTTAAAGCTTCTCTGATACAGTCACCCATACTTTTGGAAGATTTTGAACTGATCTTTTTCAACCCATCCAATATCTTTGCAGTCAAAACTGCAGATATAGATTCGGATCCCTCCATCTTTCCATCCAATTCTTCCAGCGCAGTGGCATAGTTGCTTATCTTATAATTACCAGAAGCAAGCATATCAGCGATCTTATTTTTTAATCCTTCTGCGGCATACCAGTCATTGGCTAATTGAATTGTTCCTTCATCGTAATTTACATTTGCCATTTTCTTCACCCTCCTTTGCATTAGCGAATCATCCATGACATTAATTATTACAAACCTTAAAAGAATTGAACCGAGGATTGACATAATATGCAAGTCTTTCCTCAGAATCGGGTATTTGAATTACAACACCATTTCGGATCAAAGCATCCAACGCGAAATCGAATCCTTCATCTGTCATATGAAGCCAATTAATGAACAACATTATAAGTCTTTCTCTAGAACAAGTTCTTCTCATAAATCTTTCTGCTCTCGCCAATCTCATCTCTCAATTCCACCATCGAAAAATATTATCCATCTTCCATTTGTTTGTCGGCATGAATCATTAACAGGAGAAGTAGGAGGATTGAGATAATATCAGAAAAGTGGATTTTGCTTCTCTTAACCCTTATACAGCGTGTTTTAGGCATGGGGTGGATTCCAGATTCATCATATAACGAGGAAACCTGTAGGCTTCTCTTAGTTTACAAGTAAGTCCGGTTATTCCTGACTTGAAAAGCCACGACTAAGGACCGTCTAGGCTCCAGATCACTAGCATAGTGCCTGTACAAAAGGCAGAAATGATAAATAACAGGTTAGACAATATCTTTTCGACTGATAGGGTGAGGAGATGTGGAAGGTATTTGTTGCGGTAGGAATCTGTCTAACGCTCATTTTTGGAACCGTCACCTATGTATATTTTGATTGGAACAATGTAGAGATCAATGTAGAAATCAATGAAGGGATCAATGAAGACATTTCAAATGATGATTTTGATTGGAACAACGAAGTGAACAATGAAGACATTTTATTTGATGAGTTTGAACTTACAACGGTTTTAGAAGCACTTGAGTTTATTGAATCCAATCATAATCGATTTAACCTATCCCGAGATTTCGTTATTGTCGATATCCATTGTTGGGACGGTCAATACGGGAAATATCTTCTTGTTGAGATTGTCTATGCCAATAAGACTAAACCGTTTAACAATACAAATTTCCTCTATTTTGGGATATTTGCCGATGATTATAATAATAATCTTAGCTATCATCAGAGTGATAATTTTGATGTAAAGGGAACATATCTTCGCGGTGTTAAACAGATTCCTTTGAAGAATCCAACATATAATCTGGATTGCGATGAAGCATTACAGATAGCCCTTAATCATCCACGATTTAGAAAATTTTATTCAAATGGGATGAAATATGGGTACGATCCTGAACACATTACTATGTCTGCATTTTGGTTGCCAGAATCCTACACTAAATATAATGAACCACGATTTGCTTATATCATCAGCGAACATTATACGTCCGATAAAACGTATAATGCTACTTTTTATATAGATATTGAAACAGGAGAAATGCTTTACGTTGAAATTGAGTTGGAAGATACGGTCGAGGAAACCGATGGTAATATGAAATACTACATAACAGGGACTTTCGTTTTGATTCTGATAGTTCTTCTAGTTATACTATTTCGAAAAATCCGGAAGAAAGAATCGACACAGTAGAATACTCTTCAAACGAGGAGTAGTACCCAGACCTGATAGGTGATTATTTTTGTATCACAGAATGGAAATAATATGTAGGAAATGTATAAATATCGAAGTCCCTAATAATATATGCATGCCTGAAAAAGTCCGAAACCGAAAGAAAACCGCTCTGATTTTACTTCTCGTCGCAATCATCCTGTCGTTAGGAGGCCTGGTATGGAATGTGGTAAGTAATACGGGCTACTCTTTCACGGACACTGCTGTGAAGGAATACAGCGAGATCCAGAGGGCGACCCCCGTGGAAGCCACGTCCAAGATGTTCGACGGGAGGAGGGGGAACCTCACCGGCTATAAGGAAATCGCCTGGTACAAATCCGATGACCCCAAGTTCGATCATTACGAGATTTACATGTCTACGGAGAGGGATTGCAAGCCTAATAGTACCAATTTTATAATGAGCATCCCGGACAGGGAAACCACAGAAGCAGAAATAGAGGGGCTTATTCCGGACGAGACGTATTACGTTAAGTTATTGCATATAGACAATGAGGGAGAGGTGTTGCGGATCGAATCGGGTATCATAAGGGCGGACGATGCCACAGGTAAGGAAGAAATGCGAGAGGATTCCCTTATCCCAGGTTTCGGCATATTCGGGGTGTTCATCTGTGTACTCATAATTGTACTCGTGTTTGGTGGACCACTACCGGGTTTGAGACCGAGGAATTGAGGATTAACACACACACCTGATGGACCCTAATAAACTTGTAGGGATATGTACGATCATTGAACCATTTATCATCCCTGATAGGTGATTATTTTTGTATCACAGAATGGAAATAATATATAGGATGGAGTAGGATATAAGTATTTAATATGGTTTATTCTGCTTTGACCTCAGTTACAGTTGGGATTATATTTTTTGTTCTAGGAATACCCTTTATTTTTAAGTTAATACCACCCAATCCGTTATATGGATTCAGAACCCGATCAACACTTGATAACGAAGAGCTATGGTATCCTGTAAATAAAAATGCAGGGATTGATATGGTTGTACTCGGTATTATTTTTATCTTACTTCCATTCATTCCTTTTGTAAAAAACTATTTCACTATATGTTTTATTCCAGTAATGTTAATGGGATTGGCTTTCATGCTTTTTCGAGGATTCGCATATATCCATAATTATAATAAGACTGTAAAAAATAGTCGAACCGATGTTATTAGACTGGTCGAAAAAGATGATTCAGAGGAAAAGGAATATGCTGAAGTGATTGACGATTAATCACCACACCTGACCAACCCTTAAGAACTTGCGGAGATTAGGGAGAAATGGGGGGAATCCAAGAGGGGGTGGAAGCGGAAGAACTATTATCTTAATGAGAAGGGTAGATTGTGGTTGAGAAATTAAAGGAGATAGGGGATATTATCGGGTAGGAAGGGATTAGCTTGAAGGATGCAGGGGGGAAAGCTAAGGAAGGGATTCTAATCCGCCCATATTTGGAAAAGATTCATCAGCTCTTGACATTAATTCCCAAGTATCGTAATATTCCGGTAATGGAAGGTTCAACCTATCTTCTAAAAGAGATACTAATGAATCAATATAATTATACATCATTTCTCGATCTCTCTTGATTATTGAGTTTACGATATTAAAAAATTCTTCTGATTCATTATTAGGAACACGTTGCCAACCTATTTCTTGAGGATGGAACCATATCCAAATTATAACTTCTTTTTTCTCAATATAAATATGAATATCATTATTGAATTGATCTGTAACTTCTCTTGAGATATTTGACATATTATAATCAAAATCTATGTCTATATATTTCTCCGGCCATGATAAATTTATAAGTTTTATATTTTCTATCGAGATATTGATAGATTTGTTTAATGCATCTAAAGCTAGGTCTTTATTTAAGGATACGTTATAAATATAATTTGTTCCATAACCCGCATAACTTTCAAAAAAAACGTAAGACTTATCCTCATCATTTTTCTTTTTTGTATTATCGTCTATACAACCTGTAATTGAGAGTGACGGAATGATTAGT
Source organism: uncultured archaeon (assembly GCA_964342815.1). Classification (GTDB taxonomy): domain Archaea; phylum Thermoplasmatota; class Penumbrarchaeia; order JASLWR01; family JASLWR01; genus JASLWR01. Next base: position 4,581 of record CAYFHS010000024.1, on the reverse strand, counting down.
AGAAGAACTAACAAGAAAGAAAATGGTTTCATTTCATCACCAACTGATTTAGACATATATTGTATCCACTCCTACTTATTTTCTGTGGTATGGGAATACTCAAAACCGCACATAAGACCATAACGAGAGATGGATTTCAAGCCTCTCCTTACCCCTCTACAGCGTGTTTTATGCATGGGGTGGACTCTGGAGGTATCAGAATATCTCTTAAGCCCTATCAGGCTCTAGATCACTAGCATACTGCCATGTGATAGGGTAAAATCGATAATATTGAGAATAACTTAATGGATAATGTAGTTCTAATCATATCCTAATTTGGTATATATGGAGAGTATTCATATGACCACGATAGGAGAAATACAAGAGTTATTGAGTAGCAATTCACATAAAAATAAGACCGTAGAATTCAAAGAATCGGGAATTCTTACAACGTCTTCAGGAAAAAAGAAATTAGCTCATGAAATGATAGCTTTTGCTAATTTAAATGGAGGAAAGATTTTTATTGGAATCACCGACCTTAAAGAATTCGAAGGAATAAAAATAGTTGATATGGAAAGATATAAAGGACAAATAAATAATATTTGTAAGACTAATATAAGCCCACCTTTAGATTTTTCATTTGAGACATTAAAGCTAAACGGAGATAACGTTTTAATAATAAACATTTTTAAAAAGAAAGATATCCCCCATGCTTTTGTTAAAATGTCCAATGGAGAGATTATTGAAAGGACTTATTATATAAGGACTGATTATGGAAAACGACTTGTAACTGATAACGAATTACAATGGTTATTCCTAGAAAGAAGGACCGATAAATGTTTTACTTGGCGAAGTATTTTATTTTTCACATTTTCTGAGATGAGATTTCTTTTAGAATATAAGAATCCAAAATGTCAAGAAGAATATGAGCATTTGCTATATAAAATCTTTTTCTATTACAAGGATGAAATAAGTGAAAATAAAATCAAACAATTAATAATCCAAATGTCACCATATGCTTTTTTATTTGGAATCTCTAAATTCTTAAAAGATGGATGGTTAGTAAATATTAATAATGTATTAAATGAAGAGAATATTGATGTTCATAATATGGAGAATATAACGGGAGAATTGGTGAAGAATGAGAATATCCCACATCCTCCAAAAAAATCTTTGTTATCCAATATTATGCCATCATTAGCGTTTTATAAGGAGTTCAATAATTTCTTCTTACCACCCTATACCAGAATAAAAATCGAATATGATCAATCGCGACTGAAATCGAAATTAATACTTATAAATCCTGATTTCACGTTTACATTTTCATTTATTTTAATAAATTCTGGATTGAAAATTAAGGGTGAAATTCCATATGATGAAGTGATAAACAAACCTTTTTTTCAAGAATTATTAAAATATCGTATGGAAATGGGGGATACGAATGAGGTTCTTCATTTCTATGATTTAGAATGTAAAATGAAAGTTAAATATTCATTTCCAGATAAAAATTTTATGTTAATGAATTACTACTATGTGTTTGAGAAGGTTATTCGAGAAATAATAACAAATAGGTGGGATTATTTTATTGGCATTAATAAATCTGCACAAGAAAGAATATTTATTTTAGAGGATAAAGTCGATAGAATATTGGAAAATATCAAAAAATAGATTTGTAGTCATTGATTAACTTTATGTCCATACCTGATGAATCCTTAAGAACTTGTGGGGATAGGTACGATCCTTGAACCATTTCTTACGGATCAATAGCTTATCGACCTTGTAAGCGGTCATCTTTACAGGTCGGTGTCCAGGTGCATATTGTCAATGGTGCGTACTTCGCAGCTTGACAATGTTCGTGGAATCGCAGTCCAGAGGAACCGATTCCGCTGAATCGAAGATATAGTATCCATGTATTACTAGTAATGTCTCGTCAGTCCCATTTACTCCCTTCGCTTGTAAATGGGCCTGCCCGGATTTGAACCGGAGTCTATGGCTCCCAAAGCCACAAGGATAAACCAAGCTACCCTACAGGCCCATTTGTGAACGCAGTGAGCAAATGGCTGCCTGTCAGCCGTGATCCGTTTAGGTTTACGGCGCTACAGGCCCATTTGTGAACGCAGTGAGCAAATGGCTGCCTGTCAGCCGTGATCCGTTTAGGTTTACGGCGCTACAGGCCCATTTGTGAACGCAGTGAGCAAATGGAGGCTGTCAGAAGTGAAACGTTAGTTTTGTCTTCGAAACAGGCCCATCACGTGTCTGGGAATATGGTCGGTATACCAGTCCGACAGGGTCACCCGGATGATTTATCTACCTTTTTAATTTTTGCCGGTATTTCACCCAACTCGATTGTCTGCCACTTATGGGCATTAGAGCTAAAAAGTAACAAGAAGGGAAAGATTTACCTATTTCAGCGAAGTTACCTATCTAACGAATTTCAAGGATAGAAGAATTATGGACCGAACGGCCGCCGCAGCAATAGTTCCAAAGTCCCTTTCCGAGACATCTCTGGGAATAATCTACGGTAACGTCACCAGCGATGAATTCCGTTTCGCGGTGCAGGCTGAAAAGGTCGCGAAAGGTACTTTTGTCAAGGCGAAACATGATATTTTCGGATGGATACTTGGACACGTAACGGCCATTGAGCGGCAAACCGATCTTACGTTCCTGGAAGCTAGAAATCTATTTAGTAATAAAGAGAGTGCAGATGAATATTCGGTCAATTACCGGAAAATACAGGATGATGCTGACCGTGGAAACGTTTCTGCAACCGTGGCCATTCTTGGATTCCGCGACAAACGAAACGTTCTACAGATGCCAACCACGCCTCTCATGGCGGGAAAGACAATCTACCTCGCCGAAAACGATTTTATCAAATCCGTGGTAGGCCTCCATGCGTCCAGTGAGACCGGTGCATATATGGGTTTACTAAAAGGGCATGATCTGAAGATATGTCTCGATATCAACGAAATGGTCCAAAAGCATATTTCCGTAATTGCCAGAACCGGTAGCGGGAAATCCTACGTTGTAGGCGTTCTGATAGAGGAATTGCTGGAAAAAGAGATTCCTATAGTGATAATCGATCCCCACGGCGAATATTCATCACTCATACAGCCGAATCTTAACTACAGCGATATCAAATATATGAATGATTTCGGGATAGCACCTCGAGGATATGCTTCCAGCATTACGGAATATTCCATCGACAGCGAAAACGCTCCGGGATCTGTTCCCCTTTCATTCTCGGGTATGAATCTCGATGTGGATGAGATCATAAAGCTCAGCGGTCTTAAACGGACCGGTAGCCAGCTCGGGGTTCTTCACAAGGCGATCCGAATTTTATCCGGCAGCACCGAATATTACACGATTAAAGATATTATATTTCAGGCGGAACTGGATCGGAACAATGCCAAGTGGAACGTTATCAATGCAGTGGAGCGATTGGATTCCCATGGACTCTTTTCAGAAAATCCCATTCCGCTCTCCGAGATCGTGAAAAAGGGGCAGTGTTCCGTAATAAATATGAAAGGTATAAAGCCTCATATACAGGAGTTGGCGGTATCTCTTTTGATAGGTTCCATTTTCCAGAAGAGAAAACTGGACACCATACCACCGGTTATAGTGATCGTTGAAGAAGCCCACAATTACTGCCCGCAAAAGAGGACGGTGATTTCCTCGGATGTCCTGATGTCCGTGGCCTCGGAAGGACGGAAATTCGGCCTTGGTCTCTGCATCGTTACCCAGAGACCCGCCCGAATAGACAAGAATATTCTGAGTCAATGTAATACTCAAATTATCCTCAGGGTTACCAATCCCAATGATCTGAAAGCAATAATAACATCTGTGGAAGGACTTACCACGAGAGCGGCAAACGAGATTCAGAGATTGCCCGTAGGACAGGCATTGGTTGTTGGGGCCAACATCGAGATCCCCATCTATGCGAATATTAGGGTTAGAAAGAGCCAGCATGGTGGAAAAAGTATTACTATTATCGAATAGACAAGATTCCCGATTATTTTCAGGACAATAAAAGAAAACTCATTGAGGAGCGTTTTGTAATGAGCGATATGTCTTTTGAAAAGCTGTATGATGAGATCGTCGATATCTCCCGGAGACCTGATCCGATTAATGAAAAGCTCAAGGATATCTGCAAGCTGTTAAGAAATAAAGTCTCCTACTACGATTGGGTTGGATTCTATCTCGTGGATGACGTGAAAAAGGATGAACTCGTCCTGGGTCCGTTTTCCGGAGCACCAACCGATCACACAAGAATCCCCTTCGGAAAGGGCATTTGCGGCCAGGCAGCATCTTCCGGGAGGACATTCTTGGTACCGGACGTATCGAAGGAAAATAATTATCTTTCGTGCAGTTCGTCGGTTCTCTCCGAGATCGTGGTTCCCATCTTAAGGAAAGGTGAGATTCTGGGTGAACTTGACATCGATTCCCATGAGATATCACCCTTCTCTCCGCAAGATCAAGAGTTTCTTGAAAGGATTTGCGGGATCATTGAAAAAATTCTTTAAGGCACTGGCCATTTTGAATCCGGCATCATGAAAAACCACTTTTCTACGATGACACGGCGCATCGAAGATACGCCTGCATCCG
>CAYFHS010000023.1:0-59958 GCA_964342815.1 uncultured archaeon | reverse complement strand
CAGGGACACTTCCCGAGGGCGCAGCAATGCCGAAGGTATTGCGTAGTATAACGCGTCAGGGTCGTCGAGGGTTGTCGAGCTGATAATCACGACATCCGCAGGAAAACCTGCTGGTTTACGAGGATGGAGTGAATTAACAAATTCACGACCCATTTTATCGAGCTTTTCACCATTGACAATATACAATAGCGAATAATTTAAATCATAGTTGTTTAATAGCACCGCGGGTGTAAATTATGAAGATAATCAGTGAAAGGATCAACGGACAGTTCAACGATGTGTCGAAGGCAATCGATGAAGGAAACAAGACCATAATCCACGAACTGGCTAGGAAACATATAGATGCAGGCGCAGACATTCTCGATATCAATACCGGACCAGGCAGGAAGAACGCAGCCGAAGTAATGAAATGGCTCGTGGAGACGGTTTCCGAGGTCACAGATATCCAGCTGGCAATTGATTCGCCCAAGATCGATGTAATAGAGGCGGGAATGAAGGCCGCAAAGAATCCCTTGATGATCAATTCCACAACTGCGGAGCAGGAGAAAATGGACCGGCTCTTCCCACTTGCAAAGGAATACGATGCAGATATTATCTGTTTGACAATGGACAAGGCCGGGATCCCATCTGAACCGGATAAGAGGGCCGAACTCGCCATGATCATGCTTTCGAACGCCATGATGCATGGAATAACTCCGGAGAAAGTATACATTGATCCCCTGGTTCTCCCGGTGAGCGCGTCCCAGATGCAGTGCGCGAGTCTGCTTAAAGCAATGGATATGTTCCAGGCCCTTTCGGACCCGGCTCCCAACTCTGTGGTAGGGCTCAGCAACGTGTCCAACAACACCAAGGAACGTTCTTTAATTAACAGAATATATCTTGCTATGCTGATGTCACACGGCCTCAGCTCGGCAATAATGGATCCAGAGGATGAGAACCTGATGAATGTCATGAAGACCGGTGAAATACTGTTGAACCAGAAACTTTATGCGGATAACTATCTGAGAGGATAGATCGATAGGTAGGCGCATGAGCGGTCGGCCGATCATCATATGATTTCTCACCATATTCCTTTGTGTATAGGAGGTACCGTTCCGGATTTTATTCGATCTGGCTTGTTGAATCCCAATTTTTATAAATGACGGAATTCATATAATATATTATTATCAAAAGAAATTTATAATAAATTACTATACAAAAAACAAAATGAAATGCTGACCCCTCCAGCTCACTTAGATAGTAAATAACGGTGAAATACGAGGGAGTAGATCAGATGACATATTGATATATTTATACGGTTTGAGGGAGAGTTATGAAAAGGGAATACAATTTTAGAATGAGAAAAATCGGTTTTTTTCCTCTATTGGTGGTCATATTGCTAGGGCTTGCGTCATCCTCCGCCAGCGCTATCAGCGCAACTGCCGACCCGGGACTTACGGGTAATTTTACAGATGCTGTGGATCTCTGGTACATGAGCCCCCAGAGCTACCGGAAGGCAGGTTTGAACATTGAGAATCCCAACAACGTGGTGAAACTCATAACGGGGATCCAGATGACCTTCAATCTCAGCGACGCTCCAGGATACAGCGGCAAGGTATTGGTTCAGAGGGATGACCTTGGTGACGATAATGATGCTTTCATAGAGCACCAGATCTCAGGATTCAACTTTGGAAATGAAAAAACCCAGAATTTCCTCTTCAGTGAGAATGAGTATCTCATGGTGGATGATGATTACAATATACAGTTCCGACCGGTTAAACCCCAGCACCTCGCACTCCAATGCCTGGAGGGAGATGAGGAGGACAAGTCGTTCTTCTGGGATCCCAAGACCGGGGATTGGGCAACCAACGCACCCACGGACCCAACATCCCCCAATATAGCGGGAAAGGAATGGGCCATGAGCGCATTGGCGGAAACAGCGATCCGTCTCTCCAAGGATATCCCATCCCAGAACTCCTTTACATCACCCGACGTGGTTGATGGATTCTACGTTAATCTGGACATGGACAAGACATATGTATTCTTTATCGAACATTCTCCCACGACCAACTTCCAGATGTACATTTATCGGGACCGGGATACCAATGGTATACCTGGAAAAATGAACGACGATACACTGGTGGCCACCAGCTCGGGTTCAGGGGACCAGAAGAAGATTACAGTGACATCCAAGTATACGGGGCGTTACTATATCCTTGTGAAACCGCCTCAGGGTAGCTCGGGGGGTATATACGAGATAAAGTTTACCGAGAACCAGAATCCGGTTGTTGACGCAGGGGATGATGTGCATGCCAACTTGCAGCTCGGCAAGAGCGTTGATGTGAAATTTGAAAATACGGCGTCATATGATCCAGATGACGATCTCAACAACAATAAAGAAATAGACCAATCCGAGACGGATAACCTGGAGTACTACTGGGATTTCGACGAAAACGACGGCCTCCCTGAAAAACTTGAAGACTGGGACAAGAAGGGTTACAGCGTATTTAATACGTTCACAAAAGGTGGAAAATTCAAGGTTACCCTTAAAGTTGTTGATCCTTACGGTGCCGAGGCCATTGACACTTTCGATTTGTATCTGAACTATATGCCCATAGTGAAAATGAAGATCGACGGATTGGTTGAAGGCGTTGCTTTTGTTGATATGAAATTGACCTTTACGGCGGAAGGTTCCTACGATCCAGACGATGATCTGAACGGGAATGGGATGATAGACGGCTCAGAAACGGATAATCTCCTTTACAGATGGGATTTCTATGATAAGATCGACAAGAACATGGATGGAAATTACAGCAACGATACGGATGCATCGAACAAGATGTGGCTGATGAAATATACCAAATCGGGGGATTACAAGGTAACCCTGAACGTTCTTGATGATCCTGAACAAGGGCCCCTGGGAGCTGGAAAACTAACCTACAACTTCACTTATATGGATATCAATGTGATCGACCCTGTTGATATAATGATGTTTTTTGGGGTGGAAGATGATGATTCCATCGAGCATGAAGAAGATCGATCGACGAATCCCTACGATGGTGTATCGACACCGGATGATGTCGCTGTCAGGACCATGAGCGGCTCCGAGGAGAAGATCTATTCCGTGGGGGATTACAACGTGGTAAATATTGATTCGGTATCTGCGGAGAAGGATGTGAACTACCTCAGGCTGACCATGACCACCGAGGGGAAGATACTGGTGGAAGAGGCGGATAATGCAGTGGCGAATTATTATTTCTACATTGTGGAATCGGAGGTAGACAAGCAGTTCACGGAACCTGCCATAACCAAGGATAACTTCGAGAACATGATGTTCGAATATCTCTACATGTTCACCTTTACAAATGGAGTGTGGGCCGGTGTGTCCACTATTGATGAAGAATTCGAATTCAACCCGAATTGGACGCTTGAGGATGATGGTTACACGTTGGTCCTGAATATTCCGACCCAGGAATTGAAAGGGCTCAAGGAAGAGATCGACGTGGAGGATGACGAACTGATCGATCTGTTCGGGGTGGCAACATATACAATAACCACCACTTCCATGGGGGAGACGGTTCAGCACTTTGCCCGCGACGCTGCCGGTGCACACCCTTCGGGATATCCGAAGGATTTCTGGCCCGACCCCGAGGACCCGGATACTGACGGTGACGGTCTAACCGATATCCAAGAGCTGGAAAAAGGAACCGATCCGAATAATCCGGATACGGACGGCGATGGGATTCCGGATGGGGAAGATGAATATCCATTGGATCCCGCTGAAGAAAGCATGCTATGGATAATCCTTCTGGTGCTGGGCGGCGTGGTTGTTCTGATAGTCGTCCTCATCGTTATACTGATGATAAAGAAGAAGAAGGCAGCCGGAGACGGGTACCGGGAATATACCATAGCAAAGCCAGGGGCTTCCTCGGGCTTTTCCGTTGGGGCAAAGCCGGCCGCTGCAACGCCACCCCCACAGGCATCCGGACCTCCGGCATGGCAGCAGCAGGGAGAACCTCCGCAGTACGGAGCCGGCGGGGGATACCCGCCGCAGCATCAACAACATCCCGGCGGCCAGGCAGTTCTATGCGCTTCATGCGGCGGTATATGCCAGCAGAATACCATGGGACAGTGGCAGTGTCCGCGCTGCGGTTACGTCATGCCAACCTATTGATTCTTAAAATAGTCGGGGTTCTGATTCAGTCGGCTGTAACGATTTCCGGATAGAATAAATCATTTTAGGCCTATAGCTGGCCTAAAGAAAATATTACCGCCCAGGAGCAGTATTTCCGGAGCGGAAGATGGTTTTGTAAATCTAATCCCCTAGCTCGTCGATCTGCCTTAAAAGAGGTTGAAGAACAGAGTCCAGGCTCGATGCAATGAGTTCGATAGGTTCTTTGGTTAGTTCGGATGCGTCTCCGTAGCTGTAATTGACCAGCATCTCGAAATCTTCCCTGGCATCCGGGAAGTCCTCATAGAACTGCTCCTGAAGTTCCAGGGGTGTTTCAAAGTTCTGCCCCAACACACGGTAATACAGCTGCATGCTCAGCTGACAGTAGAACGCCAGTGAGGTCAGGAAACCTTCGAGCTCTTCGGGATCGCCCAGTGAATGTAAAAGTTGGCTGCGGAGAATCAGCATGTATCGTCGGACTGCCAGTTCGGCCTGGGCACGCGCATGCTCGTAATCCATTTCCGGTAGAATGCGAAGTATATCGTTACCCCTGACAATCTTGTAATTCATGGTAACTTCTATCAGCTCGTCCGGTACGCTGTCCGACATACCTTCGAGGTCCACAAGTTCCACCACGTGGGGGCCGCCGATACCCTCATGTTTCCATTTCGCTACTACGTCCGCCATAGCCTGGATGGTATCGGGGTCGTAATGATTAAGAGCGATGAAGATTGGTATTTTCGTTTTTCCTTCGATATAATTACCCACCAGGGGAGGGCCATATACCACCGTGCAGATGTGATTCTTGCCTATCGCCTCAACGATTTCATCTGCGAAGGCCGTAGCTTTTAAGATAGGATCCATATTATCTATCACCTTTCCGTCTCTTTGATAGAAAAATCTTCTAGTTCTCTTTGATAGAATATCATTAATGGTTATAATACTTCTGGTGAATCTATCGTTCCGATATTCCAAAAGCTCATTGGAGAAGATTATTCTAAAAGTCGAGAAAACGTTAAATCGAAGTTAGCGGATGACTAGATAATTGGTGTGACGATGCCGTCGGAAGTATCCCTAATGAAGAAGCCGGAAATTTCTCTTTTCAAGAGGACATTGGTGCTCGGGACCATAGGGATCCTGCTCTCTCTAGCTTTTTTCACTCTGGTATATTATTCAATTAAAAAACAGCCGCCTGAAGATGAATGGATTTACAATCCCACCCGGGTTCTGCCGGACAGCTTCATTATATTTGTTGACGAGCCGGAGACCGAATGGGACCATATGTTCGTTGCTTCCCTTTCCAGTCTTTCCTCAAAGGATAACTACAATCCGCTTTTCATTCTCGAAAACGGAGCTCTGGATGAACACCAGATATGGACTATCCGAAATTCCATCATGAATGTATTACCCAAACTTCTCTTCTCAAATGACGAAATAGTGGCAAACAACCTATCGGCCCAGGTTGATCCGGTGACACAGCATCCGGTAAATGATAAGGTACTGGGAACCTTTCTGGGATTCGACGGCTTTATATCGGTAGCCTCATATCGCGAGGCACTCTGGGCATCCCCCGTTTGTGCCAACGAAAGAAAAGTAATGATCATAGGTGAAGCGACCTTCGCGACCCAGGAGGAATGCTTTTCGAGGATGACCGCCAGCGGTAAGAGTGCGGATTACGTGATTCTAACCAATCCGGATGATTATCAGGATGGTATATACGGCGAGTACCTGAATCCTTTCAACATCAAATCGCTCTCCCTGATGGCGTCACAGCTTGCAGCCTATCATGGGGCTTTCGTCATAACAGATGTAATTCCGTCGAAAGAACCCATAGGGGACATCTATCCCGATGACAATACCGGAGCCAGTTGGAACGATTGGCAGACCGGAGCCCTGGTAAAACTGAGGAAAATAAATTCGGAGATCGGTCCGGTAGAGTATATTGCTCTTGTAGGTTCCGTCGCTGCAGTCCCTCACTTCTTCGTAACTGGTTATTCCGGGAGCGGAAACGTTTCCTCCGATAACATATATGGTTTTCTGGACGACGATCCGTATACAATGGATGCTGCGGTGGGCAGGATAATCAACTACAACATACAGGGGGCTTCGAACCAGATCGTACGAACGCTTGGATACGAAATGATCAACCCGAAAATCAGGGTGCAGCAAACTTTGGGAGGAGACCGGGAAGTGACATGGAGGACACACGGCTCTGTATGGAACGGCTTTGAGGTGGCGGACCAGAGATTGCAGATGAGCCCCGGTTGGTATATGAAGGATGATCTCGAGGATGAGGGATTCACCTGGGACTACATGCGGACCACCGGAAACGAGGGATACCGGGACGTGACCTCGGGAAAGGAGGTTGATTTTCAACCTGTGATAGAATCCAGTGCGATCATGTTCTACCGCGGCCATGGATCGCACCACGCCAGCCTTTACGTCTATGAACCGGACGAAGAATATACCAAGGGAAGACTGGAGGGATATGTGGAAAATGCTGACCTGGGCTCCGGGGTCGCTGACGTTGACTCGGTTCACCATTATTTCATGCCGCCTCAGATAGGAGTATTCGTTTCCTGCCTCAATACCAAGGCTCATGGTTACAGCGGTGAGGAGCCCACAGACCTGAAGGAATTCTTTTCCATCAATTATCTATACGGCGGGGGTATCGGTCTATTTGGGGCCACGGAAGTGAGCTACAGCAACCTCGGACAGGATTTAAAACAGCTGCAGGGTCCGGCCACGGGAAATTACCACTGGGATAAGAACAACGCCTGGTATGCCTTCCTTGCCGACGGCCTGCTTAATCACGAGGATGAATACGGCTCAATGGGTAAGATGCTTCAATGGGCCGAAAACCGCTATATGAACAATCCAAACAAGAACTACAAGGTATCGCCCCTCATTCACGGGGGTGACAGCGTGGATTGGATCGAAGTAACGTTCTTCTGCCTCTACGGCGATCCTGCATTCAAGATACCGCAACCCGGTCCCGGGGCGAACGATATCGATCCCTGGCATAACGGGAACAGCGATGTTTAGCGGCCTTTTTTTTTTATCATATAGGAAATACAGACCATGCCCACTTTGTTCCGCAGAATCAGAGATACTGCTGCACCTTCGATTTCCCTTGGAAATCTGCTGGTCCAGTCGATTTTTTTCGTCAATCGCGAGAACAGTACCCCCCTCTTTTTTTGGGCTGCTTTTTCCAAAAAAGTAGTTTTGGGCCGCTTTTTTTTCTATAAAAAGTGGTTTTTCATCCGTCATTCACGATCTTTGGGGGGTTTCAGCAAAACCGATCTTTGGAAAAGGTCTGTAAGCCGCCGTGCATATATTCGAGAGATGTCCGTTGATACGGCGGAGAAAACTCAGAAGAAGGGCGTATATCAGCGCTTCCTGTCTACCTATGTTCTCATCACGGTCTATGCTCTGCAGGATATCGAGATGCATTTTCTTTACCTTTTCGTGGGCCAAAACCGCCTCCTTTGCCTTTTTATCGTCCTCGTTTGCAAAGGCGCTGTTGGTCAATGTGAATATCTCGAGCATTAACTCGTACATGTCCATTAGCTTATCATTGTAACTAACGTTGGCCGGCCTTCCGGAGAGCACCGATAATAATTGAGCGATGTTCTTTGTGTAATCTCCGATCCTCTCGTAATCGATGATTATGCTGGTCAGGGAGAGTGCGGCGGAAAAATTGGGATTACGCGACGTGGAAACATAGTTGAAGAGACGTCTCCTGATTTCGATGATCTCCCGGTTAATATCCTTGTCCCGCTGAATGACGGTCAGCTCGCATTCAGGTATCTTTCCCATGATACATCCGAAGGAGTTTTCGAACATGTCCCGTGTCTCATCGTGCACCCTGCCGGTCTGCTTGTAGGTGCGTTCCAGCAGTTCGTGCCCCGACAGTGCCCTGAAAAGATTGGTGAATTTCATTTTATTTCCCCTGTTCCTCGTTATTGAGTGTACTACTACTTTATCTATTTTTGGCCCGCTCGTTTCGCTAATTAAATAATTGGGTCATGAAGACCACCGATAATGGTAACAAAAAGAAAAATATAATTATTATTATAATAGCGACATGTCTCCGCTTCATTACAATTTCCCCCAATCTCCTGGCTGTGGAAATGGGTATCTTTCGGAACGGATAGAAGAGCACCACGGCACTAACGTTGAATGTCAGGTGGGAAAATGCCAGTGCCACCGCATCTGTGGATTCCGTCACAAGTGACGAAAGCAGAGCTGTAACGGTGGTGCCGATATTGGCTCCAAGAGTGAATGGGAATATCTGTTCGAGGCTGATCATCCCGCTGCCGACGAAAGGAATCGCAAGAGAGGTTGTTACAGAACTGGACTGGATGATGGCAGTAATGACTAAACCGAAAATGAAGCTGATGGCGGCCGTTCGGAAAAAATATTTGTCTACCACCTTTTGGACCTTCGTTTCCAGCAAGCTCTTAATAGATGAGGTAAGTATCTTCAGAGCCACGAAAAGAAGTACCAATGAAACCAGAACCCAGAGCCAGGAAGTATTTGTGATTGAAAAACTCCAGTTCACGATTGGTTTGGTGATTACCTTCATGGGGCTCAGGAATGTCACCCCCCCCGTTCCTGTGGATTTGTCAGCGAGAAAAAGAGAAACGCGCTCAAGGTAACCTACTCCGAATATCCACCGTGTGAAGACCTCCAGGGGTAAGAAGACCATTGCTGCCATTACGTTGAACAGGTCGTGAACCGTGGCGCCTGAAAATGCCCTTCTAAACTCTCTTCTGCGGGAGATATGGGCAAGAGAAACAAGTGTTGCCGTCACCGACGTCCCGATATTCGCCCCGATGATGATGGGGATCGCCAGATGCAGTGGTATCTGCCCGCTGGCCACCGCAACCACCGCGATGGAGGTCGTGCATGAAGAACTCTGAACGATGGATGTGGCAAGAATTCCGATGAAAAGACCGGCCAGTGGGTTCGTGACAAGGGAGATCAACCTCTCGGAAGTACCGCTGCCCATTGATTTGAATGAAGTCCCCATCATGGCGATGGCCAGAAAAAAAAGATATAACGCCAGAAGAAGTGACAACAGGCGTGTGCTCTGGAGCAATATCCGATTGCGAAGGGACAATTCCCCTCTACTTAAACCCTTTTCTTTTCCATTTTTTGTTACGAAAAGACCCTTTCTCATTTTTTGGCACCGGACCTCGCTCATTATCAGTGTATGTTAGATAATGCGAGACCATATTATAAACCTTCTCGAAGTACAATATAGAAGCCTACTTCCTACTATATATTATATTGAGATTATGAAATCGACCAAAATGAGCAGTTTTTCTATAGTTCCTGGCGTTAGGACCGGGTAATTTCAGACAGTATAACACTTGTCGCATCCCTTGCGGTGTATCAGCGTGGCATCGGCTGCACCGCATTTCGAGCAGACCCATGCTCCCTCCATGATCTTTCGTTTTACCTTTGCCTCCGTACGTTCGAGGACAATGGCCGGGGCGGCTATCTCATCGAGACCCGAAAAAGTCTTCTGGAATGGTGATGGGAGATACCGCTCTTCACTGGGCGGCGGCCGTGTCTCTATGGCAGCGAGGTCGCGGGGAGACAGTTTGCTGAAACGTTCTTTTCTCAGGCTGGTGATTACCAGACCTACCACCAGGCCAAGGATAAAAGCGGTAAGAACAAGAATGAACTCCAGCAGGTCCAGATTTACCATGGTGAAAAATAACCAAGATGTAATATTTATAACTTTCTCCGAATCTGCAAGTTCCCAGTTTTGTCTGGTGGATCGAAGCCCACCTTAAATAAAAAATAGAACCCAACAAGTTTGGGATAACGGATGATCAGTCGGTCACGACCATATTCCCATTGATCAGGTCCAGTTCGATGGTCTTGGACCCTTCCCTCAGCAGATCGACGTTCAGCCTTAGAGAGCTGCTCTTGTAGTTCATCTTGAAATGTTCGAGACAGGATCGGTAGACCGCACCTTGTTTACCCTTCGTTCCCTTCTCCTTTCCAACTTTCCTGATCAGGCCCGCCGCCTCCAGTTCGGCTATCTTCTTGTAGCAGGTCGCAAATGGAATGAAATATGTGAACGCTATGTCACGAATGCTCATATTGCGAAGAGTCGTGCTCATGAGTATCTTGAAACAGTAATCATCCATCAGCAGCTGTCCCATGGCGAGTTCTCTTATGTCGAGGTTTTCTTTAAGATCGATTGTGGTTTCATTCCTGGCCATTTTGCTTACCCCTGTAAAAATGTTAGATAGAAAAGCCTTCGTTGAACCAATGAGTGATGAAATCATATATAAGAACAAAGCTACAAAACCAAGGGGTAATCTTAACGGCTGAATCCTATCTCCGATAATTGGACGTGATAAAAAACTCTTAATAAAACTGCTGAGGTGAAAATCAATCCTGCTCAAAGCTTTTTGGCAGGTATTTTGCGCACTTATCACAGTACCATCGTCGGTATGAGGCCACATGCCGGATTCCTTGGCCGCAGCTTGGGCAGCAGCGTTTTTTTTCCATAACGCGTGCCTTTGTCCGCTTCTGTTCCCGGGCAATTTTCTTTTTTTCTCGGTCCCCCACCCGCTTAACCCGTTCAGTCTCGATCATCTCCATGTAAGCATTGACATCCGCCTCCGCGCCATATGGATCTTTCATTATTTTCTTATCCAGATCATCCGGCGGATTAATACCGAAATCGTTTATCGCAAGTTCGGAAACGCGGGACATGAGTTCCTTTTTCTTCCGGTTTTCCGCAACCTTTCTTTCCCCCTCCGCCCGTCTTCTCTCTTCCGCCATCTGCCGTCCCCTTTCCTCTTTCTCCCGATCCTTTGCCAACCTTTCCGCCTCGGCCATCCTCCTTTCCCTGGCCAAACGCTGCTCCATTGCAATCCGGCGAAGCTTGTCATTCTTTCGGGTCATGCTGCGTCTCAAAGGGTGGAATAAACAGATCTCTTCCCTGCCTCTCTCCCTTCTCCGCCTCTCTCTTTCCCGCCGCCGCTCAGCAGCCAGGCGTTCTCGTTCCGCCCGTTTTCTCTCCCGCTCCCGCCGCCGCTCTTCCGCGAGCATTTCCCTCTTGGCCCATTTTCGCTCCCTTGCCTCCCTTCTTCTCTCCCTTCGTTTTCTGCTCCAGCCGCCTAAAGAAGCCTTGAGCCGGTCCCACAACGAGATGAGCCACCATTTCCGTTCCCATTTATCAAGCTCGTTTTTTGATCTTTCCCGTATCACATTGAACAGATAATTGAAGAGGAAAATTATCAGTATGAATCCGGCGAATAACAGCAGACCGAGGGTAATATACCAGGTAATGACAGAAAGAATTTCTTTGTGGGATGGGCCCGATCCTTCGGTTCCCTGGTCAAGATAGGGCCAGTTAACGGGATTCGTTACTCTTTTCATATTCTCAGAGAGTTCGTCCGCATCCCGGGGAGCATAGTATCTTCCTTTTCCGGCATTTGATATTTTTACTAACTGCTCTGCGTTATCGCTTCCGTAATTGATAACGTGCAGCCGGCAGTCAATGACCATCATCCGAACGTTATTCGCTGATGCGACGGGGTCGCCCTTACATGTCTCACCACCGTCGGTCAGAATGATTATTACACCCTCATCGCCTGAAGAACTATTGTCCATGTATGAAATGGCCATCTCGATGGATTCGGCAAGAGGGGTGTAACCGTCGGTCCATATGTTTTCTATCTTCGCTTTAACGTACGCCGGGTCCGTGGTGAAGGGCTGCTCCAGAACGATCTCGTCACAATCGTAAAAAACTATCAAGGCTACTTCCGTGCTGTTGTCCAATCCATCCAGGGCGCTTACGGCCGCCTTCTTCGCGTCATCGATCTTCAGGGCGGTTCCGTCTTCGTTATATTCCTCCATACTGCTGGACGCATCAATGATCAGAATGATTGAATTGGAGACAGATTCTCCCTTGATGGGATATGAAATACACTGGAAAAGACAGAAGAAAATCATCGAAACCAAAATGAAGTAAATAGTTTTTTGTCCCATATTAGCTCCTTTATCCGTTCTATTCCAATTACCATCCCATTCTCAACGAAATGCTATGAACCGTCCTCATTCTTTAAGGTAGGCACCGCATGAAGGACAGAAATCCAGATCCGGCATAAGCTCCGCCCCGCAGTACCTGCATTTTTCCTCTTTTTTTAGGATTTTCTTCACTCCCTCTACCTGCATTCCCGGGGGATATTCAACGCCGTGGTGTCGGAAATCATCCGTTACCTCCCCTTTCTTTTTGATGCTCCTGGCATAGAGAAAAATCAGAAAACCGATATATGCGTAAGGGATCAGCGGGAAGCTGTTGTACACAACTATATTTGAAATTTCATCTTTCCCTGAAATCCAAGCCGTAATATTTTTTCCCAGCTTTTGGTCTTCGTCCATTGTATCGGGAAGTCCCTGGTATGATTCCCCCTCAAATTCAACGTTGAAATCGTCCTCTACTCCTTTCATTTCAATGGCAACGAACGGTTGTGCGGCCAGGCTTAGTATAATAATAGCCAAAAGAGAGTAGGCAAGCTTTTTTTTAAGCTTATTGCCAAGGATTGGATGAACCGGTAGAAGCACCATCATCGAACCCAATACCGTTGATGCCAATTCGGTGAGAATAAGTAAAACCGTGAGATATCTCGGATTCATTGCAAATATGAATATAAGTTCGATAATTACCCCGGTTATATAGACCAGAATGAGGGATATGAAGAAAATAAGACCCAGGGTGGCCATACCTCTCCCTTTAGCAAGAGTTTTCCTGCGGGTGAAGATCATGAACATACCGATAACCTTCAGGATGAACCCCACTACAGTAAGTGCTATTGCGATTATCGAAAAAACTAATGACAGATCAACAGTATCGTAGGTCGAATATGTAAGCAGGCTGAATATTCCTGCTAACACGGCCAGGAGAATACCAATTCCTATAAGGAACATTCCGTTTCTAAGTCGTCTGTCCATCTTATCACCAAATCTTCGATATTTCATGCCCGTGATTTCTTTCGTCTGCCTTGAAGCAGAACCCGGAACTGTCCGGCTTTGCTGCGGTATCTCCCATATCGCGGTGTCCCTTCACTGAAACATTTCTGGTATAACCGTTCATATGCGCTCAACTGCAGTTCCCCCAATCCTCTTTCTTCTGCTTCTTCGGCTGTTTTCTCGTACACCGCCACGGCCTCCTTCATATGTCCCTCCTCCACCAGCACGTCCCCCTTTCTCAAGCGGTATTCCAGTGATTTGTCCACCTCCCCTACCCGTGCTGCCATGTCTGACGCGTCATCAAAACAAAGGGAAGCTTTTGCGAAAATGTTCTTACTGTAATAGAGTTCACCGCGTTTTGCGTACACCGAGGATATCAGAGGTGCGCAGACCACGGCCTTCTCCTGCTCTACCGCCATATCAATATAGGCAATAGCCTTGTTCGGCTCCCCCCGGTGTTCGAATATTTCGGAGATCATCAGGGCTGATAGGGAGACGCCCATGGCGTTATCCAGTCCTAAGAACAGATTGAAGGATGTAACCATCCTTTCCAATGCCATTATGTAATCCCCTTTCGCAAGATTGATCTTGCCCTGCAGGAAATAAGATCTTGCCAGAACTTCCTCGTTCTTTAACTGTTCGCCGTGGCGGGTTGCCTCGTTTGATGATCTTTCAGCCTTCTTGGTTTTCCCCTCGAATAATTTCTCGAAACCTTCAAGAGTGAGATATAGTGACAATCCCTCTTTGGATAAACTATCCTTACTTAACTCGGGAAATATTGAAGTGAGGGCTGGAAGCTTAGTTCTTTCCAACATTAGTGTGCACCAATCACAAGACATGGCAAGACCATCAATCAGATCAGCAGATTCCTGGTACAATACCACGGCATCCAGAGCTTGATAGGGTGATAGATAGAGCATCTGTTTGTACAGTTCTTTGGCTTTTTTCTGTCTTGAACTATCTTCCCGGGTCCTTTTTTCCAGAAGATATCTGAGAGCCCGTGGAATTCGGAAACCCATCTGTGTTGTAGCCAGGAGGTGCCTCCGGGCAAGCTGCTCGAAATTATGTGTGATAGTTTCTTTCACCTGCTCCATACGCAGAGGATATCCCATCCATGACATCGCCTGAAGTATCTCCATTTCCTCTTCAGTGGATCTTTCCAGTTCAGCGGCATAGTAAGCTTCAGAGCCAGGAAGATAGGTATTCCCTTCCAATGTACCATCATCTTTTGAAAATACCTCCAATAGAAGCGGGGAACGGGCAGCCTCCTTGTATAGATTTTTCTTAACCTCTTCAATTAAATCGGCCTCACCAGCAGGGCACAGACTCCGATATATCTCCGCAGCCACTCTCTTCGGCATGGCTTTCAGGCGTATATGCTTCGATTGACCTTCGAATAAGTGTGAAACATCCTCTCCATCGGCTGCAATGATCAGCGGTACATCGGTATCCGCCAGTTTAATGATAGCTTTTTTCAATCCTGCAATAGTTCTTCGGGACCACTCCCCCCGGATCATTATGACGAAGGGTAATCCGCTCACGATCTTGGCTATTTCACGCCAGACAAGAGACATTTTTGTCCCGTTTTGGATCATCCTCTGAAGCGAGTAATCCCCCGTTTTTCCAAGAAATATCGAGAACTTGTATATCAGGTCCTCGGTGGTGGAAAAACGGTGTAGATCGTAAACGAAGACATTGCAAATGTCAGATATGTCGGAAGCCAGGGTCCAAAGGTAGGTATCCACCAGATCGGGATATTTTTCAGCGGACATCAGAACTACGGTCCCATGGTCGATGGCTTTCCGTATACTATTTCGATTTCGTTCGGAGATCATGGCTCGATAGGCCGGGTCAAGCTTTCCTCTTGGATCGTCCAAAACGTAGTTTAGTATTGCTTTGCCGCTTTCCTTCTCCTCTGCAACGATCTTCCTTACATTCTCAATAACTATTTCGAGAAATGATGCCTTTTGATTTTTAAAGGAAAGTTCGTCTATATCTATGGTGATCTCCCGCTCCCCAGTCTTCAATCGAATGCCCTTTATTATGATATTGTTGATTATTTCCCTGCCCTTTTTCTCTCCCTTCGCCGTTAAAAAATAAACCTTCCGTTTCCTTGGAAGCCCCTGAATTCTACCCAGACGGCTGGTGAGCATACTTGCGGATTCCATTTTTTTCAAATAATACGATATATGCGAGCGGTGGGCCCCCAGTATATTCGCAACACCCGCCTGCGATGCTTGGAAGGGAACCTGATATTTCTCTTTGAATCCACCGAAGTTCATCAGATGTAGAATGATCTGGTCCGATATCTTCAATGGGATTCTTTCCTGGGACATGGCCGAATTCAACTCCAAGTAAGGAATATTATTGGGGAAAAGAACGGTTTTATTTTTTGTATTTTCTTCTTTTCAAAATGATTATAATAAGTATTCCGCTCAAAACCGGCCAACCGACCCAAGGAAGTGGGACGGCCGAACCTTCCTCTTTCGAAGGAGGATGCTTGAATCTGAGTTTTACGGAAGTGCTTCTTGAAAACACATCACTTCCACCTGCTGTGAATTGGAAGGTGTATTCTTTCTCGGGAAACTCATCTGTGATCCACTTGAAATGCCAGATGGAAAAGTCTCCTCCAAGCGATGTATCTTCGGCTTTGAAACCTCCCCTGCTATCGATGGACACCTCGATATACTCGATATTGATACCTACGGTTCTACCGGATATGATGATCTCCTCGCCGTAGACTGCAGAGTTCTCATCCGGGGAAGTGATGTGAAGTTGCACGTTATTGAATATTACCTTGACCCGGTCTTCATCAGAATGGTTTCTACCATTGAAGCATCTGGCATAGATGAAATGCTCCCCGTTCTCGAACTTTTCAGTATTCAGGGAATAAGACCACTGGTAAGTCCCTTCAGCTCGATTCCATTCACCTTCATCGATCCTGATTTCCACATATTTCAAGGCACCCTGCTCTTCATTATTGGCTATCCCGCTTATCTCATAAACGGCTCCGACAATATCGTCATTTCCAACGGAGACTATCGTGACGGTCTGATAATCTTCTTTTGCTCCCCTCAATGCTTCGTAGGCGTTCACCCTTCCGAAACCGTATTCCCGGGAGTAGGTTTCATGTAGCTCGGAGTTATAGACCGAGCCTTTTGGTTCAGCAGTCTTTCTCAACAAATGTTTGACCTTGGACGCGTTCATTCCGGGTTTTGCCTCCAGCATCAATGCCGCGATCCCGGCAACGTGAGGGCAGGCCATGGAAGTACCGGTCATCTGTTGATAGCCCGTAATAAATCCCACCGGGCGCGGGGAATACATACACGCCATTATATCGGTTCCAGGTGCCACCACGTCGGGTTTCAGTTCTTCAAGTACATTATCATCATTATCACTTCTTCGCGGTCCCCTGTTAGAATAATCTGCAATGGTATCGTCATTTCTCGTTATGGTGTCCCCGTCATCCACCGCTCCCACGGTAATTGCCTTGTCCGAGGCTGCCACCGAGGAGAAACCGTCATTGTTCGGCCCCTCATTCCCTGCTGCCGTGACAACTATAAGACCGGCATCAACAGCGGCATCGGCCGTTCGAGCGTTGGCATTGGTCCCGTCATCGCCTCCGGCCCGGTTCCCCACACTTATGGAAAGGATGTCGATCCCGAATTGATCCTTATTCTCGATACACCATTCCATTCCCATAATGAGATGATCACCGAGGTTTCCGCCGATATCCGTCAGCACCTTTACATCGACAAGCCGGGCACCGGGTGCGACGCCCACGTACTCCCGTTCTGCCATATCGCTGTTGGGATCACCCGTTCCCATGATGACGCCTGCACAGTGGGTTCCATGCCCGTTCTTGTCATCCGGGTTTGTAGTCCATGCTATACCGTAGTTTCCGGAGCAGTCGTATCCTGCAACGAATTTGTTCCTTAGATCTTGATGATTATCGTCCACTCCCGTATCGAGAACAGCTACCACCACACCATTACCGGTATAATTAAGCTCCCAGGCCGTTTTGGGCGAGTAATTGCTACTCGGTCTTGCACCGACATTTCTCGCGGAGACGTCAAGGTCAATGGTGAGAAAGGGCTGTTCTTCCACGAATACAACTTCATCTATTTTGAGAAGTCTCTCTATCATGGAGTATGTAACATTCCTCATGCAGATAGTGTTGATATATTTGCATACGTATGAAATATCGCCTCCAATGCTTCGAATCTCGTCCAGGACAACTTCATCAGGTGGTCGGACCAGATCCACATAAACGGGAAATAAGCTCTTACCTTCTTGAAATGCCGTTTCAATGGAATCATGGATAAAATTCCCATTTCTATCCATGGATGTCCGCATCCACCAGGGCGAAATATCCTTTTTTTCTATCCTCAATTCGCTTGCATCAATGAATAAGTTCAACTCTTCAGGGCCAATTTTATCGTCCAACCCGAGGGCTGGGGCCGTGTCCAGAAAAAGAGCGAACACTAGTAAGAGAACCATACAGGTCTTAAGGGAAGCGTTTAGCATTATTATCGACCGTGAAAGTATTAATCTGTGCTTAACCAGCACTAATCAGTTAACTCCTTATGGTTAATTTAAACTTTCTACCTTTTAGCCAAACTTGAGATATAATCATACTCAGGAAAATGTGTTTTTACCACATGATGGAGGTTCTGAAAAGGAATGGTTTTTTTGATATTTTCCCGATCAACTTTCCCACACTCAACCAAAAACATATTAATGTGTTCGCGGTTTCGCAAGCTAAAGTCAAAGGTGTTTTTTGATGGTTATGTTTTGTCCGGAATGCAAGTCCCTAATGTTTCCAAGCAAGGACGAACCCGGTATCATGGTTTGCAGGAACAGCAGCTGCGGTTACAAGATCAAATCAACGGGAGTTGGAACGGTGATCTCCACGCCAAGCGTGGAGAAGGAATTCAAGATATTCGACAAAGATCTGGGGACACTTCCCACGGTTGATCAGGAATGTCCGGAATGCGGGCATGATAAGGCAAAGTGGTTTTTAAGACAGACCCGCGCAGCCGACGAACCCACCACGCGTTTTTATATATGTGCCGGATGCAATCACCGCTGGAGAGAATATTGAAAGATTATCGTTCGTTTGGAATCCAACAATGAGGTTCTACTGCAGCCCCATTTCTATAACGGAAACATTATTCGCTCTCACCTTTTTTTTCAAAAAAGAAATCCATTGATATGGCATCATACCCGTTCTCTCCGTCTACTTCGTCGGCTCCCTGTTCGCTTTCCTCCTGCTTGATGAAAGAACTTTTTTCTACGTTCTCAGTTGATGTCTCGTCCTCCGATAAATCATTTGGAACTTTCTTTTCTTCCTTATTGGTACCATTTATCTTTGAGCGAGCGTGCCATCTCGGAGCCCTTGGCGGAAGTTCTTCCTCGTCAGATCTTTCCTGTTTGAAAACGTCGCGTGGCTGCTCTGCGAGAGCAGCAGCCTCACTTTCTTTTCCATGGGTTTTATCCGAGTCTTTGGGAGGATCTTCCATGAATTGCGGCGGTTTATCATCAGTCTCGGAAAGCCATTTGGGCGGCCGTATTCCCGAAGTAGTTTTTGAATTCCCTCGCCCGAAAAGGTCAGTATCGCTTCTCAACATGCCGGAGATTTCCCTTGTTCCCTCATATCGATCATCATTGAGACCGCCCACAACATAGACGTTCCCACCGCGCTGTACGTTTTCAACTTCTATTTTTTCCTCTCCATCCGATTTCTTTTTTTTCTTGGTCCGGAACAGAACTCCCAGTCCCAGGATCAGAACGATGATGACGATTATATCCATAACGAACCAGAACCAGTCGAAATCGGAATCGGGTTCCCCGGGCATGGTCCAATTATCGTTCACAGAAGTATCCGTCACATTAACATGCAGGACCAGTTCTTCCACCCCTCCGGGATGATTAATAATCAGGGTCAAATTGTAGGGTTGGGATATGATTGAGCCGCCGGGTCTTATCACTGCTTCCAGTATAATATTGTCCCCTATCCCCAGGATCAGGTCTTTTTCCAGGTGCACGTACTGGGCCAGACTGCCCCGAAGCTCAATCTGAACCCCCATGGGCGAATTTCCTTCATTGCCTAAACTGAGATTGAAACTTGTATTTTGTTTATTATCCATGGAAATGTCGTAAATGTCCAGAGAAGCTTCCAGATGATATGTATGGATGAAGCTTTTATCGATTGTGAAATTCCGCAGTCCGCCGATGCAATCGCTTGTATAGGGGCCGCCGATAGTCATTACTTTCCAGTAATACGTGTTGTTGTTCATCAGCTGAACGGGTCGAAATTCCAGCACACCCGTATACCCGGCCAAAGTAAGATTCATGGGTGAGTTTCCCAGTAATATATGAAATTCGACATTGTTATCAGAGGTCCCCACCATCTCCCACTTAAGTATTATATCCGTGTTGTTGTGGAACGATCCATCAAGCGGTGAGACCGGCCTGGCGCAAGGTACGTTTACGGAACGGTTCACTGTGAACTCTTGGATACCTGAAATGCATATGCCGGTGTACTGGACATGGTAAGGAATAACATACCAGTAATAGGTTTTTCCCTCCGCGAGGTCAAGTATGGTCCGGCTGCTTCCCGTTTGGCCCGATCGGTACAGTTCCGGCGGGTTGTTCAGGCCAAGGTACAGGTGGAACCGTATGTTCGAAATGGATGAATCTACATCGGTAACTTCCCAGACAAGTGTGACGTTTGTGCCGGTGATAATGGAGCGGTTAAGGGGGAGTTTCAGCTGAACTAACGGTGGGTCATCGACCTGGAAAATAAAATATGAAATTAGGATGGACGAAGCTAGTTTGGCTCCGGACTTCTCGCTGACTGTGAGATTCAGAATACCTGTTCCGGCAAAGTTATCGGGCGGGGCAATGACTATATGCTGTTCCTGGTCCAATTCAAAGGTAATATTATCATCCGAACCCGTGATAAACAATTCAAGCTCGTCTCCTTCGGCATCGAATACGTAATCGGAAAGTGAATAATTGGATACGTGAATGGTATTTTCATTCATTGAAATGTTAGGTGGCGCAGAGGTCCATGCGGGGGGATCATTTATAGGGGCCACGGTAATTGCGAAAACATTTGATGAAGTGGTTCGATTATACACGTTGGTGCAGTTGATATACATTGTAAAGGAACCGGTCCAGTTGTGGCTGAGATCGGCTACGCTTAGCATCGAGCTGTTCAGCTCTAGAGTGATATTGTCTATATCACTGAGATTCTCCAATGAATAGGAGGGTGGAAGAACTTGGGAATACCGGCCCATAAAATACTCTTCAAGATCAAGAATATTATTCTCGGGCGTATCTTCGGAAAGCTCGATATCTTCCATGGCCTTGATGAGTTTCGGCGCTGTCACCACGGACCAGTTGATACCCCAGTTATGGAGCACCGGTACTTCAGTAAGATTTGAACGGAATGAAGCCTGGAGATAGACGGAGCCGTGATCGAACGAGTTAATATGTGTAAGGTCGATTTTTTTTACAAGCTCACTTCCGTTTTGGAAAATTATGACCTCGCCGCTTTCTGCATCATGGATACTTATGTTAATAATTGTATTATCCGGCAATGTCCGATCAAAATGAAATACGTCCCATGAGTGAGACGGAGGAACCTGGATCGTTGCGGACTTGAGGTACGAAGTTTGGTTGTACACTACGGAAAATACATCCCCCGATATGCTCAGATTGCTGTGCTGCTCGATTTTTCCGGGACCGGTGAAGCTGTCCCGCCACGCGTTATCGGCAGTCCACTCGATCCCCCAGGAATAAAGTTCCGGGGTGACGTTAATATCACCGTGAAAATCGGCTTTTAATATTACGGTGGAATCATTCAGGTTGGCGAGATCGATGTAGCTTTCGGTTCGGTTTGTGAATCCGGGAATTGTGGAATTAAGGTATGAGTCTAAAAGGCTGATATTGACAAATGTATCCGGTGCTTCGTATTTCGAGATGGATATGTGTGACCAGTTCATGCCTTCGGGAAGTGAAATTTTTGAGGTTAAATAAAATCCGGAGCTGCTGGTATTAATAAGTTCAAGCTGCGAGCCGGTACCGTTTTCGATCACGGAAACATTGGATGATGTTTTATTATTCAAATCCTCGAAAGAGTCCTGAAACCAGCTTCCTCCGAAACTATCGCTCTCGGTGGGATCGTTATTTCTATGTTGATATCGGACATTCTCTGTAGTTGGGGTGGAAAATCGATATTGCAGTTCGATATTAGGCTTGCCGGTCTCGAAAAAGCATGATGCAGCGGTCTGCATGAAAAGAATAATGATACCCAAGGCTATCAGTTTTTGTACAGCCCTGTAATGAGAAAATTTCATGGCCGGTGGCATGGACTTTGTGTTTAATAAATGTTATGGGTGGGGGGCGTTACCCCTCACATGTTTTTCATTAATTTATTTTTCAAAAATCGGGCCTGCGTTTCTTACGTCGCCCGTAGACTTACGTGTCGAGGGCGCAGTTGCATCTTGATGCAACGGAATGTAATGGGCGCAGGCCCTTTTTAATTTATTTCAGGCCCCTACTCAACCACTTCCGGCTCATCAGGTACATCGTAAAGAATATCGTCCCACGGGTGGCGGTACAGTCTCGATTCAAGCCTTTTCTGATCGAAGTAATGACCCATGAATCCCATGGTCCTGCCGATGATGAAAAGGGCATTGAAGAATCCCATGTCTATCATCTTCCCGATCTCGTCATCCGGGTAACCGAGGCTGTTCAAAAGATCCACGCACAGCACGCCGATGCAGCCGTCCACGTTCAATATGAGATTGTTCTTCTTCTGAGTCGTGACGGCCTGAACTGCAAGGGCGAAATCGAGTATCGGAGTTTTCGCAAAATTCTTCTTTGCGAAATCCACCATTATATCTACCCGAAGATCCGGAAATTCCACCGTGTGTATCCGATGTCCGATCCCCTGTATGTTTGTGTTCTTGGCCTTCATTGCCACCACGAATTCCCTTGGCCCATACCCCTGCGCCAATCCCCACCTGAAGTGCTCCGCAGCACCGTTCACCGCTCCGCCGAATCGCGGGCCGATGGTCACCATGCCGCTGATGATGGATTCTATCAATCCTTTTCCGGCCCTCGCAGTAACAATAGTGTTGTGGGCCCCTGATACCGCAGGTCCGTGGTCCGCCACGATCTGTATCACCATCTCCAGGAAATCGCATGCATACTTGGGTAGTTTCTTCTTGAACCATATCAGGCCCAGAACCCCGCCTATGCCGTAATTTTCCTTTATCACCTTGTCTATGGGCACACCGCAGTAGTCGTGTATGTCGCCGGTCTCATCGCAGATGGTGGTGACGAAATTCGTGGATTTTCTCACCAGTCCCTCGGCCTTTGCCTGTGCATAATCCATTGGTATGTGGGGCGGCGTGAATTCGTCCACGGGCTCTATTATCCCCTTCGCTTTCAATCCTTCAAAGGTTTCCCTTATTTTTTCGTCGTAATCGTCGAATGATTCTGGTACAATTACACCGGCATCCCTCAGAGCCTTATTTTTGTACTGCGCCGTCTCTTTATCCGAATCCGCCTTAGCACCGGCATGGCCGAACTGAACACCCTGGGGCAGCATCTTTGCGCACGTACCGGTGACCCACATCACCAGCGGTTTTGTTATCTGGCCATCGCGTACTGCCTCCGCTATCTCCAGCTCGGCAGTCCCGCCCAGTTCGCCCAGTGAGACCACCATCTTGATCTTGGGATTCTTTTCGTACCTCAATAAATGCTCGAGAAGCGTTGAGCCCGGATAGGCGTCGCCGCCGATGGCGTAACCCTCGTATATGCCGTCCGTGTTCCTCGCCAGAATGTTGAACCCCTCGTTGGACAGACCACCTGACACGGATACGAATCCAACTGATCCGGGCCTGTAAAGTAGTGATGCCTTGATATTATCGATGGTACCGCCGGAATTCCCTATCTTGAACGCCCCCGCTTTGATCCCGCCAACCGTTGAGGGGCCGATGATCCATTTTCCGCGTTCGAGCGCAATGGTTCTCAGTTCTCTCGTTCGTTTCTCGGGTACGCCCTCCGCGATCATTACTACCGTTCGAATATTATCGGTCAAAAGAGCCTCCTTAGTGGTCTGGAACGAGGACCTTTCCGACGCGAAGTTGATTATTACATCGGCCGCCGGGTGTGATTTTACAGCCTCCGGTATGCTTCGGTACCGAAGAACCCTTATCTCGGAAGTGCCCCAGAAGAATTTTTCCCAGCCGCCTCTCTCCGGCGTGATTATACCCACCACAGAAGGCCTTTCCTTTTTACATACGTAATCGAAATCCAGCATTCTCTGTACCGCTCGAAGCTGGCCGCCGTAGATGAATGCCTGCGTGTCCCTGCTGAACAGCTCATATTCTTCCATATCATTCACCCCCCGCAAGAGCAAGGGACACTATCCTGGTCATATGCGTCTCAGGTCCGTGTACCTCTATGGGTATTCCGATTCTGGCCCCGAGATTCTTCATATTCTC
Organism: uncultured archaeon; assembly: GCA_964342815.1. GTDB lineage: Archaea > Thermoplasmatota > Penumbrarchaeia > JASLWR01 > JASLWR01 > JASLWR01. Next base: position 36,282 of record CAYFHS010000023.1, on the reverse strand, counting down.
CAGTCCTTCCTTGTAGTTCGGGCCGCCTCTCCGCACGTATATTTTTACCCCTATCTCCTTTAGCAAGTCCTGATAATCCTCAATTGCCCTTATTATACCCGTGAAGGTCTTTGCAACGTCGGTGAAATTGGCGATCCCCCCGCCGATCAGGAGATATTTCGGACGTCCCTGCGGGTCTTTATTCCGCGTCATGAGCTTGAGTAACGTTTTTGTGTATTCATAGGTCAGCTCCATTGACGGATTTCCGCTGTATTCCCCGTAATTGGCCAGTTCCCTGCTGTAACCCAGGTCGACCACGGTATCGGCGTAAATGACGCTTGCTCCTCCTCCGGCAACCAGATTCCACACGATCCCGTCCGGGTTCAATATGGTCAGTTTCAGTGAGGCTCCCGTTCTCTCGTCGAGCTGGGCCACGTACTCTTCCTCTGGGCTTTTCACGGCTCCAAAGGCTTTCGGGAATTTTATTTTTCCCCAGACCTCCGAACACTGGAATGACGCAGTGTCATCCAGTTTGGCCACTGTGTCAAGGATAACAATTTTCCCATCAGCAAAGGAGAACGGATTCAGTTCCAGATAAGTGAAATAGTACTGGTCGAAAACGCTGTATAATGCTTTTATGAAATTGGCCACCAGGGTTTTTTCAGCTACATTGTGGAGTGCGCTTTCAATCTCGATATCATCGATAGAAGCAGTGGCCGGGACCTCAATCGTTATGACCGAATCCCAAACCGCTTCGATATCAACTCCGCCCTGGGTGGAAAAATAGATCACATCTCCATTTTCCTTCTGAACGATAGCAACATAGTATTCGCTTTCATGAGATATGAACGGCTCTACCAGGAAATGAGTCAGTACCCCGGTGGTTTTACCCGTGGTTTGGACAATGGTGGTCTCGACGTTCATTCTTTCGTTTATCCATGCAACCGCCTCATCTAGAGTTGCGTCGAGTAGGAGAAGATTGTTCTTCCCTCTCTTTCCGAATAACTGGTCCGGTTTGACAACCAGCGGTGTGTTCTTCAGCCACGGATGTTCTTCACCCAAACTTGAAAGGTCGGTATCCGGGGTGATGAGAACCCGATCGAGGTTCATTTCAAATCGTCCCTCTGATGAACGAGGGAGTCCACTTGCCAGCAAACGCTTCGCATCGTATTCTCGTATGCCTTTTCTTGCCATATTGCATTCAGCTCCTTTATGAAATAATCGTAATAATCACTGATTCAAGTGGAATATATTGCATATAAGATATGAATTTTTCTACATTTCCACTATTAATTGACCTTATTTTCGTATTTTTGGAATGTCAAGTCACCGGAGAAAAACGCTATTTTGGGTTAACTTTACAAAAGGGATGCACGAATAAATAGGATTTTATTAGAACACCTCATTCGATATATACCGTTCCTCATCTGTGAAATCCGATCACCAAAGCTCGAATTAAAATTCGATCAAATGAAATCGATCGAGAAAGTTATTTATATTGTTATCTTTAATTAATTACATCTACCTTAGGCTATATCGCATGTATCTAGGGAAATAACGATTGCTCGGGACGTGAATGATTTTCATCGTCTCATGATTCACGGATGGTAAGATTAGTACCTAATCACCGCATTCATCGTGCACACAATAATCCTCTCATCTAAGCTTACCATCCAATTTGTTCTACCAAGAGTTTTCGCCCGTAAAGAATAAAATTTTATTTATTTCATCGCTCATTGTAAAAGATTCTGGGAATTGATGGCAAAACAGTGGGTTTCCCTGCCCTTTCGTGTAATATCCACCAATCCCTGGTTGACCATATTGTTGACGTGATAATTCACAGTGGGGGATGTGCATTTCATTAACTTGGCGATCTCTTTTTGGCTAAGCCCGGGGTTTTTCATTATGAAATCATATATCTTCTTTCGAAGGCCGTTTATATAGACCTTCTTTTTCAACTGCGATCCGTGGAGAAAGAACCGTCGGTAGGGTCCGTCTTTCTGGGATACTATGAACTCCCGTTTTTCAAGTGTCTTCAGATGGTAACTTAGGGTACCGTTCTTCAGCTCGAGACTTTCCAGGATGGAACGGTAATGTTCTCCTGGATGGTTCTTCACGAAATGATACACCTTTTCCCGGGTGGCATGTGATAGAATGTCCTCTCTCAACATTTTAGAATACAGAGGGACGAATACCGTCAACATGGAGTATTTGGTGGATTCGCTTCCAATTCCGTAGATTACGGTGAGCAGGATGACGAGGAAAATTACACCGCCCCCGGCAATATATATCGGTGCCGGGATAAAACCTTCATTGGATGAAACAGTGTACGTGGGCTCTAGCTCGTTATTGTTTGGATATATGCTGACGGCAAGAAGATTGTTCGTCTCATTGGCTTCCTTTACCTCGTTACCATAATCAAGTTCCACCGTGACCTTGTTATCTGCCTGTTTGGGTGTGATGGGTATGGAAAAATAAAGAAAGCCTCCGGGGGCAAGATTGTCTTCAAGTCTGTTCATAAGCGGCTGTGAGATACTGCCCAGTTTGTTAATGGTCCGTACGTTTATGGTGAAAGGACCGCTGTCGTCATTTCCAAGGTTCACCACGGTAAAATTTAGGTATATGAATCCATTGTTGGTGTATCCATTATCGGTGACACCGGATTTTTCCTCTATCACCGTCAGATCCGGTAAAAGAACTGGCTCGTCTTTGATCACACTAATATTAATTTTAAACATCGTAGTGTCCCGGGACGATACAACTGAGACAACCAACATATCGGAAAAGGCTTTTTCAATGTCTCTTATAGAGATGTTCAATGTCACGTTCTTCATCTCCAATGGCGCAAGTACGACCATGTGATCGCTTGCGTTCACCCATAGTGAATCCTTCCATTCGGGATAAATGTCCACCTCTTCGTCGCCGTTCCCATTGTTATGAAGCGTGATCACGATCTTGCTGGACCTACCTTGAACCAATTCTATTGAGCTGGTGTCGCTGGAGGTTGTGAGGTTGAACACCTGCGGAACCTTCAGGTGAACCCAGATGCCGAAGACCCGCCCATAGCTTTCCCTGCATGATCCTGAGAAACCGATTATGTATTCGGAATCGGCAGCCGTATCCTTCTCAATTGAGAATCTGAAACTGTACTCGGTACTGCTTTGCCCACGTATCAGATGGTGGGATGCGGGAAAGTCCAAAAGCTTGATCCACTCAGGGAGGCTTCCGTTCACCATTGGTTTGAACGAGAGGTCGGTGGAACCGAAGTTTGTGGCGCTTATTGGTATCTCGAACACTTCTCCGGGATTTACCAGCAGGTATTTGATTTCAGACTCGAGTATGATAGGAACATCCCTTTGTCTCTTTTCAAGGTTGATAGTTAGTATTTTGGAGATGGGTTGTCCGGTCTGAGGTACCGTAGAATTGGCCACGATTACAAGATGGCTGCTCTCGGTGGAATTCCTGCTGCAGCTTAGCACTATCAGCTCCTGGACAGTGGATCTAACATTTCCCGGTTCCAGTTCCACCAATATATTTTGAGCGCCGGTTCGGAATTGAGCGCTCCATCCCTGAGAAAGACCCGATATGGACAGATCGTATACGTCAAAAACATTACCGGTATTGTACAGAGAGAGGAATAACAGTTCGTTCTGTTCCTCATCAATTTTCATAGTGATAACTTCGGCGCCATTCTCATCAACCAGTCCGATTTCCATATCAATGTCGATTGAGGTGAGTATAAGCAGCAGAGTGATGTTGTTCGTTATTTCGGTCCGGTTCACTGACGCAGTCCTGATCTCGAATACGCATTCCCGTGGATACGAAAAGAGGTCGGTGGGAGCAGTCACGTTCAAATTAACCGAAAAGTTCTCCTGAGGATTCAGCGTAGGCGAGCTTGAATCCGATATCTTGTAGGGCCATATATCTCCAGCAGACGAAACGCTCACCGTGTAGGAATCATTCTCATCTCCCGTGTTTGTGATTACCAGTTCCATTTCCTTTGTTCGTCCGGGTTCGAGATACAGAATATGCTCCGTTTCGTTTATTGATATGGAAAATGAGTAATTCTCGGCTCTGGTACCCGTTTCGGCGATTTTGGGTTGTGTCACATTCTTTTTCGTCTCATCCTCACTCCATGATGAGTTCATGAAAACGACAGGCAGTAGAAAGCTTATTGCCAATATGGCAGTAATGGTAATCAACAACCTATTATCCGTTCTTGACATTTGACTCACCTGTTTTTCCATGCGACGTAACTGCTTGTTTAATTCGATTTATCATTTCAAATGTGTTTTACAATGTGTATAATTTAATATTATCTTTACTCCTATATAAAATATGTTGTACAACATTTTAAACGGCCCTTGGCTCAAAATGAGGGATTTTTCTACTGAAAACTACAAAATCTACCCTCGAAAATCACTATTCAGATTTTGCGGATAAATCCTTTATTTGCGATGTGGAATTTGCAGAAAAATTTAAAAGGGAAGGATTGATTCTATGTTCTGGAGGTGGAGTAATGGCTTCGACTACGATTTTCCCGCCATGTCCGAAGTGCGAGGAGGGTTCTTTATTACCCTTCTCTCGGGGCGAGGACATCTTCGAGATCTGGAGATGTTCACACTGTCTTTATACGATCTATAAGAGATAGTACGGGGTAAAACACCAGAATAGGCGATAATGGAGAGGTAACACCCGGGGAAGGATGCTTCTGGTAAGGGTCAGGTTTTCCAGTAAAATCTGTTAGTTCCTCACAATTAGCGTGAGCTTTTTTCGTGTGAAATAAAATATCTATTTCAAGAAGGAAGGAATCTATTTTCAGCTGTCTTTCAATCCCTTTTTACTTTCTTTTTGATAATTCTCTTTGTGATCATCCTAGTAGGTGTTACGGATCCGTGTCTTATCCTATTTTTGGACGGGACCGGTGAGATATACGGTATGGTTTTCTTCGTATCCATTGTTTCGTCCTGAGAAATAAATTCGTTTTTCGTGAGACTTTCTCTTTTTTTCCTTATGATCAACAGTATCAACCCGACCATGACGAGAACCACGGTTATACTACCGATTACACCAATCCACCCCCAGGTGATACCGGATTGGGTGCTCGGCAAACCTTCCGGAACGCCATCATCTCTCACAATCACCTTCATGGCCGTATCACCCGAATCGCCTTCCTCATCGGTAACTGTGAGATATATCATGTAAGTACCCGCATCTTTAAAAATATGCTCAAAGGTGACCCCGCTCTTTTTTATTCCTTCGATCTTCCACATGTACACAAGACCGCCGATATCGCCGGGGGTGTCCGTAGATGCGCTTCCATCGAAAATGACTATCGTTCCCTCAATTACCAATGCCGGTACGGTTGTTATTACGGCCAAAGGGGGGGTATTCTCTATAACGAGGTATCTGGAGGTGGAATCCCAATCACCGTCGTCATCCGTCACTGTCAATTTCACGTTGTGTTTTCCAGATCCCAAGAACGTGTAATTCACCCTCTTCCCGTAGAGTATCTTTTCTTTTCCCATATTCCACGTAAAGTTCAGCCCCCCTATGTCAGATGGAGTGTCGCCTGTGCCACCTGCATCGAATATGATATCCGTTACTTTATCAAGATCCTTCGAGGGAGAAAAACCAAAAACGCTTTCAGGGATCATGTTTGTTATCATTAATGACTTGTAAACAAAGAACGACCCGTTACTGTTATCTCTGATCTCCAGTTTCACCCTGTAGGTACCGGAATAACTGTATAAATGCGAAAATACAGGCTCATCCTGCCAAATACTGATATTACCGTCGCCGAAATCCAATCGGTAAGCCAGATCGTCCTCATCTGATTCAGTATCCTTCCCATACCCAGTGAATTTCACCTCGTCATCCTCGTATATCAAATTGCTGGGGAGGGTGAGCACCCCATCCGGTATCTGGTTTGCGATACTGACATTCACCCTGTATTCTCCAGTATCCAGATCATCGTCCATCACCTTCAATACAGCAATATATTCGCCTGCCTGCCTGTATATATGCTCAGTGTCGGCGGCGGGCTGCCATCCCGTGATTTGGCCGTCACCGAAATCCCATTGATATCTCAGAATCCCAATATCGGACTCGGAATCATACCCCGTTCCCGAAAAGAAAATTTTGGAGTCCTCAATCCCGGCCCTGTTTTCCATTGAGGTGCAGTTTGGTGCTATGTTGGATATATTGACCAAAATAGTCGTTCGATTGATCTTGCCGTGCCGGTCCTTTACCTTCAGGGTAACTATATATTCGCCAGCATCTGTGTACGTGTGAGATGTCTCGTTCGGAGCGGGAAACCCTGATTTGTCCCCGTCGCCGAACTCCCATGCGTACTGAATGAAATCCCGGTCCGATAGAGTGTCGTTACAAGATCCTTTGAATGTCATTTCAACGTCCTCATAACCCTGGGACTCACCAAATATACGGGGAACCGGGATCCAGTTAGCGATATTTACTGAAACACTGCAGCTTGCGCTCTCGCCGTCGTCGTCCAGGATGGTCAGCGATACGACATAGGTTCCCATTTCCGGGTAAGCATGATGAAAATCGCTGTGATTTACGAAACCGCTTGTATTACCGTCGCCGAAATCCATGTAATATTTCATTTGCGCAAGATCATGCTCGGTATCAAATGAGCCGGATGCGGAGAAATGCAACAGCTGATCTTCGAATCCCTTCAGCTCACCGGTAATATTCGCCACGGGCGCAAGGTTAGTGACCGATATCTTCAAAGTGTCAGTGCTTCCCGATAATCCGTCCGGTGACCAGCAGTAGGCCTTTATTATGAAAGTCCCGGATAAATTGAAGACATGTTCGGGGGAATCGGTGGAAATTGAATTTCGATCCGGAATCCCGTCCGAATCGAAATCCCAGCTTACCTGGCAGATCGGCTCGGTATCGATGTCGAAGGTGACCGAAACTCCTTCATTTACATTGTGCTTGTCTGCAGTTAGACTTTTTATTGTAGGTAAGTTTTGAGCTTTGTCAATCTCTAGCGTTTGGTCGCAGTTGACGTTCTCAAGTATTTTAACGGTGCCGTCGGGGTATATTATCTCTACCTTGGGAATTATATTTTCATTATCCAAACCGAAATGGAGTACGATGTCGTGCTGGCTGGAGTAGCAGCCGGTTCCGGTCTCCACCTGCCTCAACTGCATCCCAGAGGCGGTGTGTACCCTGACCTGGGCCCCCACCGCATGCATGTTCCCGTCCATTACCTTCAGTTTAAGCCAGTGTTTATCGTTTCCGCTGTTCCTGTATAAACGAACCTCGTAGGTACCCTGTCCTTCACCGGTATAAGGGCTTTTTCCGCTGGTAACGAGATCGAGGTCACCGTCATTATCATAATCGCACCATGAACCGCCGTAAGTACACCACGTCCGAAAACCTATGTCATCCGAAACGTCAGTAAAGCTCCAGTTCCCTTCGTTCCTGAACATGAAGGAATAAGCATAAGGAACGTCGTAATAGGAACTTCCCCCCTGGGGAACGAATACATCTATGTCACCGTCATTATCGAAATCTCCAAAAGCGGCGTTGAACCAGAATTCATCTCCAATAAAGGTTGGAAGAGGGGTTGCGGGATCTACATCTCCAATGGGTTTGTATGGAATGCCGGAGCTGGGCCGCATGTCCGTAAAAGCATATGTGGGGGCACCATCGTTACGATATATCCTCGAATCGTCGCAGACATATCCGCGTATATCATATGGTATTTCGGGCGAACTGGTTCTTCCCACGTATTTATGCACCAGATTGGATGTCCAGATGTCCAGCAGACCGTCATTGTCAAGATCTCCAAGGGCGGACCCTATTGTGTGTCCCCATTGATAACCGTACCACCTGTCGACATAGTCATCGTAGAACATATGGGTGTCGTAATGTCCCGCACATCCTCTGTCTTGAGCTATATCCGTGAACGTCCCGTCCCTGTTGTTATACCATAGATAATTCGGTTTCAACCGATAATTGGAAACGAACAGGTCAAGCCAACCATCGTTGTCAATATCACCCCATGTGGCACCCCGCCCGTAAGCCGGTGATCCCGAGGTGTCCATCCCGGCTTCCAAGGTAACCTCGGAGAAAGTTCCATTGCGCTGGTTGTGGTATAAACGGTCCGGATAATGGATGTAGTTTCCGTCGTTCCAATCTTCTCCGTTAGCTATGTAGAGATCCAGGTAACCGTCCCTGTCGTAATCCCCCCACGATCCCGCACAGGTTGGATATTCATCTTCGTCCAAACCCGCCGCGACAGTCAGATCCTCGAAGGTCCCGTCTCCCCTGTTGTGAAAAAGACGATCCGATCTTCCCCCGGCGAAGATATCCAACCAACCGTCATTGTCGTAGTCGCCCCATACCCCGTTGCTGACCCACGGACCTCCCGTGACGAGATTCGCCTCGTTGCTGACATAGGAAAAATTATAATCGGGTCCCCCGTTGTTTCGATACAGGTACCTGCCGTTTACAAGAAGATCGGAATTTCCATCGTTGTTGTAATCCCCCCAGGCAAAATAATTCCCGTTCCTGCCTGCGAGACCGACCTCTTTACTTACGTTGGTGAAAGTCACTGATCTATGATCCCGGGTAATGGGTGGGGGAAAATCTTCGGGTACATATCCGGGAAGCCTTGTTTCCTCTGGATTTTCCCGGATAAATGCTGATCCGGGTATAGGACTAAGCAATATGAACAGGATCGAAATAATTATGTATTTCCGTTTACTCATTGAGAACCCTCCGTGGAGACCGGTTTGATAATGAAGGGCGTATCATGCGATTAATTCTATTTCTTCTTTACCACTTTTCGCACCACTTTCTTTCTAATAATTTTTTGAGGTTTTTCTTCCGTGGGTGCTGTTACCACCGGTGGTAATGAACTGCCTTCAGTTTCGGGTTTCCCGGGTTGAGCGGAGCTTCCTTCAGGCGGCCCGGTTTGGCCGTCTTTTTCAGTCTTTGCCGCAGTTTCGAAACTTTTCTCTCTGGGCTCCCGAACGCTTTCCATACCTGCGGTTCCAACCCCGAAATCCGATCCAACCCGGACTTCAGCCCCTTCCTCGGTCTTTAGCTCTTCAATCCCGTCGAATACCTGGTCCAGCCGGGCTTCAGGGAGTGCTTTGAGGGGTTCATTTTCCACGAAAGTTGTGGTAACGGGCAGTTCCCCCATAGCGTCGAGAGAGGAAAGCTGTGGTGAATCCTCCACGGGGAAGTTTCTTTCCAGCCCGGTTCCGGAAGATTCCTGGGCATATACATATGCCTGACATGCCTCGCACCAGTAGCAATCGTATTCAGAGTAGTACTGGGATGACCGGCCGCAGCCGGTGCAGATCGGACTTTCCGTCTGGGCTGTTGCCGCATCATCGGTCAGTTGAATCGAAGAGACGGCAGGCTCTTCCTCCTTATTCTCTCCCTGATATGCAAATTTCAATTCCTCGTCCTGCAGGTCGGTCTCTAGCTCTGGTTTCTTTTTCTTTCGCAATAGGATCATAACCACGACCACAACTACCAAAATGATGATGATTATGATACCAACCATCGTCCATGAAACCGTTCCACCTGTTTCCCCTGTTTTCTCGGCGGTTCCGCCGGTAACAGTGACCTTTAATAGTGTTTCACTCGAAGCTCCGTCCTCATCCGTAACGGTAAGATATACCTTGTAGGTATCCGGTGCATCGAAGGTGTGCTGGATCTTCATCCCGTACTTTTTTGCAGAGCCGATCCTCCACTCATACTCCAGTCCTTCCATGTCACCCGGCGAATCGGTTGAACCGCTTGCGTCGAATTCCACCTGCTCGCCCACCATTACCTTGATTTCCAATTGATTTATCTTGGCCACCGGATCGATGTTCTCTATACTGAGAGCCTGGCTAAATGAACCGGTCTGCCCATCATCATCTCTTACGGTGAGCTTAACCGGTTGTTTTCCTGAAGAAATGAATGTATGAACCACCCGTTTACCGTAAATTGTCGTCTTTGCACCCATTTTCCATGTATAATTAAGTCCGCCTTTGTCCGATGGCGTATCCGTGCTTGCGCTTGCATCAAAGCTTATTTCAGTCATCTCATCTATGTTCCTCTTAGGTGAATAGCTGAATGAAGCCGTTGGAGCCTTGTTCATCACTTCCACATTCACCGATGCCTGGGTGGTGCCGTTGCTGTTATCCATTATTTCCATTATTGCCTTGTACTGTCCAGAAAGGTTATACGAATGACTGAAATCCGCCTCGTCCTGCCAATCGGTATCGTTTCCGTCACCAAAATTTATTCGGTAAACAAGATCATCCTCGTCCGAGTCGGTATCCGTACCGGATCCTTTGAATTCTACCATGTCGTCTTCGTAAACATTATCCGTAGATATTTCAAGCTCGAGTTCCGGAAGTATGTTGCGGATTGTAACGTTCACATGGCACTGGCCGGTATCCTCGTCGTCGTCAAATACCGTCATTACCGCCGTGTAATTGCCCGCTTGCGTGTAGGTATGGCTGATGGGCAGCATGCCCAGCAGTGTCGAGATAGTTCCGTCACCGAAATCCCATTGATACCGAAGAATATCTTCGTCCGAAACGGTATCGAAACCATCACCGTAGAAGGAAACAGGTTCGTCTTCATCACCCACGATCCTTTCGATGGAGGTGCACCTGGGCGGAACGTTTGAAATATTCAAGGTCTGTGAGGTGGAATTTAGGGTATTGTGTCTGTCCTTTACCCTGAGGATTACGGTATATATCCCCTGCTCCGTGTAAGTATGGGATGTGGTATTCTCAGTACTGAACTCAGTGTCGTCATCATCACCGAAGTCCCATGCATATCTAATAAGATCAATGTCTCCCGAAGTATCGTTGCAGGTAGCTTCGAAGAAGATCTCGGTATCCTCCTCACCTTCCGTGACGCTGAATATTTGCGGAATTGGGACCATGTTATTCACAGTCACCCGCAGCGTATCGCTGGATGTTTCCCCATCATCGTCCTTTACCGTGAGCATCACCGTGTATGTACCCATCTCAGGGTAGATGTGGCCGTACTCTGTAAAGTTCACCCAGCCCGTGCCGTTCCCGTCACCAAAATCCACGTTATATGAGAGGTTCTCGAGATCGTTTGCAGTGTCTGAGCTGCCCGCGCCGGAAAAACGGAGTTTTTGCGCCTCTTGTCCCCCGGTATCCCCCGTAATATACGCAACCGGTGGAAGGTTGCTCACGGTGATATAAGATGTACTTTCCGCGTCTCCCAGCAGCCCGGTATTGTCCCAGACCCTCAGCTTTGCGAAAAATTCCCCCTGCTTCGGATAACTGTGGTCCACCGTTGCCGAATTAGGTGAGCTGTAATCATAGATACCGTCGCCATCGAAATCCCATTCGTATTTCGATATGGTTCCATCCGGGTCCGTGGCTGTTCCCCCGAATGTTATTTTCTCATCCTCATCCACATCGGTCTTGGACACGGTTACGCTGGAAATGGACGGTGCCTTGTCGCTCTCTGTAATTTTTAGCACCCGGTCGATACCAGGATTTGCTATTAACTGTGTCTTTCCATCGGGCCAGGTGACCTCCACCTCGTCGATGGTGGTCTTTGAGCCCAACCCGAATTCCACCGTTATGGAATTCTGATGTCCGTGGCTGCCCATTCCTCCCTCCACCTCTCGTATCTGGCTTTCTCCTTCCGAAACTACCCTTACCCGCGCCCCCAATCCTATTTTATTATTTTCAGTTCCCACAAGATCAACATGGATGTAATGATTGGAATTTCCATTGTTTCTGAATAGATGGGCTTCGTATGTGCCGCCGGAAAACGGTTTTTTCCCTCCTGATATCAGATCCAGGTCGCCATCGTTATCGTAATCGCACCAGCTTCCACCGTAATGGTTGAAACTCTGCAGCCCCAGTCCGTTAGCCATCTCGGTGAAGGTCCCGTCGTCATTGTTCCTGTACAGAAGCGATGGAGCATATTCGAGATCATATATTTGTGGCACGAACACATCGAGGTCGCCGTCATTGTCATAATCCCCCATGGCCACTCCAGACCACAATTCATCTCCTATGTATTTGCCCTGCCCGCCTATGGGTTTGTAGGCGATCCCCGAGGTTGGCCGCATATCTGAGAAAACGTAACCCGGAGCGCCGCTGTTTTCATATATCTTCGAGTCATCGCATACGTAACCCCGAATATCATACGGCATATTGGGCCAGTTGGTGGGACCCACATATTTATGTACGAGATTCGAATCCCAGAGATCCAGGTCGCCGTCGTTGTCAAGGTCCCCCCAGGCCGATCCGATGGTGTGGCCGTAGGTCGGCCCCCAAGTTCCGTCCCCATAGGTATCCTGCGCCTGCTGGTCATAATAACGGTCGTCATCATAATCTCCGGTGGTATTCGTCTCTGCCGCAACGTCGGTGAAGGTCCCGTCCCGGTCATTTCGCCATAGGTAGTTGGGACATAAACGATAGTTTCCCACGTGAATATCTATCCAGCCGTCGTTGTTGTAGTCACCCCAGTTCACGCTTCGCCCATACGCTTTTTTATTGGAAGTGTCAAGCCCCGTCTGCACTGTTCTATCGGTAAAGGTCCCGTCCCCGTTGTTGCTGTAGAAGATGTCCGCATAGAATGACGGGCTGCCGTCGTTGTACCTCTCACCGTTCACCATGTACAGGTCAACGTCTCCGTCCCGGTCGAAGTCACCCCATCCTGCAGCCATGGTGGGATCGGGCGTGGTTAGATTTCCTGCCGCCACCGTCTCGTCTGTGAAATTGTAACCAGGAGCACCGTTGTTCATCCACAGCTTGTTACCAGAAGTGTAGAAATCCAGGTCGCCGTCGTTATCGTAATCCGCCCAGACGCCGTTTCCCCCACCGCTAATACCGGCTGACGAGGTCACATCAGTGAAGTTCCAGCCTGGCGCTCCGTTGTTCCGGTACAGCTTCGATCCCATCAACAGGTCCTGGTTTCCGTCGTTGTTGTAGTCGCCCCAGGCGAAGTGATTGGAGCTCTTCCCCGTTAGACCTGCCTCATCGGTGACCTTGGTGAATGTAACAGCTTCGTTATCCCGGTCACCTTCGAAATTGGTGTTATCGAGATATTCTTCTTCTCTGTTCCCTGTATCAGCTTCTTTTCCCGTGACGGACCAATTCAGTTTCAGGGGAACCGTCAGTAGTATAAAAACAAGTAAAACCAGTATCGTCCTTTCTTTCATAAGAATGCCTCGCGCAAAGAATTATTATTAAATGATCACTGCTATTCAACCGAATAAAGATATTTAATTATTTTGAGACCTATATGAAATAAATATTCTCGACACCACGGTAATTTCATAAAAAAATCCTTCGACGGAGAAAGCAAAATGAAAGGCAGCTACTTACTCATTATTCGCTTAAAAAAGGATACGATAATTAGGGTAGGGGCGCTTGGTCAGCTAAGTTTCAGGGGGGGTTATTACGCCTATTCCGGCTCGGCCCTCAACTCGCTGGAATCAAGGATCTCCCGCCATCTGGGCGATTCGAAAAAAATATTCTGGCACGTGGATTATCTTTTGGAGCTCAGCCAGGTGATAAGCGTTTGGACAGTTATACATTGCCCCAAGTGCAAAGCTAGACAAGATGTCGAAGATTGCACTTGTGACAATGTTCGCGGAATCGCAAAGCCCTATGGGATCGATTCCGCTGAATCTGAAAAAAGAATGGAATGCCGTACCGCAAATATTTTTTCATCCCTCTGTACTTCCGTTAAGGGATTCGGTAGCTCAGATTGCAGCTGCCCATCTCACCTTTTCTTCTCGCAGGATAAAGAACAGTTGGAGAATATTGCCAAAAGCCTGGAATACAAATTACTTAAACAAGAGCTTCCATCATTTTCTCGGTAATGCGTCCCTTGGCACTACATTCCGGACAGTCAATGACCAGAGGCCATTCCCCCTGGCTCACAACCGGAAAAAGGCTTTCACAGCGTGGACACACTATATCCAGCTCAAGGAGTAATCCCGTCTCCTCGATCTCGTCTGCTTCCTCATCCACCTCCACTTCCCCAGGGATGATCTCAGATATGGCTTCGGCGCGAAGTTGAAGTATCATCTTGTTCATCCTCTCTTTCTTCTCTGTCCCGTCTTTCGTGACGGTGATAACCTGCATTTCCGGTCCATCCACCGAGATCACCGTTCTTTTTGTGCCCGAATAGGAAAGAAAAACGTCCCCGGCTTTCAGCTCTCCGATCATTCTTACCATGTATTCTTCATCCCTGTCCTCGGTCTCCAATTCCTCTTCGTCCTCTTCTTCGACAAGTTCCGCATCCTCCCCGATATCTTCTTCCGTCACATCCTCTTGTCCGGTATTATCGTCTCCATGGGTTTCTACTTCCTCCTGCCCATTTTCCTCCTCAAGATCCTTTTTCCTTCTTTTCGCTTTTTCCCGATATATTTCCTTTATCATGGCTGAATAGTCCGGTTCCCTCCTGGCTCTCATCACGAGCAGCAATATCAGTAAAAGGATAAGGACAGCGGCTGCAAATCCCAGCTCAATGTCGTATTCCTCCCATATCTTTTCATCCGCTTTCTTCGCAGCACTCAGTTCATCCCCTTGTCGAACCGTGACCGATGCCCGCTCCGTATAAACGATCCTTCCCGAGAAATCCCTGAGAACTCCCCTCACGTAAACGTTGATATCTTGACTTGACCTCACCTCGAAATCATATTTCCATATATCTCCGCCGGATTGTCGTCTCATTTTCTTCCATTTCCCACCCGATATACTTGCTTCCAACCACAGGATGTTGGCATCCTCGGCAGAAGCCTCCACCGTGAAGGTCCTTGCGGTTATCTTCCCTCCTCGAGGGGATAAGATTGCAGGGGCTTCCACAGTTGTCTCGATTGGAGGGAGTATCTCGATCTTTTTAGTTATCTTGGTACTGGCTCCATTCCGATCCTCCACCGTAAGTATAACTGTCCTTTCGCCGTATCCTTCGTAGGAGATTTCCACATTTTCTCCGTATGCATCTGGCATGCCGTTCCCATCTATGTCCCATATGTATTTGAGATGCCGGTCGATGTCGTCCGGATCACGACAGCTGCCCTGGAGGGTTATAGGCTGATTCTGATAGTAATCATGTGTTGACGCGGAAAAGGTTATTTTGGGCTCCAGCGGAGGTGAATTGATTTTTATTTTTATCGAGTCTCTATCTGCTAATCCTTCATGGTCAATTACCCTCAGAACCACCTCATAATTCCCGTATCCCGAATAATCCGGTATAAATTCCACCCCGATTCCGTCCGTATCATCATCCTTAACACCATTTCCATCACTGTCTCGATCCATGTCCTTGTCCCAGTAGAAATTCAGTTTTTTTATCTCCTCCGCCGACAGTTTTCCATTTCCATCCGCATCCTCCTGCTGATCATAGCTGGAGTAGGCTGACAGAATTCCCGGCTCACCAAGATTGAACACTATATTACTGTCTTGGTCGATGTTCGCCTCTGGAGGATGGTTCTCGGGTTTGACCACTATGGTGAAATCTTTGCCATCTCTAAGGTCTCCGGGGTCGGTTACCGTCAGGTTTACCCTGAATGTTCCTGGGGTGGTGTACACATAGGTGGTCGTTCTTCCCGTGGTATCCGTCTTCCCGTCCCCGTCAACGTCCCAACTGTACTGCAAGTTATCTTTCTCAGTTCCGTCGATCTTCCCATTCCCGTTCAGATCATCGTCGGGATCAAAACTGCCTGCAGCCGAGAAAGTAACAGCCTCGAATACTCTTGTTTCTTGTACTGGAGTAACTTCGGCTTGAGGTGGCTGATTTGGAATTATTATCTCATTTACCGTTATATTTACGAAATCGAATTCACTCCAATCATCCCTGTTATCCTTTACCCTAAGGGAAAATGTGTAAATCCCTTCCTCATCAGGAGTGAAAAAAGCTCTGGCGCTGCTGGCATTTGTGATAATGATGTCGCTGTGGTTCGTGCATTTCCATTCATATGCCGCAATAAATCCTTCCGGATCGGGATCAAAACTACTGGTGCCGTCAAGGATAAAAGTATCGCCAATGAAACCAGTTCGGGGCGATCCCGCTTCGGCTATAGGTGCGGAATTGATCCGGTTTTCCACTGTGATCCATACGGTATCGTGATTTAGAGACCACGCACCGTTAGAATCCTGTACCTTCAAGGTGAATTCATAAATACCGGATTCCATTGGATTGAAATACGGATTTGATGAATTTTCCTCCTCAAGAGCCACCGTATGGGTTATACAGCTCCAGTTGTACGCTGCTATCTCATCACCGTATATCCCGTCCGGATCGGCGGAGTTCGAACCGTCGAGTACACATTTTTCACCGGTATATAATGTAATATTAACGCCGGCATCGGGCACAGGTGGGCGGTTCCTGTACAGGACGCTCACATTGCAGGTGTCCAACCCCACCCCCCCCCGCTCGTCAGTCACTCTGAACCTTGCTCGATAGTTCCCGGGGGAATTGTAACTGTGGTTGGCGGGTCCGTTCTGATCACTGCTCCAATCATATATGGCATCCCCGTTGAAATCCCACTCGAACTGAACAAGCATACCATCGGGATCACTGGCGCTGCCAAGGAAATCCACCGCTTCGTTGATAAAAGAATTTTTATCCGGGCCTGCGTCCGCAAGCGGTAGTTTATTGGGTGGAAGTATTCGAACAATGATCGAAGTGGAAACGTTGTTATCGTGACCGTCGTCACAGTGAAGCGTGATAACGTGATTTCCTATGGATAAAGTACTGGTATTGAAGTTCTCTTTATGTGAAATTATACCATCCAGGTCGGATCTCCAGCTGAAGTGCATTGAATCATTTACATCGGTATCTGTTGAATTGCCTGCATCGAAATATATGTTATTGCCCACGAGATATGTACTGCCGTTACGGGGATGGGAAATGTTGGCGGTTGGGGGGTGGTTCGGGTAACCGTTGGTGTAGGAATAGAACCTGCCACTCATTAAGGTTTTCAGATTGTGAGTGAGTACATAGGTATAGTTCCCCATGGAAAGATTGAAAAGTTCGAAACCACCGGATGTGTTTCCAATTGAAAGGAGAATGCCGTTTGCATCGTATACCCTTACTTCGGCGTTATCGACCTCTGTGTAATTCGTGTAACTAAGGTACAAATAAAAGTCATCATAATAACCATCATTATCATAATCTCCCAAATAAGAAGAAAAGGTGTAATTGCCATCGATCAACAACTCACCGTGATCGGTCAGGTTGCGGGATTCCTCCGTTATGTTCCACCAGTATTCATCGGGAAATAAACCTCCGAAACTTTTACGCTCGACCCCACCTGTACGATTTATGAGACCTGTGGAATTGTACAGCTCGTAAGTGGATCGAAAGAAGCTTTCGCCAACATATGTAGCCCTCAGGTAAAATAAGCTCTTGCTCATTAATACGGCGTAGCTATTAAGGACCGGTTTTGCTTCATATACCAAAAGATTTGTGAAATTCTTTATTGAAATTTGAGTATGATTCCCGTCAAAAAGAGTCAGGGTTACCGAATATTCATCATATTCAATATCTTTAAAGTGGTACACCATCCAGTTCTGTCCGACGCCCGTGAACGTACGATTTTCAAACGAGTGAACCGTTCCATTGGATTCATATGTCATGTTCATAAGCACGGTGATGTTCTCCCAGCCGTCCGCGCTGGAATAAACGGGACCCGCAATTGAAACATCGTTTCTGCGAAAATCTTCGTCACGGCTCTGAATATATTGAGAAAAATAACCGAACCTTATGGCAACCGGACCATTTGAAATAAAGGAAGATTCACCACTCATGGGTGGGTCGGTGTGATGATTGACCGCATAGATATTATATTCTCCACCAGGAAGATCGTAGAAGATCACCTCACCGCTTTCGTTAGTATATTTTTGTTTGTAGTCATAATAGTTGAAAATACCTACGGAGCTTCGATTCGTGGGTTGGCCATCTGAATCGTTTACTTTTATCAGCACATCATCCCTATACCCCGAGTTATTCCCGTCAAAGACCTCAACATCCATGAACAGCGGCATGTAGTAGTAATGCCAATCATGGTAGGAATGAAATATTCCGGATGAGATGTTTTTCTCGAACACTGGCCCTACATGGACTGCAGTAAAGGTGTAATCACCGGTATACAGGTTCTCGGCGATGAAGAATCCCGGTCCCAGTAAATTTCCCCTGGTCCATCCTTGCCTGATAATATAACCGCTCTCTTTCTCATAAATTGTCACCTGTGTCAAGATGTCCGGCCGCCCCTGGTCGTCGTAAGCATAGATCACAAAATCGTCGTGAAATCCGTCCCCGGTTTGATCTCTCAGATGCTCCATAGTTTGAAAGGTTTGCGGAAAGCGGTTGTATATGGTAAAATTACCATATTCGGCGAGTCCCCCTACAACCCTATATGCTTTGAAATAATATTCTCCCTCGGGTAGATTATCGAACCATGCCATCCCCCACATATCTGTTGTTGTGGAGTTGAATTCGGTATCGTTCGACTGGAAAAATATCTTTATGGTAGCATTTACTTCATTCTGATACTTCAAGTGCGCATAGAACAATACATCGTTCAATGTACCCCCACCGTCGAGATCATCTACCATTTTGTCCACGTTAATGGGTGTGTCGTTACCGTAAATGGTCACATCCGTTTGGGTTCTGACGTCGCGAAGGGTCCAGTTATGATCGAAAAGCTCGTACCGCAGAGTGTGATACTCTTCCGAGAGGTTGTAAAAATATATGTTTTGGTCATCGAACTCCCAACCTGTTGCCGTATAACTCGTGTTGGCAAACGCAATTTTTTCAGCCCCCTGGTTGAATACGGTTGCATTTATATTTACAAATGCGGTAACACCATCGCTGATATCCACGTCACAGTATATCTCGAGATCGTTATTGGAACTGCCGCCGTCCGCATTGATGACATTGGCGTATATGTAATAAAAATTCATATCATACTGGGTTATCGGGGGTCCCTCTGCATAAAAATACGAGTAATAAATGATCGCCCTCTGCGGGGTTTGATATGAAACACGGACGCTGTAATCACCCATGCTGATATTCTCGAACTGTGCCCATCCTTCTATCCCAGTGATACCGATGTACGACCCACCGATCTGTACGATTGCTCCAACCGCAGGTGTCGAGTCCGGCAATCTCACATATACCCGGAGGTCGTCGTGATAGCTGTCCCCGTCAATATCCATAGGTTCCGGATCCACCAGGAGCAGGTCCGGTATGGGCTGAGAGATGTCGAAATCCGTATTCGCGTGGTAATCCGAATAGAAAGCATCTGCCTCGTGGTGCTGCCCCGATAGATTATAAATGTAAAGTTTACCTCTTTGGTCTGTCCCTCCCATGTATGTTCCATCGATGTGAATGCTGGCGTTAATTACCGGTAGAGACTCCTCATCGGTGCAAATTACGAGAACGTCGTTTGGCGTTCCGTTACCATTGAAATCGTCCACAATGGCCGACAATGACATTGAATACCTGCGGCTGTTGAAATAAAGGCTCACGTTGGTCCTGTTGCTGTGATCTTCTACCTTGTTATGGGTTGTATCGTGAAGTGTGAGATTGAAATTATAGATGCCCGTACTGCCGACCTTGTACTGAAAATTGGTGTCCGTCAGGTTCGCACCGCGCCTGCGGGCGATGAATTCCATCATGTCCTTTTTTACAATATCTCCGGTCATGTTTCTTACAGTCAAGTTGACCCGCACCCTCTCTGTAATTCCCTCGGTAAGCACGCCAAAGGATATCTTCACGGTATCGTTCCTTCCGTCGTCATCGGTATCCCGGACGGAGTAATCGACCCATTCGAAATACTCGTTATTTTCCAAAACGGCTCCAGCGGGGTTTTGTATGGGCGGTAAGGGTTCAGCCCTATTTTCTGCAACTGCCGATGTGTCAAATAAAATTGGAATGCACGGAAATATGAAAAAAAAGACGGTCAAGAATGCGATAAACCTGTTTAACGGTAATTCATTCATTTTGTTCATTTCAACACCATTCATAATAAAGTTATTCGTTATATTAAGATATTGTCGCTTATTTGTCATGGTCCGTACCGTTGGTCCGTTTGGTCAATAGTCGGTATCCGATATAGAAAATCACCAGGAGTATGATGGTCCCCACGAAACCCAGCATCGAGTACTCCAGCAGGAATTTGGCCGAGTGATACACCGCAGTCACCACTGCGCCTGCGATTAATATTCCTATAAATACGCATGTAATTGCTTTTTTGAATTCAATTTCGAAAAGCCAGGCTGCGATGGCGCCGGTCCATGCTCCCGTCACCGGTAGTGGAATTGCCACGAAAAGCACGAGTGCCAGCGACTGGTAGCGTTGGATCTTCTTTCCCGTTCTTTTCCGTGTTTTTTCAAGGATAAAATCAAAAAACTTCTTGCTGTATTTGAAACGACTGAAAAACCGAACCACCGGATCGGATAACAGAAGTATGAAAGGAACGGGGATCATGTTCCCGATAACCGAATATAAATATGACTCCCACCAAGGTAATTTCAGTACGCCAATGGCAACCGGGATCGAACCCCGAAGCTCGAAAATTGGAAGCATGGCTATCATAATGGTGGATAGCCAGCTGGGAAGTACTAGGAAAATGTCCAGGATCGGTTGTGTTATTGACAATGGATCGCACCCTCATAAGAGTTCCTTTTTCACGACCTCCCCTCTCGGGGATTTCTCGGAGAACACAGCAGCAGAAAACTTTTTTATGGTCACCCGCCCCTTCCTCCACGTTTCCGAGGGAAGGCCGGCTTTCATACAGGTATGGGACAGAAACTCCTCAACGTCCCACCCCCATTCCACCGGAACCTGGGGCAGCAGAAGTCCTTTGTTAAAGGATTTTTCCACAATGAGGCCGTCCTTTCCTATCTGTATCCCCTTAAGCAGTTCTTCGGGTGAGGAATATTTCATCTTTTCAGGAACCGTGAGAAGCGATACCTCCATCACAATTTTCTCGAGCTCCTCCTTTTTCAAAGAAGGGAAGCGCGGGTCCTCAAGAGCGGCATTCAATGCATTGTCACGGATGGCTTTTTTCAGTTTCATAACGGGCATCACATATCCTATGCATCCTCTTAGTTCCTTCGAAGGATAACGGCTCAGGGTGACGAAGACACCGGACTTCACCGAAAATTTCTCTGGAATATTTTCAAGCTCGATTTTACCGATCCCAAAGTATCGGTCAAGTTCAGCTCTCGCAATTGCGATGGCAGTTCTACCGTCTTTCAGGTCATACATTTCCCACACCTTTTTTTTAAATATTACAATTGATCTGCTAAATATAATTTGCGCCGAATAATCAAATTCAAGCGTTCGGGAATACACCCGTGAAGATTGCCATATTAATTTATTAATAAGGGATTTTTCGGTTAGTTTTTTATATGGATATTTCCATGCGGCTTCGATGTATTGTCCCAAATGCAGTAAAGAGAATCTTGATAATGCCGACGTCTGCTTTTTTTGCGGTCAGGAACTTCCTGCCAATCAGAGTATATACATCGCTCTCGAAAAGGACAAGGTCTTCAAATGGAGGCCAAAGTATGTGGATATTCACGTACCGGACAACCAGGGGACAGTCAGAGTTTCTTTTTTGAAACCCCCGTTCGTGGAGGGAAACAAGCTCCGGATAAGGCATAGAGGTGTAGACGGGAGAGTCAGCAAGATCTCCGAGATTTCAAACCATAAGATAAAGGAAATGATAAAGGACATAATTGGGGTAATAGAAGAGATGGCCTAGATCTTATTATTTTATTTTATGATCACTGGTGTAGACACAGCAGACAGCCTGTCACATAGGGTATTAATGACCTGTCAATAAAAGGGTGAAATATTGGGTTTCGAAGAAGATCAATGGTATCGTAAGGGTTTATTCCTGACCCTGAAGGATCTTGAGACATCGGCAAAGGGTCTGAGCCAGGAAGAAGCAAGGAAAAGGCTGAAAAGATACGGACCCAATAGGCTTGCCGAAGTGAAAAAAAAGTCTTTGATCATTAAATTCCTCGAACAGTTCAAGGGGATTCTAATTATTATATTGCTCATTGCGGCCGGTCTTTCAGCATGGATCGGACTTAATTCGGATGAAGGTTCCCTGCTGGTCAAGCTCAGCGACACCATTGTGATCCTAGTGGTTATTACCATCAATGCCATAGTAGGTTTTTTCCAGGAATTTCGCGCGGAAAAGGCCATGGACGCTCTTAAACAGATGTCGAATCCCAGAGCCCGTGTTCAAAGAGATGGGACGGAGGAAGAGATCCCAGCGGAAGAGCTGGTTCCGGGGGATGTAATCATCGTGGAAGAGGGGGTGAAGGTCCCTGCAGATGCCTATCTTATGGATGCCAATAACCTGCGAGTGGATGAATCCGCTCTTACCGGTGAATCGGTGTCGGTGTCCAAAGATGTTGTGGCCTACATAGAGGAGTTGCCTCTGTCCAAGCAGAAGAACATGCTGTTTTCCACAACCATCGTCACCGGTGGGAACGGTAAAGCCGTGGTTGTGCGGACCGGAATGAAAACGGAAATAGGCAAGATCGCAACTCTCGTCCAATCATCTGAGAGCGAGATGACGCCCTTGCAGAAAAGGCTTGATAAACTGGGGAAACAGATCGCACTCTATGCCGGCATTGTTTGCTTTATTGTTCTCATAATCAATTTAATAACTCACTGGTCCTCCATCAGTGAAATCGCTACTATCAATCAATTATTGTTGGTCAGCATCAGCCTGGCGGTTGCGGTCATTCCCGAGGGATTGCCTGTGATCGTGATCGTAACGCTGGCAATCGGGATCAAGGAAATGGCCAGGAAGAACGCCATAATCCGCAACATTCCAAGCGTTGAAACCCTTGGCGGCACCACGGTTATATGCACCGACAAGACGGGAACTCTTACCCGGAACGAAATGACGGCTAGAAAGTTGTATTTCGACGACAAGTTCATTTCCGTTACCGGGGAGGGATATGACACGACCGGTAAATTTATTGACGACGGAAAAGCTCTGAACGTAAGCGACAGTAAAACCCTCGCAAGCATCCTCAGAGCATGTATTCTGTGCAACAATTCGGTCACTGGTGAAGAGAATGATTCAAAACCCATAGGGGATTCCACCGAGAACGCACTGCTGGTGCTTGGAATTAAAGGAGGGGTCGATCTCGATGAAAGAAAACGGTACGAGAGAGTAAAGGAATTCACATTTGACAGTGCTCTGAAAAGGATGTCGGTAGTACATCGAATCGATAACGATTTTTATCTGTTCGTTAAGGGAGCGCCTTCTGTGGTCACGGGACGATGCAGCAAAATATCCCATAAAGGGAAGATAACATCATTCGGTGGAAACCACAAGAAAAAAATGATCCGGATGAATAACAAAATGGCCGGAGAAGCTATGCGTGTACTTGCATTAGCTTACAAAAAGTTGGATGTTTCTGACGCGCCCTCACCCTATCAATTCATCCATTTCCACGATCGAGACGAAATGGAAAAAGACATCGTTTTTCTCGGTCTTGTTGGTATGATCGATCCACCGAGAAAAGCCACAAAAGAAGCGGTTAGATTATGCAAGAAAGCGGGCGTTAGGGTTGTGATGATAACCGGGGATCAGAAACCCACTGCCGTCACAATAGCTAAAGAGCTGGGGATTATTACAAAAAGCAATGAAGTTCTAACAGGACCCGAACTGGAAAAGATGAGCACAAAAGAACTTGAAAAAAGGGTCGAGCGTATACGGGTTTTCGCAATGGCCGTACCGGCTCACAAGCTTTCGGTGATCTCCGCACTTAAAAAGAAAGGGCATGTAGTAGCCATGACCGGGGATGGTGTTAACGACGCCCCGGCGCTGACCAAGGCCGATATAGGAATATCCATGGGCATCACAGGGACCGATGTGGCAAAGGAAGCCTCTGACATGATCCTGACCGACGATAACTTCGGAACCATCGAAAGAGCAATCGAGGGCGGTAGAAGGATCTATAATAATATTCGACGTTTTATCAGATACCAGTTTTCAACAAGCGTGGGGGCCATCCTTGTGATAGTCATAGCGACCCTTTTCTCAAAGGACCTTCCTCTCATGCCTGCTCAGATACTGTGGATAAACATAATTATGGACGGGCCACCGGCCCTTGCCCTTGCCATGGAGCCCACGAAAGGTAATGTAATGGAAAGACCACCAATCGATCCGAAGAAAGGGATAATCTCGAAGAAGATGCTGGCTTCGGTAATCCTTTTGGGTTTGTTCATGAGCATTGGAACCCTTTATATCTTTTTCGGGAGCAAAGCTGCTGGATACAGTACGGGAAAAGCCCAGACAATGGCATTTACCATTTTCGTTTTATTTCAGTTATTCAACGTATTCAACTGCAGGTCGGATGAAGAATCTATCTTCAAAAAAGGATTTTTCTCGAACAAGTACATACTATGGGCGGTCTCGTTCTCCCTGATACTACAGATATGCGTCGTTTATGTTCCCTTCCTTCAGGACCTGTTCCATACGGTTCCTCTGGGAGGTCTTGACTGGTTGGCAATAATAATCATGTCTTCTCTGATACTTGCTGTGGATGAGATCTACGTGAAGGCTATCGGGAACAGGCTCTAGGTGTGTCATATGGGATCGGACGGCAGCGAGAAATTCAGGCATACCTGCCCTTCCTGCGGGACTGAATATCCCTCGAAGGACCTGGTTTATCAATGTGCGTGCGGAAGCAAGGTTATTGTACAGATGAACCTGGATGATATCCATTTGACCCGGAAGGAAATCCTTGGCCGTCGGGAGAAGAATATCCCGTCCATAGAAAGGTATTTCGAGTTCCTGCCGCTGCTGGATCGAAAGAGATTGGTGCACCTTGGAGAAGGAAACACGCCTCTGGTTCACGCCAGAAACCTGGGTCAGCAGCTAGGCATACCCGGTTTATTTCTGAAGAACGAGATCAACAATCCCACGGGCTCGTTCAAGGACCGCCCCATAAATGTCGGCCTCAACCGTGCATTGGAGTTTGGAGCCACAACCGTAGCCTCCGCATCTTCCGGTAATGCGGCAAATTCCCTTGCCGCAGGTTCAGCTAAGGCCAATATCCGATGCGTGGCCTTTGTTCCGGCGGATGCACCACGGTCCAAGGTGGCTCAGCTGCTCCTGTACGGTGCTGAGGTAATACCAGTTGGCCGGCCAGAGGATTATCTGGGCGATCCCACCGTTGAGATGCTTACAATGTGCTACAAAGAGCTGGGTTTCCATCCCATCCCCAGTTTCGGTCACCTGAATCCCTACCAGATGGAGGGGGCTAAGACAATCGGTTTTGAGATTGCTGAAGAAATAGTACCTGACCACCTGGTCATTCCACTGGGAGGCGGCGGTCTGTACCTTGGCAATCATAACGCTTTCTCAGAGTACATGGAGCTTGATATTGTGGATGAACTTCCGGAGATGCATGCGGTCCAGGGAGCCGGCTGCGCCCCTCTGGTGACAGCTTTCCGGGAGAACTTACCCATCGAGACCTGGAAGGAACCCCGAACCATCGCTGCCGGTTTGGCAGATCCTTTCACCTGGGACGGAGAACGGGTTCTTATGGCCATGGAGAAGAACGGCGGTGTAGCCCATGGAGTTGAGGACGAACCAATAGTAGAAGCCCAGAAGCTGCTGGCGAGGTATGAGGGAATCTTTGCGGAACCAACAGGAACGGCATCTCTTGCGGGGATGCTTGAATTGGTGGATTTGGGTGTGATATCCAGGGATGAGACAGTAGTGGTCGAGGTCACGGGGCATGGCTTCAAGGACCTGGGTCAGGTAGAGGGGCTCTTTGAGATGCCTGAACCCATAATGCCTGATATGATGGATGTGAGGAAGCGTTTGGGTATTTGAGGGAAGCGGTTATTTTTATTTCTCTTATCCACTGGGGGGTAATTCTTGAAAAGAATAATATAGCGTTTATTCCATTACTATCCTTACAGATATAATCGGTCCCACTAGATTATTCGTATAAGTATATCATAACAGATATGAAGTATATTATTTCGATATGGACAGACAGGTGAATTCAAATGTTTAATTTTTTTAAAAGATCGCTTATTGTATTATTGGTTGCAATGATGCTCGCACCGGCTATTAGTCAAGTTAACCATGGAATGGCGGGTGGTGAGGATATGACCGAATTCAGTGGAGTTTCCAATCCTACCTCAATTAACAAATGTCCGCCCGTTCCCGGAAAGAGAAACAATCTTGATTCCGATCCGGCCTTTTCAGGGGTGAAAGGCCTGGGGGGTCAGTCCAACCAACCCAAAAGAAGCCGAAGTGCTGATACCAGGGGCGACTTTACCCTTTTATGTATCCGAGTCCAGTTCCAGACGGATAACGATACCACCACCACGGGTGATGGGACCATGATGCCCGAGCACGGCATTGGCTATTTCAACTCGATTTTCGGAAGGATGGAATCATATTTCGATGAGATATCTTACGGAGAGTTCAAACTGGAAGCTGAGGTCACGGAAAATGTTTATACCCTGGACCATGAAATGAAATATTACGGAGCTAACGACAATTCCGTGGAAAGGAATGTAAACCTGGTGAATGACGCAGTCAAGAAAGCCGATCCCGATGTCGATTTCAACCAGTACGGCAAATTCATAGTCATCCATGCCGGTTCCGGTGAAGAGTCGGATATGTGGGATGATT
Organism: uncultured archaeon; assembly: GCA_964342815.1. Lineage (GTDB taxonomy): Archaea > Thermoplasmatota > Penumbrarchaeia > JASLWR01 > JASLWR01 > JASLWR01. The sequence continues at coordinate 9,617 of CAYFHS010000023.1, read as the reverse complement.
CTCCCAATGATATCTGGTCCAATCATATTGGTGAATATCAGATGTGGGCAATACTGGGTCATACCATATCCACCGATGACGGGGTTACTATTAAGGAAATAAGTGTGGTTCCGGAGACTCAGAATCAGGACGGTTATTACAATTCGAACATCACGGGTGTGATATGTCACGAATTCGGTCACGATCTGGGGCTTCCTGACCTCTATGACGTGGGATATAATTCCAATGGAATCGGAATTTGGGGCCTTATGGGAGCGGGCGGCCATCTTAATAATGGAATCACTCCCGGTCATCCCAGTGCCTGGTCGAAGATATTTCTTGGATGGGCAGATCCTATTGAGATCACGACAAATATGGAAACCGTAACCATCAGGAATGTCGAACATTATCCCGACATCTACAAGATAATCATACCTCATACCGGGGGCAAGCAGTATTTCCTCATCGAGAACAGGGCCCGTACAGGTTTTGATCGCTATTTACCGGCTGGCGGCCTATTGATCTGGCATATCGATGAATCTGTCCTGTATCAGAACCTGGGAGGTGGATTTACCAGGATCGATGCTAACAATGTTAACACAGATCCTTCCCGAAAGGGAGTAGATGTGGAAGAGGCAAGCGGCACTCAGGACCTGGACGTAATTGGCAATTACAACAGCGGGGACCGATATGATCCGTGGTACAATGACGATGAAGGTTTTACACCATCTTCTCTACCGAATTCTTCCGACTATTCCAACAGGAAAACGGAGATTCACATCACATCGATATCCCGCACATCAAATACCATGACTTTTTCCGTAACTGTGGAAGAAAGAAAGATATTTCTCACGGGCCCGCAGGAAAACTCTTCGGTGGAGCCCCCGGGAGACACCGCGGTCTTTGATCTGAACTTGGTGACCAACAGGGACACCCAGGGTGACACCTCGGATTGGATAACGCTTAGTTCGGAAGGTCAGAATCACCAGTGGGTAACGTTTAAAGAGAATCCCGTAAAGGTTCCCTTGAAGAACACACAGTTCGTGACACAGGTCTATGTTACGGTTCCGGAAAGCGCCTATTATCTTGACAGGGCCCAGATCACCATTTCGGCGAGTTCCAACGATAGCACCACCGCAAGTGAAACAGTGTTCCTTAACGTTTCTGCCGATAAGATCACTGGATTTTCCTTGGACCCCGTGGACGATTTCAATATTTTACCAGGACCCGCGAATGAGACTATAGTCAATCTATGGTTGAACAATACCGGCAACGGCGAGGAGATTTATTACGTATCGTCATCTTGGAGCGATGACGATTGGTTCGCAATATTGAATGGCGAGTATATGTTCAGTCTATCGCTGGATTACGTCGATTATCTGGTCCAAGGTCGTGTGAAGACGGATCTGAGGAATGCCTTTGGTGATAACGGGGCGGAGATCGAAAATGATGCAAAATTGTCTGATGAAAATGGAATCTGGATATTGAGGGATGATCCCGATGAATACCGCATAGAGGTAACCGATACCGCTCTGGAGATATTCAATATGAATCATAAGACTGTCGAACCATATTCTAAGGCAAGGGTATCCTTACGCCTTTATGCCCCATGGGATTCTCTTTCGGGGGATCAGTGCATATTCACAATAAAAATGACCCATAGAGCAGATAAAGTAACTGTTTCTTTCAATGTTACCATACTTCAGATATACGGGGTATCCATAACCCCGGATCACACAGAAAGCATTGCCAGGCCTCATCTGCCCATCATATACAACTTCGAGGTCATGAATAGGGGGAACGGCCAAGATAATGTCAGCCTGAAGTTATCTGGTAAAAAGGCTGGATGGAACATCACCTATGAACCCCGCTATCTTGTCCTCGCGGCCGGTACCAGCGCTATTGCCAGGGTTACCATATTCACTCACGATCTGGCCCCTCCAAAGGATGAATTCGTCTTTTCCATGATTGCCACTTCCGCCAGTGGCAAAAAGGCGGAGACGGCTCATTGTACCGTGACTGTGGAGGAATATGATGAAATGGCCGTTCACCTTCTCGCTGTTAACGCTACTTTGAAGTCGGGACAGAAATCCGTTAAACTTGACATCCGATTGGAAAACCGGGGGAGCTCGGACGACCGTTATTCGGTAGTAACACTGGAAAAACCAACAGGATTTAGTACTACGGTCACAAACTACCCGGCAGGGGATATACCCATTGACGCTTACGGTGTGAAATTCCTAGTTTTCCAGATAACCATGACCGGAGTGAAGGAGGCTGGTACCTACTCTTTCTATATAGGTATAAATTCCAAGAACAACGCCAGCAAGCTCAGCACATTCACACTGAACGTAACGGTTGAACCGGTTATCTCCATCATTGCCACCCCGGATTCCGAAATGAGGAACGTCCGGGCCGGGCGCAAGGTGACTTTCTATGTGGATATTGAAAACACGGCGAATACATTGGTCACAGCATCCCTAATACAGAAGAACATACCTTCCGACATCGATATTGACATGGCACCGGATGAGCCATTGATCCTTAGGATTGGAAAAAAGGAAACTATTGCTGTGGAAGTGTCCACACTTCCGGGGATCTCTCCGGGTGTGAAGACATTATCTTTTATCATTACTCTTGAGGAGGGCGGCGACGAGTATTTGCTAGATCTGAATGTGCGTGTTGACGCTGATCCCGCCAAAGTGGAGCCCACAGATGAAACTCCCAGCTCATCGAGTAATCTCAAGCTTGTTCTGGGTATTATCGGTCTTCTACTGGTGCTGGTCTTGACGGGTGTTATGTTCTTTCTTCTCAGAAGGAAAAAAGGACGGGATAAAGTTCCAGTTGAAGAGAAATCTCCCGATGAGGGTATTCTGATCGGACCCAAGAAAGAGGAACTGGGGGATACCGTGGAGATTTATTCCGATTTCACGGTGGAAACCGACGAAGGAAACAAGATTGATGTGGAAAACGGTATCTCAACCCCGGCCTTGCCACCGGGGGAAACAGAATCACAGGGTCCGCAGGTTTCCCCTCCCGTTATTGTCCGGAAAACCTCCCCGATACCTGATAGCTCATCACTTGTCCACCGTGGTGAGTCCACCGCGCTCCGATCTGAAAATGCATCTTCTCCCGTAGCCAAGCTTGGCGAGGGCGCAGGCGTGTCTCCGATACGCCGTAGTGCTCATGCGCCTGCAGGGTCACCTTCACTTGACAAGTCACCACTTGCCCTGTGTGGTGAGTCAACAGAGTCACCTACACCGAAGAAGGTGCGGATCGTAAAGAGAATCGATGCTGATAAGTAGATTATTTCTTTTGTATAAAGATCGAAATGATTTAGGCTATTGTCTGTCCCAGTTGAGTGTGAACGGTTATGGTAAATCTGGCAACTAAAGTGACCATTGGCAGGATATGTCTCATCCCTGCCGCAATCATATTCCTGCAGACACCGGATTTCAGGTGGGCGGCCTGTGTTACTGTCACTTCTTTGGCCGTTATGGACTCCTTGGACGGTTATTTAGCAAGGAAGAGAGGCGAGGTCACCAAGTTAGGTACCTTTTTGGATCCCATGGCCGACAAATTAACCCTTTTGGCACTTTTGATCACACTACCTTTTGTATATCGATATTTTCCATGGTGGTTCTCCGCCGTACTGATCGGAAAGGATGTGCTCATGGTCATTGGGTGGGGGATGCATTACTATGTGACGGGAAATCCTGTTATAATACCAAGCAAAATGGGAAAGATAACCATGGCTGCCCAGTACAGTACCGTCGGTCTATCGGTCCTCATGGCTACCCTCTACCTGGACTTCAACCTTGATCCGTTCGGGGGGAATAGGACGGGAGTGGAGCTATTTTTCCTGGCGATTTCCTTCCTTTCCATTTTCACCACCGTGGATTATTTCTTTAACATGGTTCACCACGGACTAAAATCCCATCCCGATATTACGTCCCCTATGGAAAATGTAAAAATAAAAAGGGACATTCGAAGGGAGATGAAGAACAAACCTCCGGCCAAAAGAAGGGTGATGAGCCGCATTTACGAGAAGACCGAACAGCGGAAAATGGAACCGAAGTACACACCCGAGATCATGGATAAATTCGAAAAGTTCAGGGTCTGCCAGATCTGTCAGGGTTCCATGAAGAAGAAACAGGTCGCTCGATGTCAGTGCGGGCAACATTTTCACTGGAGCTGTCTCGAAACAATGCAAGGGGAGTGTCCCAGGTGTGGTACTGTGATACAGATGGATGGGAACAAATCACTTCCGAATCTTAGTGTGGGATGATCAATCCCCGGGTTTCCCATGTTTGATTAAATCCTTTTCTTTTTGGTTGGAACTCTTTTCGGGACTCGGCTTAGTTTGTCCATGGGTTGTATTTCCTGAACTTCGTTTTTTCTCTCGAGAATCCTTCCTTAGCTTCGAGGGGTTCCTTTTTCGAGCCTTTTTCGAAGGCCCTTTACCCTTTTTACCAGTCTTTCTCTGCACCGATTTTCCCGGTGAAAGTTCTTTTCTGCTTTTTTTCGGTTTTGAACCTGCTTTTTTATTTGCTGGCTGTGGAATGTCAAGTTCGGTCTTCTGTGAGCATGAGAGACCGCATTTTCCCACTACCGATTCGGGACAGGCAAAATCACTCCGAGGCAGGTCCTTCATGGGGCACGGACCGACTTTATCGGGTTTGTAATGTTTTTTCTTTAGGGCAAATTGTTTACCCACGTTATCTTCGAGATAATACAAACGGTTTTTCACATCCACGTTCTTGCGCGTTTTGCGACGCCCATTTCTGGCCCCGATAGCCACAACCTTTTTCTTTATATGGATCTTTGCCAGTTCCATCTCCCTTGGACCTTTTACCGATATGTCAATTTCTTCCTTTTTCTTTCTTCTCGGTGGTCGTATTACAAGAAGATAGACAAGCATACCCAGAAGAAGGGCGGCCAATCCGATCAATCCGATGAACATTATAAAGTTATTTTGTGAGTTCTTTCCGTCATCCTTGCTCCGGAAACTCGTCTCGATAACGGTGAAATTGATGTCCTCCGAAATGTGAAAGGGCGGGTCGATAAGTTCTAAACGGAGGGTATGATGCCCCTGGGAAATCGAAAAGATGTCGATGGATAAAGATTGGTTGTTGCCTATGTTGCGGCCGTCCAGAAGCCATCCTATGCTTACTTCATCCCCATTTTTTTCAAGTTCGAAACTTGCATTGAACCAGGATCCCCCCCCATCACTGCTCATTTCGCCGGTGGACAGGTCAAGGCTTCGATTGAATATCGTGGTTTTTGAATGGCTTATGTTCAATATTCGTGGTGCCAGGTTGTCCATTGATTTCACCGGTCCCGCAAGGCCCATAGTGGAATTGATATTGCCGTTCAGGTCCTCTACGCATATGCCGAAATAATAATTCCGATTATCATGAATTTTCTCGCCGTCCATATCCAACACCAACATTGTTTGGGTATCGGAGGAGCTTATGAACATCAAGGGTGTCATCCCCTCAACCTCGGTGATGGGATCAAGGTAGGTTCCATACAAAATATATTGTTTGAAATCGGGTGCTGTACATGTGTTCCAGTGGAGGGTAATGGAAGCTCCGTTGTCCAGAGGAGTATCTTCTGCTGTAAATGAACTGATGGCCCCGGGTGCAAGGTCGTCCGATGCTTTTGTTCGCACAGTCTCTTTGATCGTATGGAATTCGTTTCCTTCCTCGTCCACAGCAGTAACGGCAAAATAGTAATATAAATCATTGGCCAGCCCTTCAAGTATGTGCCTTAGCGACCCTTCCCCGGTTTTTTCCACGACATCTATCGGTTGAAGTCCTTCCACAGAGGAGAAATCCGTTTCGCTCATGTATAAATTATAGTGATGCACGTCTTGTTCGCTGTTTTCCGTCCATTCCAATATCACAGCACCCCCCTCATCATGAGGGCGGTCTCTTGATGCAAGGTTCCGAACCGAAGAAGGAGGGAGATTATCTCTTGCCTGGACAGGACCGAAGCAGGAAACGGTTTCCACCTCGTTAGCGCTAAAGTCCCGGGCTGTAACGGCTACATAATAATCCACTAGGTCCACCAGCGGTTTGGAGCCGGCCGTCTGCAGTATAAACTCCGATACCCTGTGGTCGCGTAAATCATCCACCTCGGGGGAGAGGCCCTCGAGCTTCGTAAATGGGTGATCTTCGATATATATGTTGTAATGGTAAAAATAGTTCGGCCCCTGTTGATTGATTACCAATGAAAGAGGGGTCCAGGAAACCAGGATGCTTCCACCCTGATCATTTCTGAGATCCACGGCATCGATACCCATGACCGGTGGAGGGCACAGGTTGTCGAGAGGTATTGCGGTTTCGGTTCCCGATATCTCGAAAAGATGGTTGTCGAGATCGTCAACAGCTACTATCCCAAGGAAATATTCATTACCGTCTACCAACGGCAATCCCCCGATGGTGCTTATGTTCGCCATACGTACATTCGTATCGCTTATCTGTGCTTCGGGAAACCTGTGGGAGAGGTTTCCCAGATATTCTGTGTCTGTAATGTATATGTTAAAATGATCCAGATCATACACATATCCGTAATCCCATGAGATTGTGACAGAACCTCCTTGGTCATCCGCTGTGTCGTACGCGCTGAAGTTAAGCACCGGAGGAGGTGGAGGGTCGAGTATTATTATCTCGCCGCAATCGCTATTTGTACTGTAACCGTCGTTATCTCGAACCACAAAGTTTATTTGGTGTGTCCCGGGGGAGAGGGTAGAAATGTTGAATTCCCGGGCCCAACCAAAAAGTCCGTCAAGGCTTGAAATCCACTGATACTCCGTGATGGTACCATCCGGATCGAAACAGGTGGAATTGATATGACACGTATCACCCTTTATTGAGGTCCTGGGGCTAATGTTGACGGATTCTATAATGGGCCGGATCCCGTAGCTTATCTCCAGATAGGGCCTCTCGGACAGGATCGGATAGTCTGATGATGCGAAAAGTTTCCATCCCGGTGTACCCGACATCCCCTTAAGCAACAAACCGTAATTTGTATGAACTCCTGAGATCCAACCGCCCACGAGATCCGCAATTTCAAATTTATACCATCGATCGGAACCTACCTTAATAGATGAGATTTCGTTGAAGTCATATTCACCACCGGCCGTCCACCCATTGGTTCCGTCATATGACAACCAGCAGGCTCCATCCTGGGTCAGCGTCCCCTGATAAAAATCACCAGTTCCTTCCACCCAGTCATGAGTGACCCTGTAAAGCATTGTGTCGATATCCCCCCCTCCGGCAAAGTGATCGTTCATTTTTATGTTCAACTGCGCTTCCTCTACCACAGAGTCGGGCGGTAAAGATGAAAGATTGAACTGCAGCATCGGCCGCAGCGGAGCCGTGGATTCGACATTCAACTGAAAATATACGTCCCCACCTGAATTATCATCCCTACAATCTCCGTAAGTCAAATGATTGCTTATACCAACCAGGAAATTATCCTTTCCCGCGCTGGGTCCGGGCTGTATTCTTTCAATGGTGGGATCAATTATCACCGGATATGCGATATCATTTCTTAAAAGGAAAGATAACGGGACCCGGGTTCCAAGCAAAATACCTTTTCCATCTTCTTTTCTCAAAGGATGGATGATGTAATCGCTAAAAGTTCTTTTGCCTGGATCGTGGCTCACCAATCCTCTGGAAGGGGATGAATCGTAAATGACAGGAGTCGGGATTCTCACCAATCCTCCCTTTTCATCATTTTTTAAGGTGAGGATTATTTCCCGGGCGCTTGTCCATTCTCTCATTTTACCAAGGGAGGGTTTGATCATTTCAATACCCGAAGTGAATTCCAATTTCATATATATCGTAAGGTAACTATCGGGTCCCCAAACTCGTTCCTTCAGGAATGCTGGCCTCTCTTTCAGTAAATACTCATTTTTCAATTTGTCGGGTTGAACCAGGTATCTCTCGTCGATCCCGGGGTAAATATTCCCATAGATGATCCTGTTCCCGCTCACATCTCCCCTGACCACACCAGGATCGATTTTTTTCTTTTCGCTGCCGGAGACGACCTCCATATAATGCTGGGTAGAGGTGATCTTCTCCCCACCCACTTCAACCATGACCATTGGGCGGTCCGGAAAAGATGTTGCGGAAAAACCGGCTCGTATCGAATTCTCATCGCACCCAAGCGAGAATTGGGTATCTTCCGTCTCAATTATATCAGTTAAATAATCCCGATATTCGCCTTTTTCATCCATCCAATGGATGGGTTTGGACCAAGATCGGGCAGTCTGTTTTCCCCGGGCCGAGCAGTAGAATTTGGTATTGGAAGTTCTCAGGTCACGTATGTCCTCTTTGAGAACACCTGCCAAATTTGATTCTGGATTATGACGGAATTCATTTGCTTTTGAATCAAAAACCGGATCCGAATACTGCAAAGACAACCGGTTTTTCGAACCTTCGTTATGATATATGTCGGTGGGGATTGAAGCCGCCAATAAGCTGGAAAGGACGAGAAATACCTCAATCCCTCTTTTAATCCGGTCAATATGCCGGTTGTTGTATAATGCCATGATGCAAGTCATCCGGAAACACCGTTATTGCTACCGATTCTTCCTGTCGGGGAGACAACCCTTATATCTTCTTCTATGATAAATAATGGTTTTGTAGAACTTATCCGGTTTTCACTTGTCATTTTAAAACGATAGTGAGTGTGACGACAATAATGTTGAAAATACTATTTTCCTCTGCTTATTTGAAGCATACGCAATAATTTCCATTAAGATTTTATATTAGTTGCAATTATCTCATATGGAAATCCGATCAATTGACAGCTTGATCCAAGCTAGATACTAATAAATCTAAAAAGCAGTAAAATTTTCGGGGAAACAAGGCAACCAAAGCCGGTGGACTGATATGAATTATTGTCTTATATGTGGTAAAAATGATGCAGGCTCCAGTCAACTTTGCTTGAAGTGTGGAGCCGATCCCTTGAATAAAGTAAAACAGTCCGCAGTAGGATTTGCGAGGAGCCTGGAGAATACCTCCATTCCCGATATGATCGCCAAAGGGAAAAAATATACCCTTAAACCACCAGAACTGATGGCGATCCAGGATGTTCTTCTGGAGCTTGGTAAGTTGGAAAAAGAGACGGGGGACATTTTGGGTTCGGCCAGGCTCTATCATCTGATTGGAAACTTTTTTTCCATTCTGAACAATTCTGGCGGTGCCCTTGAAAATTATAACAAGTCAATCAGGATCACGCCCGATAATTTTATCGTATTGAGGGAAAAAATAAGGACCCTGGAAACCTTGGGAAAAGATGACGAGGCCCAAGCCGTTAAGGCTGAGCTGATCCGTTTTCAACAGGTTCCGGCAGGTCCCCCTCCGCTTCATTCACCCATTCCGCCCCCTCTATCCAGCCCGTCTTCGTTTCCACCGCCGGCCCCGAATGAAACTCAAAGTTTCAAATCAATGCCGAAACCTCCCTTGGAATCAACACCTCCAACCCAACCCAATCCTCCAGGTGGACCCTTGCCAGGTGCAGGCGATCCTCCCACCCCTAGACCCTCCAGGCCGCCCCCCCCTGACGCACCCCCGCCAGTCAGCTCATCATATGGTTCCCTGGCGATTCCCATTCCCCCACAG
>CAYFHS010000022.1:33947-68574 GCA_964342815.1 uncultured archaeon | reverse complement strand
AACCATTTCTAAACGAGCTTCCTACTTATAATACTTTTGGTTTGTAGGTTTTCTTCTAAAAGTAAATTATCGATATAGGTATAATTTGAGCTTCAGAAGCGAATTAAAAAAGCATTTCAATAACATTTCCATGCAAAAACAATTGATGAAAAATTATAGATAATCATACATAAGAGAAAAATCTATTATACAATATTATAGCAGCATGATAAATCGAAAATTATTCAGAGTCATTACCATGGAAACACAATCCAAAATAACTATAGAAAATGTTGTGGCCTCTTCAATTATCAGTCATTACCTTGACCTTGGCAAGATACAAGGGTTATTAAGCGAAACCGAATATGATCCTGATAAATTCCCGGCCCTAATTTATCAAAAGAAATATCCAAGATTCATGATATTACTTTTTAACAACGGTAAAATGATCTGCACAGGATTGAATGGAGTAAAAATGACGAAAGATGCAATAATAGAATTCATCGACAAATTGAGAGATTGCAGTGCATTTATTATGGATAATATTAAAATTGAAATTCAATCAATAATTGCTTCGGCGGAATTAGATAAAAAAGTGTCGGTAAGAGAGATTTATAACAATCGTAGCTTAAGAAATGCTGAATTGGCTACGGACGGTCTGGAAGCACTTATATACCGACCCCCTATGGAAGGTATCACATGTCTTATATTTCCAAGTGGCAAGATCGCATTCTCGGGATCAAGGGACATTCAACAAGTTGAAAAGCTGTACTTGGACATTAAAGAAAAGTTATAGATAGATCTATTTCTCATGACAGTTTTTTTTATTTAATGAATATTAGTAATTTAAGTTTTGAGGTGGTTTTTTAAATACGAAATGAATATAATTCCGGTTGTAATCCTTCTGACGAAAGCATTTTATAACGGCTTCCTAATAGCCTTGGTTCAATAAATCAACGTTACAAACCGGAGAATGAAACCGATGATATCTTCGATATTATTGAAAAACATACATACGCTGGCAGTGGATCTCCCCAATAAAAGGATTCTTAAGAATGCCAACGTGTATACGGAAGGACCGGAGATACAGGAAGTATCTTCAAAAAAAATTCCCCTGGAAGCAGAGAGGGTAATCGACTGCAGTTCAATGGTGGTTATGCCTGGTTTCATAAACACACACCACCATATGTATCAGACCATGCAGAGGGCTGTCCCCAGAATGCAGGATTCCAAATTGTTCGACTGGTTGATCAACCTTTATGAAATATGGCGCGAGATCACCCCGGAAGCTGTGAAGATATCGGCCGAGGTGGCTATTGCAGAGCTGATGCTAACCGGATGTACGACGTCCAGTGACCAGTATTACGTTTTTCCCGAAGGGAAAGGTGGATTGTTGGAAGCGGAGATCGAGGCCGCAGGTGAAATGGGAATACGTTTTCATCCGTGCAGGGGTTCCATGTCCCGAGGGAGGTCAAATGGGGGACTTCCGCCGGACGACGTAGTCCAGGAAGAGGGCGTAATTCTCAGAGAGACTGAAAATACCATCAGAAAATATCATGATGATTCACGAAACTCGATGCTGCAAATGGTTGTTTCACCATGTTCCCCCTTCTCCGTCACAGCTGAACTAATGGAAGCATCCGCTGAACTGGCCCGCAAATATAGAGTATACCTGCATACGCATCTCGCCGAGACCCGTGATGAGGACAAGTTCTGCCTGGAAACTCACGGTAAGCGGCCCTTCGATTACATGAAAGAGGTTTCATGGGTAGGTCGGGACGTTTGGTTCGCGCATTGTGTTCATCTAAATAACCGTGAGATAGGGGAAATGGCTGAAACGGGAACCGGGGTTGCCCATTGTCCCACTTCAAATATGAGGCTCGGATCGGGAATCGCTCCAATCCGGAGGATGTGTGATCGAGGTGTTAATGTTTCTCTTGCCGTGGATGGGAGTGCTTCCAATGATTCCTCCAATATGGTTAACGAGTTGAGAATGGCAATGATGCTGCAACGGGTTTCGCTGGGAGAAGACGCATTTTCGCCGTACGAAGCAATTGAATGCGGTACAGTGGGAGGAGCAAAAGTTTTGGGCAGAGATGATATTGGATCGATAAAAGAGGGGATGGCTGCGGATATTGTGGGATTCCCTCTTTTAAGACTCCCCTTCGCTGGAGGTCTGCACGATCCTGTTGCGTCGGTTGTGTTGTGCGGTCCCGTGAATGTCGACCTCTCTATTATAAACGGTTATGTCAGAGTTACCGATGGAAAAATTGATGGACTCGATGTGGAGAAATTAATCCATAAACAGAACAAATTGGCAAATGAGATGGTGAGAAGGGCTACGGAAAGAACCGGAACCGGATTTCTCTCGCACTTGTGAATAATATAGGGGAATTTGCCTAGTTTTCATATATGAATCCTTAAATAAATGTGCATATTCAAACAATTGAAATGATAAAATCGATCTAAATAATTAATGAATTATTCGATTAATCTGGTAAAAAATATTATTACCATACGATTATTTGGGTGAGCGGGTTTTAATAGCGGCATACATGTACACAGTCATAAGATCACGAGAATAATGATTGATTAATTTTGGAGAATAATATTATGAACTCATTGGGAATTTGTCTTGGTGCTTCGACAGTGTCCATAGTCGAGATATCCACTGATGAAAAGAACAACAGGCGACGGCCTGTAATTACAAATTTTCACGTTCAGGCTCACGAAGGTAATCCAAAAAGAGTCTTACGGCAAAAACTTGAAAAGATGAATATGGATAAATTCGATTCAATTGCAGTGACAGGTAGACGTTTTCGAAAATTCTTAAATCTATCCTCCATTAGTGAACCTGAAGCGGTAGAGTATGCATACGACTATACAAATAGAGGAACCAAAGCCCATAATGCCATTGTAAGCGCCGGTGGAGAAACCTTCATGGTCTACGTTCTCGATAAGGGAGGAAAGATAAGTACGGTTCACACCGGCAGCAAATGCGCGTCGGGTACCGGTGAATTTTTTCTTCAGCAGATCCGACGAATGGGGCTGACTATGGAAGAGGCCATGGATAGCACCAAAATGGGGACGCCACACCGATTATCTAGCAGGTGTACAGTGTTCTGCAAGAGCGACTGCACCCATGCAATGAACAAGGGTATACCCAAGGGAGAAGTGGTATCGGGTTTATGCGAGATGATGGGTCAGAAGATAGTGGAGCTGATGAAAAAGGTTCCGAAAAAGGACATTATGTTGATAGGCGGCACTTCACAGAACCAACGAATGGTTGACTATCTCAAAAAGGAGTTCCAGGGATTGGACATACCCAAATCCGCTCCTTATTTCGAAGCTCTGGGTGCTGCACTCTGGGCCACCGGAAATAAATGCAAACCATTTAAAGGAATCAAAAAACTGTATATAAAGGAAAGGTCGTCTTTCGATTACCACTCCCGTCTCCATGATTTCGAGGATCTGGTATCCTTCAAGAGCGCGTCACTAGGCAAAGCCCGCCGGGACGACAGATGCATCATAGGACTGGACGTCGGCTCAACCACCACCAAGGCAGTTGTGGTCAGGACCGGGGACGATGCTGTGCTGGCTTCCATCTATCTACGCACTCTGGGAGATCCCGTAAAGGCATCTCGGGAGTGTTATGAAGCGCTTATAAAGCAGCTCGAAGTTCCCGTGGAAGTGATAGGTCTGGGAGTATGCGGATCCGGCAGGCAGATAGCAGGGCTTCACGCACTTACTGAAGGAGTAATAAACGAGATCATCGCCCATGCTACGGCGGCAGTCTATTTCGACAAGGACGTCGACACCATTTTCGAGATAGGAGGTCAGGACGCAAAGTACACTTATATTACTGGAGGAGTTCCCTCCGATTATGCCATGAACGAAGCGTGCAGTGCCGGTACGGGCTCATTTCTTGAAGAATCGGCCAGGGAGACCCTTGGAATAAAGATGGAGGATATCGCTGATATTGCCATGAAGGGTCTTAAACCCCCTAATTTCAGCGACCAGTGTGCGGCCTTTATATCCAGCGATATAAAAAGGGCATTCCACGAGGGTATAGAGAGAGAAGATATCGTTGCGGGTCTGGTGTATTCCATTTGCATGAACTATGCCAACCGGGTCAAGGGCAGCAGGCCCATGGGTAAAAAGGTATTCATGCAGGGAGGGGTTTGTCTGAATCGTGCGGTGCCCATTGCAATGGCTGCTCTCACGGGAAAGAAGATCATTGTTCCCCCAAATCCCGAGATGGCAGGGGCCTTTGGTGTTGCTCTTGCTATCAAGGAACGTATAGAGCAGGGATTGATGAACGAAAAAAAATTCGATCTGACCACGCTGGCCACCCGTGAAGTGGAGTATCTCAAACCTTTCATATGTAAAGGGGGCCGAGAAAAGTGCGACCGGGGATGCAAGATTGCCAGGATACGTATCGAAGGAGCGATCCATCCCTTCGGAGGTGCCTGTAACCGATACTATAATTTGCGTCACTCATTGAAATTTAACATGGGTAAACTGGATCTAGTTGCCATGCGTGAGAAACTCGTATATGAAACGTTCTCGGATTACAAAGCTAAACTACCGGAAAATGCAAAGAGCATCGGGATCAACAGGACCTTTTTAATGAGTACATATTACCCGCTGTTCTATAATTTCTTTTCAAGACTGGGCATGAGGGTTATCCGCTCCGATAAGGTCAACAGCGAGGGGATCGATCAGGTAGGGGCACCGTTCTGTTATCCCGGGGAGATAGCGCATGGTATGTTCATGGACCTCTTGAACAAAGAACCTGATTATATCTTTCTACCTCATATAAGGGGAGTTCCGGTAGAGAACGGCTATGTCGCCTGCCAGGCCTGCCCTCTCACCCAGTGCGAAGCATTCTACCTTCGCCAGACCTTCAAGCAGATTATCGCCAATAAAAAGGTGGAGTTGATAACCGATACACTTAATTTCATGGAAGGCATAGATCAGAGCAAGGAAACGATGATAAAGATCGGCAAACGGCTCGGGTATTCAAAGAAGAAGGTGAATGAAGCTTACGAATTCGCCAAAGGTCGCCTGGAGGAGATGTTCCGGGAGTTCAAGAGACGGGGGAAGGAAACGCTCGAGGTGGTCGAAGAGGACCCTGACCGGATCGGCATCGTTCTGTTCGGACGCCCCTACAATGCATTCGTTAAAGAGGCTAATATGGGAATTCCCCAGAAGTTCACTTCGAGGGGGCTCCATATAATACCTTTTGATTTTCTTCCTTACGAGAAAGAGGACATGTACGGTCACATGTTCTGGGCCATGGGGCAGATGATACTCAAGGGATCGAGGTTTGTGGAGAGACATTCACAGCTGTTCGGAACTTTTATTTCGAATTTCAGCTGCGGCCCGGACTCCTTCATCATTACCTATTTCAGAGATATCATGGGTATCAAACCTTCATTGACCCTTGAACTGGACAGCCATACCGCTGATGCCGGTCTCGAAACGCGGATCGAGGCGGCCATAGACATATTCAGGGGTTACAAGGAGCTGCATGAGTTCAAGAAAATACGTAAAAAAAGGTCGAAATTCCAGGCCGCAAAAGCCGAAATGGTGGATGGGGAGCTGGTAATTACCGCGTCATCCGGCGAGCAGATGAACATGTTCGATCCCTGGGTGAAGGTCCTGGTCCCTTCAATGGGGGACCTTGCCAGTACGGGAGCAGCCGAGATTCTCAAAGCGGTTGGCGTGAACGGCATGTCATGCGAGCCGGGTGACGATGAAGCCCTGAAGCTGGGGAAGGCACACACCACGGGCAAGGAATGCCTTCCCATGATCATCACCACGGGGACCATGCTAAAATATTTGAAATATAGAGATCCGGGTAGTGATGAGATACTGGTTTATTTCATGCCCACGGCAAACGGACCTTGCCGCTTCGGCCAGTACCACGTGTTCCTGAAACTTCTCATCAAGAAACTGAAACTGGAAAACGTTGCGGTAATGGCACTCACCTCCGAGGACAGTTACGGAGGTCTTGGAAACAGCGTTCTTCTGAAAGCATGGTTCGTGGTGATCATTTCCGACGTAATGGATGATATCAGGAACATGCTTCTTGCCAACGCAAGGAACAAGGAAACCGCCATCAAGATATTCGACAGGGAGTACGAAAGGATAATCGATGCATTCCGGAAAACTAAAAGAAAGATCCAGGGGAAAGGGGAGATTTCAAAGACCATCGGAGCCATGAAAGGAGACTGGAAGCTGTTGAAAAGGGCATTGAAAGAGTCGGCGGCGGTTCTTTCAAAGATCCCTCTAAGCACCACCCTAGACAAGGCGAAGGTGGTTTTCCTGATAGGGGAGATATTCGTAAGGCACGACGGGATCTCGAGGCGTTACATCAATGAAAGGCTGGCCCAAAGGGGATTCGTAACAAAGGTGAGCCCCACCCACGAGTGGATGTATTATATCGATTATATCTTTCAGAATAAATTGAACACAATCCCGCATACCTTTACTGAAATATTGAAGAATAAGGCTAAGCACAAGATCCAGGTAAAATATGAAAAACGTATAAAGAAAATCCTGGCTACTAGCGGTCTCTACGAATACGAGGAATGCGATATCGGCCATATCATCAATAATGCAAAACACCTAATACCCCCGGAATTCCTTGGCGAAGCGATACTGACAACAGGGGTGGCCATGACCGAGATAGTGAACAATTCCTGCGGTATTATATCCATCGGTCCTTTTGGCTGCATGCCTTCCAGGGTTTGCGAGGCAATTCTATCCGAGACCATGAACGCCGAAGGAAAAAAATACATAAGCAAGGGCGACAAGATGGTGAAACGTGTTCTCGACGAGGTTTCAGTGCTCCCATTCCTATCCATTGAGAGCGACGGGGGACCTTTTCCGCAGATAATAGAAGCGAATTTCGAGACGTTCTGCCTGCAGGCGGACCGACTGCATGCAAAGATTTTGGAGTGCAAGGGCAAATAATATTTTCAAGCGATTTCCAGCAGATAAACATCCAAAACGTTCGTCCCCGTGGGTCCCGTCAGAATGGACGAGTCATATTTTTCAAAAAACGCGTGCGAATCGAATTTATAAAAGTATTTTTTGACCGCTTCAAGCATTTTCGTCCTTACGGATGCATCGCTTTCATCCAAAGGAGAATAAAATTTTTCGAACAGTATTCGATCCACAATAGCACCTGTCGCCGGTGAGTTGCCATCCATCCCGTCCGTGGCGAATGTTACGAGGGTTATATCATTTCTCCTTTTCCATAGTGTTTCATCAGTCATAAGCCCCACGAGAAACAACAGAGCCGTGTGCTGCGCCCTACCGCCGGTTCCTTTCCCCATCACCCTCACAGTTGGTTCGCCGCCTATAACGAATTTGCTGCTTTTTTCTACAGAACCAACCGAATTCGGTTTCGCCGATAGTGATCTTCTGCAAAGATCCAGAAGACGGGTGGCGAGGGAGTCCGCTGTAAACCACTCATCAGACAATCCTTCCACAGGTTCTGTCGTGGGCAATAATAATTCGTAATTGTATTCACTGCTTAGTTTCTCCACGAGAATCTCGTTCGACATCAATATGTGATGCTCTATCCGCAGGAATCCCCTTTGGGGATCGCCACCGTTTGGTGGCGGAGGAGAAGGGGGAGCAGATTCCTGCGTTTCCGAGGATGAAACCCACAGATTCATCTGTGGGTGATTCATTCTATCGTTATTTGGCAGTTCCTTTGGTGACTCATACTCCGGGTCTCCGTTGTAAAAGAAATCCCGGCCTTCATCCGATAGTACCTTTAGAATATCATAACGGCTCAATATATCCCTGCATCTCCCGAACGTCGAGTCAAACGAATCCGGGTATGTCGGGCCCGACCCAATGGTATCGAGCGCCGAGCCCGTAACGTCGCTTATGATCAGGTTTAACATTGCCTTACCGGAAAACTCCTGCGCCAACCGTCCGCCTTTCACGGTAGAAATGTGTTTTCTCACCGTATTGATCTCAGATATGTTCGCGCCACTGTTCACCAGAGCCTTATTTATCGAAAAAACGTCTTTCCGGGGAAATCTTTCTAAATTCAGCTCCATGAGAGATGAAGCGCCGCCGCTCAGTAGAAATAAACATCTTCCCCTGCAATTTCGGACCACTTCGAGAACTGCTTTTCCCGCTCGAAAACTTCCTTCTCCAGGATAAGGGTGCTCTGCCCCCATCACTTCCAATCCAAAGGCTTCGAGTTCGGAAGCAATACTCCGACCCGTTCCAGTTGATAAAGTAGCATCGGGAGCGACCACGATGCCGCCGGTTATTTCTTCCCTGCGCAGGAAATCAATGGCACCGAGGGCCATGAACAGTGAGGCCTTTCCAACCGCGATCAACGTTAACGGGCCATGATCGTCCCATTTTATCCGATGCTTGGATGCGAGAAATGATAATTTATCACGGGTCAGCGTACGAGGATCACAGATTTCCAAAATCCGACTCAGAACTCCGGAAAGCCGCTGACGGAAACCGCTATCATATGACTTGAGCATCTCCACTTCAGCCACGGTAGTGTCGTCCAGAACGGTCGCCTCCGATCATTTTCATATATCGTTCAAGACCTCGGGATTGACGATATTCGGCGGTCGTTTTCCCGCAAGCATCATAGCCATGTTTGTGCAGGCCGTCACTGCCATTCCCGTTCTCGTATCGAAGGAAGCTGAACCAAGATGCGGCAGCAGTACGACATTGTCCATCCTCAAGAGCCTTTCATTCACCATTGGCTCCTCTTCGAACACATCAAGACCTGCGGCCCATATCTCCCCTTTCTCCAGCGCGTCAGCGAGATCGTTCTCGTTTACGCATGGGCCTCGGGACGTGTTTATGAACACAGCGCTTCTTTTCATCAATCCGAACTCCATAGCCGAAAAAATATTTTTTGTTTCCGGGGTCAGCGGTGTGTGAAGCGATACGAAATCGCTCTCCCGGAGAAGTTCATCAAAGGAAGTGTAAACAGCTCCTGTCTCCTTTTCGATATCGGAATTAGGGGTACGATTATGATATAATATTTTCATACCGAATCCCACGGCCCTTCTGGCCAGAGCGCCGCCTATCCTGCCTGCACCAACTATGCCCAGCGTTTTATCGTGAATATCCTGACCCAGAAGCAGCATTGGACTCCAGCCGTGAAACCTTCCTTCTCTGAGGAAACGGTCTCCTTCAACCACTCGTCTCCCGGCGGAGAGCAGTAGTGAAAAAGCAATATCGGCCGTTGTCTCGGTAAGCGCACCCGGGGCGTTTGTAACCGGAATCTTCCTCGAGCTCGCAAATGCCACATCGATGTTATTGTATCCTGCGGCATAGGTGCTGACATACTTTAATGCGGGGGAGGACAGAACATCACCATCGATGGGGTCGGTCAAGAGGCAAACTAGACCTTCGCACCTCCTCATACCTTCGATTATCTCCTCTTTCGTGGGGATGCTTTCGTCTTCCCTGATAAGCAGCTCATATTTCTTGCTGAGAATTTCAATTCCTGCGGAAGGTATCCTTCTCGTAAAGAATATCTTTTCCTTCATTTTTGCTTCTCCTTTTCGCTATTTTCTGTTTTTCTCAGTAATCAGGCCGGACATCACGGAATAGAAGTCTTTGGAGATGCTGCCGTTTTCTTTCAAACGGCGGAGATGCTGGGTTCGTCGGCGTTTTTCCAGATATCTCCCCAGAAAATTCTTACGCCTACTGATCACGTAAGTGGCGTGGCAGCTCGACGAGACGAGAACTGGTTGTGTGATGAGTTTTGTTATGATGATCATTACTACCGGAAAAGCCACCACAGATACGAAGGAGCAGTAAATATAGAACCAGTTCATTCTTTTACGCTCTATTTCGATCCATGAGTATATTGCAAGAAGGATACCCGAGGCTAAAACTACAGAGAAAGTGATGTAAGGAGCAATGGTCCGATATGTACCCTCAAGAGTTCCATCATCTATAGTAACGAAAAGGGCAGCAATGGAAATATACAGCATTGCGGGTATCAGTCTTAGCCAGAATTTGGGATTCATCTTCTCGAACGTAATGAATATATCGACCAATATCACAAGCCCCACCAGAGCGATCAAGCCGGAAAATAATAATATAAATAGATCCTCGGAAGCCCTGGTGGTCAATTTACCGGAGGCAAGGTGGATCAACATCAGAAGTGAAACCGAAAAGATAAAACCAATTGTGATACGCTTGTAGTAATCCTTTTCAACTCCACGGGGAGAGTAGGGATAGACCAGGGCAGAAAGAAGGCATAGAAGGGGTAATATCCCCGATAGGAAAGATGGAGTAAGAAATGGATAGGCAATTACTGAGATAATACATATTATCACAATATAATGAAGTGATAATAAATTTCTCGGTGAACTCTTTATCCCTTCCTTCGTACTGGGTAATTCGTCTTCGGCATCCATTTGAACACTCAATTTCGCAATAACGAATCATTCAATTGCTCGGATTGTATAAAAATACTTCTTTGCTATTATGGAGAATTCCGGCCCTAGATCACCTTTTCTACTTCCGAAGCAGTGGGTCTGGATCCCTATAACTTGCTTTGGATTTATTTGTACTTTGAACTGAACAAACAGGGTCACCTACCCTGGCACTGGAGAGCGCACCGCTCCTGCACCCTCCACGACATTTGTTAACGAATGAACATTCTTCACATTTTCCTGGAAGTTTTTTATTTTTAATTATTACCTCCCTAAGACCTTCCAAGGCTTCTTCAAAGGAAACGTCCAGTAACGAGAGTCCGGGAGTAATATGATGAGGGCAGATCTTCAAACGACCAAGTTCGTCAACGGCATAATAATCGTTCCCCGCATTGCAGTGCGGCATGTTTATTTCCTTATAGTCTTCAATGAGAGCCACGCAGGGTAGATTGGGAATACCCAGCGAGATAGGTAAATTATTCTTTTTCGAAAAGCGGTTAAGCCGCATTAGCATATACTTGTAATCCGATATAGTCAAACCTTTTTCACCCAGATCCTTTTGACCTATCTGCGGAATGTACCTGATGGCAAGCACATGGGAACTGCCCGCCGCCATGTGAAATGATAAAATAGATTCAAGCCGATTAAGGTTCGATTTAGATATAACAATTGATGTGGTAAAAAGTAAATTGTGTTTATTAAAAGTGATTATTGATCTCTCCAATCTTTTAAAAGCTCCCTTTGAGCGGGAATTTTCGTCATACCTCGCACCAATATCGGAAACCTGGACCTGCAGTGCTATGTCAGCATCGGTTACTCTTGAGGCGATCTCATCGCTCATTATTTGCCCGGAAGTGAGAAGTATCTGATTTTCCGTTATAGTGGCCAATTTCCGAATTATTGTAAAAATGTCTTTGCGAAGAAGCGGCTCGCCGCCGGTAATTATTCCCATTTTCAGTTTGGGGAGATTTTCGATGATTTGTACCCACTGAGCAGTAGTTATCTCGACTGTGTCACGGTCATTATCGTTCACATTATAACAATAAAAGCAACTCAGCGGACATCGTTTCGTGACCTCAAGGGCCATGGTCGTTATTAGACGGGAGTGTGATTCCATTATAGCACCGGCACACTTATGCTCCATGAAGGGTTTTTCTCATATAGGGGCCCTCTGGGTCATAGCCGCGGGCCTTGTAATATCCTCTTACCCCCACTCCAGAGGTCACCAGTATTTGCCTGCACCCTTGGTCATTGGAGATACGCTCTGCCTTCTTTAACAAGGCATCCCCCAGCTTCAGATGCTGGATATGTTCGTCATCCCGTTCTCCAATATCCAAAGGCGGACCCACCACCTTTATCTCTCTGATTATTCCTGTTCGGGTACCTGCAATTTCACTTCGAAGGTCGGTCTCATTACCAGATAGATATCTCAATCTCAAGTATCCGCAGAGAAGCCCGGAGTTCGATTCCGTTCCCTCGATAAAGAATTCCATCGATCCGCTGGCTTTGTATTCGGTGATCTTGTACAAAATTCGATCCAAATCCACATCTATATTTTCAGGGGCGTTATGACCGAACTCCCTGCACCTTATACAGCTGCATTTCATATTATTTAGGCTCATGTAGTCCCTAACTATTTGCCTTAAATTGGAATATTTTACACCGTCATCAATCATTTTTGCCGGAATATCCCGCTGTATCCTTTGTATCCTGGTGTATCGTGGAGTAAGAGCCTTCATTTCTGCGACCAGTTCCGTGATTGTTCCCAGTTCATACGGAGCATACTCTCCCCTTTTCCACATGTTATACAGTTCGGTACCGGCAACAACCACAACGGGGTATATTTTCAGCATATCCGGCCTGAAACTCTGGTCGGTGAATATCTTCGCAAACATTTCCAGATCACCCTCAGGGGTTTCACCCGGAAGCCCGGGCATCAAATGGTAGCATACTTTCAGACCGCGGTTCTTCAATGTTCGGGTTGCCTTTATAATCGAATTCACATCGTGGCCCCTGGAGATGGATAGAAGAGCCCTGTCATGAATGCTCTGAACGCCCAGTTCCACTCTCGTACAACCCTGCAAAAGCATTCGGTCAACATGGTCTTCATAACAACAATCCGGCCGGGTTTCGATGGTGAGCCCAATACACCTATGAGCGGCCCCCTCGTTTTCCATCTGGGCTTCCTCCAGTGTCCCCGATCCTCTAATTTCAAAATCTTTCTGAAGCAAGGTTCCTGCTTTGTTCATGCCGTCGAAACATCTCCTGATGAACATTTCCTGGTAATCAGTATCCCTAGCCGGAAAGGTCCCACCCATAACAATAAGGTCTATTTTTGCAGTGGTATGTCCGATTGCCTCGAGCTGGTTGATACGGTTTACAGTCTGGAGATACGGATCGAAATCATATGTCGCTCCTCTTAGAGCAGCAGGTTCGTGACCGGTATAGCTCTGTGGGGTGTTTGTTGACACACCTCCCGGGCAGCACTTGCATCTTCCGTGGGGACAATCTGCAGGTGAGGTCATAACGGCCACGGGAGCCACTCCGGATATTGTTCGAGTCACCTTTCTGCGGAGAAGTTTTGTTATTCTTTTTAACGTAGCCGGATCATGGATCCTTTCTCGAACCGCCTTAAGTATTTCTGAGTTGGCTGACAGATTGGGGATATTGAACTCTTTTGCCGCCATTATCTTGTGGCGCTGAAGGTCCTCTCTCTTTTTTATGGTACCGTCAATTAAACGGGTGATCAACCAGTCAAAAATATCCATGGCGGGTCTATCCGGATTTATTTTATATTATTATTTGGTTCTAACTCTTCAGTCCTTGAGCTGGTTAGAATACAATCCGGATTCCCATGAGAATAAAAAATCAATCCAACCTCGAGATCAATTCCTGCTTGAATCTCGAAACGTCGTCCTCGATACAATCGTATACCTCACGAATCTTTTGAAAATCGAGAAGATTGATGCCCTGAAGGGAGGTTTGAACAAGGATATCCGGTTGAGATATGTTAATTTTCTCTTTCATGAGTATATTGTACATTATATCGTAAGTATAGAAAATGGATTCAAAGGTGTTCGGGACAGTTCGTTTAGCGTCATCCGAAGGATAATTATAAACGTCAATGGCCACCAACAGGTCGCAGTCGTCCCGGATAAGATCATAGGGAACCGGGTTCACGACACCGCCGTCAATATAGATGTGGTCGTCTATCACGTATGGCTGGAATATACCTGGAAGCGAAATGCTGGCCCTGACAGCGTCAACAACATCTCCCTTTTCGAAAACTACTTCCGTTCGATTCCAAAAATCGGTGGCAACTATCTTCAAAGGTATTTTCAGATCGGCAAAATCCCGACATTTCATTCTTTTTCGCAGCCAGGTCATTATCTTCTTTCCCCGTATCGTCAACCCTTTTCTCGATAAGGAAAGGTCGATCATGTTTGTGACCTTGAAGAGCGTCATATTGAAGTATAACTCTTCGATCTGGGAAGCGGAAAGACCTGAAGCATACAAAGCGCCAATAACCGAACCCATGCTGCTCCCGGAAATGATGGAGGGTTTAATATCAAGTTCATCGAATACTTTTAGAAAAGCAATGTGGGCGAGACCCTTTGCACCTCCGCTTCCAAGTGCCAAACCGATTCTTTGCATGATTACTCTTATAGTTTACAGGGGTATTAATCATATCGGTGATTTTCTTGATCTTGTTTCGTTCAGAAAGTACCTAACTTTTGCGGAACCTGCGGTAACCAACAAGCACGATGGAACTAACGACAAAAATAATAGTACCGAGACCGAATCCCGGAGAATCTTCCTCCGCTTTTACTTCCAGGATAAATTCCATCGTGTCTTTCCCGCCTTTTCCGTCTGTAACCGTGAGCATAATCGTATGCATTCCTGCCGTGAAACTTTTGGAAAACGACTTTCCGGTGGATAACTCCTCACCTGTTACGATATTCACCCATGAATAGGTGATATTATCACCGTCCGGATCCACCGCTTCTGCAGAAAAAGCTATCTTCTTATCTTCCTTGAACTTCAGCCCGGCCTTTGGCGACTGGGTAGTATTATCTATTTGCGGGAGACGATTTACGTCTGTAATCGTAAGCACCCAGCTGTTATTCAGTTCGTGTAGACCTACAGTTGCTTCCACACGAACCATGTGTTTATTCCCGTCGTAGCTGGAATAGCTCGGAATGTAAATATATCGGTATATCTCCTCCCCACCCAGTAATACACCGTCGAAATACCATCGGTACGTAACTGCATCGCCGTCGGGATTGGTGAAATTGAAGCTAAGGGTAAGGGCCGTTTCCTCGTCAGTCTGGCCGTTCAGAATCGGAATAATCTCGGTTACTACAGGCTCTCTGTCGATATCGGTTACAGTTATTGTCCACATCTTAACGAGCCTCATAGTCTGGTCGGCGGAATCAATAACCTCGATCTCAACCTTGTAGGTCCCTGCCATGCTGTAATTCGCCCTGAAGTTGAAACTTTCATCTGCCTCACCAATCTGCTGGACGTTGTTGACCAACCATCTTATTACCGGAATCGTTCCATCAGGATCTTCTATATCCGTGACAAAAAGAACGTTTTCGTTCTCGGATATGTTTACTTCGTCTTCCAGGGGCCATTTTATCTTCATAACAGGCGATGGATTCCGATCCACCACAATGAGATTCCACCCATGAGAGACTGAATTGTAGCCGTCATCCACAGAAACCACTACCCGGTAATTTCCCTCAGAGTAGGTATCTTCGTATGAGGTCGAGAGATTGTATTCACCTGTGTTCTCGCCCGTCACAACTATGTTGTCCACCTCCCAGGTATAATCCAGTATGTCTAACTCGGGATCGCTGGTATTTATACTGAAAATGACCGAAACACCTTCGTCCACCGTAATTGTGGTCCCTTGAGGGAGTGCCTCTGTTATTACGGGAGGGCTGTTCGCCCGCACAACGATAATGGAAAGATAATAATCACCGGAACCCCATAACACGGATGCCTGGACATAATACCACCCTTCGCTTGCTGCAGTTATGGCGGCTTCCTCACTCCCGGTAAAGTTGGCCGATTCGTTCAATATGGTACCGTCAGGTCCCAGGCAGTACAGATTGAAGTTCTGGCCCGGTTGATAGGATAAAGATGCTGTGAGCTGATCGTTCACACCCAGGTATATTTTGAAAAAATCATTATCATCGATACCTTCGATCATTTCATGTTTCTCGTTTATCGTTACCAACTCGGTAATTTCCGTTGCCGTGTATCGAAAATCATTTCCGTCGTGAACATATTCGCTATCCTTCAACACGAAAAGCGTATAATTTCCGTTCCCTTCAAATGTCGAGACTGCAATATAGTAATAACCAGTCATGTTCGCCATGAAGGTTGTCTCCTCAAAGCCGCCGGTCCGGTAGGTCCAGCTTTTACCAACCAGCTCTGAGTTCGTATTGTATGCCGAAAGGTCCAAATCCCCTGTGTCGGGGACCGTGAGGTTGATGATTATAATGTCCCCTGCAGTCACCTCCGCTTTGTACCAGTCCACGAAATCCGTTTCATTGTGTAAAGTATCCTGGACGCTTCCGTTCAGCGCGATCACTGTGGCATTGCTCATATCATTATCATCGGTCCGGGAATATTCCAAAAACGTGTACGATGCGTGGAGGTGGCCAACTGCCGGAAACAGTACTGCTAGTACAAGAATAATAACAATTGTTCTTTTCATTGATTTCACCTTTTTGTACGAATAATATCTCTTTGCGTGATGCAGTATCTTAAATAAATTCAATTATACAAACCATTCATTTTAAACCTTCTGCCTTGATTCCAAATACCCGTCCGTGTTTGGAAATCCCGTTCAGATATGGATAATCCGACGTATTAAGGGCCATCCAATGCCGTAGAAAGTTATATAAGTAAACATAAATATTACATTGGGTTATCATTTCCCTGTGAACCTGTGAATTACAGTAATTGGCCAATCATAGTAGAATCGTTGGATGTGCTAAATGAGAAATTGAATGCGTAAGGAGGTATCTTTGTTGCCTATCAAAAAACAGCGGCTGGGGGTAATTGCCGGATGCGGTCGTCTAGGTTCGTACCTCGCAAACAAGCTGAGTGCGTTGGGTTACAGCATTATGATCGTGGATATCGACGAGAAAGCGTTCAGGAATCTCTCCGTGGAGTTCAGCGGTTTTCACATCATCGGGGACGTAACGGAGTTCAAGGTACTGGAACGTACGAAACTCGGTGAAGCGGATTTTTTTATTGCAACCACTGGGGAGGATAATGTCAACATAATGTCAGCTCAAGTAGCTAAGAGGATGTTTACGGTCCGGCAGGTCATTGCTAGGGTATCGGACCCAAAAAGGGATGAGGCATATTCCGAATTAGGACTGCTAACGGTTTGCCCAACAGCCATATCGGCAGACGTGTTCCTGGAAAAATTGGCTCTCGAGAAGAACCGATCGCCCCTGAAGGGATGGCTTTAGTTTATATGGAGATGACTAAATGAGAGTTCTTATTGTCGGAGGCGGTAAACTGGTATATTTCCTTTCAAGGGCCTTGATATCGAAAAAACACAAGGTCACGGTGATAGACCGTAACTGGGAAGGCGGAAGCAGACTGGCAAAACAGTTGAAGATCAATATAGTTTATGGTGACGGAAGCGATCCCGAGGTCCTGGAGGACGCCGGGGCTTTCTACAGCGATGTATTGCTCGCCCTTACTTCCTTCGATCAGGATAATTTCACCATCTGCCAGATGGCGGATGCTTACTTTCAGGTCCCCCGTATCCTAGCCCTTGTGAACGATCCGGACAACGAAAAAGTGTTCAAGAACCTGGGTATCGCTGATGCCATATCAACCACGCATATCCTAACGGGTCTTATCGAGCAGAAAGCGATCTTCGAGGATATAGTTCACCTTACGCCGGTAGGTGATGGGAAGTTCAATCTTACCGAGGTGGTTTTGAAAAAGAGCGCAAAGATGGTGAACATCCCTCTCGAGGATCTGAAACTTCCGGCCGACTGCCTTATTGCCGGATTGATCCGGAGGAACAAACCCATCATTCCCCGGGGAAAGACCCGTTTGAGACCGGGTGATCGTATAATTCTGGTCTCCCTTCCCACGAATCACGACGAAGCCCTCAAAATGCTGACAATGGAATACTGATTTACGGGTATGCGGGATGCAAAGAGAAACCGGATTGCGGGAAAAATACTGGACGATACTGTCATTTACGGGTTTCAACCTTATCTTGGTCAGTACCCTCATGCTCTTCCCGCTCTTTGCCCTTTTCGGCTGGCCCGAGGAATGGGGCGATTCCATAGGATTTTTTTTACCCGCCCTGGGATCAGCTGGAATAGGTATGGTCATGTGGAGGTTCTTCGAACCAAGAAAGAAAAGGGTTCTAACCGTAATGGACGGCGGAATAATAGTTTTCCTGACCTGGACGCTAATATCCCTTTTCTCCGCAATCCCCTTTATGATCATTGCAAGGATGACCTTCACCCAATCGGTATTCGAAGCTGTCAGCGGCTGGACCACCACTGGCCTTACCATGGTCACGGACGTGGAGAATTACTCACATATGCTCTTGCTATGGAGGAGTACCATGCAGCTGGGTGGTGGTGCGGGTTTTGCCATCATGATGCTAGCTGCTATAACAGGTCCTGTGGGATTGGGATTTACAGAGGCCGAAGGTAGAACCGAACAGCTTGCTCCACACGTTCGAGAATCAGCCAAACTAGTGGTCAAGCTGTATCTTGGTTACGTTGTTCTTGGAATCCTTGCTTATACGCTGGTTGCATGGAAGTTCAACGGAGGGGTTGGAAGCGGAAATCAATTCACCTTCTTCGATTCTGTGAACCATACGTTTACCGCTGTGGCTACTGGAGGTTTTTCAACCAAGAACGCAAGTATCGGGCATTGGAGCGGACTGCCTTTTTCAATAGGAATAGAAACAGTCACCCTGATGCTGATGTTCCTTGGTAATCTGAATTTCCTTACTGCATACTGGCTTTTCAGGGGTAAACTCAAATCCTTCTTTCGGAACGGTGAGATTAGGTTATTCTTCGCAGCCATATCGATATCCTCGGTAGTTCTTTTCTTCAAAGTGACAAGCTCCATATCCCCCAGCAAGGGAATGGCTTTCCGAACTGGTCTGTTCGAAGCGGTCTCTGCCCTGACCGGTACCGGATTCTCAATTACGCAATACGGTAATTGGTCCGGCCTGGGTTGGCTGATAATGATCATTCTCATGATAATAGGTGGAGGGATTTGCTCAACGTCCGGCGGTCTGAAGCAGTACAGGGTTCATCTTCTGTTCAAATCCATCATATGGCAGATAAAAAGGCCGTTCCGTCCCCGTTCAGCCATCATCCATAATTACATATGGAAGGACGATCAGAAAGAGTTCATCCGCGACATTCATATAAAACACACGGCAAACTACGTTTTTCTGTATTTCCTTACCTTTCTTGCGGGATCCATGGTGATCTCCGCATACGGGCATGGAATGAAGGAATCGCTTTTCGAGTTCGCATCTGCGCTGGGAACGGTAGGCCTTTCTGCCGGGAATATAACGTTACCAAACGCACCATTGCCTCTTCTTTGGACCGAGATAATAGGAATGTTCCTGGGCCGCTTGGAATTCTTCGTAGTCTTCGTAAGTATTGGCAAGATATTCAGAGACGTGTTTCTCAGATAAATATCTCGTTACTCTACTGCAGAGCCGGGGAAGGTTGAAACATCTTTCAACATTGTTCATTGCGAGGGCAATTCTCGCTAATGCCAAATAGCTAACAAATTATATATTTTAAATCAACTTTTACCATAAACTCTCGGGTACTCAGTTCTCTAAGCACAGTATCTTGGAGCTAAAGGTGCGCTTATAATGTCGGGCATTGGTAATTTTGACCGTAAAACCCTTGTAGGCTATTCGCTACTTGGGCTTCTTCTTGCAAGCCTTATCTTCGCTATAATCGCCTACTGGGGTAATTTTCCCGTCTGGTTCTGGTTCTTTCTCGTCATACTGATCTCCATAGTGATATGGAAGGCCTGCGAGCCATTTTCCGATGCTTCTTTCTTTCTGGGACGAAACATACCTGGATCGGTGCGGGGGGCCACCATTGATGCCGTAGCCAGTTCCATGCCCGAGTTTTTCACGGTGATGTTCTTTCTTTTCTTCTTCGGAACCTATGAATCCGGCATAGCAACCTGCGCGGGTAGTGCCATCTACAACATGATCGTTATACCCGCAGTATGTGTGTTCTTCATCTATAACGTTCGTAAATTGAAGGGACTGGATACAAACCTGGTGGTGGAAAAGGAGGTGTTGTACCGGGACGGCCTGTATTTCCTGTTCTCCGAAATAGTTCTTATATCATTTATCACCACGGGTGAGCTGACCTGGTGGATGGGGCTTGTATTCCTTGGACTATACGGCGGATATGCTCTGTGGCTCTGGATGGATGCCAAGAGACACATGCGTGTTCTCAAGGAGAACGAGAGAGTAGCAATAGACAGGATAACGAAGGATTTGTATCGGGTAGTTCACACAAAGGATTACGAAGAATTGCTGAAAATCTGGCCGGATTTTCCCGATTCGGATATGGCTGAGGAGCTGGAGGAAGATCCTGATGAGTTCTGGCAGTGTCTTCAGGACCATATGCCGGAGCAGGAAGGGATCGATGGGTGCCGATTGGACGGGTGCAGCGTCGTACTGAGAGCCCAGGGCGCGGATGAGTTCACTGTGGACTATATCGGTACGAAACACTCCGGGATGCTCCGTCTGAATATCGATGAAAAGGATGATAAATGGTTCATTCACGACGGCGTGAAATACGAACATACGAAAAGTATGGCTTGGCTAATTATTCTCGCGACTACCGCGATAATCGGGGGAGCATGTTACTTCCTAACATTAAGCTGCAAGGAGATATCCGTTAGTCTTGACATAAAACCTTTTTTCGTAGCAGTGGTAATAGCGGCTGCAGCCACATCTGTGCCGGACACATTTCTCTCTATGCTTTCAGCGCGAAAAGGCGATGACAGTGGAGCTGTTTCAAATGCTTTCGGGAGCAATATATTCGATATCAACATATGCCTGGGACTGCCTCTTCTGATATACGGATTGTGGAAGGGGACTGTGAACCTGGAGAACAGTGAGGGGGTGCAGGAGGTGCGGATAATTCTGCTTGTATTGTCAACAATTACTTTGATCATACTGGCCATAAAGATGAAGCTTACTCGCGCAAAAGCTGTGATATTATTGGGCATGTATGCACTGTTTCTCACATACGCAATACTGCGAGGATGGGCTGGTCTCAGCCTGGCTGAAATGTTTGGTTCCCTTGCGGAATTGTTTGGTTTTTAAAAAAAAGGCACAATTATTCCATTGCGCCTAATACTAATGCAAGAAGTGCCATTCTCATAACCACACCGTTGAACGCTTCGGGCCAGTATCTTGAATGCCTAGTCTCATCCACATCAGGGGGCAGTTCGTCCATACGCGGCAGAGAGTGGAGAATTATCGAGTCGCTCTTCGCTTTGTTTCTAAGAAGTTCTCTCGTTATCTTGTAATTTGCATGGGTCAATCCTTTATCCTCGGTGGCTTCTTGTCTAGACATCGTATAATCGGGTTGCACCACGGGCTCCATGTATATGACATCCGCTTCGGCAATGACCTTGTCCACATGATCCGTGAAATTGAAGCGAGCGTTCCGAGATTCCATAAACTTCACGTATTCGTCAGTCATTCCCATATCGGGAGGAAATACAAAATTCGCTTCGATATCGAACTGGGTGATGGCATGAGCCATGGAATGCATCGTCCTCATTCTTCCGTCCCCGACGCAGAGGAAATTCAATCCGTCAAGCGTGCCCTTCTCCTTCAAAATCGTATATAGATCGGTAAGTACCTGTGTCGGATGTTCGCCCCAGCCGTCACCGCAGTTGATTATTGGCACGCTGGCCCATTTTGCAGCCTCAAGTGGTGCACCCTGCTGAAAATGACGCATTGCGATCACGTCACCGTAATACTCGAGCATCTTAACAGTATCCTTGATTGACTCCTGGTAAAAATCACCTGCCCGTGTCATTTTGGCATCGGAGAAGCCCACAACACGACCGCCAAGCCTGTGCATGGCTGCTTCCGTGGCAAGTCTCGTCCGGGTGCTGGGCTGGTAGAATGCCGTTACCAGGGTTTTCTCAGATAGCAAATCATCGTTATTTCGATTCCTGGCTATTGGGGCCAGTTCATCCGCTATTTCAAAAATTCTCATGTACTCTGCTCTTTCAATATCCTTCAGCGATACTATATCTCTTCCATTAAAGCTTCTCATTATATTCCTCCTAGTTCCGTAAATTGTGCGATTGCCGGGTAAAACCGGTCATGTATTTTCTACTTTATTGCTTGATTTGCTATTGATGACCGATTGTGGTTGGACTCATCGGAATGCTTTCTGTCAAAAAAAAATGTTTTTTCTCTCAAAACATTTATCATTTATAATGTGGCTCTCGTTGCTGTTATGCACCGAGTGACCTTATATCCCTATTATATTTCCATAAACTCTGTGGAAGGAAGCTGCCTGATGGATGCGATTGTTGAGGCAGGGATTCCCATAAATGCAGTATGTGGGGGTATGGGGGAATGCGGAAAATGTAGGGTCTATGTCAAAGAATCCATTAATGAGGGGGTTCTAGAATCCGTTCTCAAAGGAGATTACTCAAAAATTGAGTTTCAACTGGCCTGCCAGACTACTGTGGATTCCACTATTGAAGTTTTCATTCCTCCAAGCAGTGTTACCGAAAAAATGAAAGTTCTCACTCGATGTGAAGATTCTTACCACGAAAAAATTGACCCTCTCCTAATAAAATATCATATACAGCTTCCATCGCCGACCCTCGATGATAACATATCCGATATCGAAAGGATAAAAAGAGAACTTCGATCACGAAAAATCCAATTGAGTCATATCTCCCTGGACAGGATACAGTACCTTGGAAAAAAACTCCGGGATGCTAATTGGGATATAACGCTATCCCTGTCCCGCAGGGATCCTGGATATGAATTGATTGATATCGAATCCGGTGACATGTCGGGAGAATACCTTGGATTGGCCGTTGACCTCGGAACTACCACCATCGTGGCCAATCTCGTGGATCTGGGTACGGGGGAAATAGTTGGTTCGGCCGCTGATTACAACAAACAGATGGTTCACGGTGAAGATGTTCTCACGAGAATCGATTTCAGTGCAGATGCAAAGGGACTGAGGACCATGCAGGGGTTGGCAGTAAAAACCATCAATTCTCTGATAGGAAAATTGGGGATCGCCCCAGAAAAAATCCGATCAATGGTTATTGCCGGGAATACCGTGATGACGCATCTTCTCTACGGTATCTACCCCCGGTTCATCAAGTTGGAACCATACATTCCGGTTTCGAATACCATGCCTTTGGTCTACGCAAGAGAACTAGGCATCAAGGTAAACAATAGGGCGATCCTGCATTCACTTCCGAGCAGAGCGGGGTATGTCGGAGGAGATATTACTGCTGATATAATCGCAGCCCGTATGTACGAAAAGTCTGAGATATCCATAATGATAGATGTAGGAACGAATGGTGAAGTCGTCGTCGGAAACAAGGATTGGCTCGTGGGATGCGCCTGTTCAGCGGGACCAGCGTTCGAAGGTGGTGAGGTGGATTCGGGGATGCGCGCTACCACTGGCGCCATAGAGCAAATCGATATCAATCCGTCCGGCGATTCAGATTACAAGACCATAGGAAATGTTCCACCGGTTGGTATATGCGGATCAGGTCTAATCGATCTTCTTGCGGAACTTTTCACCCACAACCTAATTGATAGGAAGGGTAACCTGCAGAAAGAAGTGAACCCACAGCGTATCAGGAATGGAAATGATGGTCTAGAGTTTGTAGTTGTTGAAAAGGGTTCAACCGGGAACAACACGGATATCGTTATCACGGAGATCGACATACAAAGCATTATCAGAAGCAAAGCAGCAGTGTATGCAGCAACGGCACTTCTTTTAAAGACGGTGAATTTGGATTTCGATGATATGGACAAAATTTACATCGCAGGTGGCTTTGGTAACTATATCGATCTGCGTAAGGCGATTTTATTGGGACTTCTACCCGACATGTCGGTTGACAAGTTCGTATTTATCGGGAATGGTTCTCTCACAGGTGCAAAGACGGTACTTTTGTCGTGTGAAATGATGGACCGTGCAGCTGAGATCAACAAGAAATTAACCTATGTCGAACTCAGTGTCAACAAGGATTTTTTCGATGAATTTTCTTCGGCTTCCTTCATCCCTCACACTGACCTGGAACGTTTTCCCAGCGTCAAGAAGATTGTAACCGTTCTCAAGGAGAATTCCGACAACATTATAATTATCAGTTAATTGAAATTGTACAAGAATGGAAATACAGGTTGTACATCCTACACCGAAAAATACAAAAATAGCGAAAAGAATTAAATTATCCTTTTGACTATGTCCATGTCAATGGACCGATATAAAACAAACCGGTCACGGGATTCTAATAATATACGAATCCCGGGGTTTCTCTGCTATTCAATTATTTCATGTATAATTTTTTCCTCAATTATTACGACAGGATGCTTGAAGAAAACGGTTGGTCGATGGGACAGTGATAGTGTTGGAGATCTTGTTATTGTTGACTGGAGGGAGAACGGCACCCGACTGGAGCTCGATATAATTATGACGAATAATAATTTCACAAAACTGCCCATAAAATCGGTATATTTCAATGTGTACGATAAAGAAAATAACGTTCATTCCTGCTCTTGGACCAATTATTCGTCAAAGAGCGAAACGGTGGAGATAATATATAATGAGACTTATTACATCTCGCTGCGATTTGGTCGTTTTTATGAAAACAATATTTCGAGAACTCCTGACATGCTGGAGTACAGCTATCCCAATAACAACAAACGTGTGAGGTTCGCGCGAGAGAATAATAATGGAATATTGCTTGACAGTTTTACGTGGCTTCTGATCGGTGTTGGAATCATAGTAATTGCAATTGTTATTATTGTTATTCTTAGGAAAAAGAAGAAATCGTTTATGGGATGACTTTTTTTTATATCAAACACTTCAAGAAGTGAACTAAATTCACTCATGGCAATATTTTTATAGATATGGAGGCCATTGCCCATCGAATGGATTATCTGCAGCATTTGGATCCACTGATAATATTCTCTGTCCTACTGGGGATTTCACTACTCATACCGGAATTTTTCCGAAAGTACCGGATACTTATTGTCCCATTGTATATTATTGTAGGAATCATATTGGGCCCTTCGGTTATAGGTATCGAATTTCACAAGGCATTTGAGCTGTTGGCTGAGATCGGTATCTTCTTTCTCGTTTTCGAAGCTGGTTTGGAGATCCATGAGTACACGAATGTATCTTTCGGAAAATCATTGAAATTAACGGTAATAAGTGCCTCAATCTGCTTCATATTCGGTTTTGCCCTTGGACTTGCATTGGGTGAGTTGGGACTTATTTCGGAGAAGATTATACTGGCTTCGTTATTGTTGGGAACCGTTATGATGTCTGCATCGGTGGGTGAAATAATTCCCATGGTAAAATCCTCATTATACCTCAGGGAAAAATTCGCAAGCTTTTTGATACCAGCTGTTATTATACTGGACGCAATCACGCTTTTTATCATCTCATTCATAGTTCAACTGGACAAAAGCTATCTATGGCTTATTTTCTTCATGTTTGGCACAGTTGCAATTATCCTGGCCATACTGGTAATACTTCCGAAATTGGCTTCGCATTTCTTTACAAGGGAGAAAAGAAAGCAGAAGGAGGGTGACTTCAAATTCGTACTTGCATTGCTGATCGGTATTATCGGTATTGGTGAGCTAATAGGAATTCACGGAATTCTCATCGCTTTTCTAGTTGGAATGACCCTCGGTCAGCATATCCCCGATGAAAAGACCTACCATAAATTACAAGGACTGGGGCACGGTTTTTTCATTCCGATTTTCTTTATAATCCTGGGTATGGAGATGGACATCACGGTTTTCTACAAGGAATCAACTGGAATCTTACTGACCGTTTCGCTGCTGGTGACCCTGCTGGCAGCGAGGTTAATCGGAGGTTTATTATTCGCAAAGATGGAACGCTTGAAGTCAATGGATGGAATTACAATCGGTGCAATTCTTCTACCCAAGGTAAGCGCAGCAATAGCAGCAAGCGCCATTGCATTTGATGCAAAGATTATAGATGAACCTCTTTTCAATGCTGTAGTGGTGATGACCATAATTACCGCCCTTGGTACCCCCATCCTGGTTCAGGCTTTCCATTTCGAAGAGAGAGAGAAACCAATTCTATACAACCATACCGTTATCGTAGGGTATGGAAGGACCTCTGCCAAATTGACCCATCTTCTGGACAGCTATAACAAGGATATAGCTGTAATTGACCGGAGCATGAAGAAGATTGAATACCTCCGGCGGGGAGGGATCAACGCCATATTGGGAAACGGCGCTGACCTGAATATCCTGAATAAAGCGGATATCCAGCATGCCAAGGCTGCCATTGTAACGGTTCCCGACGAACACGAACTCTTCTTGGTGGCTTGTCGCATAAAGAGGCTTAATCCGGAATGTTACGTTATTGTCAAGATACACTCCATGCGGCTTCTTGACAAGTGCAAGGACCGAAATATTTTTGATCATTACATTTGGCCGGAAAAACTCGGCGCCGATGAGATAATAAAACATCTGATGGAAAAGAAGGAAATAATATTCTAATCCCCCTTCTCTGCATCTTTCCCCGATTTTCCCAATGATGATTTCTTTTTTCGTAATCGGTTGCGAATGCTCTTCGCAACTACTGAACCACAAAACAGGAATACTAGAAACGATGCGATTATTCCCTTATAGATCGCAGAATCACCTCTTTCGGGAAAACTCATTCTTACCTTTACCTTTATGGTGAGATTCTCCACAGGTACGGTATCATTTTCGTGAATATTGTCCGAATTATCCAGGATTATTTCATAAGTCGGAAATTCATCTTCAAAAAACCGAAATGAGTAGGTGATATTTGTTGTCAGGTTCAATCTCGTGTAATTTTCAAGCGGGAAAAAATCATTTTGAAGTTTACGGTTCTCCGAATATATTTCTGTAGGAAGAACATACACGTCTATGGATGCATTTGGCGTCAACACCGTTATGTATACCTTTATGACATCATGCCCCCCCAGGGCTTCTGTCTCAATCTCTCCCTCACTTAGGGTAAATGACCTTACTCCTTCGACCGTATATGTTAAAGACAGAAGGATTATGGAGAGAACGGTCATGATGACGATTATCCTATCAAATGTAATGTTTGATTCAAAATCGGGATTCAAAATGCACACCAGTTCTTTTTTTTCCAACCAATTAAAAGTCGGCATCAAATGAAATATGATAGTATAAATAATTACCCTGAAATTATTATCTGCCATATAATTATTTCTTTATTATTCAAAGAAGAACATATGAAATCCTTTATATAGATATTTATTTTGTTAATCCTGTCCTTCAGTTCCGGATAAACTCCCATCATTTCCTTTAATTATTTTTCGAGCTGAACCTCTTCGTTTAATCCTATGTAATCGATGAATATCGCTTTCCTTGCCTTTGAATATCCATTTTATCAGTAAGTCCGCAAGAGCGTCCGCAACAATCAGGAAAGTAAATGTCTTATAAATTATCCTCTTAGCATGGAACATTACGTGTCCGTATCGTCTCTGATATTCGATGCCAATGTTAGAAATCAATTTCTTCGCTATGAATCCGCCGAGTCCGGAGGAGAAGAAGATTCTCGAAATAAAAAAGTAACTGAAGAAGAGAGCACATGATATTAGAAAGACGATGGGTATGTTTCCGGATATAGACGGGATGATCCCCACAAAAAGGAATAAAGGCATGAATACAAACGAGAAGTCGAACATTATTGCAAGCAAAGATCGCGTGCTTTTGATTACCTTTAGTTTTTCTCTTTTAGTATCCATTTCATTCCATACCATCAGCAGTTTTTTGGGAAGCTCATCTTTCGGAGTATTAAAATGGTCAGTGATCTTCATACCAAAGAGCATCTTTCCAAGAGTGGTATGTACGGCATATTCCATGGAGGTCCAGTAAATGAATAAAAGTATGAAAAAGAATATCAGAGAAGGTTCGTCGGGCACTATGTACGATCCGGGAAATCCATAGATAAGCACCGCTGGTATGCCGATCAGAATAACATCGATAAAGAAGGCTAAAATGCGCCTTAAATGTATCATTTTCGATGTATTCCTGGGTTGAACCATATCGAGATAGATCCTCAATTCAAACTCGATGGTATTTATTTTTTTCCACAATCCGGGTTCGATCCGTTTAATGATATATACACCGAATAGAGCTATCAGCACTCCTCCGAGGATGTCGATATACCAATGTATGCCCAGATATATTATCGCAAACGTAAAAAATACATTTACTGCCACAAGCAATCCAATGAATCGGTTGTATTCCTTGGTCCTCGTTCTTTTTCGTTCCATCATGATAAATATCAACATTCCAAGGGGTATGGCAATATGCAAAGATGGCATGCAGTTGTCAAATGGGTCAACAGAGACAAAGAAATTGTGATACCAGGGGGAAAGATCGTATAGAAGGGTCTGCATCTTTGGGTGAACCTGACCAGTGACATCCACCGGCATGAACAGGTAAAAAGGTATTGAGATCAGGTATATTACCATGTAATTCAACACCATGGTATTGGCAAGCTTCCTGCGATCGATAAAGGCAAAATATGTCACTGAGAAATAATTTATGAAGATATATAGAAGGAGATAAAGAGACCCGACTATGTAAGTAAAATACACCGCGAAAACAGTGTTGGTATTTAAGATTCCTTTTTGAAGCAAATGTATGAAGGGTTTTTCCAAATAGTATATGTAATTAGTGAAATCCAGGTTCAGACCATATCTTATGGGATCATTCAATTTATCCACGTAATTCTTCTCAAAGTAGATTACGGCAAAGAAGAACATGTGCCATTTGTATTTTTTTAGGACTAATGGTACCCTTTTGAATACTTCAAGAAATGTTAAATATTTCATAGATTTCGGTCTGATGACCCTGACAAAAGCAATGCCCAAAATTATTAGACCAAATAAAATAAATTTTCCATACATAGATAATCCCAGGTTCCATTTAATTCATTGATCATGATGGTGCGGCAGTCAGCGTTTTTGAAAATAATTACAATTTTCCCGTTTCAAACCAAGGTGTAGACTCGTGTGATATTTAGTTTTTATGGTCGTTTGTATCCAGAGTATTAGCTTATCTCATCCAGGAGAATATATTTACAGAAATTTATGTCTTTTGTGAACGTGTTTCTATTTTTTCCTTGGATGAAGTGTATATTGCTCATAACAAAGTCATATGGAACAGGTACAAATGGACGATTTTCGAGACGATTCCTTTCCTTAAGACTTTTCAGAAAAATTTAAAATACTGTAATTTACATTCGGCCTCCGTACCAAGCTGAAGGAAAAACTGTGATTCGTATGGGAAATATCAAACCGACATATATCAAACGACTGGGTCAGGAGTTGCTGGAAAAACACGGGCGGAAGTTCAAACATGATTTTGAATTCAATAAGAAGATGGTCCAGGAATTGTCGGACATACGCACGAAAACTCTAAGGAACCGGGTTGCTGGATACGTAACGCGGAAAATGAGAAAATCTCTCGACTGATTCTAACGAGGTTTATTTTATTTTCTAATCGCATAAGGGCAGTCCAAGCTCCGTTGCCAATTCTTTAGTCAAATTTATTTCTTCAATAGTGGGTCTTCTCGAAATCTCCTTGTACTCTCCAGCCTTGTATTCCGGCCGGTATTGTCCCATAACGTTGAGCCGAAGCCTTCCTTTGTCGAGATTTTCTCCTAAAAAATGAAGTATCGGCTCAGAGCAGCATTCCGCATGACCTGGCATTACAAGGTGGCGTACTATTAGCTCCCCCCGTTTGCCAGCATCCATATGATTGCGTTTTACCATATCCCAATAATGATCGATCTTTGAAAGCCTTTGTCCACAGTCGTTATTTCCATATTTGAAGTCAGTGAGATAAACGTCCACCACCCCTTCCAATAACCGCATCGAAGCGTCAGAGAGATACATGTTCGAATTCCAGACTTGAGCAATGTTCATATTCGCTTTCGACAGAACCTCCAGAATGAACGGAATATTGGGCGTTGGATCGCCTCCAACCCAGTTCACATTAACCGACCGGTTAGAGTTCTTCTCGATCCTTTTTATAAAATCATCGGAACTAAGTGAAATACCTGCCTCGGGATTCTGAGAAATATCCCAGTTCTGACAGAAAACGCATTTTAGGGTGCAACCGGAGAAGAAGAAGGTATGAGAAGGTATCAATTCGGTCTCCTCTCCCATATGAATAAACTCAGAAGACAGATAAGGTGTTCCTACCTTACACCATCCTAAAGTCTTCGTTCGATCAACATGACACAGATGCTCGCAAAAGGTACAATCCATGAACATGCGTCGAGCTAACTCGTGTTTCACATCCAATAGCGATACTTTCACATCGGCCGATTTGCGGGATTTCATATATTTCGGATTACTATTAGTGAGTTGGCCTTGGCGGAAAAGACCTTCCTCGTGCATCTTCCACAATATATCTATATCGGTTTCGCTAATCTCCGCCTTTCCACGTAAAAAATATATCATCTTTGCTTGAATGTATCGGGCAGTAGATTTCCCTTTTCGGATCCTGAAATATCGAGGTAAACGATCCATTGCTTCTATGAAATCGGATCTGGAAAAAAAGAAGGTATCACCACCTTAACCGGTCTTATCTCTCTTGAATATTTCTTTTTGAAGCTGATAAAGTTCCAGAAGCGCCTCAACGGGTCTTAAATGATCCAGATCCAGTGTCTTTATCTTTTCAACAACTGCATCCGGTTCTTTTTCCTCCTTGGGGGAGAAAAGTAATGTCTGGGTAAATCCGGCCTTGGCTTTTGTAATCTCATCGGTGAACCTCACCCGGTCGGTCTTTCTGACTTTAACGAGTTTTTCTTCACGATTAACCCCCAATACGTTTGCCTCCTCGATCTTCAGGAGTACTTCCTTTGCTCTTTCGATGACGGAAATAGGGAGGCCAGCCAATTTTGCCACGTCTATTCCATAACTTTTGTCGGTTCCACCTGGCTTGATCTTTCTAATAAAGATAATGTCATCATCCATATGTTTGGCAGTGAGATGAAAATTCTTTACCCTAGAAAGTGCCTTTTCCAGTTCAGTCAGGTGATGATAATGAGTGGCAAAGAGGCATTTTGCTCCCACAGAATCCCTGTTATGAATATATTCGGACACTGCCCAGGCAATGGATAGGCCGTCGAATGTGGATGTTCCCCGTCCTACCTCATCCAGAATTATCAGGGATCGTGATGAGGCGGAATTGAGAATATTTGCCAGCTCTATCATCTCAACCATGAAAGTTGACTGCCCCCTGGCCAGGTCATCATGAGCTCCAACTCTGGTGAAAACCCTGTCACATAATCCAATATGAACTTCTTCCGCCGGAATGAAACATCCCATCTGCGCCATGATGACTATCAGTGCCACCTGGCGCATATAGGTCGATTTGCCGCTCATATTGGGACCGGTTATAACTATTAATTGGTTGTCATCGAGATCAAGGTCTGTATCATTAGGTATGAAGGAATCCTCGATCATGCTCTCCACCACGGGATGCCGGCCACCCTTGATATGCAGTTCATCATTGTTGTATAGGTTTGGCTTAACATATCCGTTTAGCACGGAAACATGGGCGAAAGTTGCTAGGACATCGAGCTTTGCGACGATGGCAGCAACATGCTGTATCTTCACAGCCTTGGACGCTACTTCATCCCGGATGCGGCAGAATATCTCGTATTCCAATGTTTCGATCTTGTCTTTTGCCGAAATTACTTCTTCCTCTTTCCGTTTCAACTCGGGGGTGACGTACCGTTCTCTGTTCTTCAGCGTTTGTTTGAGATTGTAGTCCTCGGGGACCAGCTCCTTGTGTGTCTGGGTAATCTCAATGAAGTACCCGAATATTTTGTTGTATTTGACCCTGAGATTCGGGATCTTCGTCCGTTCCCTCTCGTCCTCTTCAAGCTTCTTAATCCAGGTTCGCCCTTTTTTTGTAATATCCCGCAAGGTGTCGAGATATTCGTCATAGCCGGTCTCCACCATACCACCCTCCCTAACCGTCAATGGGGGATCATCGACAATGGCTCTGTCAATACTATCCACCAGATCACTTAATGGGTCAAGGTTGTGCATGATGTTACGAAGCAAATATCCCTCTAGAGGTGGTTTGCATTCATCCAGCAGTGATATTATACGGGGTATCTTTTTCAGTGACAACTTTATGGCTACCAAGTCTCTTGCATTAGCAGATCCGTACACCACCCTTCCGATCAGTCTTTCGAGGTCCAGTATCTTGTTCAACTGTTCTCTCAGGTCATGGCGTAAAAAATTATTTGTTCCAAGTTCTTCCACTGCATCCAGGCGCTGTTTTATTTTGTCCAAGTCCAGAAGCGGGCGGGTGAGCCACTTTCGCAGCAAACGCGCACCCATTGCCGATACGGTACTGTCGAGAATGTCAAGGAGAGTCCCTTTCTTCGTTCCATCGATTATGTTCTTCGCCAGTTCAAGATTCCTCAAGGTTGCTCCGTCCAGTACCATGTAATCATTCATAAAATACGTGGAAAGCACATGAAGATGCTCCAAACCCGACATTTGAGTATCTCTCAAATAGGAGAGGACCCCGCCTGCGGCTTCGATTGCGAGAGGCATGTTCTCGCATCCCATGCCCTCAAGACTTATAACGTTGTAATGATCCACGAGATTCTTGTATGCAATGGTGGCCTCAAAAAACTGGTCGCTGAAAGGGGTTACAGCAACCTTTGAGATGTTCTGCAGTTTCTTCAGGAAATCTGAGTCATTGACCAGGCTCTCTGGGAGAATGCATTCGGCGGGATCGAAGCGCAATATCTCACTAGTTAATTTGCTTTCGGCATCGTTTCCCTCGAGTTGTGTTGTAAAGAATTCACCAGTTGAAACATCCACCACTGCGATACCATAATTCATTCCGCTTCTGGTTATCCCGATCAGATAATTGTTGCTGTTGTCCGAAAGGAGATTGCTCTCGAGTACCGTACCGGGTGTTACCACCC
This sequence comes from uncultured archaeon, assembly GCA_964342815.1. Lineage (GTDB taxonomy): Archaea > Thermoplasmatota > Penumbrarchaeia > JASLWR01 > JASLWR01 > JASLWR01. The sequence continues at coordinate 35,858 of CAYFHS010000022.1, read as the reverse complement.
GGATCACCTCCCTTTTGACAATACCCTTGGCGAGCTTCGGGTCCTCCACCTGCTCGCAGATTGCTACGTGATAGCCCCTTTTCACCATTCGAGTTAAATAACTGTCAACCGCGTGATAAGGAATTCCTGCCAGGGGTATTTTTTTTCCATTCCTATCTAAACCCCTGGATGTGAGGACTATATCAAGCTCTTTGGATGCCACCTTGGCATCATCGTAGAACATTTCGTAGAAATCTCCCATGCGATAGAACAGTACGCAATTTTGATAATCCTTTTTAATGTCAAGGTATTGTTTCATAAGGGGGGTCAAATTTGTCAATTCAAGATCCTCCGGGACAATTTGCTCTTTGCGGATTCAGGAGTATATCAGTTACCAGTAGCTATTTCATATTATCGTATTAATCCTTTTACTTATTTTTTTTCATTTGGGAAATACGAAAGGATAATTTATTTTTGGATAATTAATAATAATTAATATTATTAAAATAATCATAATTTTTAGTTTCATTATTTTTATGATCTATTTTACCTTTTATCTAGGAATAAAGAAGATACTGGCCATGTTTGAAATAATGTAAACTCTCATTAAAAAATGTATTTTATTAATAATAAATCCGAAAATAAAGTAATGAAAATATTAATATAAATTCGATAGATTACCCACAATTATATTATTATTAATAATAAAAGTTTAATGAAGGGATGTTTATGGCAAAAAGCGAGATGAAAATCGAAAAAAAGATGAATAGAAAAGCATTGATACCATTTTTTGAGGGGACATTGAACGCTTATTTCGGTGAACACGGTTGGATCATAGAATCAAATGATATTTTCAAAGTAAAGGTAAAGGGAAAAGATTCCGGAAAAGATGGGAAAGTAACCATTAGTGTGTCCTGGTCTGGAGATGAAAAGAAGAAAAAAAAGGAAAAGAAAAAGAGCAAACATTCTAAAGAAGAAAAGGTAAAAAAAGAGGAGAAAAAAGAGAAATCGAAAAAGAAGGAAAGGGAAGATAAGAAAAAGGAAGAATGGAAACCATCCGAGGATGATATCAAAAAGGGTAAGATCGCTTATAAAGATGGCGGATGGAGGGGCCTTATGAAGGTTTTCGGAACCCGTAAGGCAAAAGTGGTAAAGGATATAATTGCCCCAAAAAAGGAGGAAAAGGTGGAGAAAAAAAAGCGCGGGCGGCCTAAAAAAGAAAAAACAAAGAATGAAGAAAAAACGAAAAAAGCTGAAAAGAAAGAGAAAAAGAAAACGGAAAAGGCAGAGAAAAAAAAGCGTGGGCGGCCCAAAAAGGAAAAAGTTAAGAAGAAAGAAAAAATAAAAAAGGCCGGTAAAAAGGAAAAAAAGAAGGAAGAAAAAACGAAAAAAGCTGAAAAGAAAGAGAAAAAGAAAACGGAAAAGGCAGAGAAAAAAAAACGCGGGCGGCCCAAAAAGGAAAAAGCAAAGAAAGAAAAAAAGATAAAAAAGGCCGGCAAAAAGGATAAAAAGAAAGAAGAAAAAACTAAAAAAGCTGAAAAGAAAGAGAAAAAGAAAACGGAAAAGGCGGAGAAAAAAAAGCGCGGGCGGCCAAAAAAAGATAAAGTTAAAAAGACGGGGAAAAAAGAGAGAATAAAAGTTAATTGGATACCCTCAGAAAAGGATCTGAATAATGCTGAAGCAGCTTATAAAGACGGAGGATGGGTTGGTTTAATTAAGGTTTTCGGAACGCGTAGGGCAAAAGTTGTAAAGGATATAATCGCCCCAAAAAAGGAAATAGTTAAGAAAAAAGAAAAGGCGAAAAAGGCGGAGAAAAAAGAGAAAAAGGAAAAGAAGAAGGAAGGAAAAAAAACAAGCAAAAAGGATAAAAAGAAAGTAGAAAAGGCGAAAAAGGCGGAGAAAAAAGAGAAAAAGGAAAAGAAGAAGGAAGGA
>CAYFHS010000022.1:0-33847 GCA_964342815.1 uncultured archaeon | reverse complement strand
AAAAAAACAAGCAAAAAGGATAAAAAGAAAGTAGAAAAGGCGAAGAAGGCAGAGAAAAAAGAGAAAAAGGAAAAGAAGAAGGAAGGAAAAAAAACCGGCAAAAAGGATAAAAAGAAAGTGGAAAAGAAGAAACCAAAGGGAAAAAAGGCCGGTAAAAAGGATAAAAAGAAATAAGAATAAGCAGTAAAGGTTGTAGTGTAATCTAAACTGTGTAAATGATCATATCATTCAATTTGAATATTATCCACCCGAAGGGAACGTATATCTTGCCAATCGGGGAATAACAAATTATCTCAGCGCGAAAGCACCTTGTGAAAGTAAAGCTAATGGATCGAAAATCATGACGACCCGGAAACCAAGGTCATCTGAGCGGTAATCCGCATCATGATACGTGCGATAGGCGCTTTCCCAGTGGTCGGATTTGTAACTTCCCCCGCGGACGACACATTTCGAACCCTTTCCGTCCATGAAGGGTGAATCCATCCCCGGGGCGTTCTTATAGTTATCGTGCCACCTATCGATACACCATTCCCATACGTTCCCGTGCATATCGTAGATGTTCCAAAGGTTTGGATCTTTAAGGCCCACCGGGTGCAATCCCACTTCAGAACTCTCCTTGGTCCAGGCGTAGGACCGAACTCGGGCCATATCATCGCCAAAAGAGAACTTGCTGGTGCTGCCTGCTCTGCAAGCATATTCCCATTGGGTTTCACTTGGCAGTCGATACCTTAATACTCTTTCCAAGTTGTTCAGATTGGTCACGAATTCCATACAATCATTGTACGATACATTCACTACTGGTGAATCTTTGTTCTTGGTCGGACTGGGGTTGCTGCCCATTACTTTTTCCCATTGTTCCTGGGTTACAGGATATACGCTAATATGGAATGGTTCAGTCATACTTACCTTATGTTCGGGGCTGCTCTGCGGTATGCGGTTATCTCCCATGAGGAATTCTCCTCTTCGTAAAGGTACGAATCTCATTCCAATTGTGTTAACATGCGTGGTAAGTATATCGTCGATCAACTTTCTTTCCGTTATCTCTCTGGTTATCATCTCGCTCTTCTGCTCGATTTCCTTTTGAATAAGATATTCGCTGGTATCTTCCCTGTACTTGATAGCAAGTTCACTTATTTTCCTCTTTTTTAAGAGCTCGGCCTCTCTTTTTTTCCTTCGGTCTTCCTGTTCCCATGCACTCCCGTATCCTTTGCTCACGGTCCGGTCATAATCAACTGACTGGACAACATTGGAATTCATTCTGGCAGGAGTCCAATCGCGGAAACCCTCGGATAAGTCCACCTTTGCTTTAGGTCTCTCTATGGTTTCTTCTTTCACCCTTCGACCAAGTTGGAAGTCACCTATAATGAGATTTACTCCGATTACAAGCAATAATCCGATGAAGGCAATGAAGATCATCACCATGAAGAATTTTATTATGGGCGATGCTCCCTGGCTTTCCAAGTATCTCGGCAGAGCAATGATAAGGAGAATGATACATACCAGGGCCACTATGATTCCTGATATCCATCTGTTTCTTTTCGACCAGATATTTAACTTTGTTTTGTTCTCGTTCTCTGCCATGGGACATCTCATCTCCAAATGGTGACCACTTTTTTCCCGGAAAGTGACGCTCTATTGCTCCAAATCCGAGCAAATTCGAGAAATAATCTAATCTTCAATGATTTGACTTAGTAATGAGTCCATCCTCTCTCTTAAAGTATCCATCTTCTTCTGCTTCTTAGATCCAGGAGTTACTTCATCTGACTTTTCCTTTAATATCCGTGCAAAGGTCTTCTCAAGTTTTTCCTTTCGATCCGATGGGAAAGCCCTTCTTTCCCTGGCTGCAGGTGAGGCTGGCCATGGTTTGACCCTTTGTTCCTTCGACTCCCTTGTTGTTTTCGGATCCAGCTTGCCCAGTTTCTCCATCTCGGTGTCAAGGTCATTTCGGTTTTTCTTCTCTTCAATCAATACCTCATTGGATGAATGTTTTCTTTTCGAAAAAGCTGCGATCCTTCTCCTGTCTTCCAGGGATCCTGAAAATTTCTTTGATTTCGTTCTGGTTTTCCTTAAATCAGAACTTGCATTCACCTTTTGAAGAAATTGGTCCATGGTATCCACATCGTCCAAATTCATGTCATCAAGTGTAATCTCTTCTTCGTTCAGCTTCTCACCATCTGTGGTTTCCAGTGAAGTATGAGCCGGCACTTCCTCTCTCTCAATGGTACTTACCGAATTCCTCAATCCTTCCAGAATCGAGGATATCTGTATATCCTTGTTTTCCTGGATAACTTTCTTATCTTTTTTACCGGGTTTTGATTTCTTTTTTTGGTCGCCGGCATCCTTTTTCGGCGACGATTTGGGGGGGATTTTGGTTAATTCGGGTAGATTGGGTGTTGAAGCCTCGCTTGGAACAGTTGGATGGGATATCGCTGAGCTTACAGATGTGTCCTCTGGTAAAGCTAGGCTCTTTTTATTCGAATATGTCTCAGTGGGGGGTGAATAGTGTATATTTGATGAACCTGTTGTACCTCGCTCGCCTCGCAGTGTGGTCTTCCATGAAGAAGTGGCATCCCTTTTGGGAACTTTTTCAATCCTTACCTTGTATGAGACCGGCTGTGGTTCCTTTTCTTCCCTAACCATTCTCCTCCTTACAATGAAAGAAAAGAACCATACGATCAGAAAAATTTCACTGATTATGAAAACTATATACACGTATGGCAGAATCGGTTTTAAAATAAATATATTGACCTTATTATACTGAACCTTACTGTAGGAAGTATATGCAATTGATCCAGTCATGTCATTTTCAACATCGACACCAACTATTATCGGTTTTTCATCGTCTTTCTTTTCCTGAAGATGAAGTATGTACAGCGTATAATCGCCTGAGTCCAGTTCCCGTTCAAGGTGGAAGTTTCGGGTATTCATTACCGAAGCAATTGTATTGTTCACGATATACTTTGCATTCTTTTCATCCTCAAGAGGATTATCGCTTAAATCCTTTCCCTTCACCAAATAAAAGGTGGCATTACCTCCTCCTCTGATACTGACATCTATCTCAACAGGGCAGCTGTAATAAGGTACGGAGAATTCTTTCCTGATGTCAATATTTGCATCGAACTTCGATGGATCGATACTACGCTGACCAATATAAGAGGACAAAGTGGATATTGCCACAGTAATAATAAGAAGGATTATCATAATAATGACACAGGTCTTTAATCCCTCAACATATCGCTGCTTTTGGGATGAAGATTTGCTTTCCATTTTGTCGCCTTCTTGCTTTTCTTGAAAAGCCAAGTCCCGACATAGAATCAGAGATTCTATTAGGGTTCGATGAACTATGTTCATCATCACCCACTGGCTTGGCTTGAAAGTGTGATATGCCATCAGGTATGTCTTTACTAATCAAGTATTGGAACATTACCGTAACTATTGTCCACTTTTCAATTTGCGTTGCATCCGAATGTTTAAACTGAACAATCCGATGATTTTTATTCTTTTGCCCCATCTTGTTTCTCATTGTAATCTTCTGTGAGTGAATCCAGCATTGCAAGTTTGTTTTCGATGTTTTGCAGTCCGGAATTCGAATCATTACCTTCATAATGATCAATTTTTTCTGTGTCTGAAGAAGACGGGGGAAGCAATGGAAGGTCTTTTCTTATTACATTACTGATAATGTCTTTCAGGTCGTCGAGTTCATCTTCCAGTGTTATGGAGTCCACCTCCATGGGTTCTGTTATATCTTCTTCTGTTGCTATCGGCTGAGATGATCCCATGGGAATAGTTCCCTCCATTTCAATTAGAGACGGATCCATCTCTGGGGGTGCTGCTTGTTGGGCTTGTGGGGCGTTATATTCGCTAGGTAAACTTTCCATCCATTTTTCCACAGCCTCTGCGGATGGTGCTTCAATCATCCCCGGGCCCTGTGGTGAGACAGGCGTATTCGAAGAATCAGAACCAGCTGACGGTGCTGGTGCCAACATCAATTGCTGAGGACCGTCACCCTGTGAAGGAATTGCAGATGTCTGTGGACCGGGCAGTATTGGAACCTGTGATAATTGTTGATTTGGTACAGATACCGGAGGTAAAATTGGGGGGACTTCTTGATATGCCGCAGGTTCCGAATAGAATTGAACGGGTGCATCTCCATATGCTTCCGGTTCCTGCGGGGAATATGATTGAGAATTCAGTGAATAAAGGTCCTCCGATTCATAGGGGGATAAATAGAATGGCGTGGGAATTATGTCGTCCATTTTGCTTTTTTTCCGTTTTCGTCCAATCCAAAATAAAAACACCAGTAGTTCTCCTATGAGGAATACAAGAACAACGATCAACGTGAGGTATCGGATCACTGAAGATGAATTATCAGGATTTTGATCCATACCACCTATTCTCACTTCCAAACGTTTTGTTTTTTCATTATCACCGAAATCCGCTTTAATGGTAAGTATATATTTTTTCAAAGAAAGGCTGTCATGAGCTCGGATCGTGAAAGGCACGTTGATAGTTTCACCCGGATTGATTAATATCGATTCTATTATGCTGACATAATCCTTCAGAACCCCAAGTATGGAGAGTTCCACCTCTTCTGGAACGTTCCCCAGATTGGAAAGTGTCAAGTTCATGTGAACAGTGTCTCCCAGGCCCACATCGATCAACTTTTTTTCATATGAAAGGGCAATATTATGAAGAGATTGAAATCCGATCTTGACTGTAAATGACCAGGATGAGCTCACAAAGGCGTATGGTATGCCGTATATCCTTGCAGTTACTTTCCACCAGTACGTCTGGTTATTGATGAGATTCTCAATAATTACATTATTATCACTCAGTCCACTGTAAAGAAGAGTCACGTTCCCTAAAGAATCCCCCAAGTACAGATCATATTTCACTTGTGATTTTTCGTTGGAGAGATCCCATGAAAGAGTGGTTCTAGAAACACCCACCGTCGTCCCGTCAACAGGATAATTGAGAATGACATCGAGGGCTGGACGCTCCGTTGCGTTTTTAATATCAATAAATATATCCTTAAATCCCGAATCTCCATCAGAGTCGGTGACCTTCAATCTGACGGAACCCTGACCGTGGCTATAATCGGAGGAAGGTACTATCTCAATCCAGTTTGAATTAATCACCCTGACACTGTAAAGGGGTGAGGGAGAGCTGTATACCTCCCATATCAATGATGAGGCTGGGTCTTCAAGGTCAGAAGCCAGACCACTAAGGTCAAAAAGCTCCTCTTTATCGCCATAGAGCTCAAACTCTTTATGGGTCGCGGTGACACTCGGGTGGTTATTGAGAACTCTCAAAGGTAAGGGAGCCAATAACCAATCGGTTCCCTCCCCTTCAGCATCCGTTAAATTTATCCTAACGTCATGTTCTCCCGTCTCTGACAGCATCGATGTTGTGTACAAAGCGGTATAATTATTTCCCTGTCGATTCAAAGAAAAATCTATGGACTCCCAATCACCCTGGGGTCCCTTGATCTCCGCCTCGACGTTTTCGAGGACTTTCCCTTCTTCTAAATCGTTGACATCAAGCCACATTCTTGTACTTTCGCCTCTCTTTATAATGGAAGGAACCATATCAAATCCGACCAAGTCAGGTGGATTATTAGCAACTACCACAGGATTCAACAAGTGATCCCAATCGGATACTCCCAATGCTTTATCGGCACATCGGGTCCTGAATCGATACTGGCCTGGAGGAGTATACAAGGGAAACGTGAAATAGGAATCCCACATACCCGAGGATGTGTTAAATACAGGAGTGGTGAAGATATCCATATCCCAGATCTCCTCCTGAACTGGGCTGTATTCAATACTGACAAGCATATTACCTGGCGATGTTTCGATATCGGCCACAGCAATGCCAAGATGGTTTTTTTGTCCCCGAAACGCTAAGGATGGTGCAGACCATATTACTGCTGATGGTAGGTTGTTCGTCACCTCGATGGTGTCCATTTCCGTCGTCCAGGGTCCCTTTAACTGTTGTTCGTCCTCGAAGCGGGCGCGAAAATCGTATTTCCCCAGCGTTGCGTTTATACTAGGTGTGAAATCCACCGACCACTCTTCGTCCTGAATAACAGGGGTGGAGAGATATTTCTCTTTCCAATATGAGGATGACTGCTCCTTGTACTGGAACTCAGGGTTCAGATTGTTTTGTTTCCCGAGATAATCCTGTACACCCGCTGTAATTTTAACGGTGGATGACCTGAGAAGTTTAACGGAGGGGACTACCAATTGGGGTGCAGGAGGCGGAATGCGCAGATTCCATATTCTTGCCGTGTGATCAGCTGAACCCGATGCAATCTTTTCCTCGTCCGGTGATATGGCGATGGAGCGGATGACATCCTTATGAGCCGTAAAGTCCAGCAGGACCTCTCCATTTTCGGCATTCCACAACCTTATGGTGGAATCTTCACCGCCGGAGGCGATCCGAACACCGTCGTCAAACCAGACAGCACTCAACACTCCGTTACTATGGCCGTAGAAGATATAATTTAATTCTCCGGTTTCAACGTCCCATACCCTTGCTGTATCGTCAAGTGAGCCTGATACGATTTTCTTTCCATCGGGAGACCATGCCACCGTCATAACACTATCACCATGACCCCGAAGCGACATTAGTTCCTGTCCATCGTTTGCATTCCAGATACGGACGCGATTATCATTCCCTCCGGAGGCCAATTTCGTACCGTCAGGCGACCATGCTACCGAAGTGACGATATCATTGTGACCATCAAAGGTTGTAAGAGTGGTATTACCGGCCCAGTTCCAGATTCTCACTGTATGATCTTGTGAACTTGAGGCGATCTTGCTGCTGTCTGGCGACCATGCTACCATTTTAATACTATCTGTGTGACCTATAAGATTTTTTACCGTACCACCAGTTTGTGGATTCCATACAAGAACGGTCCTATCAGCGGAACCGGATACAATTCTTTCTCCGTTCGGGGCCCAATCCACGGATGTAACGGATCCATCGTGCATATCATATTTTAAAAAAGTACTTCCTGTGGTGGGATCCCATATTATGGCGTCACGATCCTCTCCGCCAGAAATGATGCGATCCCCGGTGGGAGCCCAATCCACAGAGAATACACTACCTTGTTTATGACCGGTATAATTCAACTTGGCTTCGTTAATGGTTAGAGTGGCATTTCCTGAAAATGAAATTGTACCCAAAAACGATGCTCCGGATAGAATTACAACCATTCCAAAGAACAGGGCTAATGCTCTATTCGATATATCCGCCATCATATAGGTCTTGCCTCCTAGATGGGGATGTAGCCGCCTTGACTACATATCCCTAGTAGTATTCACACCTTTGTTCCATCCCAATGGCGTATAATCTTTTATAATACGGGAAACTAGTATTTAAAATTATTTATTTATCTGCAAGAATGGAAAATTCAATATTTTATAGCTATCTAACTCCACCCACATTTATGTGGGTGTTTGGATATTGGGGAAAAAAACACATGGAGGAAATATATTTAGTCAATTAATCGAACGGGAAACGATATATGGAAACAACTATAATTCTGCCCTCCACAGATCGTCCCCCACAAAATGAATAGTGTCAATAACTTTTCCCTTTGACAGCGAAACTAATTGCTCCCCTTTCTCCCTACTTTTACCCACCAATATCGGTTTTAGGTTCTTCTCGTCCCTGACCCAGATCACATCTCCCTCTCGGATCGAAATATCAGCGTCGATGATTCCAGGGGCCATAACGTCAGCTCCGTTCACAAGAAACGGAACGGCACCCATGTCCACCGTTACATATTTCGTTATTATCTCGTATCTAGTGTGGCCCTTTAAAGTTAGATAAAAATGCCCTTCAACCGAAAAGAATGTGGGAACCTTATCAAGGATCAAAATATCCCCTTCCTTTGAAGAAGCCCGCTCCACTCTCAAATCCATAAGATGAAAATCGTATTGATAATGATTTGTCAGGACATTGTTTATCTGCTTCAGCTGTTTTCTTTTTAAAAAATGTCTTCTCGAGTAATGAATATCGCTCACGGTTGACACGATCCTTAATAATATCTCATTTGGTGAAGTTTATTGTAACATATCACCCTGTTCTTATCTGCCATTGTGTGACTGGGATCGATTGCCAAAGTGTTTTCAAAACACTGGATGGCTTCTCGATACCTTCCGAGGTTGACAAGGCAGTTTCCCTTGTTGTACCACGCGGTCTCATCATTGGGATTTAGATGAATCGCCTGGTCGAAGCACTCAACAGCCTCGTCATATCTTCCCAGAGAGTCAAGAATGTTTCCTTTGTTTCCCCATGCCTGCCACATATCGGGTTCAAGCGCAAGAGTATTGTCAAAACTGATCAGTGCTTCCTCATATCGTCCCAGGTCTGCCAAAGCGTTACCCTTGTTGTACCAAGCATCCTGATCGTTGGGATTTATCTCCAGTACCTTGTTAAAACACAGAATAGCATCCTCGAAGCGATTGTAATAACTGCAAAGCACGATGGCCTTGTCATACCATGCGATCTCAAAATCCGGATTAATCTTGGTAGCCTCGTCAAAGCAGATGAGAGCCCCCTGGGGATCGTTCAAGTGCTGTGATAGGATCAGCCCCTTGTCATACCATGCATTCTCGTTTTCGGGATCGTGACGAAGTGATTTATCGAAGCAGTATATGGCATCGTTATATTTTTCGAATACCGAACCGAATATATGGCCTTTTTCGTACCATGCTTTTGCATTTCGGGGGTTAAGTTTGGTGGCTGCATCGAGAAGTCTCAGCGCTTCATTGTGCTTTTTCAATCCTTTTGAGAGTACGTAACCCTTAAGGTATAGCAGTTTACCATTTTTCTTGTCAAGGTTCAAAGCTTCATCCAATACCCTTGACGATTCTTTCGGTTTATCTATGAGCAATAGAATATTAGCAATCGCGATCAGCGCCTTGATATTACGAATGTCTTCCCGTAGTACCGCCTTGAAACATTTCAGAGCCTCATCGTATTGAGACTTGCTCCTATAGAGTATCTTCCCTTTTCCGAGAAGTGCCTTGATATTTTTGGGGTCCTCTTCAATTGCTTTGTCAAAATATTTCATGGCCATATCAACGGCGCTAGCATCTTTACGGCTTTTTTTCAGTATCTTGGTTACAAGTGATAATGCCTTTTCATTAGCGGGGTCCCTTTTAAGAATCTTTTCAATTACTTTTAAAGCTCCTTTTTTGTCCTTTTTAACCTTAAAGTGGATATTTGCTTTCAGCAGTTGGGCATCCATATTATCGGGATTTATCCTTATGGCTCCCTGAAGATAACGAAGTGCTTCATCAGTTTTATCAAGATATTTGTAATAGATATTTCCTTTCTCGAACCACGCCATGTCAAGGTAAGGTTCGAGCTTTATGGCCATGTCAAGACACTTGATGGCATCATCATATTTTTCGAAAGCTCTTGCGAGCAAAACCCCTTTATAATACCAGGATTGTTCGTTATCGGGATTTATCATGGTGACTTTATCGAAGGCCTCAAGGGCATCGATATCCTTATTTTTCTTGTATAAAATGGAGCCTAGATAGAAGAATCCCTCTTCATGGCCATCATTTATACTGACCAATTTGTTGAATGCCTTTAGTGCACCATCCAGATCCGATTTGTGTTCGTATAAGTATTTTCCCTTCAGTAGGTTCCCCATGGTAGATTTGGGATTTATCCCGAGGGCTTGATCAATGAATTTCAGTGCTGTGTCGTAATCTTCATCGAAAGCAGCATTCTCCGATTCCTCCAACAGTTCGTAAACCATATCATCAACGCTTCGCAGCGAAACGTCTTCAGTATCAGATCCCAAAGGTGAAATCGTGGATCCGATCCCAACACCGGATGGCAGACCGATAAGGGGAACGTCTCCCACAGTTTTGATGAATTCGGTGAGGTTACTTTCGTTCAAGGATGTCGATCTTTTCCATATGTCATCAAAACTGGCGATCATGGAAGAAACAACATCCTCATCATTCAATTCTAGTAGTGACGTGACAGACCGATTGAAAGAATCCTCGTCTAACTTTCCAAGGAGTACAGCGACAAATTCCGCATCTATAGCGATGAAGGTCATTTCAGCATTTAATATGCTCTTGAAGGTCAGATTCAATTCCGTTGGAGCAATGAGATTTAAGCTTTCCAATAGGGCGTGGGGATCCACGGAACCAGTACGCATATTCTCTTCGGTAACAGAGGTGACAATTCGAATATCAAACGGATCTCTGAACTCTTTGGATAATATAAGCCGCTTGAGAAGACCGGCAGTTGCCTGATTAAAGAATCTTGTGGATATCAGAATTTCCTCTTTGGCTTCAACCATTCTCTTAAGTAATCTATTTCGAAATGGTGAGGGATGATATTCCACGTCTGGAACAAAATTGGACATGCCTGCCAAGACTACACTTCCGTTAATATATTACCGTCTGATCTCAATTTAGTGTTTCACCGGCCCTTCTTTACCGCAATTGGGACATACTATTTTCGTTGGTGGATTATATTTATCTATATTCAGGGAATTCCCACAGGTCGAACAGGTAACTGAGATATAACTATCCGGGTCTTCCTTCTTTTTCCGTATCACGAACCACCATATGAGAAAAGCGGCAGTACCGGTGACTATCACGCACAGGACGATAATCAATGCGATAACCCAGCTGGCCGACATGAAATACCTCTATATTAAACGGTTAAGAACCGAAATACGTGGTTAATACACAAGATATATTTAATAGATTATAGAGATATAATTGAATGTTATAAATATACCATTATTCGAAACGTTCTTTTACCTTCAAACCTCTCTTCCTCGCTTCCTGAACCATTGTAATACCTGGGACCGCTATTTCCACGGGGATCGCCCCGGGAGCCATTCTTTCCTTGGCGGCTAGTATGGCTATGATGGAAGCATGCCATCCCGTTATGCGCTGCATTGCTGTAAAACCGGTCCTTTCATCATAGAGATCCACTAGTTCGACATATACCTCTGTTTTTTCCCCTTTCTTTTCTCCTACACATTTTACCAGTATCACGCATATATCTTTTATTTTAGGTCGGACAATCTTTGGCTCCAATAATGCACACAGTACATTCCGTGGAATAAGCTCGGTACCCCCTACATCAACCGGATCCAACGATAGGAGGCCAAGCTGACGGAAGGCCCTGAACTGTGCCCAGTGACCCGGATAACGGAGTGTTTTGTTCTCGAGTCGCTCGAGATTTCCCTCCAGTGTCCAAGGAGCCGTTGATAGACCCCCCGAGGTTACAAAAGCCTCGAGTCGACCCAGGGGAGGCGAAAATTCCAGTTCCTCGAATCCGTCAAAACACTCTACCTCGGTAACCTTTCCATTACGCAGGAAATACGCATTGCCATAATATTCATTAGCCAATCCGTTGAATGCAAAGGTCAATAGATAATTCCAGGGCGGTTTCGGTTCCAGTGGAAGTCCCCCGTCCCAGATTAAAACCTCTTTTGCTTTATCCATAAGAGAAATGGCATACATGGCAAGTGAAATGTTCATTCCGGGTCCCATCCCGCAGTCGGGAACGATTGTTATCCCTGCCTTCAGCGCTTCCGTATTATAAGCAAGCTGTTTTCTTACGATCTCAGTATTACCACCGAGGTCACACATATTCGATCCGATCGAGATGGCGAGTTCCGTAAGTTGGAGATTGTATCTATAGGGAGCGGCGGAAAGGAAGGATGTTGTTCCCTGAAGCAATGTCTTCAGTTTGTCCATTTCCACTATATCGACACACAGCCCCCTCGCGACATCACGGGTGAGCAGTTCATTTATTCTCTTTGCCGCTTTTTCAGCAATACCCTCCTGTGAGTCAACGAGGATAATATCGTCCGCGTCTCCAAACTTACCCATATCATAGGCAGCTGCAGTTCCCTGACGCCCGACTCCTATAACAGCATATTTGTGACCCATTAACTATCTTCCTCCTACACCTCTGAAAATATATCAATTTGAAATTTGTTATTTCAAAAAGGCTGTAAAGATGCTTTGAATATTTAATATTCTTTATTTTTTCCCACAGTGATGGTGTTTTGCTGGAACTTTGTTTATGATTTCTTAATTGGAAAGGACAAATGTGTTCTCGGACCAGTGAAAAATCTATCAAAATCAGGTCATTCTCGGAAATGATAATCACTCATAGTAGTCGAGAGAGATTATTTAAATAAGGAATAATCGGTATTTTTTCTCAGAAACTGAAAAAGTTTCAGGGAATTTGCTTTCCATGAGCACGTTCCCGTGTCATTCAAGGGGGTTTGACAAATGGAAGAAGACGAACAAATGCAACTGCGGGGATTATTCCTTACCGAGGATGAGATCTCCCTGTTAAAGGAATTGAGAAACCTTGGCGGTTTGTAAGCCCATAATGGGACCGAATCATTCGATTCAATCGAGATACACTGTTCTACCGAGTCCAGATACTTGACAAGTCATTACTTGTCCAGAGTGACACGTCCGCAGGTATACATACCGAGGGCGCCCATTGCATTCCGTTGGATTTGGAATCCAACTGCGCATTCGTCAAGTATGACTACAGGCCCAGCAACGCCTAGAAGGTGTTGCGTAGCCTGTCAGCAAACTTGCGGGCAGGGATAGAAACATCCATAGGCAAACATGCCAAGGATGCAGTTGAATCTCTGATTCAACGTAGCGTAAGCGGCATCTCAGATGTTTCAAGACGAAGTGTACGCGGTGAGGTGTGTCTTCACAGGACTGGTTCGCTAACCCTGGTGTCTCTACTGATTGCTGTATTTTCGGTTCACTCGTCCTCCTATGAATAAGATTAGACCGAATACATAAAAAAGTATCAGGCTTGCAGTAGAAAAAAGTTTGGCAGTATTAAGTTCTTTATCGAGGGGGGGGTGTTCCAGTCCACTTCGGGATTTCGAGTTTCCGGACTTTTTATTGGCTCCCTGCCCTGGAGGAGGATTACCCTGCATTATGCTCAGATCGGGAATAGAATCTTCATTCCTTGTTTCATGATCTTCGACGGTAACATTGCTCATATTATCCAGATCGTCCTTCGTAAAACCTCTAGAGACGAACTTCACATCATTTTCATCTTCTACCAATAGCATCCAGTTTCCAGGTTTCTTCTTATCAGGTCCGAAACGCCCGAACGCCTCCAATCTCGCTCCTGCTACCACACCTGGGATCGGCCCAGTTGGATTGAGCACGATCTTTTTGTCCGGAAACTTATAGTCTCTTATTAGAGCGATCCCTTTTTCCTGGTTAATGATCCTCTCAACGACGGCATGGATTACTTTTAGCCGTTTCCCATTAAAATCTTCAGGTTTTTCCAGCAGTGATTTGATCGTGATATTAATAGTGATAATTTCCCCTTTTTTTAAGTCTCCGGCTCTCTCAACAATCACCTGCCAGTACCCCGATGAATTCTGTGGCGGCAAGAATGTACCGGTGGCTTCAATCCTCATATCCAACTCAATTCCTTGAATTGGATCTACCGGGGAAACTAAGATTTTCTTTTCCGGCTCTCTTTCGTCTCTGATCAGGGTAAGACCTTTACCTGAGTCCATTATCTGATCCACGATACCATGAGTCACCGTGACCTTTTTGCCTTTGTATCCCAATGGATTTTCAAGCAGTCGAGGTATGGGAACCTCCTTTATGGTGAGTGGTTCATTCATCCCGCCTTGAGGCTGACTTCTTTTAGATTTTTCCATCCTCTCTTCAATAGCGTAATTTCCGGCTGTAACGGTGGCCACCAGCAAAAGGATTACAACGATAGAAGTAATTCCAGTGGTTATTATTTTTGATATCCGGCCCGGATTTCGCCAGGCACCACCCCGTCCCATCCGAACAAGCATCGATCCGCCGAGTATGGCGCATGGCGGTATCATGGGAGAATAATATCTGATATCCTCTATGGTCCTTTTCAGCACCCACCCCTGCGAGAGATAAATTACAAAAGTTAAAATGATCCAGGCGAACAATGAATACATCAGAGGTTCCTTTCTCAATAACCAGAGAGCAGGTATCGAAAGAAAAAATATGGGTACGAATATCAGAATATATTGAAAAATATATGGTGCGTTTTCCTTATCGTCCTCACCCCAGATGAAATAGCTTTCAAAGAATGTGTTCGGGGATTCGTACGATTCCAGGGATTGATTACCGGAAGTATCCGTATTGATAACTGCTCGGATATTTTGCGCCTGGTATCCCGAGTTCATTGGTCCCCCGAAATATTTCGCATTGTAGCACATCAACATAGATCCAATTATGATCATTCCGATGGTTAAAGGAATTATTATCCCTAGCCAGGACCCGAGCGATCTTTTCGAAAAGAATTTCTTAAGGAAAACTTTTCGCTGACCTGAAGCTTCTCTTATACTAAGGCCCAGAAAATAAATGTAGGGCATGAAACAGGCAACAAGCGTTGAATATCTCATGGTAACGCTGGACCCAAAAAGAATCCCCGCCACTAGTGCGAGAGAGATCGGCTGGATCCACTTTCCCATAATTGTATTTCCATTCCTGACAACACCATTGGAATCTATCTTCGGGGATTCTTCTTCCCAAGCGATATTATCATTTCCAATGCTCCAATTTTCCTTCCCATTTATCCCGTCCCGATTACGACTATTTTTCCACAGCTTAACAGAAATCAAAAATAGCCAAAAACCACCCATTGCAAATGCTGTTGAGGAAAGGTCACCCATCCACTGCCCGAAATACAACTGGAGGGTTATACCGCAGGTCATGGACAAGAAAGTTGCAATTGCAGCAACTTTCCACCCGAAGATACGTCGCGCCACTCCCCAGGTACTGAAACTTAGAATAATAACCACGATAAGACCGAAAAAGTCCTCAGCACCCACATAAATGAGCCAAGAGATAACCACAGAAGGTCCGGGGGGCCAGTGGTTCACATAATGATATTCACCGTCCACCACGGCAACTCCGGAGGCCAGAGGAGGGATATAACCGTCCACATCCTTGTGGGCCACTAGGCGATGCTCGCCTTCTTTCAATTTCATTTGAAATTTAATTTGTCCGTCCGCACCGGTGCTATCAATTATTTCCTTCGTTTGCGGATTTGGATCAACTGAGATGTCCACATCGGAAACGGGTGACCCGAAAATATCCTCCACCAAGACCGTAAGTTCGTACTGGTTCTCCACAGCAAAAAGGACGGCACCCTTGTCATCGGTGATCTCTTGTAAGGCACCCAGGCTAACCTGCATACCCTTTAGCTCACCCGTTGAAGGCCGTATTCTGACAAATGCATGATCTGAATCTGACGAATTGAGATACAGCTCACCCGCAATATTCGTCTCGCCAATAAATTGGCCGTTGACATTTATTTTGGCCCTTAAAAGAGGTTCGGCTGTTCCGTTAATGATCCGTTCAACCTTTATGCTCGTTCCAAGAGATTCATAGGTCAGCTGTTCTACTTCCACTGTTGCAAAGATATTGTACCTACCGCCCTTGGATTTGGAGTCGATCATGGTTTGCATTACCAAGGGAACATCATCATCCCTCGGGATAATAATCTCAAGTGGTACAATCCCCATGGGTATGTTATATAATATGCAGGTACCATTTTCATCAGTATTATTGGAAGCAACACCACCCGACAGCCCCCCCTTGAGCTTGATCGACACATTGGCATTGAAAACCGGAGTTCCATTTACATATAAAAGCTCGATTTTGAGATCGTTATCTTTGCCAACTGCATCAAATGATCCAATATTGGTCGTTAGCTCTGTTGTCTTATTTTCTGATTTAGTTGTAAAAACAGTATCGTAATGGTAGGTTCCACGGGCCTCCTGAAGTGGGATGGAATAATAACCCTCGGTATAAAGCTCCGCCCAGCCGTAGAACCCTTCCTCGTCCTTAAGATGCGGTTTTCCCCCTTCGATCCCGTGCTCGAAACCGCGGATGTAGATCGTGACTGCGATGAAAACGATGAAAAGTACAAGGATAACTCTTTGACGGTTGATCATGCGCCGGGGGTTGGGTTTGATAATTTGCCGTATAAAGGTAGTGATGGAATTTAGCATTAGTGCGCTAAATCAGTTACGGAGTATAAAAAGCTTGGGAAATCGCAGCAGGGTGAAATAATCCAAAGTGATCTTCAAACTACCGTTGCAGCCCGTTCTCCTTCATTATGAACGCCATGTGATCTTTTTGATAGGGATCCAGTTCTAAGGCATTTCTTATCAGGAATCCTGCGCTGGTCATCTGCGTTCTTATTTCACGATAAATCAAATCGGCTTTCTTAGTTGAATCGATACAGTTCGCCTTTACCATCAGATAGGCGATCCCGTTCTTCTTGAGATAACTTTTCGCGTTCGCAAGAAAGATCGCCGCCTGCCCTTTCTGGGCGATATCCTGATAGATGATATCCACGTGGTCCACAATGTAACGGTATGTTTCAGGCTTCATTGCATCGGCAAGGATCGGGAAGATATTCGGTCGTGATTTCGCGAGTTCCAGGAGGTCTCTAAACGTTCTAGACGATATTTCCACAGCAAATATCTTTCCGTCCGGCATCAGGTCGCTTATGTGACTCACCGTGGTCCCATTGGCCGCGCCGAGATAAAGCATCTTAGCGTTCTCCAATATATCGGGTGTGATTCCCTTCTTTATCACTGCCGCAAGCTTCGATCTTTTAGGAGTAAAGCTTCGGTATTCCTCCCCTCCGATCTCAATCAATTCTTCATTGTATACCGAAATTCCCCTGACCATATTCAGACTATAAAGATGATTGTCCTTTTCAAGCAGGAGTGGTGCTGCCGAGGGTATAACCATAAAAGAACCCCTATTTTCTTTTCCTGTAAACCACAGCCCAGAGAATGGTCCCCACCACGAGTATTATGCCCACAACGCCAAGAATACCCAGTACGCTGCCGCCGGATTCAAATACGGTACTGGCTCCGTTTTCCTGCTGCTCACCACCCATTTCAAAGGTATCCGGCCAAACACCCTCTTCAATAGTGACGGTGGTCATAATAATATCATCCACCGGATGATCTTTCAGTAACGGTCGTGTATTTCCGTATGTTTCACAAGCCGCAATGGCTTTCGCTATCTCCAGACCTTCGATAACGACACCGAATACCGCGTACCCGTGTTCGCCGCTCTCCTCCATTCGGGGAATGTCATCCAATCCATGCTGCGGTCCGTCGCATATGTAGAATTGGGAAGAGGCGGAATCGGGTTCGGAACTCCTCGCCATGCCAACGGCGCCATCGACATGGGTCGCATTCGGATGGATTTCCAGAGGGATGGTCTCGTCGGAACCGCCAGAGCCGTCATTGTACGGGTTGTTGTCCCTGGTATTCGGGTCACCCGTCTGCGCTACGAAATCATCAATGCACCTGTGAAACTTTATCCCGTCATAGAATCCCGCTTCGGCCAGTTTCACGAAGTTCGCCGTGGTTATGGGGGTCATGTTGTCGTACAGCTCGAATTTGATCACACCCCAGTCCGCAACGTCGATCACAGCGATACGGTTCGGTTTTGACGTGTTGATGTCATCCTGGTAGATAACACCGGGTTCGGAATTCATTCCCCCGGACTTAACTGTGTTTTCCGGTGTGACCACAGGCTCTAGAAAAATGAGGAGGATGAAAAAAATGGCTATGTACGAGATCGACCGGTATATTTTCGAGTCTATTACCAAGGCAGATACACTCCATTAATGTTAATAAAGTTCATTGCTTCATGTTACTCAAGATACCCCTGGCCGCAAGTACACCGGTGGCTGAAGCATTGACCATATCACCGGAAAGGCCCATTCCATCCCCGGCCCCATAAAGTCCATGGACACTGGTTTCCATTCCCCGGTTCACTCCTACTTTCATGGAATAGAATTTTATCTCAGGGGCATATAGTAATGTTGAATCTGACATGACGCCAGGGATGATCTCGTCCAGTTTGCCCAAACCCTCGATTATATCCATTACTATCCGGTGTGGAAGCGCCATTGAAATGTCCCCGGGAGTTACGCTTTTCAACGAGTTCTCAACCTGATTTCTCTTCAACCTGTTCGGTGTCGTCCTCCTTCCCTTTTTAAGGTCCCCGATACGTTGAAGGATAGGATCACCTCCACCGATTGTGGTGGCAAGTTTTGCAATGGATCTTCCATATTGGTATGTGTTCTCCAGAGGTTCGGTAAGGTTGACCCGCACGAGAAATGCGAAATTGGTATTATCAGAACCCATTTCCTTATGAGCATGCCCGTTCACTCCCACGAACTCGTCGTATTTTTCCTTTACTACAAATCCGTGTGAATTGGTACAGAATGTACGTACGAAATCGTCATAGCGCTGGGTGCGAATGTGGAATTTCGGGTCCCGGTTTATAGATATTATCTCGTCCATGAGTATGGCTGAGACCTCCACCCGGACACCCACGTCAATTGGGCCGTAACTGGCCTTGATATTGTGTTTTTCCACCATTTCTTCAACCCAGCCGATTCCAACCCGTCCCGGACTGCTCAGGGTGAACTCAGACATAATTTTTGTGCCCTCATCATTTTTCAACGTCACACCCTTGCATTTTCCCTCTTCCACGATCAGGTCTTCAATTTCGGTCTCAAATAGAAAAGTTATCCCCTTCGATTTCAGATCATCGGTGATATTCCGTATTACCCGTGGAGCCTTGTCCGAACCAATGTGTCTTTGCGGGATGTTAATAAATCTCGCACCTACGGAAGCGGCCCTGTGCTCGAGCTCGGTAATCTTTTTACTCTTGGACGGATTCGAAAGTTTCGCGGGAGCACCGAACCTTAAAAAAATCCTGTCCACATCATCGATTATCTTCCATGCATCTTCTACGGTATCGATAAATTCAAGGAGATTACCTCCAATGTCATATCGGAGGTTCAGCGTACCGTCGGAAAAGGTACCTGCTCCGCCTTCACCGCACATTATATCACAAACCTGACACTGGACGCAGATGCCGGTTTCAAGAGCGCCGCAGGATCTTTTATCCACTTCCTTACCCCTGTCGATAATAAGAATATTAAGGTCACTTCGTTCTTCTATCAGGGTACTTGCTGCAAATAATCCAGCGGGTCCCGCTCCAATTATCACCACATCCCATTTCGCCTGGGCCAAAATAAAACGTTCATTTGCTTTTTTCCTCTTAGTCATCTATTATTTCTCCTCGTTGGATTTCCCTACAGTATTGCTGGGAATTTTGTCGGTTTCATCGTATTGTTTTTGTACAGTAATAGGAACTGAAACTATTTTAACATATATATTTGTTACATTCAATGATGTATATTACCAATGCGGAACCGGGCGACGTACCTTTATTGATCGAAAACATGGGCCGCACGCTAGGGAGGCTCTACGAACCCAGCATGTTACTGAGTCTTATCAACCTGTGGCCCCAGGGATGCCTGGTTGTGCGATTCGCCAATAATATAAACGGTTTTCTTATTGGAGTCAAGGATCGACCCAACAATGCCAAAGTGCTTTATCTCGGGGTAGAAAAGAAGATACGTAATCAAGGATTCGGTACTCGCTTAATGCAAAGGTTTATCAGCCAGTGTATGATTGAGGGAATTCACATGGTCCGCCTGGAGGTGACCACAGACAACAATCCCGCCCAGAGATTCTATGGAAGATTGGGTTTCATTATCGAAAAAAAGCTTTCCGGATTCTACGAGGACGGAAAGGACGGTTTTACATTGGTTAGGTTTTTATGAAAAGAAATCCGGGTGCTGTTCACATGATAATAGGTATAGATGAAGCGGGAAGAGGTCCCATCATTGGACCTTTGGTGGTGGGAGCGGTAGCAGTGGATAACGAAGATTATTTGAAAAAGATAGAGGTAAAAGATTCCAAGGTCTATACGAACGCTTCTAGAGAAACGGCATTCAATCAGCTGAAAGCCAATGTCTGTTATTCGATTGAAACGATATCAGCAACGACCATCGATATCGAGAGAAAGAATCTGACACTGAACCGTATAGAAATAAATGCATTTGCAGCTGTAATCCTTAAGCTCTATCAAAAATTATCATACCGATTCGATAATCTCCCGCATATGATCTCGGTTTCTACGATATACGTTGATTCATGTGACGTGAACGAGGAGAGATTTGCACGGGACCTGGCAAATGTACTTGCCGGATACTGCCGCGAGGGTGACACAAAAACGGACATGGATAATGAAATATTCCATCATATCGTATCGGAGCATAAGGCTGACGAAAAGTTCCCGGTTGTGTCGGCAGCATCAATCGTGGCAAAGACCTTCAGGGAGAGCGAGATTGAGAGGATAAAGTTCGAGCTTGGTGAAGATTTCGGGAGCGGATACCCATCTGACCCCCATACAAGGCGGTATTTGGAGGATTATTTAAGGAAGAACGGAACCTTCCCTCGGTTCGTCCGTTATTCCTGGGATACTATAAATAAAATAAAAAAGAAGGTATACAGCACTACGCTATCGGATTTCTTCTGAGATTCCCATTCTCCAACCTGTGATGTATTAAAATCTTTTTTCAGTGATACTTTTTTGCATTGTTTTTTATCTCAGATTTTTACTAATTAAAGATAAATACTATAAGAAAAAATAGTGACCGGTAGGAACAAATCAACAGGAGTGGTATAATGTCCTTATTAAAAAATAAACTAATCTCGATAATACTAGTAAATTTTCTTCTGATCGCCACTGTATCCGTTATTCTAGCTTTCAGCCCGGATGAATCCATGAAAAGCGAAAAGAATGTCTACGTCTATGGGAGCAGTGATTATGCAGGGGCCGCGGATACATCATCCAGAGCTAACGATACCGAGATCCCCGTAGCCCAAGCAGGCCCCGACCGGACGATTGACCAGGGCGATACGGTCACTTTCAACGGTAACGGCAGTACGGACGATATTGGTATTGCAAACTACACATGGACCTTTGTGGACGCAGGCTCGCGTTCGCTATACGGAATCATCGTAAATTTCACTTTCGCAAATGCCGGTACTTTCATAATCACGCTGAATGTAACCGATGCAGTGGGCAACTTCAGCATAGATACGTTCAACGTCACCGTGAGAGACATCACCGACCCGGGAGCATCAGCCGGGCCAGACCAATCGGTTCTCGTTGGTGAAAAGGTTACATATGATGGGAGCGGAAGCGATGATAACGTAGGGATCGTCAATTTTACATGGACACTTTATGACGATACTGCGATGAAATTGTACGGAATTTCACCTACGTACACATTCAATAATACAGGTGCCTTCGTTGTTACATTGAACGTTACGGACAGCGCTGGGAACTGGGCTGTGGATAACATGACGGTAACGGTAAACAATAAAACAAGTCCCAAGGCTCTTATCGCCGAACTGCCCGCTGATATTATACCCGGCGGCAAATTATTATTCAATGCAACAGGGTCTATGGCCAGTACCGATGCCGTAATAAACGATTACAAATGGGAATTACAAAGATTCGATGAGGTGCTTTGGAACAGGATTGGATTGATCGTTAACCACACATTTACCTGGGGTATATACGAAATATCCCTCACAGTGGCCGACTCGCAAAATATGACCGACACTGCTTCTGTACTCTTCCTGGTGGGAGACCTTGTAAATTTCTCGGAGATACGGGCTGAACTTCCCGGGAACGGAACCGTCCTTGTGGAATTCAGTCAGTATATCGATGGTTTCTATCAGGGAATCGAGGAAGTCGAATGGAATATCGAGTTCGGTTCCGCAGATACACCCACACTCAAAACCCTAACCGTAAAGGCGGACGAGTTCAGTAAAGTTAACCAGAGCTACTCCGGTACCGGAGAATATGGAATTACGCTCAATATTGTAACGAAATACGGAACCTTTACCCAGGAAGTGACCATCATTGTCGTGGAGGCGGGACAGGTGGCCAACCTTCCACCCATTCCTAAGTTCACGCTTTCAAAAGAGAAGGTGATCGTGAAACAGGAGTTCGACCTGGATGCCTCGGAGTCATCGGCCCTGAACGGAAGCATCGTTAACTACAGCTGGGATTTCGGTGATGGAAACACCGGAAGCGGAGTTCAGATAACACATAGTTACACCAATGTGGGGATATACAATATTACACTGACTGTCACTGATGATGCCGGCGTCTCAAATTCCACAGTTATCAACATCACGGTGAAAAAAGCTGTCACGGACTTTGGCGACAAAGGTGATCCGAAAAATTGGTCCCCGTCAGATTGGGCAAGATGGAACAACACTTGGGGCGACTACGTTGTCCATCCCGAGGAGGACATCGATGATGACGGTTTTTTAAACTATCAGGATGATGATATTGACCAGGATGGATACTGGGATGAGGAGGAACTGGAAGCCGGGACCGATCCCACCGATCCACAATCATTCCCAGGAAAAAAGAAGGGAGAGGAAGATACGAGCTGTACTCTTCTAATAGTTCTCGTGATTATATTTGCCGTAGTACTGCTTCTCATGATCATTATATTTTCTCGCGGTAAAGGTGGCCACAAAGGTGGACGCAGACCTACACGAAAGGAAGAGGAGTTCTTCTAGAATTGGTTCAGGGATCACGGCGAATGGTGCAGGCAGTCCGGATTGAGTTCCAGCTCCAGTTCATCGGACATGTTGTTTATACCGTGATAATAGAAGATGTTCTTGAGACATTTGTCCCGTTTACCGGATATAATCTTAAGTCCTTCTCTAACCTGTACGGCTGAAACAACTGCCGTGGTGGTGATCTCCGCCGCCATCTTGTCCTCGAAATAGGTTATGTCGACTCCAGTACAGGAGAATCTCTTCTGGAGAATAGCGTAATGGGTCTTGTTCATGGCGCATTCGAGACATGGTGTTTCCGGAGGCAGTATGACCTGTACTTTGCCTATAAAACCGTCGGTGGCGGCGTCTACGTACGGTATGTTGTTGTAATAGCAGTGTGCGTTAATGTGGAGACGCGCATCGATGTTATCGAGGCAGCCGAAAACCAGATCGAAGCGGGGAAGGAAATCATCACCCAGATCCTGAATCTTTGATGAATGGATCGTAATATCAATATCCGGATCAAGTTCCTTTGCTCCTTTTGCCACCACTTCGGTCTTAAGCGATTTTCGATCCGCATCGATATCGCGGAAAAATACACATCGGTTCAGGTTTGATCGCACGATATAGTCCATATCAACAAGGGTGAAATTTATAAATCCGGATAATACAAGATTCTTAACTGTCTCGTTCCCAATAGCTCCGAGGCCAACCACAAGAACCTTAGCTTTGCGTATTGCCTCCACATTCAATAATCCAATCCGTTTTGACCGATCCAGTTTGTCCTCGTTAAGCCGATCTGCTCTAAGCACTATTACGTTCGGTTCATGATCCTTTTCATTCAAAACATCTGTCATTTGACCACCTTCACTCGTCAGAGATCATCGGATCCCCCGGAGATAATGCACCTTGTTTCGGAACCACAGCACGATCTGATATACGTTCGATAAGGAGAGCGATATGAGGATAATACCCACGCCGATCAACACCATGATCTTCACTGTCTCAGCCAGTAATAATATAGATGCCAGCACTATGCAGATGTATGAGGTACCGCCTATTAGGGAGAATAATCTATGAGAACGCTCGTGGGAAAAGGCGGCGGTCATGCCGATCACGGAAATGATGGCTAGTAGAAGGGCCACCAGAACCCAGGGATTTATAAAAATGTGATACCAGTGACCAATATCAAAGATATCGAACGCGTCACCATCGATCCGCTCAACTGCATAATTGGTCCCGAACTTGAAAAGTATTATGACGCTGCCGTCGATAATACCTATTACAAATGCAGCTAGACGTGCGAGCCATGGTGAATGTTTTGTGTGTTTCTTCATAACCTTTCTGGTTTTTATTATTCTTTTCTTAAGAAGATTCTTTCCGTCCCTGACCTTCTGTCGTAGGGGGCTTTCTTTGGTGTGACCGCCCGGGGTCCCTTCCCCGGCATACCCATCGCCGTTCCCCCTCGTTTCAGACTTCTTCAAGGCCCCACCCCCGCGGATGCTATAAGCCCAACCCCAATGAATACTCCAATTATACATACGGCATCCATCTTGGATATGGTTTCGCCTATGAGGAACCTAGCTGAAAGAGCCTGGCTGGGATATACGAGAGCGATCATGGGCCCGACAAGTGACAGTTCGGCGAGAGATAATGCGGCCAGATATAGGCCGCCGCAGATCGCCTTAAGTATAACGGCGGATATGAATGGGGGTCTCTTCATTAGTGTTATTATTCTCTTTCTATCGAGATTGTAAAAATGGACCGGACCCATATATCGCGTTGTCCTCTTGAACAACGTTGCAGAAAATCCCCACCCCACCGATCCAAGGAAAGCAAGTAAGATTGCAACAGGTTCCATATCCATGATAATACACCGTTCTTTACTCAAGCTCGGTACCGCATTCATTACATTTGCTGGCGCTTCCCTTAACTGCCGCACCGCACATTGAACACATGAAACCGTTCGTCTCTTCCTTGACCGTATTGGTCTTGCGGGCCTTCCTTACTCGGCGAACCCGGTTCCCATCTACTCGGACCTTTCTGATATCGTCTTTCCATTTTTCCCTTTTCAGAATATTTTCATTTTTTTTGGTTTCTTGGACTGTGGTACCACATTTTTCACAGACAGCACCTTCACCGGAGATCATATTTCCGCATTCCGGACAAACCGTCTCCTCGTCAAAATATTCTCCACAGTGCGGACAGAACGTGTCGTCGTCTGCCACCAAGGAATTGCAGTTGGAACATCTATTACTGCCTAGGCCCTGCGATCCATCATATAGACCGGTGGTAGCCATTCTTCTTTTCTTCATCTTGGATCTCATGATCAGGTTGTTTATTATTGAGAAGAGCAACAACATCATCATGAAGATGAGCGGGAACAAACAGGATTCGTCCTCGTACCATTTTTCTTCGGTCGTTTCCTCAATTTCATCCAACACTACAAATGTCTTGTAACGAACGTGCTCGGAATAATTTTTTCCATTCACACTTACGAGAGGATAATATGTATGGATTCCGGGTTCAAGCCCCATATCGAGAGAGTTGACTGTGTAATTGACCCCATTCGCGAAATTCTCGGGATATGTTGCCTTGATCATTTCATAATTGCTGGTATTGTCTATTAATGCCAGAACGTAGGAGGGAGGGTTTCCCCCGGGATCCCGGTATCTCATATTGAAGGTGAATACGGTTCCCTCCGCACCGGAGAAAGGTGTTACTGCAAAGGAGACTATGGGTGAGATGGTGAAAACCATTTCAGGTTCGCGAAGTATATAGATTTCCGTTGAGATCCTGATCTCGAAGGAGAAAGCGTATGTATCGTGGGTGAGATCGGAAAAACTGGTTCTGTACCAGAACGTTGTGTTGCTTCCGGAGGCGATCTTTCCAAGAACACCGATATCGAGGAGATTCGGGATCTTCAATCTGACAGAGCTCACATCGCTGGCATCTTCAATGATTAAGGTGAAATTGAACATGGTAGTGTTAGTCCCTTCTCGCGGAGTCACTCCCGCGGTCATCTCTGGTTCATCCTCTCTTGTGAACTCCCGGATGATACACTCCTTGTTCTTACGAATATCCGTATTCCAGGCGGAATTCTCAAACACAAGCTCACAAGTAATTGTAACCGATAATGCAACAACCAGAAAAAATGCTGCTGCCCTTATTGATCTTACGGAATTAAAGCTGAAAGGGCTTGTCATTATGAAAGGAAAATCAACTCTCGTTTTCATGGATGTCGGCCCACCAATCATTGAGTCCAGTATATCACTTATTATATTTAATTATTATATCGATTCATAAAAAACAAAAATCGTCTACCAATTATTGGCTGTCATCCTTTCCTTTTCTCCGGGAGTATAATCTATATCCAATAGATCCAATAATGAAAGCGGTTATTACAACCAGCCCTATCCATTTGCCGAAGTTTTCGCTATTATTCGATATGGGAACAGGATCCTTGGATCCATCATCTTCGGGCAAGTCCACAGTAGTTATCAACATGTTATTGGTCTCCTGCTCCTCTATCCACCTGCCGTCGGGATCAACTATGATGTAAAGCGGGATGTTACGGAGAAAATTCTCAGAAATCGCGTCATCATTGTCCAGAGATATGCCTTTTCTCGTTTTCAGAATTACCCGGATTGTTGCAGTCCTATTGCCGGAACCCGGGTCCACTGGTATCAACACCCATTCATCCCCTTCAGAAGGGGAGTTCTTAGGGTTACAGTAGAGTGATCTAATGGCAGTGTAATGATTCTCGGGGCGGTCCGTGGAAACGTATAGGTAGAATGATCCGCCAACATCACTGCCAACAGTAATATTCGCGGTAAGCATATTTTTATCATCCTCATACAAAGTTATGTCTGCGCTGTAATTTTTGATGAAAATGTCCGGATAGATACCGGGTGAGCGGATGAATCTGGGCAGTAACGTGCTGGTTATGGTATCTTCCCGGAACATGGAGAAACCCCCGCTGGTGGAGATGTACATGACATCGTCGTAAAGTGAGAACGATTCCACCATGTTGTGAACTAGCCCGTCCTGGCGCGTGTAAGTCTGGATAAATTCACCATCAGGAGTAAAAATAGAGATACCCTGCCCCGTTGCCAGCCAGACCTTCTCACCATCGAAAAAAACGTCCCTTATCCTGGTATCGGTCAATCCGGACTCTTCGTCGATATTAGTCCAGATGTCACGGTTTATATCATAGCATACTGCGCCGTTCTGAGTACCGGCCCACATATATTTTTTATAATTGTAGCGGAAGAGATCTACAGAGAAAACGGTAGTATCCGGGAGATCGAGTGGGTGATAGAAACGCTGCCATTTACCGGTCTTCGTATTTAGAACTGAGATACCTCCGTCGGAAGCAACGAAAACTCCGTCATCCAAGGTATCTATGTCCCACACCCAGTCCCCTGCGAGATGTTCGGGTGAGCGGTAGTTCGTGGTATCGCCGTTACTGTGATCGTATAGGGTCAACCCCGCATCAGTACAGAACCAGTACGTGTCGTCCGAAGCGTTCTTTATTTTTAATACGTCATCAGCAGCCAACCCGTCCTCCACCGTTAATATCTCGTAATCTCCATCGGGAGTGATCCGGCATACACCGCCGCCGTCGGTACCAAGCCAGACGCCGTTTTGATCAGTATGTGCCGTATACAGAAAATTATTGGGCAGACCGTCGTCCGACGTCAATATCTCGAAGGTGGAAGTGGACGGAATATATTTTGTTACCCCTCCGTAAGCTGCTACCCATACATCACCGGTTCGGGAATCCTTTGTGACCTGCCTGATATCGTTTGAGGCCAATCCGTTAGAGGTCGTAAGAGATTGCCAGTTGCTTCTGGAAGTATCATATATTCTTATTCCGCCGGGGCCCAGTAAATATAGCTCTCCCGTATTATCCTTCTGGAAATCCCTTCCGTCCATAGAGATGATACGTCCAAGTTTTTCACTCCCGAAAGATATGGGCATGAATCCCATGGGGCTCCATGCATCCATGTAGTACAGTTCCTTTCCTCCCAGATATATCTCGTGGCCCCTGGAATATAGTTTAATGAGACCGGCTTCAAGCATATCCTGATTGTGAGTATGGTTCCACCACTCATCTGTGGGTTTGTAGTATCTACCGACGTCGGTATCCGTGAGTATCCACAATATATTATCGCTGGTTCCAATATCGAGCAATTGATTCCCTGGTAGAAAAATTCTCCCGAAGAAGCTTTGGTTCATTGTCCCATTGGCATTCCGGAATATCTTCAGGATGCCGTTCTCACAGAGCACCCAAAAACAATTTTCATATTCATCCGATATACATTTCAAAAATGATCCGGTATTATTGTCCGATTCGGTAAACTTCTCATCGGTACGTGTCGTCTGGTTGAACATGATCAAAGTGCTTGCATTCATAATAAGCAGTTTATCGTTCAATGAACTTAATGAAAGGGGAGAATAGACGCTGTTCACATGGTAAAAGTTCCATGTAAGCTCCTCATTTACCAATGTTCCTTTAAAGATCGAATAGGTTTGGGCGAGCCATATATTCTCACTTTGATCAAGGCAGTGGACAGGTCTTTCCAGGTGATTTCCAAGGATAGCATCGGCATTCATCCATCTCGCAGGGGCCACGGCTCCTGGCAGGACCGAGATCGAAACGTTGCTGCTGGCAACCAGTATGCTCTCACCGCCATCAATATTTACCATATCGGGAACCGGTGCATTCAGGTTAACATTCATCTCCTCCAACGCAGCCCCCGTTATCGTATTTAACTTACCGTTTATGAGTATGAATATCCTTTGATCGACAATGACGATTTGCTTCGTACCGAGAGAAATCACTGAGAATTTTTTATTGTCGTTTTTAATCTCTATACTTTCATCGAGGGCGATAACCACGACTTTACCTTCAACAGCGAATGATGACAAATCTTCATGGAGACCTGCATTCCATATTGTACCGTTATCGTTTATCTCCAACTTCGCGTTATCGTAACTGTAGCTCAAAGTGTATCCGAAAATATCACCATCCCTGGCTACGGCTAGCTCGTAACTTACATTGTCCTCTTTGAAATCTCGATCATATATCCCTCCCAGACCCCCGGATAGGTCGACACTGGATTCAATCAATTTCTCGTGAGTGGCCAGGGCAATACCGTCTGTGAAACCTATGACAATTTGGCCCAAATACCCATCCATCCAAAGGAATTTCCCGAAATGGGAGGGAAAACTATCATCATAAATTTTTTCGAAACTATTTTTACTCGTCAACCGGAATAAAATAATCCTGTTTTCCACCGCCATTACAATTCCTTTTTCCATCCCGCCATCCTCGTTTTCCCATATCAAGGGATGAAAGTCCGTAATTTCATCCAGGACAATGTTTGCAGGAAGAGGTATCCGCTGGAACCCGTCATCTACGGAATCATAATAGAACAGATTTTCTTCTCCGAGAAGATACAATGTGTGGCAATTCCCTTCCATCCGGTGAATGCGTTCCGTTATACCATTATCCTTTTCGTATATCATCACATCATTCGTGCCGGTTTTCAGCTTCATTACCACGCTGCCGTCCGTAGCCCATAGGTATTCTCCACTGCCGTGAATGGATGTAAAATTCAAAGGGCTAAAGAATGTATAAGGGATTTCACTGGCTTCTTGTGTCCTTGTTGTTGAATATAATTGACCATCGATCCCGTTGTCTAACCATGATGATTCGGCAGGAGTTCTTTCCATGAAAATATCTGTAGGAGTTTCGTCCAAAGACCTTGCCTTCAGGCCCTTCCGTTTTAAATCCTGCTTATTATATTGGTCTGATGTGAAAAGGGGCGATATCGTTAATAAAAGTAATAGCACCAATAATATTCCTGATATCATCCGTTTCCCGATTTCTAGCATTCGTTCACTCGCCCGTTTTATCAATAATAATTGCCGATTTATAACTTACTGAAAAATTTGTCATTATCAATATGAATTTTACTATTAAGGCACGAACGTGTAAATTATTTTCCGTTTCATTCTCACTCCTCAGCAGAAACACGATGAAAATATTGAGACCTTCTGACATTGTCGTAATAATGCCATTTTCGCTTACTCACCCATAGATAATTTTCCAGGCTACTTGGCATAACTTGATATACAGCTGACTTATGGAAAGTTTTTTTTTTAACTCGATACACTCATTCCTCATTGCTGTTCTTTTTCCTCTTCTTCACGTCTTCCGCGCTGCCGGTAGACCAGCCAAAGTACAACGAGCACGATAACTATACCAATGCAAAGTGCCACCAGGATAATATTATCGAAATCGCCATTTTCAACATCAATGGTCTCCTTTATGGTTGGATCGGATATACCGTCTACCAATTTCACCTCGAATACGTCCCCTTCCGTAACATCGTCTGCGTCACATACATAACCCCATCGGTTTTTACCCAGTGCTTCCTCCCATTCGCCTCCCTTCACCTTTACCAAAACGGTACAATCCATCTCTATAGTATCTAGTTCATCGAAGTCTACTTCCCCGCTGATGGTCACCGTATCTCCTAATTCTTTCTGGGAGACTACTGTAAGCTTGGGTGTGAATGTTTTTTCCAGTTCCACCTTTTGTAAGGGTATTGAAAGATCGGTGATCATGTTCTCGGTCTTTATTCCGTCCTTCTCGGCCGTCACTTTATAGGGCATGTAATTCGTCATTTTCCCGGAAGGATCTATCTGGTAATTATCGAGTCCCATTAGAAAGATACTGCTTTCACCAAGTTCTTTGTGGATTACTTCTGTGCCTGTTCCGTCGCTAATGGTCATGGACGTATCCTTGATCGGGTAACCATTGCTATTCACCGCCTGCAGCACGACGTGTTTGAAAGAGCTAATAAGACCGTTGTGTATATTGTTCGTAATAGTCAGGTTGCAATCCGTCATATCTATGGATTTGGTCTGGGCTCCCCTGAATACGTTGTTCACTACGTCAGCTGCGGAATTATCTGCAAGTATCCCTATCACGTTATCCTCTATCGTGTTATCCTTGATTGTAAGTTCATCCGTGTAGGTCAGGTAGATGCCGCATTCCTTGCTTCCGGATATCACGTTGTTTTTACATAGACCTTTGCTGTTCCTGAAAGCAATGCCGATATTATTCTTCTCGAACCTGTTTCCTTCGATCACAGGATTGGCAACCGTAGAATAGATCCCGTACTCGCCGCTTGACCGTATAATGTTGTTTGAAATGACAGTTCCCGACCCGGAATCTACCAGAATTGCATAGTAACTGTTGTTATCGAAGGTGTTGTACCTGATAACCGGATTTGGTGTTCCCTGACCCTGTTCCTCGATCAATCGGATCCCTATGTTCCTGGTATTAATGGTGTTGTTCTCGATTATGGGTGAACTTGCACCGGTGACCTTTATCCCGTATTTTCCTATGTTTCGGATGACATTGTTCCTGATAGTGGGACTCGCTCGATCCACCTGGATCCCCTGGATGCTGTATTCTATAATGCAGTGTTCCATTATACTGCTGTCATCGGAGGAACTATGAAACTTGATTTTATCCCAGTCATCCGGCGCAGGGTCCGTTGCATTGGATGTGAAATGTATCGGATTTTTCTCGGTACCAAGGGCGAGAAGTTTCCCCTTTATCCTGAGGCTGTAGGGATTGCCGTTGGAGGGTCCATCATAGCTGAAAAATACCTTCACACCGGCTTCGATAATCAAGGTTTCGTCGGTCCCTATCTGCAGTTTTTTGTTCACATAATGCGTGGAATTCTCAGACCATACAATGATATTATCGTCCACGCTTCGAGTCACCTCTCTACCGTTCGCACCGGTCCTTCCTGGTAAGACGACCATGACTAAGAATACCGTTAAAAAAACAGTACTGATCATCGAACATTTATTTCCAGAACCTATATTCATAAATTGCATGATATCAATCCTTTGATTTATAGGATAAAATAACATTTCCCTCATATTTAAAAACATTGGTATGTCAATTTAATCGACATCTCCCATAATACATAGAAAGACAAAAAAAGAAATTGAAAAATCCAGAATCAAGATTCAGCAGGTAAAAACAAATAAAGAAAAAGTTAAACGACCCGGAAATTTCCGGGTCGTTTTGTGGAAGTTGTGGTCTATTTCTTTTTCATTACTAGAATCAGGCTTATAATTATCAGGAAAACGAGGACCGCAATGGCTGCAATGATGAAAGGCGTGTATGAAGCTTCGTCTTCCTCAGCGTTAATTGTGTATGTTCCCGTTTCTCCAGCCGAGGGTTCTTCCACGTATACACTGCCCGGTGCAGATATACTGTTAATCACCATTATAGTTTTGACATCCTCGCTGGAGTCCCCTGATAGTTCTTTTTCGTCCAGGGTTTCGCCGTCCTTCTTGACAGTGACCTTTAGCTCGTATTCACCGTCATTACCGTCGGTCATTTCTATGGTGTAAGCACCAGCATCGGCGTTCTCGATGACAACCTTGGTGTAATCCTCACCTTTGGTAACAGTGGAACCTGGGATACCTGCTTCATTAGAGCGGGTCAATACACCGTCACCGCTGTGACGCCCGTCACCGTCCAGTATATGAAGATTCTTTTCACTGTGAAGTTCGACCTCAATGGTCACACCATCCGTCCAGGGGAGGATAGCGGTCTCGAGAGCGTTTATGGCGTATACCGTGGCCAGCTCCGGAAGGTTCTCCCAGAACCAGTCCTTTTCGTTCACCCAGGAGCCGTCGGCTGCCTGCCGCTCCAGAATTGCCGGAACGAGGTCCTTGTACCACTCGCTTACTGGTTCGCCGTAGAGTGTCATGGCTCTCGCATATGTCCAGTAGTAATAGTACAATCCGGCGTCGCCGATGCCGGGGTTCTCATTGAAGACATGGTTTTTGTCGAGCCAGTCCATTGCTGCGGTCACCCGCGGATCTTCACGACTCACACCGCCCAGCACGTAGCACCAGACACCTGCTGCCGTCATGCTGCCGTAGGATATTCCCTCTCCTGCGTGGGAGTATCCTGGAAAGTACATGAACCCACCGTCGTCGTATGCGGCGTAATCGGGATTGGTATCCATTTTGTTCTGACATCTCGAGGTGAATGTTTCCACATCGTTCCAGATGTTCTCGTCCACATCGATATCATAAACCGTGGAAGCTGCGTGGAATGCCATTATGGCAAACTGGTTGTTCGAAAGGTCGGGTCGACCGTCTCCGCCGTATCCGATACCTCCGATCCACCATTCCTCGTCGGAATTCTCTGCAGTCTTCCGGACGCTCTCGAGGTACTTGATAGCGCTTTCCACTTCATCTTTGTAGTCCGGGTTCCGTGTTGAGGAAAGGCCCACCACACATACCGACGTATAGTAAACGGTGTTGGTTCCCATAGTAAAGGAGCCGTCACTTGCCCTTTTCGAGAGTACGAAATCCACTGCTTTCTTCACGTTTTCATCGTCCTCTCCGATCCCGTTGTTCGCAAAAGCTGAAACAACGAAGGCAGTTATTCCGACATCGCCCATCCATGAGCCGTCTTCCATCTGTTGTGCCCTCAACCATCCCAATCCCTTTGAAATGGATTCGCGGGCCTTCTCCGCGATACTACCGGGGGATTCCTCGGTTTCATCCGCGGTTCCGATCGTCGCTAATCCCGACGATAAAAGGAACATTACTGCCATGATTACTATCCAAATCTGTTTATTTCTGTTCTTTAACATAGACCATCACTTCCTTTTCTAGTTCTATTTACACTATGATTGGCATACAGGTATATATAAATATTGATTCACTGTTTAAATTAATGGGTATATTTTGCTTTCCGTTCCCGGTCGAGGGCTCAGAATCTATGCTTGAAATGATGCACGGTGTACGCGATTGCCGCACCGGAGAGACCTATTAGGATAACGATGAACACCAGCAGCGGCGGGGAGCCTCCAAGAGCGTTAATTACCGAGGAACCTTCTTCGTCCACATTGATATCCTTGCCCATGGATTTAACGTTATTGGTCTCGTCCGTTTCGGCGATATCGTTGTTTGGATCCACAGCCACCTTGACGTCGTGCTCACCCTCGCTAACGGGCCAAACGAAGGTAACCAGTTTCTTGTCGCCTACTACGATGCGCGGCAGGTTCCTGGTGTCAACCTCCTTCCTGTCCACGTACAGCGTGATCTCAACATTCTCAGCAGGCAGCTCACCGATATTACCGATGGTTGCCGTGAATGATGCGATCTTGCCAACATTCAATTCAGTTGAGGTTATCTTGCCGATTATGAGCAGGTCAGGCATAATAATCTCTATTGTGAACTTCAGATTGCTCTCCGCTC
>CAYFHS010000021.1:0-69805 GCA_964342815.1 uncultured archaeon | reverse complement strand
ATTGATCGATGTCCAGAAGATCGGATATGATTTGTTAGCCATAATCAATATCAGGATATCGCATGGAAAACTAATAGAAGCTCAAGAAATGATCGCTAAAGATCCCCATGTATATAGTGTCTATGATATCACAGGTGAATGGGATTCTATGGTCATCGCAAGGTTTAAAAATAGAGCCACACTCAATACATTTTTAAAAAGAGTGTTAACCATTAAGAATGTGGAAAGAACAAATTCTCATCTCGTGCTTAATATTGTCAAAGATGAAAAACGAATTGTTTTTTAACGATTTGTCGGACCGCCTCAGATATGGTCATTTAGGCGGGGTAATTATTAGTATGAGAACGGTTTAAAAAAATTCAATGAGAATTTTCAACAACTGTGGGATTTCATTAGAATACATATAGGAAACCTTGGTTTCCGAAATTGCAGGTGCACCTATATCTGACCGCACATTTACTGGGAGAACAGACGTGACGAAATTATGCTGAGGGGTAATATGCAAATTTGCTTGTTTTATTGATATAGGATGTTACACTGGCAAAATGGAAAAAAATAATTGATTTATTGAGTATGTAAAAGCGCCATAACTTTTAATAAAGCATTAATAAATACGTACTTCTGCTCATAATATATAGTCGAATTCTTTATATATTATTGGTCCCATCGCGATTCATGTTTATCCCCCTCCAAAAAACCCTGAGGCATAATAGGAAATCGGTATAAAATGTGGGACTAATGTAATATATAAAACGCAAGACGAACGAACCTCTAAATGATGAATGAAAAATCCATCTACACTTGCCGATTTTCGCAGGAAATCGAGGGAAAGGGATAATCTCAGATCGACTGACGCCTGCCGATTGGTTCCAGAAATGCTGCACAGTTTCGTTTATGAACTCGAAGGTGTGAGTGCATATAAAAGACTGGAACGGTAGTGGGAATCCATGCAGATTCCTTACGAGTAAAAATACTGAGGTTCATAACTATCATTGATTTCCTAGAATATGAAAAATTCTATTTATTCCGCTTTCTAACCTATGGCATTCACTTCTGAAGTGGTCGATCTAGAAAGTTAAAATGACTGTAAGGTGAGGCAAAAACATCGTAGCGATTTTTGAGGTTGGTGTGGAGGCTGAAAAAGAGTAACTTGAGAGGTGTGAAAATGTCCAAAAAGAAGATAACACGGCGTGGTTTTTTAAAACTCCTAGGTGGTACAACCGCCTCACTCTTGATGTCCAAATTTATCCCAAAAGTGGTCTTTGCCTCAAACAAATTGGAACCCATAAAAAATGAGATGAATCCCTTGGAGACTTATCCGAACCGGGACTGGGAACAAGTCTACCGTGACCTCTACTCCACTGATTCGAGTTATATATGGCTTTGTGCTCCAAACGACACACACGGTTGCCTATTAAGAGCTCATGTGAAGAACGGAGTTGTCAAATATATCGATCCGAGTTTTGGATACGGCAAGGCCACTGATGTATATGGAAATCAAGCATCCTCCCGCTGGGATCCACGGATATGTCCAAACGGCCATACTTACGTTCGCCGGTGCTACAGCGATCGACGTGTAAAAGGGGCCTACATCCGTACAGGTTACAAGGATTGGGTTGATGCGGGAAGACCACGAGAATCCGATGGCCTGCCAAAGCGGGAATACTTCCTGAATCGAGGTAAGGATACTTGGGAGAATGTGTCATTTGATGAGGCCTATACGTATATTGCGGGTAGTCTCAAAAATGTGGCTGAAACATACACTGGTACCAAGGGGAGAGACTATCTTCTCGCCCAGGGCTATCACCCGGCCATGGTTGAGAAGACAAAGACCGACAGCGGAGAGTATGCCGGGATACGGACCTTGAAATTCAGGGCAAGCATGGCGTGGCTATCGGCCATGAGATTCACCGGACTCTACCGTTTTGCAAACTCCCTTGCCTTGTTAGACGCAAACATAAGGGGAGTCGGCCCAGACGAAGCGACAGGTCCGAGAAGCTGGGATTCGTACTCATGGCACACCGACCTGCCGCCAGGACATCCGATGGTCCACGGGAACAAGACCATAGATTTTGACCTTTTCGCTGCCGAGTATTCAAATCTCATAACACTCTGGGGGATGAATTGGATCGCTACTAAAATGGTAGAAAGTCATTGGCTCACAGAAGCACGGATCAGGGGAGCGAAGGTGATAACCATCGCTACTGAATACCAGTCCACTTCAAACAAGGCCGATGAGGCCATCGTCATCAGGCCGGCAACTGATACAGCCTTCGCCCTAGGTGTGGCCCAGCATCTTATTGCTAAAGGAATTTACGATGCTGATTACGTTAAAAAGTTCACCGACCTTCCCTTCCTTGTTAGAATGGATGACCTGACTCTACTTCGTGCTAAGGACGTTAAAACCTTTGACCCGTATACTCAGGCAAATCTTTCCAATTACACCCAAGTAGGAGGTACTGTTCCATCGAAGTTTACCACTCAGGACAGAATGTACATATCTCAATCTTTAAGAGATGAATGGAACGATTATGTCGTTTGGGATTCGACACTTACATCTCCCAAGGTGATTACAAGGGATCAGGTCGGAGACGATTTCACTACTTCGGGATTGGACCCGGCTCTCACCGGGAGTTATCAGGTAACCTTGTTGGATGATACTCAAGTCGAAGTGAGACCTATCTTTGACCTGATCAAAGAATATGTTGATGATAACTTCACCCCGGCCAAGGCCTCCGAAGTATGCTGGGCCCCTCAAGCCGCTATCGAGGGCTTCGCCCAATCTATTGCAAAGAACAATGGGAAAACCCTATTCACTGTGGGAATGGGGCCCAACCATTACTGGACGAACGATCTTAAGGACCGGGCAATATTTCTCATTGCTAGCCTTACTGGTAGTGTGGGGACCTTCGGTGGAAATGTGGGCAGCTATGCCGGAAACTACAGACTTGAATTATTCAACGGCATCGGCCATTGGGCTGCGGAGGACCCGTTCAACGTGGAGCTGGATCCGTTGAAGCAGTCAGTAAAGAAAGGGTACAAAAAAACCGAATCAGCTCACTATTACAATTATGGTGACCGTCCTCTAGTAGTGGTGGATGAGGACGGAAAGGAACTCCATAACTTCACGGGGGATACCCACATGCCAACCCCCACCAAGACAACCTGGTGGGTGGATGCAAATTCCATCTTGGGGAATTCAAAATGGGCATATGACGTCATCGTGAACACTCTCCCACGAATCGAAATGATAGTTACAAATGAGTGGTTCTGGACAAAGACTTGCGAGTACGCCGATATCGTACTTGGGGTTCCATCATGGATAGAACGGAAGATTCCGGATATATATGGCGCTTGTACAAACCCTTTCTTTCAGATGATAGTTCCGGCGGATATTGATTACATTCATGATGTCAGGGACGATCTGGAAACCTATGAGGGAGTTGCAAAGAAGCTATCCGTTCTGACCAGTGATACTCGGTTCAATGACCTTTGGAGCTTTAAGAACAGCGACGGCCGCCTTGATATGGCCAAATATGGCCAGAGAGTTCTCGATTCCAGCAATGCCCTGAATGGGTACGAATGGGACAAGGTTCTCAAAGACTGCAAGGAGGGAATACCAAAATATGTCATGGTCCGAACAACACCCCGTGTCGGAGGATATGAGCAGATACATGAATCCAAACCTTTCTACACTAAAACCGGGCGGTTGGAATTCTTCCGCGAAGAGCCTGAATGGAGGGATTCGGGGGAAAACATCCCAATCTTCAGGGAGACCGTTGATTCCACCCACTATGAACCTGCTGTCATTGTGGATGAGGGGTCCAATCCTGCTATCCGGCCAATGGGACCTGCTGATTATGGATTTCCCTTAGACCAGTTGGATGCCGAGACAAGACAGGTACGGAATGTGGTAAAAGGATGGTCCGATCTTAAAAACACTAAACACCCATTGGCAGTTGTGGATTCGGATTTCAAATTTATTCTTTATACTCCGAAATACCGTCATGCATGTCACTCAATGGCGACATCCCAGGATTACAATGCTGTTTATTTCGGTCCCTTTGGGGACTTCTATCGTAGGGATAAAAGAAAGCCATATGTTGGAGAAGGATATTTAGATATGAATCCGGATGATGCAAAGGAACTGGGAATCGAGGACGGGGATTATGTCTGGGTAGATGGAGATCCGAAGGACCGCCCCTATAGAGAGTGGAAAGAAGGAGACGGTAATTACAAAGTAATGCGTTGGCTCGTTCGAGCGAGATACTACCCCGGTATTCCGAGAGGCACAGCAAGATCCTGGTTCCACATGTATGGCGCTACTCACGGCAGCGTCGAGGGACATGAGAACAGGTATGACGGGCTGGCCAAGAGTCCGACGACAGGATATCAGGCAGCCTACCGATACGGGAGTCATCAATCGGTGACTCGCGCCTGGCTCAAACCCACGCTTATGACCGACTCGCTTATTCGGAAGAACGGGATGGGTCAGACAATTGGCAAGGGATACCACGTTGAAATCCATTGTGCCACCGGAGCACCCAAGGAGTCTTTCGTCAAGATAACCAAGGCGGAGGATGGCGGTATCGGGGGTATTGGTCGTTGGGAACCGGCCGCCGAGGGCTATCGGCCTACTTATGAAAATTCAAAGATGAGCAAATATCTTGCTGGCAAGTATGGGGGTGATTGAACATGGTCGAAGTGGTCGATGTGTGGAATTGGCAACTAAATCGGAATATGAAATACAAGTATGATGAGGCTCGCCCCTCCAAACAGGTCAGCGCTGTTTTCGACATTAACAAATGCATTGCCTGCCAGACCTGCACTATGGCGTGTAAAACCACCTGGACCTCCGGGAAAGGTGAAGAGTATATGTTCTGGAATAATGTCGAAACAAAGCCCTGGGGCTCCTATCCCATGGGGTGGGATGTAAGAATTCTCGATAAGCTCGGTTCGCAACCTTGGGACACTAACACCGATCCTGTAACCTTTTCCGGTAAAACCATCTTTGAAAAAGTTCCGGAGGGTGAGGAGGTTGAAGGATGGCGGCCCGATGATATGGACTGGGCCTATCCGAACCGAGGCGAGGATGAGACCAACGAGATTATTGACAAGTCAAAGTACCACCTCACACTTCCCCACGCAATATGGAACTTCTACCTGGCTCGGATATGTAATCACTGTACATATCCGGCTTGCGTTGCCGCTTGTCCTCGAAAAGCAATCTATAAGCGGAAAGAAGACGGGATCGTTCTCATTGACCAGAAGCGGTGCAGGGGGTACCGGGAGTGTGTACGAGCATGTCCGTATAAACGTTCCATGTACAACCACGTCACCCGAATATCGGAGAAATGCATCTTCTGCTATCCCGCGGTGGAGGAGGGGATTTGGCCCCGGTGCATGCGTAACTGTATCGGCAAGATCCGCCTCGTCGGGTATGTTAACAAACCGGAAGATTCGGACCCCAAAAACCCCATAGACTTCCTTGTACACGAAAAGAAGGTCGCACTCCCCCTTTATCCACAATTGGGAACCGAGCCAAATATATACTATATCCCTCCAATTCATTCGGATGCCAAGTTCTTGAAACAGATGTTTGGTCCCGGGGTTGATAATGCTGTCGAGATATATAAGAACATGCGGAAAGGGAACGAACCCGAACTCAGAGGTGTTCTTCTCTTATGCACGAGCACGGACAAGATTTTAGGAAAGTTTGCAATCCGTTCGGACGAGGCCATCGGATACGATACGAATGGGAATGAGGTAGCGCGTCTCCCCTTGGTGGAGTCGCAGATCAGACGGGTCTTCCACGACTCGGAAAGGGAGGTCTACCGGCATAATATCACGTAGGGAGGTGAAAGGATGATCAAGAATAAAAAAACCGTTATTATGTTTGTTATCACTGTATCTATCGTCCTCACGGTGCTCCAATATCAGGGTATTG
The DNA here is from genome assembly GCA_964342815.1 of uncultured archaeon. GTDB lineage: Archaea > Thermoplasmatota > Penumbrarchaeia > JASLWR01 > JASLWR01 > JASLWR01. The sequence goes on along the minus strand of CAYFHS010000021.1, from coordinate 63,858 downwards.
TCCCGGGAACCTCGGACTCTGGAACTGAACTGAGATCGGTCTATACGGAAGAGGATCTCCCGACCACAGATCCAGAATCAAGTTTATGGGATGAAGCCACATCCATTACAGTACCTATTTCAGGCCAGACAAGTACCAATCCAAAACGGCTCTTGCCATCAGTGGAGTCCGTTCGTATCAAGTCCCTTAACAACGGTACCCACATCGCTTTTCGGATCACCTGGAATGACGCGGTCAAGAACAACAAGACAACCAAGAATCAGGAGTTCCGTGACGCTCTTGCCATCCAGATCGCAGACAAGGGCTCCATCCCATTCGTCTGTATGGGATCTGCCGCAACCGGTACCACAAGAATGCATATTATTCAGTGGAAGTCGGATTGGCAGAGGGATCTCGAAGAAGGGTTCCAGGATCTCGAGGACTCATTCCCTAACTTCTGGGTGGATTATTATCCCTATGCTGTGGGAGAACCTCCTTATCGGGTTCCCGAGGACTTCCCCGGGAACGCAAGTCTCTACCTGCCCGGTTATCACGTGGGAAATCCATTCTCCGATCCATTGAAGGTCACTTCTGTGGAGGATGCCATTGCCGAGGGTTATTCCACTATCACAACCCAAGCGACCCAGAACGCGGTTGGCCGCGGAGTATGGAAGAACGGTACATGGAGCGTTGTGATCTCCAGGGCCTTGGACACCGGTGACCAAGACGATACTGTGATCAAGGAGGATAACATCCTCGCCTTCGCCGTTTGGGACGGGGAGAGCCAAGATGTGGGAGCGCGGAAGTCGGTCAGTAGCTGGGTCACCCTCAAGACCCGCGGTAAGACCAAAGAAGAAAATCCCCCATATGTTGCTCAGATCTGTATTCTGATATTGTATGTGATCGCTCTATTGGCTATCATCGGCCTCATTGGATTTGGACTGAAGCGAAAGAAAAAAGGGAAGGTCTCCAAGGAAGAAGGGGAGGCAAGGGCAACTGAGGATAAACCCGATTTAAAAGAAGGGGAGCAACCCGAGAAAACCGGGGAAGGTAAAAAGAAGAAGGTGGGAAACTCTCAAAAGAAATCTACGAAAAATAAGGTTAGGCCTGCAAAAAAGAGAAAAGGAGATTGAAGGAAGATGACGGAAATAGATGATCATATACATGAATGCGAGATCTCTTTCACCAGGTCCCAGGTGTACGGTCTCCTTGCCAGGATTTTCTCCAGTTCCGATCAGGTTCTTGATAACACCTTGCTGCGGGATCTCGGCCGAGTCACTTCCGAAACCTCGGATTACGTGGAATTGGACGATGATTTAGCGTGCATAAAAGAGGCAATCCGCGCTATTGCCCCGACAGTAAGGGAAATGAACCAAGAATATACCCGCCTCTTTTCCAAGGGAGAAGCCCCCCCTTACGAATGCTCTTACGTACCCTCATCCAGGGTCACACATGAACTTGCTGATATCTCGGGTTTCTTTTTAGCTTTCGGCGTTCAACCAAAGGGGGAGCGCCAGGATAACCTTAGCAGCGAACTCGAGTTCATGTCCTTCCTGTGTCTTAAAGAATCCATCGCCCAATCCAACCAGATGCTGGAGGAGGCCAAAATATGCCGCGATGCACAAACCAAGTTCCTCACCGACCACCTCGGTAGGTGGATCGGCGTCCACCACCGCCTTGTAAGAGACAAGACGAATTTCCCGATCTATCCCCTGTTGGTGGGTCTCGTTCATAAGATAGTCACACGGGACGCTTCATATCTGGGGGCCCGAATCGACGAAATCATAGAGGTGCCAATAGATGAGGCCCAAGATCTACCTGGATGCGGGATCGGCTCGAACTCGATATGCTAATCTGCTTCCGGCATTTGTAAAGCTTTTGATGATCTCTGCCCTAGTAGAGTTCATCATCCTTCGGGGTCTCAACAGGATGGCGGACCTCTTTCCTTGGTGGATGAAGAGGAGCGGTACTGCCATAATGGTCTTCATGGGAAACATCGCTTACAATTTAGCCTTCATAACATCCATATCGGTCGTTCTCATTATAGCTTATCTCTTTTGGAACAAGGAAAAAAGACTATCACTGTTCTTGTTAATATGGGTCACGGTTCTCATTAGTGTCTCGGTCATCGGGTCGTGGATTGAGCTGATAGTGTTATTGGGCAGCATCACGGCGATTCTTCTCCTGTTTACCCTTGTGATGCGGAAGTTGCACAGGATTTTTTTCTTACAAGAACATGAAGCATTAGATGCCGAAGCACCTGAAAAAATTCATCGTGTCGCGCTTCTACTGTTTTTTCTTTTCCTCCTTATCGCATACCTCAGTGCCTTATACCTACACGTAGGAAACGATCTTGCAAATCTGGGTTTGTCCCTTCCCGGAAGGACCGGGGTATATGGGATTGGAGAGGTCTTCGCTGTCGCATCGGCATTCCTGGCCCTGCTGGCGTTCTGGCGGAGGCCTCGCTTAGTCGATCTGATCCTTCCGACCATAATGGTCGGCGGTATGTTGATGTTCGCATTCCTACGCTCCGACATCTTACCCCTGGTGACCATGTGGTCATTGGGTTTCCAGTTTTACCTATTCCTACCGATCTATATTGGGGCCCTATGGTGTTACCTTCTCACCTTATTTCTCCTCGTACGCAGCAAGGGACGGAGAAAGTACCTCGTACCCGGACTTTTGCTCATAGCTATCAGTGGACGCATGTTGAACGATTTCTATCTCATACAGATGGCCATGGTCGGTGTGCTCCTCCTCACCCTGGGCGACGAGTTGGTTGGGCTCACCCCCAATACGAATAGAAAATTGGTGCCAATGAAAATGGTTGACCATAACAACCCGGCCGGGTAGACTGTAGCCCTGGAAATATAAAAAACGATTTCTACCTATTATTTTAGGGAATTTAGTAAAAAACAATTGACAGGAAGAAAAGAGGATGTTCTATGTTCAGAGGCTCTATTAAGGGGAAAAACGGTAAACTATTTGAAAAAACCCGCGCCCTGCAACCTATTGTCGCGATGAGTATGGTATTGATAGTTCTACTTGTGATAGACTTTGGTATTATGGGTGATTCCCATAGAGCCTCGGATAATATGTGTGAAGGGTGTCATGGCAACCGTTTTAAGGAGTTTAGTAATCTTCTCCCCAACGATCCCTTATCCGTTCTGCCTACAGAATTTACCGAGAATTCAACTGTCATTAAGATAGCTGTTGAGATAATAAACACGGGAGACCCCGGACCTTCGTCGTATTTCGAGATATCCTCGCTACTAGTGACCTTGAACAGTAATGATAATAAGTTGGACATTCCCAACCCTCAGCAAGAAAAAAATAATCTTTTTCCGGACGAAAAAGTGATTTTTAATTGGTCTGTTACAGGGGTTCTCCCTGGTGAGGACACCTTGACCATTAGCCTCTACGCCCTTGATCCACATCAAAATAGCGTTGCCATTGATACTTACAGCTACATCACTTCGGTTAAAGTCCCATATGAACCTCCCTCCCAGCCCTTAAATGTCACAGCAATCCCGGGAGATGGCTATATATTGTTATCATGGAATGAACCGAACGATGACGGAGATCGACCCATAATGGAATACCGAATATATCGTGGTGGAGATCCCGGCAGTGAAACTTATTATGACATGTTGAGCGGCACAACGACATCATATAATGATACCTTGGTTACCAATGGAGAGACCTATTATTATTCTATAATCGCAACAAATTATATTGGTGAATCCGAAAAGAGTGCTGAGGTCTTTGTAACTCCATATGGGCGTCCAGCGCCGCCTTTGAATCCAAAGGCAACTAGTGGAAATAGTTATGTTGAACTGGACTGGGAAACATCGATTGACGACGGCGGATCACCAATAATGTTCTACAATATATACCGAGGTAACTCCTCTGGCAACGAGACGTACCATATTTCCCAGGACATTAATAAATCCTCATACAACGATACATCAGTTACAAACGGGATAAAATATTACTACTATATTACCGCTGTTAATTCGGTTGGTGAATCCTATCCCAGTATCGAGCTGTTTGCATCACCTGAAAGAGATATTACAAATCCTTCAGCCCCGGGAAATTTCGAGGCCATTGCAGGAAACGGTTTTGTCCACTTATACTGGGGGATTCCATCCGATGACGGTGGTACCGTTATAATGGGATATAATATATACCGGGGTATTAATTCTGGTGATGAAACTCTCTTTGATTCCGCACTGGGTTTCACAACCTCATACAACGATACCTCTATTATCAACGGAGAAATTTATTATTACTATGTTACCGCGGTCAACCCCGTAGGAGAATCAGAGCCGAGTGATATCAATATCACAAACCCACGGGGTCCCCCGGAACCTCCGAAGGAAGTTCAGGCTAGTGTGGGCAAGGAGTATGTCATGTTGATCTGGAAAGCCCCGGATAACGACGGGGGAGCTATAATAACTGCTTTTAGGATATATAGAGGGGATGGATCAGGCAATTTTATTGACTTTTCCATGGTCAGTGGATTAACGCTATCTTACAACGATACCTCCGTTATAAATGGAGTGTCCTATTACTATCATGTTATTGCAATCAACTCTTTGGGGGGGAGCGAACCCAGTAAGGAGCTAAACGTAATTTATCAAAGAGAACCTTCGGCGCCCCTAAACCTGAGCGGGATACTCAGTCACGGATATGTTGATCTCTCATGGGAAACTCCAACGGATGACGGAGGTTTGGCTATTTTTATATATAATATCTATCGCGGTCCTTTTTCAGGTGCCGAAACCTATTATTCATCAGTCAATTCAATTTTGACTCAATACCGAGATGGGGATCCAAACATATCGTATTACAATAATTTATATTATTATGTCACTGCTGTCAGTTTGCTTGGAGAAAGCGCCCCGAGTGATGAAGTGAATGTGACGACCCAAGAGGTGAGCAGTGGTTCTACTGAACGCGGTCTTCCCGAGATAATCTCGCACCATCCTTGGAGCAAGACTTTGCTAGTTAACAAAGATGAACTTGTGGTATTATATGTAGAAACGGTCGGAAATGTATCTATTAACTGGTACGAGGATAACAAACCTTATGCAACCGGGATATTTACATTGGCCTATCCAGTAGTAAACGTCGGAACACGTACGATCAGGGCGCGGATAACCAATGAGATTTCCGGTCGTTTCATTGAGATAACCTGGAACATCACGGCAATAGAAGATGATGCCAACATCGAACCTAAAGAGCAGAGTGGGGATTCCCCGTTTCCTGCTTGGATGAGGAACTCAGTGCTCTACGGTGGCATGGCCGTGCTCATGGTGCTAGGCGTATATCTTGCGAATTATCACAAGAAGAAGGAAACATGAGAAAAATGGTTTTTCTCTTTCTAATAACCATCATAAAAATGGTGATGATCGACCGAAATGGTAGGATCGCTTTTGATAGCGTGGGTGTTACTCTAGCATCAACATTATCCTCGGAGATCAATAAATAGATGTAGATTCGGGGGAGTGATGAAATTGAAAAGAACGGAAAAAATCAGAGGTATAATCGTTTTGATGATTTCAACTGGAGTGTTGTTATTGTTATTTTCTATGGAAACTTCCGGAAATCCAGGTGGTCCGGGAAGCGGCAATCGGGAGTATAACTGCGGTGGTTCCTGCCATGGTATCCAAAGCACTTCGACGATCAGCATGGGTGCCAGTGATCTCAATCTGGAAGCCGGCCAGACGGTGGTCGTAACCGTGACAGTGGATGGTGCCGAAGCCAGCAACTCCCCGATGGGTGTATTCCTCAGAAAAAGCCTGATAACGAGTAGCAGCCAACCCTCAGTGGATGGCTGGGATATTGTTACTGACCCAGGCGGTACCAGTAACTACAATTTTTATCAGAAAAATAACGTTACCCTAGGAGATACCTTGACATGGGAACTAAAGGGACCGACGAAAGCGGGAACTTATTATCTATTTGCAAGTGAGCATCATGGGAATGGTGCCAGATACCGACAGGATAATACCGTTGGGTTAAAATTTGTGGTGAAGGATATTACCCCGCCGACGGCAATGGCCGGACTCGATTTGCAGGGTCCTCGGGGAACGGTTGCAGAGTTCAACGGATCTTTGTCGGCTGACAACGTGGGAGTTGCGAACTGGACTTGGACATTAAATTACGACGGGAAAGTTCGTGTCCTGTTTGGAAAGATTGCAAGCTTTACATTCCTGATCAAGGGTGACTACTTGATAACCCTCCGCGTGACCGATGCCGCGGGTCAAGCGGGAACGGATACCATGTGGGTGAATATCACCAAGGGATTCGAACCGAATGATTCAGGTGCTACTGGCGATGAAAAGTATAACGTAATGTTATCGACCTTTGTCGTGTCGGTGGTAATTGTGATAATAGTTACTATCATTATACAGGTAATTTTGAAGAAACGGAGATATCGTAAGATAAAATCCGAAGAATCGATTGAAAAAACAAATAATACGAAGAAAAAAAAGTCGATGATGAAATGTCCTGAGTGCATGAGCGACCTGAAGCCTGAAAATCTTGAACGTCACTTGAAACGGGTACATTCCAGGTGACGTGAATTCCCATGGATACACATTTCATTGAGGGATCTAATCACCTTTTCAGTTCTTACGAGTTCTCCAACCACCAAATATTGGTTTGCATTTTATTGACAGGTCCATCCTTTTTGTACCCAAGATTCTCATGGCAAGATCAAGCGTCCAATCGCTCTTGAAAGAGAGGTCGGCAAGTCTTTTTGTCATCAATGCGGTCTTGAGCTCTCTGCCCACAGCTTGCCTCCACTCTGTCTCGTAATCTTCAAGAGGCGATTTGGAATTGATATGTCTTCCTATGACATTTCCCGCGATCCTTCCGCATATCATGGCAATGGGAATGCCCCCGCCATTTGTGGCCATTACATGACCTGCGGCGTCCCCCACTACAATAACATTTCCCTTCACAGTTTGAGGTATAGGTCCCGAGACAGGTACATGACCTGCACTCCAAAATATCGGTTCTGCGTTTATGTCAATGAATTTTAGAAACTTTAACAACAGGGTTTTAAGTGGAATTTTACCCCTTTTCTGCACCCCCAGCCCGATATTTGCTCCTCTTGCTTTCGGAATGACCCATGCATAACCTCCAGGCGCAATACTGCCAAAATACATTTCCACCATGGGTTCGAAATCGCCTGGTATTTCACACAATATACAGGGAGACAGCTTCTTTGGGCCTCGTAATCCCATCCATCCCGCTACCTTCGAGAAAGGACCGTCAGCACCTACTATTACTTTTGAACTGAAATCCCCCCCATTGGTTATTACCCTATGGCCATCGATGCCCGTAACTTTAACATCTGTCTTTAGCTCTGCCCCCATCTTGACGGCCTTCTCTACAAGATATTTATCAAAGTCCCTTCGCTCAACCGAGAATCCATTGAATTTTAACTCATAGCACTTTCTCTTGGAGGAAAATATTTTAATGGACGCGGTCCTTTTAGAGATTAATTTTTCTTTTATAGCAAACAATTCTCCTAAATTATTTACCTTTGGCAAGATATCCCGAATCTCATCAACGGCAGGTAAAAATTCACCACACTGTACGGGATATCCTATTTCCTTTTTTTTATCTAGAATTAAGACATTTAATTGATTTTTGGCTGCATAGTAAGCAGTGGTACTTCCCGCGGGACCCGCACCAATTACAATAACATCATATCTATCCATGACTATCCCATTGATTTGGATATTTTATTATTTCAATTATCTATTAATCCGATGGCGATCAATAATTTCTTCCTATAGTGAACTCTGCAAGGTATTTTAATTTAGATTTCCACTCGGAATCAGGCAAATTATCTATGGATCCTATTGCTATATCAGCATATTTTTTGCCCATGTTTCTCGCGAAATCTTCTGAATGTGTATTTTTTATAATATCTATGGCTTCCGAGATTTCTTGGTTGGTATTATCAGGGTTTAGAAGCACTTTTTTTAATCTCTCTCTTTGAAGAGGTGTAGAATGCTTGAGCGCATGTATGGATAGTATGGTGAGTTTTCCCTCGGATATGTCCTTACCAACTGATTTTCCTGTTTTGGTCTTAATACCGATCACATCCAATATATCATCCATTATCTGAAATGCCATCCCCATGTATAAACCAAAATCTGCAAGAATTTTTATCTGGGCTAAGGTTCCACCGGCCATTATCCCACCAGCCCTGGCGCAGGCGGAAATAGGACCCGCCGTCTTCTTCTCGATGATCTCGAGATATATTTTTTCCGAAATACCAATATTCATTATATTCTGGGATTGGATGATCTCCCCTACAGCCAATCCTATTGAAGCATCTAAAATCACATCCCTGATTTCTTTTTTATATTCACTCCCGATTTCGAACGCTTTAGCAAATAGATAATCCCCTGTAACAAGGGCATTGGTCGTTCCAAACTTCTGGTGTGCTGTCAGTCTGTTGTGGCGCAATATACTCCCATCATTGATATCATCGTGGAGAATAGTGCCGGTATGAATAAGCTCGAAGGCCGCTGCCAAAGGTGCGACTTTCGCAATATCTTTCCCTTGAAGTGCTTTGAATGATAGAAGAAGTACTCCCGGTCGAATTCTCTTTCCACCAGCATCAATTACATGGTGAGCCACTTCATTTATGGTGGAGATTCCACAATCGATCCTCTCTCTTATCTGCTCCTCTACAAGGTCCAATTCCTCATATATACCCAGGTCTAAATCCAGCATACCCAGTGTCATAATATTTACTATGTATATAATGGTTTTTCTTCGGAATCAATATATATCGAGTAATATATATTCATATCCTATTCATGCTTAACTTCAGTTCACCAGATATTAGATGGCAATTCACATGACTGAGTTCACCTACTGGAGACGATGGCGTACGATTCTCGGTGCCGCCAATCCTCTTCCAGGCGCGCCACTTGACCCCGTTAGCAAATGGATGCTCATTACGAGAGCCTATGTCCACAATATGACCCTGGTCTCCGCCTTGATTGGAATAATGCTTGCAATTCAAGTCGGTAACGGGGTTGTTAATCCTGTGGAGGCTATTATTGTCGTTATAGGTCTGGTACTGGCCCATGCTGCCAATAACATGATCAACGATTTCTTTGACTTAATGCACGGAGTTGATATTGATGATTACCCCAGGTTGAAATACGGGCCACACCCAATCGTTCACAAGCTGATAAGTAAGAAAGGGCTTCTGGGACTCGTATTTCTATGTAACCTTGTTGACCTATTAATCGCTATTTACTTCTACCAGAAGGTTGGAATAGAAATCCTGTACTTTGTTTTTGCAGGGATACTCATTTCGGTCTTCTATGTGGCTAAACCAGTTCGTCTGAAGAATCTTGGGCTTGGGGAGTTTGGGATTTTTCTGATTTGGGGCCCTTTGATGGTTGGGGGCACCTTTCTAGCATTGACCGGGGACAATTCCAATGGAGAAATGCTGTACGATGCTATGCTGTTCTCAGTGCCATATGGACTCGTGGTCATGGCCGTGGTTATGGGAAAACATATGGATAAATATCATGATGATCGCGAAAAACCTGTCCATACCCTGCCGGTACTGATCGGTCTTCCAGCATCATCTCGCATCACACAATTTCTCATTCTGTTTTTCTTTCCGGCCACGGCATTTATAGTTTGGCAGGGACACTCCCTACTCCTACTTGTCGTGTTTTTCGCGCTACCTAGAGCCATACGGTCAATCAAAATGATCGGGAGGCCCGTTCCAGGTACTCCCCAAGAAGCATTCAGAATAGCCTATGATGCCATACCAAACCATCTTAAGAAAGGATATACTCCTGATGACCCCCCGGACGATTATCCGATCTGGCCACTTTGGTATGTTGCATGGGCATTTCACTTCGTGAGGCTGGCTGGCGCCCTTTTTGTAATTGGATTAGTGATGGATACATTGATTTTAACAGGAATAATCTCGTTATGAACGATCCTTGTCTATGCAGCTACCTTCAGGCTCTGTGCTTTCATCACCACATTGATGTGTATCGCTTATATGTTGGGATTCTTTGGAATATATTTTTAGCATTTGTTTAGCAGGTATGGAGAAGGGAAGATACTGAAGACCTTCCCTTCGGGAATACTTCTGTCCCGTCCGATTTCCGGAAAAATCGTCCGGCTCTCTTCCTTATCCCCCTTTTATTACTATTCAGGGGTTCCCCGCTGTCGCTCCGTTGCATCACAGATGCAACTGGACCCTCGGGGCGTTACCCTGCGGGTGCACGCAACCCCTAGTCAGTAAGGAAAAGAGAGGGTGCACGTAGTTACTACGGTGAATCAAGATTCACCCTTCCCCGCAGACATACATGTCGAGGGTGTAGCATAATCTTCGGATTTTGCGAAGTAAATCGGACACCTTCGGAACCTCCGGTTCCTACGGGGGTTTAGGGAGAGATTATTCTCCCGCAGAAAACCCCCTTTCACCTTAGCTAAACAAATACAATAAATCTTCCTCCATAGGCGTTGGGCACCTGAGACAAGAAGGATAATATGGAACCGGGAAAAAAAGCTGGAAAGAGCATAAAGGACTAATTGTCTAACTTAGGAAGTGCCCTTTTTCCCCATTCGCAAAAACTTAGGCCCATATTTTGTTTACTTTTACTGACGCCCTTGATTTAAAAAATGTATCAAAATAATTTTATATGATTAACATAGATAGCTGGACTGGAAACTATTTCACCGCCATGTCGGTATCCGCTGGAGGTTTGAATTACAATGACAAATGTTGGCGTTTGGATCATAGGAGCTTGTGGCTCCGTTGCATCCACGGTTATCGCTGGAGCAAAGCTGCTAGCAGTCAAAAGAGCAGCACCAACCGGGCTCATCACGGAACTTCCAGAACTTGCCGATATGGGTTTTTTACCGTTTGACCAAATGATCTTTGGTGGGCACGAAATAAGTAACAAAAGCTTACGGAAATCATTTACCGTCCTATCGGACGCAGCTGGTATCAATCAAAAACTAATAGAGAATATTGGGTGCCAACTCGATGTGGTGGAAGATAATATATGTATGGGGACTGGTATGGGTTGTGGTAAAAGCATCTCTGCACTTACAGATAAATCCGTTAATATCGATGCACACCATTTATTAGATCTGACAGCCAAGATTAGTGAAGATCTAGATAATTTTAAGAGAAAATACAATTTGCGAACAGTTATCGTAGTGAATCTTGCCTCTACGGAGCCACCAGTCCCTCCCGGCGACCATATCGAAACCTTAGAGGGATTCGAAAAATCATTGCAGAACGATCAAAAAGACCTGATACAAGCCAGTATGCTCTACGCATATGTGGCCTTCAAGAGTGGTTTCCCTTTCATCAACTTCACAGCCTCGCACGGAGCATCCATTCCTGCATTATTGGAACTTGCAAGAGCCCAGAAAGTGCCTCATGCCGGTAAAGATGGCAAAACCGGTGAGACCTTGATCAAGGCAGTGCTGAGTTTGGCCTTTAAATACAGAGTTTTGAGGGTGCTCTCATGGCAAGGTTACAACATTCTTGGCAACCTGGACGGAAAGGTACTGGATAACCCAAATAATAAGAAATCCAAGGTAAACACCAAAGATGGCGTTCTGCCTCAGATACTCGGTTATAGGCCCCACACTCATGTTGGGATTGATTACGTGCCCTCACTTAGCGACTGGAAAGTTGCGTGGGATTTCATTCATTTTGAAGGTTTCCTTGGAACAAAAATGAATTTACAATTTACCTGGCAAGGTTGCGATTCGATACTCGCTGCACCACTGGTTCTTGATTTAGTAAGATTGGTCGAGTTGGCTCATCGGAATGGGGATAGCGGTGCCCTTGTGCATTTAGCGCTCTTTTTCAAACAGCCGCTTGGAACTGATGTGGCAAGCCTACCAGAGCAATGGGATCTTCTGTGGAATTATTTAAAGAAAGTCAAAGAGGTATAATATGAAAATTATTGATCCGCATATACATATGTATGCACGCACGACAGATGACTACGAGGCGATGAAAGAAGCAGGCTATGTCGCTGTAATCGAACCTGCATTTTGGTCCGGAACTGATCGCTCGTGCGCAGGCAGTTTCTTTGATTACTTCAGACACATGCTCGATTTTGAGCATAATAGGGCACGCAAATACGGTCTTTATCATTATTCTTTTCTGGGAGTAAACGCAAAAGAGTCACGAAACACTGATATTGCATTAGAGGTAGTTGAATCCCTTGAGGAGTATCTTGACCATCCAAACTGCCTCGGTGTTGGGGAGATAGGGCTTGACCTTATTACCCCGGAAGAAGAGGATATATTTCGGAAACATGTGAAGATAGCTGAAAAGAATAAGCTTCTTGTTATAATCCACTTACCTCATATAAACAAGCGTGTGGGCGTTGAGCGTGTGCTCAAGATCCTTGATGAAGAGAATGTAGACCTGAAACGTTATATCATGGACCACAACACAGAGGAGACCATGGCAATTACATTAGAAATACCGAAGATACTTGCAGGCATGACGCTATATCCGACGAAGATCAATAACGAGCGGGCAGCAGCGATGATAAAAGAATATGGAGCTGAACGAATTGTCATTAACAGTTCAGCTGATTGGGGAAAATCATATCCCCTGAATGTGGCAGAAGCCGCAGCTCAATTCCCACAATTAGGGTTGAGTGAGGAGGCTATTCGAAAGGTAGTGTTCGAAAACGCCTATAATTTCTACTCACAATCTCCCAAGTTCAAGGTAGAGGATTAAATGAAATTTGCCTATAGCACAAATGCGTTCAAGAATTATTCTCTTGAAAGAGCCATCGAATTGATTAAAAATATCGGGTTTGATGCTATCGAGATCCTGGCAGATCGGCCACACCTGTATCCACCGGATTATAGCACAGAAAGGCTTACTGAGCTGAAGAGAAAACTGGATAATGTTGGATTGTCTGTTTCGAACCTAAATTCTTTTACCCTCTTTGCAGTAGGGGATATGCATCATCCGTCATGGATTGAGAGGGAAGAGGAGAAGCGTCAGATACGCATACAACATACAAAAAACTGCATCTCACTTGCAGCAAAACTTGACTGCAACAATATATCTATTCAGCCTGGCGGCAAGGTTGAACATTATTCGTCTGAGGTGGCAATGGAGATTTTTTTAAGTGGTCTCGAGCAGGTTATTCCTCATGCCAGACAATTGGGGGTAAAGATACTTGTTGAGCCCGAGCCGGATTTGCTAATGGAAAATGCGGTGCAGTTTGAAAAGTTTCTTTCCAAGGTGGATGACTCCGTCGTTGGACTCAACTGTGATCTTGGGCACTTCTACTGTGCGGGAGAGGACCCCGCAGAAGTAATAAAAAGATTTGCCCATGTGATAGGACACATTCATATAGAGGATATAAAAAACCGTGTGCATGATCACAAGATCTGCGGACAGGGGGATATGGACTTTCGGCAAATATTTGATACATTAAATGAAATAGACTATAACGGATTTATCAGTGTGGAACTTTATCCTTACCAAGATAATCCGGTGGATGCAGGTCGCGAAAGCCTTGAGTTTCTCAAACGCTTTATATGAAGGGGTTCGAGAATGTTTTTCTCTATCCTAAAACTTATTAGATTGCCCAATATATTCACAGCTATTTCCAACATATGGGCTGCTGTTTTTATTGCAAATGGTGGAAACTTTCCCTTTCCGGATGTCCTGTTCGCAACCTTAGCGTCGGCTACTCTTTATGGAGGCGGCATAGCTCTAAATGATTATTTCGACCGCGACTATGATAAACAATTTCGCCCCGAACGCCCCATCCCTTCCGGTAGCGTATCGGCGCGAACCGCTCTGTTGATTGGAGTATCTCTTCTTGTGCTGGGTGTTGCGAGTGGTTTCATGATATCGCTCTTAGGGGGTGTCATCACTAGTGCAATCGCCCTTTTTGTCCTTCTTTATGACGGGTTTCTAAAGAGATGGTTCTTTCCATGTATAATCAGCATGGGGCTGTGTCGTGGACTCAACTGGGGTCTCGGTTTGGAAGCGGGCGGTGAGATATCCACGCGGTTCATATTCTTCCCAATAGCCATCTTTGTTTACATAGCGGGACTCACAGCGGTTGCTAAATTTGAGACGAAGAAACCTGTATTCAAGAAAGTGGTTGTAGCAGGTGTCCTTCTCATTCCATTGATCGACGGGTCAATAGTATTTGCATACGGATATTGGTGGCAAGGTTTAATGGTCTGTATGCTAATAGTCCCGGCGGTCATATTCAGTAAGATATTTGAAGTATCCTAGGAGGATCTGTCATGAAAAAGAAAATAGTAGTTGTCCTTGATATAGCTGGACTTTCTCCAGCATTACTTGAAAAACGGAAAAATTTGCCAAACATAAATAGACTGAGAGAGGAAGGAACATATCGCAAGATGACTCCAACCTTCCCTGCAGTTACATGCTCGGTTCAGGCGAGCCTCTTGAGCGGTAAGCCGCCTGCGGATCACGGAATTGTTGGTAATGGATACTTCAATCGAGTTACTATGAAACCTGAATTCTGGCGCCAGGAAAATGCGCTAATCAGGGGTCCGCGAATCTCGGATATTATGAGAGAACGGGATGCCAATGCAAAAGTCGGGGTTCTATTCTGGCAGAACAGCAAGTATATCGATGCGGATATCGTAATATCACCCTCTCCACTACACACCGATTCGGGTATGATAGAATGGTGTTATTCAAAGCCAACAGGGATGTATGAAGGTCTTGCCGAAGAATTGGGGGAATTCCATCTAAAGGACTACTGGGGACCGTTAGCTGGGGCTGGCTCTAGTGATTGGATCACTAACGCATCGCTTTTAGTTCTGAAGAGACAGTTGCCGGATATGCTTCTTGTCTATATCCCACACCTCGATTATGTATGTCAACGTGTAGATCCCAACTCAAATGATCTTGAGAGTGAACTTTCCTTTATAGACGGAATCGTTGGAAAATTTGTGAACTTCAGAGAAGAATATGGTCGAGATAGCATGGTGCTTTTCGTGGTATCCGAATATGGTTTAGTCCCAGTTAATCGTACTATATACCCAAATATACTTTTGCGGAAGCACGGGCTCCTGAGAGTGCGGGAAATTGCGGGATGTGAGTATATAGACTTCGAGCAGAGCGATGCATTTGCCGTTGTTGACCATCAGGTAGCTCATATTTACTGCAAAAAGAATATGATTGAACGAACTAGGGATATTTTAAACAGTGTAGAGAATATCTCTTCTGTGCTTGACCGAGAGAAGCAGCGTGAACTTGAAATTCATCATAACCGCAGTGGGGAGTTGATTGCCCTTGCTGATAGAGACAGCTGGTTTGCATATTACTACTGGCTTGATGAGAAGAGGGCGCCATTCTATGCTGATACAGTTGATATTCATAATAAACCTGGCTATGACCCATGTGAGCTATTTATTGACCTTGATACTAAAAGAATACCTATCAAACCAGAACTTATCAAAGGCTCACATGGGTTACCGGCAAATACTAATGAGCAAATGGCAGTGATGATTTGCTCAGATGATGGACTTGACGACTATGCGCCCAAATCCTTTGATGCTACGCAATTTCTTGGAATGCTCTATAGGGTAATCTGACAACTTGCCCTCTCAAAAACTTCTGTATTTAAGGAGAGATGTGAGTTATACATTAGTAGCATCAAAAAGATTAGCAGGTACGAAATTTGGAGAAAAGGTGAATTGGGTTGTAAGTAACGAAATTCCACCAAGGGTAGGAAAAGTACATAAAATGAATGGAGTTTGTTTACATGAAAGTTATGAAGTTTGGTGGGGCATGTTTGAAAGATAAAACAAGCTTTCTAAAAGTAGCAGAGATAATCACATCAGAAAAAGAGGAAACGATTGTAGTTCTCTCTGCCATTTTTAACGTGACAGACAGTTTATTAGATTGCTTACAAAAAGTCAAAACGAACGAACATGAAGTCATTATAATGATAAACAAGATCAGAAAAGTACATCTAACTCGCGCTAAAAAAGCTATTAAAAACAAACAAATATTAGATCGAACTATCAAATCTATTAGCACAAAAATTCAAAAACTAGAAGGGTTATTGTACGGTATCGTATATACGAAAGAACTTTTAGATTCTACCAAAGCATTAATTCTTAGTTATGGAGAACGCATCTCAGTGCTTATCTTAGAGGGGGTATTACTATCAAAGGGCGTTAATGCGAGGGCTATCGAGTCCGATAAGATTGGATTAATTACTAATTCTTCGTTTGAAAATGCTACAGCAATATTGCCCTTGGTCAAGAATAATCTAAAACGCACAGTGCTTCCTTTAGTTAAAAATGGAACAATTCCAATTATAACGGGGTACTTTGGTTGCACAAAAGATGGAAAAGTTACAACTCTCGGTAGAAATGGTTCAGATTACAGTGCTGCAGTGATTGCAAATGGTGCAAGCGCATCTGTTTTGGAAATTTGGAAAGACGTATCTGGATTTATGAGCGCAGACCCTAAGGTCGTAAAATCCGCATATAAGATCGATACATTATCATATTCCGAGGCTGCAGAACTATCGTATCTTGGAGCTAGGATATTACACCCGAGAACGATCGAGCCGTTAATGAATAGCAACATTCCAATGTTCATCAAAAATATACACGATCCTAATAATCCCGGAACAAAAATTTTTAGGAATGGATTTTGGAAAAAAGATATTGCCTGATCCAAACAATGTCGTATACTTTGCAGGTAATTTAAAAATGGGAAGAGAAAAAAGTTAAATATATGTTAGAGAATATATTTACGAGAAATTATAAAGTGCTTCCCATGGGTTGTTTAACTTGTTAAATACGAATGAGTGTCTCGAATTTACGATTGCAACTGCAAAAAAAGCGGGTAATATTCTAATCAAAAATTTTGGCCAAATAAAAAAGGTAGAAATTAAAGAGAGCGGTGAACCATTAACGATCGCAGATCTAAAATCAGAAGAGTTTATTATTTCAAGGATAAGTGACATTTATCCCAAACACGGCATAATATCCGAAGAAGGACAGAACAGAAATAAGAATTCGGATTACATATGGTTTGTGGACCCTTTAGATGGCACTACAAATTACTATCATAATGTTCCTTTCTTTTGCGTTTCTATAGGTCTTGAATATAAAGGACAGCCTGTCCTTGGAGTAGTTTATGATCCAATTAAAATGGAAATGTTCTCTGCAGTAGTGGGAAGAGGAGCATATCTCAAAAGTAAAAAAATAACGGTTTCTACGAATAATAAGTTAAGGAAGAGTATTATAGCAGCAGGTTTTCCGTCAGATAAAAGTAGTGGAAATGAGGTGATAAGGAACTTTGCAAACATATGGAAGAAATGCGAAGGTTTTCGTAGAGATGGTTCTGCTGCTCTAGATCTATGCTACGTAGCTTCTGGTCGTTATGATGGGTTTTGGGAGCTAAATTTAAAGCCGTGGGACACGGCTGCGGGGATGTTCATCCTACAAGAAGCGGGTGGTCTCATAACCGACATTTTGGGTAATGATTATAATATTTTTATGGATTCCATTGTAGCAAGTAACGGCTTAATTCATAAGAAATTATTACATGAATTAAATGAAAAGGGAAAACCTTCGAAATCTAAAACTTTTTGATGCTCGGGTGCGCTGGAAAGGGCACGGCAAAAAGTTTTGGCAAATCCCAAAACCGTGCCCCCCACTTGACCGCACACTTGCGGACAAGTCAGAAGAGCCCGCAAGGACACCTCCCGAGGGTTTCCACTCCCGTTCCGCTGAACCTTCGGCTCAGCTAAACCTGCAGACACACTTGTCGAGGGTGTAGCAATCCTGCCGAAGGTATTGCAGAACATAGTGGATGCCATATCGGTGTTACGGAATCTATCGGGTAACGTTCCGATAGGCCAGACACACCGCAAGGTGTATCGAGGTCTGACCGTATACCTACGGGCAGGTCAGGTGTGACGGAGTTACGCCGCGACAAAGCGTGCGCCGCATGGGACATCGAGATTCACATCATAGACAATATGATATGAGATTTTCACGGTTGGAGCTGCCCTGAATAATACAATAGAAAAAGCATAGTGCCCAAACCAGAAACAATGCTCACCAGAACCAGTGCGGCTACGATATTGGAATAAGTGGGTTTTCTAAGGAAGATCAAATAGATTAGGGGCTGGATAACCAGAAAAGGCCAGGTTTTATAAAGTATCTGGCGGGTTAATACATAGTCGAACCATCCCTCTATTATCAAGGATGCAATGCCCGTTACTAGAAGAACGTGAGCCAGAATAATGGTTCTCCGGGGTCCTAAGCGCACGGCTAACGTTTTTACTCCATGGGCTTTGTCTACATCATAATCTGCCACCGTGGTAGGAGCATATAATCCTCCGATAATAAGAACTATAGATAACAAAAAATAAATTGGAAAATCAAAAACATTCCTACCACCGATGATCCAACCCCCCAATGGGCACAAGAGTCCTATACCTATCATATTAATGGTTATATCAAAGCCGCCTACTGCTTTGAGTTTGATTGACGGATGTGAGTATGAAAGAGATAATATTACGATAAATATAGCTATCAAAGCAAATTCAAAAGATATTATGAATGCCAAAAACACTCCCAATAATCCCAAGGCGTAGGAAGAGTACAGTATCATTTTTGGTTCGATTACCCCCTTGAGAAGAGGGGAGGTTTTTTTACGCCGATGTTCATTATCGTTCAGCATATCGCTGTAATCGTTGAACAGGAATGTAAAACCTCCCAATAATGGACCTATAGTGACCAAACCCAATATACCGAGGGAGTCCGGATAGGTTTGTTGCTTGGCAATGGCCCAACCTATATAGAACGGGCCCATCGCCACTATCCAAAACTCAATACCAACGAAGTGTAATATCGACAAAATAAGTTTTGGTAGGGAGTATCGAGTGCCATTGCCTCTATCGTTTTTTACCATATTATTTGATAAAGTTAACACCACCTTTGTTTGGATTTGAATAACCTTTAAAGTTATTTATTACCGGTGCAATGCACGATCTCAGGATTCTTCCGAATATTCGTTATCGCCCCATAATATTTTTATCTAAAATGTAAAGAGTACTCTCTCATGTGCTCCAAAGGACAACTCATCATTGATTCCTTCATTTTTTGGCAAACAAGTCTACGATTGCATGCTAAACAATATTTGAGATTTTTTTCTGCGAGACATTGAATAATTGCACACCCCTGTAACTCTCCATTATCGACTAAGCAGCCAGGACACTTGCCAGTACTCTTCCTTATACAATCACTGCATACAATCCCGCAGCCGCTCACAATAACCTCACTGACCAAAGAGAAATTAGCCTTGAGCATCTTTGTCTCCACTGAAATCACGGAAATATCGCTTACCCCATTCATAGGACGAATACGATTGGTGAGGAACTTTTCTACCGTATTGATGTTATTACCAAGAAGGGAAAGAATTAAGTCGTTTCCATAGTTGTGATGTGTGAATGCCACAAAAGTTGGAATGATGCCCTTTCCCGTGTTTAAATTTTTCAAGTTTTCGAACACAGCAGTGTAGAACTCTGGTCGAACTTGTATGGTGATCGTGAATCTCTGCAAGGCTGGAGATAGATCATCTGGAACATCGTAGAAATGAGGGGTTATTAGGTTAAATATCCACATACCTCTCAAAGATTCCATTGGGACGATCTTCTCCAGGACAAATCTATGAACTTCCTCGATATCATCCGTTTCGGTAACCAAACTGATATCCTCTCTATTATGACTGTGAGTCAAATAAAGGGGAGTGAACTTGTATCGATTTGATTCCATTTCTTTGGATAGAAAATTCCACAGTTTTTTTGGATCTCCATCAGGTTTAAGTCTCGTTATAACGATCATCAGCATACACCTCTTTCCTTGAATTTATGCCGTAAGGCAGTTGTTACAGAATGTCTACATGGGCAGTAGTATACAGCATTGACCAGAACTTTGCACTCACCATGACGAGAGCATTTCAAACAATTTTTATAATCCTTTTGAGCCAGGCACACAATAGCTTTACAGGATCTAGATATAGGATTGTCTAGAGTACATCCCTCGCATAGTTCTCCCAAAAATAGGCACTCGCTACAAGCGTATCCACATTTACTTATTATCATTTGCATCCCTCTTTATGTTTTGTTTCAAAGTATAATAACCAAGCTCATCATTTTCAAATGTATTAGCATAGGCAGAGTCTCAGATGGCTCTAGCCACGATCTCGGCCACATCTATTATATTGATGTTACGCTTATCTCCTGCTTCCTTGAATTCTAATTTCATATCTTTTGCCACCGGATACATCTGGTTCTTGCAGTTGTTGCACATCGAGGCAATGGTGGTAGCTCCAAGCTCCAGACCGGCGTTAACACGCCGTCTGGTTATCTCTGTGCTTATGTCGTAATCCACAGCCTTTAATCCACCCCCTCCCCCGCAGCAGTCAGAGTTCCTCTTATTGCTTTCGAACTCAATGAGTTCCAGACCTGGAACGCTATTCAGTATGAATCGGGGATCATCGTAGACACCCCTTCCGAGTTCAAGCTCTGGAATGCGACCCAATTCACAGGGATCGTGATAGATGACAGGATTTTTCTTAGATTGGAACTTGCGGGTCAGCTTGAGTTTGCCGTTACGGATAAGCCTCGCTATAAGTTCAGATGTATGGAGCATCTCGTAATCGTAATCAACGATTTTTTTGTATTTATTAAGAGCTCTATAGCATCCGGGACATCCTGTGACCACCGTATGAGCGCCGCGTTTTTCGACCTGGCCTATGTTGTAACGGGCCAATTCTTCAAAGTTTTCCGGTTGTCCTGTGAACAGGTTGATAGCTCCACAGCACTTTTCATCCGGACCCAATGTGGTGAAATTCAACCCCGCCTTGGTGAATATCTTCAGGTAGCTAAAGAGAAGTTTATACTCGTGGTATGCCGTCATACAACCAACGAAATAGACCACCTCCGCCTTTTCTGGGAGCTTATAGTCATCCCTGTACCATTCGTCTCTCTTCTCCCTGGGTTCTTGGAACGGGTTCCAATATGTAGGGTCGAATATTGATTTATACATATTCACTGCGTTTTTGGGAGGTCCGTGTCCTTTCTTTGCCATCCAATGCCGAATTTCTTCCCAGTACTCATGGAACTTGATGTTCACATGACAAATGGTTTCGCATCTGGAGCAAAGAGTGCAGTACATCTTTTCGACCCATTCTTCGTCAGGAAGAAAGCCTACCCCGGTCCTGTGGTTAATAGCATCATTGTTTGTAAAGTACTGTTTGAGCTGATAGAGCTTCCCATGGGGCGATGCCGTATCGACCCTGCGTGTTTTGAACATCGGGCAGACGGTCTTACAGTAACCGCACTGCGCGCAAGCATATAGATCCCATAAATGTAGACCATTGTCCGAATTTTGCTTCTTGAGCCCGGCAGCTATCTTATCATTGACCTTATATTCATCCAATGGACGTTGGTACGGCAGAGCCCATGAGGCCATCTTCAGCATTGGACCCGATGTCATCATCATGCCCTTGAGAAGCAATGGAGAGGATAAAGCGGGTGTTATCAATTTCCCTGGATTCATTATGTTTGACGGGTCATTTTTTATTTTGAACTTTTTAATACGCGAATATCTTTCTTTACCATAGAAGTTCTTCACCTCGAGGGGGAGGAATATCCCAGTCTGGTAGGTTCTGCCCTTGTACTTTTTCGCAAGGGAGAGGAACCTGATGGGAAAACCCCAGCCGAACGCGTAGTCGAAAGTTCTTTCATCATGGAGCATGAATGCCAAAAGGCTTGCTTCGGACTTGTTTGCCAGTGTTCCCTCGAGAGCAATAGGTTCTTTGCCGAACTTTTTCTCGAAATGTTTAAGAAATTCCGCCAATTTCTCCAATGGCATGTACACCTCGCCCGGTATCAGTGAGGGTCCGATGGCCTTTATCCTCATGGGATAGAACCGGTTCTCCCACTTATGGGATGCAAGCTTTTTGTCTCCTATCTCGCCCTTTCCTTTCGCGGTCAGTATTTTCTTAAGCTTGCCCCCCTCTTTCCTGTAATTGCTCTTTGGCATGGCGACCAAAAGTACATACTTTCCCATTGGGGGATGCAAATTACCCTCGCCCTCGGCCTCGGCCTCTCTCTCCATCTCGATACATTTTGGAGAGTTGAGCCCAATTGACCACAAGGATAGCTTGCTTTTCGCAAGTTCCAGGAGCACTCGTGCGATGTCCTCGGCAGTGTCGTACCAGCTGAGGACGGGGATAGTCTCATCTAAATCCCTCACCTTGAGTGTGACCTGGGTTATGAAGCCGGTTATCCCCTCGCAGTCGGCCACAACATCGAGGTCACTTCCTCGAATTTCCACGAGTTCTTTTAGGGGATTGAGGAGTTTCAGGGATTCGATGTTGTTCCTTATGGACCCGAATTGGAAGCTGCCGATGCCGATGCCGCCTTGCGCGACCCAGCCCCCGACTGTTGACGATAGAGAGCTGGTTGGATAAATACGAAGCGATAATCCACTCTTATTTAGTTCCTTTTCCAATGGATCCCAGATTATCCCGGGTTCAACTGAGACGGTCTTGTTTTTTTCGTCTATATCAATGATCCTATCCATGCGATTGAAGTCCACAACGATACCGCCCTTAACAGGTACGGCCCCCCCGACACCGGAGGTGCCGGATCCTCGGGGAACCAGGGGTATCTCATATTTATGGGCTGCATCGAGAAGATACTTCAGTTCGTCCGTCGTAATCGGCTGGATAATGGCTTCCGGCATCCTTTTTAGTAGAAGATTGATCTCCCCTGGCAAAGCCCCTACATCGTGGGAATATGGCAGCATCTCATTATAACTGAACACGGCACGGTCACCAAAATGTCCCTTAAGTCCCTCTACTAGTTCGTCGTTCATTTTCTTCATCTCGATATCCTCCCGCCAGAATGCTCGCCACCGTTCTTTCGAAATATCAGAATGCTACGCATCATTACAGGTCCTCCACGACTATGAGCTGCCCCCACATTTCCAAATGTCCTGAACCGCAAGTTACTGTACACATGAAATTAAAGGTCCCCACCTTGTCGGCCTTGAATCTAATTGTAGTGGTTTCCCCGAAGGGCAGTATCTTTGAGATCTCGTAGTCTTCCAGATAAAAACCGTGCATTGTGAACCCGGACTCTATTTCGCCCATGGAGTAAATATTCAAAACGACCAAAGTGTCTTTGACCACTGTGAAATTATTTGGACTAAACTCGAACTGCGTAGCATTCATATGAATGATCTCGCCGTCCTCCCAGTTGGTCCCTTCTGCAAAAAACTTCACATATCCGTTGAAACCGGAATATATTAAGAGAATTATAATAAAGAACATGATTGGCGGGAATTTAACTCCCTGTATAATCTTCTTTGTAATAGTCATTTACATCACTTCTACAATATCAGCTGTTACCGTTTTGGCTTTCCACATGGAGCCAAAATATTCCTTTCTCACGTCCCCATCCTTATCGATAAGGACTGCGAGCATTGTATGACTGTAGGTTTCGTTTTCAGTTTTATTGTAATAGACATTGTAGTCGTCCATCACCTTGCCGATGGATTCATTGTCTCCGGTGAGGAACTGCCAACTAGTGAAGTTGGCACCGTACGCCTCGCCGTATTCCCTCAACTTTTCAGGGGTATCGTAATCGGGATCAAATGTGATTGTTATAAGTGAGGTTTCCGTTCTGGCATTTTCCGGCAGGATATCCTGGATCAACCTGAAGTTTTGGGTCGTTCGAGGACACATCATAGGCATCTCACACCGGATGTAAATGAAGCACATAAGCACTGTCTTGCCTTGAAGTTTGCTCAATGTTACGCTTTTATTGTCCTGATTGATCAGAGTGAAATCGGAGGCTTTCCGGATGACCGGGAGCCCCTCATCGTTTTCGTTTATTTGGTTTAATAAAACACATCCGCTAACAAGAGATAGAATCACAAGTATTGCGATCACCATGAGGGTGACTGTTATGCCTTTTTTCCCATATTCACTCATATGTTTCTCATCCATTTCTCTCATTTCTCTAGCACGGTTATCTTGCCCGTCATGGCACCGTGAAGATCGCTGCAGTAGACTCCGCATCTGAAGATATACTCTCCCGGTTCGTCAAAAACTACCTCTACTGTCTTGTGTTCTCCCGTGTGTATCGGCCCTGTATTAACATTCGACTCCAGCCTCTCGTCATTGATAATAAAACTGTGAGTCATATCCATGCTGTATATATCGAATGTGATCTTCTCACCTGCTTTCACTTCGATGGAGCGTTTGTCAAAGCCTCCAGCTTCTTTGATCGACGCACGAATAAGTATGGTATTTGTATCCTTTCCCATTACCATGTCGTCCAATCTCGGCACAAGAAACATGGCAAGCGTAAGGAGCACGATCGCACCGGCGATGACTTCCCATCTGATTTTGCTGGATCTCTTTACCATGCTATATCACCCTATTAAGTAAACGAATAACAACGCGGAACCAGTATAAAGGACAGTCATAACTGCGGTGGACCTGAAAGCGGGTTTCCTTCCATTAAAGAACTTGAGCGAAATGATGTAAGTGAAGTTGATCGCAAGGGCAAGACCCAATAGAATCAGGGGTAATTGGATAAAGGGAATCAAGTTTGGGAAGATGGGATACCAATCGAACTTGAATCCAAAAAGGTTCCAACCCCAACCGAAGGGATCAGAAAAAGCATTTACAGGATAAGCCCAATTGACCAAAATAAGCGTAATGGCGAAACCTATCCATAGCGTTAAACCGAATGGGGCGAGGACATAGCTGTAAGCGCCGAACATATCCTTGGTCGGGATATCCTTCACTTTTGCTGCTTTTCTGGCCAGCCAGGAAAATCCGTAAAAGATCGCAGGGAAACCAATCAAGGCGACAAAAGAAACCAATAGTGCCCAATTGAGCCATTTCTGGAACCCACCCATTGTCGGCATGAGAAGATTGATAGAAGCCAGATTGGCGCCATAAGGATTGCCCATATTTCCCCAGTCCTTTAAGAACCAGTAGGGCCCGAAGAACGCAAGTGTGTAGAAAATAACGAGAGAGAATCTGATAAAACCCATCCATGATTCGTCATAGTTGTTCTTGGTCCTAATCGCCTTTTCCGGGAGGTCCTCCCCGATCATCCTGGCTTTTATGGTCATATTGTCAAGGGGACAGTTTTTAAGACATTCGTAGCACTGGCCGCAATAGGTATTCTCTTGGTTGCCTCCAGGGTAAAGTTTCCACGGACAACCATAGCCTTTGGGACTTCCTCTGATACATTCTTTACCCGGATGAGCGTCGCATATGGCTTTGCTTCTTGAGCGTACCTCGAAGATCGATTCATTAGAGTGATAACCGATATATGCACCGGCAGGACAGATGCTTCTACAGAAGTGCCTTGCTGGTACTATCAAGTATAGTACGGTCCCCATAATTATGAGTATTAAAAAAAGAATGGCTGATATCACTGGCCTCGTGACGAGCCAAAGTATCATCAGAGACATAACAAGGAATGAGAGCGCACCGATCCACATATTGTCAAGTGATTTTGGCCATTTTTTGTTCAATGAAAACCATTTCCTTACCTTATGAACACCAACAAAACGTCTTCTGGCGATCCACTCACCCACGGCGGGTAGGGGACACATGGTGCACCAGGTCCGACTTGCAAATATAATCATAAATTCGATAAGTGCGAACCAAAGGATCCAAACAACCGCAATGGAAAAGTTCTTATTCCCAGTTGGGTTTCCAAAAAAACCTGTTGCAAATATTAACATGAAAAACAGAAGATTAGGTAAAATAAGCAGAAAATGTATCCCTCTCCACTGGAGGACCCTTTTCAATAAGGGACCAATAATTCTAACCCTTTTAAGGACATCTATTTTTACTTTGCGATTGATGCCCAGTATCCTGTCTTCCCGACCCTTGGTTTTAACGTACAGGAGTACAGTTATGGCAGTTAACACAGTGAGAGCGACAAAAACGAATAGGGTATAATCAGGTTCCACGATCAGGTCAGCGATCATGAATGGATGTAATGGCCCGCAGGTAATGGCACAACGTATCTTGAACTTGCCCGGCTGGTTGAATTGTAAAGGCCCTACTTCAATGGTCTCTCCAGGTGGAACCTCTGCGAACACATCTTTCCCGTCTATATAAAATCCATGCATCACATCAGTGGAAGTCACCCTGAAAATGATCTTCTCGCCGAGGCCAACACGAATAACATTGGGATTGAATTGGAACTGGGATGCCGTAATATCGATGATCCTGGCTTCGCCGTCTTCATCGGATAATTCGAAAGCTCGGAGGACCTTCTGAGCTTTTCCCGTGATAATGACATATGATATGCCCAGAGGAGCTAAAAGTAGCACTAAGATGATGAGGACGAATATGATATTTCCCTTTCTGAATTTGTTGATCTTGGCCATGGTCGATCATTCTCCCGACCTTTTTTTGGGATGGCGTCGCAAATAGTCGTTCCAGAGGGACCCACTCACCTGTTTCTTGATATTCACTGAGGTCAAGCCATCAACAAGAGCATCCCAGAGATTGCCTGCCATTATCTTTCCCTCCTTATAGAGGTCGTTGGTTTCGTCGATGTTATAAGAAAATTTCCTGCCGGTTCCTTCGAGCACCAAGAAAAGAAGGACGGAGCCAGCATAAGCACATACTCCCCGTTTTTCCAAACCAACGTTGATGGCTTTCTCGACATGATCGATAAGGTCAAGAAGAGGTTCCGAAACATCATTTTGGGAAATCGTCTTTTCGTCAATCTCGGACCAATAGTACTTCTCGAAGACATCCGATATATTCGAAGTTGCGATATTTCCTTTCAACATAACCTCTCCCCATCAAACTCCATTTTTCTGAATTGCATTTGATTTACAATGCATTATCGTACGGGTAATAATCAGAGGCAGTTTCTCCTAGAGATAGTAGTACAACAGTTTTCGGGAATCCTCTAAAAAAGGATTGTACTCCGAATCTAACAAACGGGGAGATTGCTAATAACTTATATAATATTTGTCTATGAAGTATCGAGGGAAAGGCAGTTATCCCTATGAATTGCCAAGAAAATAATATATTTCATAAGATGCAATTTAATTCTCGTGTCGACGCAAGTGATCACATTCAGATTTTGTAATATTTCCATGGACTTAAAATATCTCTGGAGATTTTTGAAAAACATAGATTAAACGAAAATAATCCAAACCTGTATATTCAATAACGTCATTTCTAATTTACTTACTGAAACACTTCCAGGTTTTACCTTAAACCAGGAGTATTTTCGAATGAAAAACCACTTTTTTTTTTAGAAAAAAAAGCGGCACAAAACTTCTTTTTTGGAAAAAGCAGCCCAAAAAAAGAGGGAGGTACAGTTCTCGCAATTGACGAAAAAATCGACTGGACCTGCAGATTTCCAAAGGAAATCGAAGGTGCAGCAGTATATCTGATTCTGCGGAACAAAGTAGGCATGGTCTGTATTTCCTAAATGATGAAAAAATTGGGATTTAACTTGCCCATATAAACGAGTTACTTGCGAACCTGATATATCGGTTTTAAGAGCGTAGTCGTCCTTAATATGAGATATAGAATGGACATTGAGTTTGTGGAAATGTTAAGTGTCACCTAGTGAATGTATATTTTCCAAAAAAGGATTACCTAGTACAAAAAAGTATATCTCTGATAATGGGGGGTTTTAAAGTTGTTATCTTTGAGGAGGCGATGTTCAAATAAGTTTGATTTTGTGAGCATATATGGGACTGTCCACAAAGCCAATACCCTTAGTGAATGTCCTCGATTTCCCGAACCACCGGAGTAAATGATTCCTCACTTTTACTAGAAGGGAGGGGGGAAGCAGTAGGGAGATAGGAGGTGTTTACAGTAATTTTGATTTCTTGCGTCATTAGCAGTAATACGCGAAAATTCCAAACCATAAGAGGAAGGTCGTAATAAGGGTATTGGATTTAAGACCAATATCACTTTCCATAAAATCCTAATGTGGCGATGTTTAGTGCAGAGGGCTTATAAATAATTAGAAAACGTTTTGTTTAATACACTTTCCGAAGCAAAATTATAATACGATATGAGCGGGGAATTTTATTTGACTTCGTAGATTTTCAGGAGGCAGTTTCTTTGTCGGCCTGCTCCTGCTCAACAGTTTGGGTATTTTCCTCCCGTATCATTTCCCTAACGGTCTCGCTGAAGATGGCTCTTTTATTGAAATGGTGGGTCAAGCCCTTAAGAGTTCCCGTGGTTTTCTCCGCTTCTTCTATCAGAGATATCATTCGCTCGTACCACTTTGTGATGTTAATTCTCAAATCCTCCATAAGCTCTATTGGGTCCTTGGCAGCATAGACATGATAGTACCCGCCCCGGGGGATGAATTCGGTTTTCTTGTAAAGAATATCGAAAGAACACAGCTTGGTCAGCACCCGGTATGCGGTACTTCGGTCCCTGCCCAGGAAATTCCCAATTTCCTGCGCATTCTTTTCGCCGTATTTGACAAGATACCGGTATACCGATACATGGATAGGTTTAAGATTGAAAAAACAGCAGAGGACGCAGGTGCACTTGTAATTCGGGTCAAATATCTCTTTTACGTTCATAATACGCCCTCCATTAACAGACTAAAAAACACTATTTATACGTGAATTTCCCTCATAACAGTGATACATTTATCCAATATGAATATTTCCTTGATAATGTACTCAAAAGGTTTATGAACTAATATTAGATTGCTCATTGGTCCGGGATATAATGATGAACAAAAGAACATTATGCATGATCATTGCGATGACCGCACTGGTTATCGCGGTGTTTCTCAGCTCTCTGCCTGCTGCGCCATCATTGGCAGCCGGCCCGTCTCGTCAGAATGACGAATGCGGATCATGTCATTCCGGTTTCATTGCCTTTTCCCCGATACTAGACGCACCCACCGAAGTACCCGAAAATTATGATTTCGAATACAAAGTACGGGTCGAAAATGACTGGAAACACGAGGTGAAGGAACTATCGACAACCATAAATATCGAAAACGGTGATATAAGATATTCAAGATAATTTGAAGACTGTTGTTGTGGATAAAATAGAAAAAGATTTTCACGTGTTGATCCCTGAATACTGTGATTTGATCGGTGTAAAAATGAATCCTGGAACGTTTCTATTATGGGCATCGTTGTTTCTTTGCGGCGGTGCGTTCTTAACGTCGATAATTCACCATTTTACCAGGGACCGAAATTATCGACAATTTGCCATTATCGCAGCCATCGGAGTTGTGGCCACGATAAGCCTGGCATACTTTTTGCTCGTATATTACTTCATTACAACGAATTTCGACATATTTTATGTTTGGAACAACACAGCAAAGAACTTTCCCTGGTATCTCAAGATTTCCGGGACTTGGGCCGGACAGGAGGGATCATTTCTTCTATGGGTATGGCTCATTACAATCCCCCTTGGAGTCCAGGAACTGATCCAGCATTTAAAAAACAGAAAAAACAGACCGTTCCTTCTGGATTCGAATGACACTGATGACGAAAACAACACAGAGACGGTCGATAGAACCTATGATTTTACAAGAACCATTGTCCTCGGGGTCATCCTAGTATTCTTAATTCTCCTCGTAGTCAAAGATCCGTTCGATGCAATAACCAATCATTTTATAGACATTACTAAAGCTGACGGAACGGTAATACCAACAGACCCGCGAGTTCTCAACCCCGGAGGGCTCGGCGGAAATCCAATGCTTCGTAATCTCTGGATGGTGATCCATCCGCCACTGCTATTCATTGGATACGCTTTCATCACAATTCCCTTTGCATCAAGTCTTTCTTACTCCATCACCGGGGATAAAAAATGGACAAACGTCTCCTTGCAATGGAGCAGGCTTGCCTGGTTGTTCCTGACACTGGGTATTTGTGTGGGTGCAGGCTGGGCCTACGTGGCCCTGGGATGGGGCGGATACTGGGCATGGGATCCCGTGGAAGTCGGATCTCTCGTTCCGTGGATAACGCTCTCTGCTTTTCTGCATACTCAATTGATGAATAAACGAAAAAAGGAATATGTTTTCATAACGCCGATCCTAGGAGCCATTACATTTTTATTGGTCATATTCGCCACATTTATTACTAGAAGCGGCATGTGGGAATCCGTTCACGCCTGGTCCGAAACCAAGATTGGGTGGATTCTCATCGCGGCCATGATAACCACTCTGATCGTGAGCGCCATAATCATCATTATGTCTATTTTCACAAGAGATCGCACTGAAGTCCTCGATGAACCCAAGACGAATTACAAGAATAGATGGGATTCCCTGAGCATGCAAGCGACAATATTGCTTTTTGCTATCCTTACCATCGTTACGATAATCGGCTTGGTCTTTACCATGGGGAAGATAGACCAGAGGTTTTACGAGACCCGATATGCTCCCTTTCTTATTCTTTTGTTGATCACCATGGGAGTTTGTCTATGCTGGAGGTATTTTGGAAAAGAAAATACCATGTACATCATTGGATGGACCTTCTTGGGAGGAATTGTGTGTGCATTGTTCCTCCCCAAATACCTATTCCCGGGCAAGGCGGAAATGTTCTACTTCGATTTCATATCCACGCATCACGTAATTGGGTTTCTGATCCCTTTTTGCCTTCTAGCAATTTTCGCCTCAATTTATAAAATAATAAAACTTGTCAATTTTCGTTCCCTTAAAAACACGTTGAAAACAACCAGTCCGCATCTCATTCATCTTGGAGTGGGATTATTATTCATCGGTTACGGGGTCAGTCAAACAATGACAATAGAGACGAACGACTGGGTTAAGACAGGTGCCTTATTCACCTTATCTGTGAGTTATAGCAGTTATTTAACGGAAGGACCTGTAGCGGAAAAACTTTCCGAAGCCTTTGAAGCATATGATGTACCATTATCATCACCAAACCCAAAAATCATACCCCTCGATGAAAATACGTGGAAAATAATTGACGGTGCCGTAGAGTACCGACTTGAGGTTTCCATGGGAGGAATAACTGTATTTAAAGACACGATCATCATCGATTCTTATAGACTCAAACTTACGTCGATCGATATAACTGAAGATACCGGCGATAAGGAATCCAACGAATACTGGGATACCTGGGATGTAAGTATTGAAGTTTATGAAGAGAATGATTTCATCGAAGAAGGCAAAATGGGTATGATTTACAGTCGCAATGGAAAATATGATATTCGGGAATGGTTATTACGTCTATCATCGGGTTATCGGGAGAGCTTGAAAGCTGGCCCGGTTGATTCCATAATTCGTAATGAATTTGAGAAAAACGGAGTCCAATTAAGTGATGAGGCGAAAATATCAACTGGAATGGGGCCGCACTTTAAACGCGTATACAGTGCGGCGAAAAAAGAATTTGAGACAAAACAAATAAACAAATTTGTAATATTGGAGGATGACGACAGAAGCTTTATTATCGAAGATATGGGAGACTATTTTAATGTTCATGGAAAACACCGATTTACAGGTCTTACGAAATCCGCCATTTATGTAAATCAAATGTTCAAGGAGGATCTCTATGTCAGTTTCAATGGAATCAGGGACAACGAGGTCCGCGTCACAGCTAAGACCATTCCCGGTATGAACGCACTCTGGGCTGGTATGATATTATTTGTACTTGGCATAACCATCAGAACCCTGGTGGATTATTTCCCCACAAAAAAGAAACATGCGCGGAAACCTTTCACGAGGCCTCTTAAGAAAAGAAGCGAGATCCCCATCGAAAAGGCGATTGGGACGGAGATTGAAAATGATTATGAAAAGATGTTGGAAGAAGAATTGAAAAGATTTAGGAGTTGATTAGCACATGAGAAAAGTTGAGAATTTTTGATCAAGAATTATTCGCATATTTACCATGATGACCATTATAATATTCGCAAGTTTTACGCTTATCAGTCCCACCTTATCGGCGCAGCACGGCTCCGAAGGGGATGAAATGCCCAATTTTGCGGCATCGCTGATCGTGGACAATCATTACATTACAATCGAGCAGACATCACAGACAACTCTCCTGGTAGATGAAAATATCTGGTTCAACAACACCGGTGATGAAGATTTTTCAGGAAAAATATATACCTGGTCCCAACCAGGGAATATATTGAAGGAAATCCGAGCATTTAGTGTCATATATAATGAAAAAACGTACAACTTGAAAGTACATCCGGTCAGCAATTTTCTGTATGTCAATACTACCGGCAATGTATCACTCAAACCCGGTGAAATCCTTCAGATGGCCTTTTCATATACTCTGGAGTATCCCATAGCTGAAAAAAACCTTTTCGGAAAGACCTTTCTTTATGACAATGAGAACATATTGATAACTTTCGAACCCTTCGAAGATACACAGGTAAAGGGAGAGAACGATCTTGAACTTATATACCTTGCCAGTTCAAATAAATATGTTACCCAGCACAGCGTAACCCTGTCAAAGATACAGGGCGAAGGGATATCATTCAGCTTTTCGAAAGATCTGAACGCCGGGGACGATGATACAGATCCGGGACCTGTGAAAGTATCATCGGAAAACTCGACGAAAATGTTCATCTATATTCTAATTATAATCGCGATTGGCTTTGTAATTATCATGTTCATCTATAAAAAAGGTAATAAAAATCAAACTATCCAAGAGGAAGCGGGAACTCACTCTGTTGGAACGAAAACATCTACAAGGCAAAAAAGGGCCGCAAGTAAATGGGCAGTACAGGAAAGCGAACACGATCCGGAACCGGCGGATGAAAAGGTCGAAACGGTGTCTTCTGTGGAGGATAGGAGTGAACTAACCGGTGAGATCAAAAAGATACTCAAAACCACCGAACGACTGAAAAAGGATTACAAGAGCGGTCTTATTTCCAAGGAGATTTTCGACGAGCTTCGAGGCGAATATAAACTCAAATTGAAAAAAATCAAAAAAAGGATCGCTGAATTTGATGAAGAATCCACCCAAAATGCCTCGAAAGCTGAGAGTAAAGAAATGAGAGAATTGCTCCTCAAGAAGGAAAGAATGCTGAAAGCCATCAGCAAACTGGAAGATGACCGGGAAACCGGTGTTCTCGATGAAGAACTGTATGAGGAAATGGTGGGAGTATATAAAAAACAGACAATCGAAATTCTCAAGGAGATCGATCGGATAAAGGAGTAAAGGCAATGAATATTGGCAGGGGCCGGTCCATTCTATTTTTCAGCTTCGTTCTATTATTGGGTATTCTGATAAATCCGGGGATTGGTGCGGACAATGCCGCCGGGATTACACCCTCCCTGCTTATCTCAAGATCGGGTGACGGCCAGGGCTTTGACAATCTTGAAGTGGCCGAGCACAGAATAAGCCTAACACAAGAGAATGATCTCAATAGAATATCTGTTCAAGATGAGTTCTGGATACGAAATCGGGGCAGTAAACCCTATTACGGTCTTGTCTACAACTGGCTTCCGGACGATATCGATACAAGTGAGGGGATGACGTGCAAGGTCTCGGAGACCGGTGGACACAGTTGTTTCGGCTGGAGCCGTGATAGAAATAATTACTACTGGGATACGCAAAATGTGATCCTTCCGGAAAACTATGCTAAACAATTTGATTTCGAGATAGAGGCCCGTTCCATCGACGAACCCGAAGACACCACTAGCTATACCCGAAAGGTCGATTCGGGCTCCACGGATTCCGACATTATGGTTGAAACCGATGAATGGGGATGGGTACGGGAGGGTTTTACCAGAGGCTGGAAATCCATCCTGAACTTCTCCGTGGTGAACAATGCCGGTAAAAGATCGATCTATGAAATCAATAACTCCGGTATCCCCGCCGGGCTGACCTTGGAAATGTACGCGGACAGCAACGAAGACGGATGGCTGAACAATAACGATACACTGGTGGGATACGATAGCGATCATGATGGATATTGGGAAGCCGCTTCAACATTCGATTCCAATAAAAACGGCATCCCTGACATCAACCTGGAAAGCAATGAAAAAAAGACATTCTTCGTTTATATCAAGGCAAATTATATGCTGCACTTTTTCTCGTTATATGAGAAAATGTTCGAACCCACGGAGAACGGAACCATAAAAATTTCAAAAGAAACGCTTTATGGCACTTCACTTATGAGGGTTTTCGTGATTCCGAAGACGGGGCCGCCGGTGGGAATTGAGGAAATATCTTTTCAGAAGAGGTCTTCAGGTAATAGTGATTACTACTACGGAGAATGGGAGGGAGACCAGGGAACAGAGATAAGTTTCGAGCTCATGGGAGCATTGCCCAACACCGGAGAGAAAAAAGCGGACGATAATCAGGATGGCGGGCGTAATAGTGATAATCAGCTTGCCATAACATTGATGCTGGTGGCAATCGGTATTGTTCTCACCATTTTCATAATACTCAGGAAACGCTTGACGAGGAAGATGGATAATGTTACCAATACCTCTGAAAATTCATCCGAGCGAATAAGCCATGACATAAATGAGGAAAAAACGGGTGAACGGAAACGGAAATCCCTCGAAGCATTAATGGGCCTGGAAGACGATTATGAATCCGGCTCCCTTGATGAAGAAGTATATCTCGAATTGAGGGAAAGATATATTGATATCTACGAAAAACAGTCCTAGCCGAAATAGCCTTCAGCAAATATGCTTACTGCTACAAAAAGAACGGGGAAACAACCCGGTCTAAAAATTTTCATCGCTATATAAGGCTTATGGTACAAACCCCATTCAGTCCAACTTTTGTACCAAATCTCATTAATATACTAATAATCATTGGATTCCCAGGATGATTTAAAATGATAAAACAGGAATTCACGATACTTTTAATAACAAGATTGGCCTTATGTTTTGGAGGATTTATCATTCCCACCAGCTCGGTGCGGGAAGGTAATCACAAACCTGTCACGTTCATTGACGGGGACTCTGAAATTGAGAATGTGCAGGTAAATATCGATAACGGTGGGTGATTGAAAATGAAAGTCAGTCTATCGGGTCATGGAGTCCGGAGAGAAAAAGGCTTAAGAGCTGCTCCACCCATAGTGGTTATATGCGGGATATTGATCGCATTGCTCGCTATCGATCTTGCGATACTGGGAGATTCGAACAGGGCATCCGTAGACATGTGTCTTGGATGCCACGGGAATCGATATTACGAGTACACCAATCTAACGCCCACAGATACTTCTTCGGTCCTGCCAACCACCTTTGAATTGAATGAAACAAATATTGTGAAAATGGTAATCAACTTAGATGGAGGGGGAGGGCATATAAATCACTGGTACACCATAGACCTGTTAATAGTTAACCTGACCAGTTCTAACGGGAAAGTGATAATCCAGAACCCCTCACAGGAAAGATACGACCTGCTCCCCCCGTATACTGAAACATTCCAGTGGTCGGTCACGGGAAATAGTACCGGTGCGGACACCTTGACATTCGACCTTTACGCTTTCAATGCTCACTCGAAGCAGTCGCCCAATAATAATCTAAACCTTTGGGTCAGAGATCAGTATTCTTATTTCATTTCAGTCACACTGCCTCAGTTCATAGCCACACCGCCTCAAAATCTGATTTCCAGTTCCGGCGATGGCTTTGTTCAGCTATCTTGGGAAGCTTCGGCCAGCGACGGGAACGCTTCCATAACTGAATATTCCATCTACAGGGGAACCAGCTCGGGTGGAGAGATACTATATGATAGTGTAAGCGGGACTTCATTCTCATACAATGATACAACTGTTATGAACGGTGTGAATTACTACTATTATGTGACTGCCATCAATACCGTGGGGGAGTCAAATTCCAGTAACGAGGTATCCGAATTACCGCTGGGGCGTCCGAAATTGCCAAGAAACCTAGTGGGGGAAGGGGGTGATCGTTATGTCCAGCTATCCTGGGAAGCACCGGACCATGACGGAGGATTGGCCATAACCGAATACAGGATATTCAGAGGAACCGAGTACGGGGGCGAGGTCTATTTCGATTCTGCCAGCCCCGATAATACCTCATACAACGATACCGGTCTAACCAATGGGATCACTTATTATCATATAGTTACTGCGGTAAATTCGCTGGGCGAGTCCGAACCGAGCATAGGAGTTGCAACAACACCAATGAGAGATGTTACAACACCATCCCCACCCCAAAACCTTGAAGCGAACACGGGAAATGGTTTTGTGGAGCTATCCTGGGAAGCGCCGGAGGACGATGGCGGCTCCGTTTTAATGGGATACAAGATCTACAGAGGAACCAGTCCCGGTAATGAAACGTATTTTGATTCGGAAATAGGGTTCACTATCTCGCACAACGATACCACTGTTATAAACGGTATAAGCTATTATTTTTTTGTAACTGCTCTAAATCCACTAGGGGAGTCCGAACCCAGTAATATAATTGTTGAAAACCCCCGGGGACCTCCGGAACCTCCCGGAATGATTCGAGCAGAAGCCGGCAACGGATATGTTAATCTGACCTGGGATGAAACAGGGAATGACGGTGGATTGAATTTGACCTCATATAACATTTACAGGGGGAACAGCTCGGATGATCTGATCAATCTTAGTTCGGCTGATCCCACCACTCTTATGTATAATGACACTTCGGTTAGAAACGGCGTCATTTATTATTACGCCGTAACCGCAGTCAATTCCTTGTGGGAAGGGGACTCGAGCCTAATTGTAAAGATCGTCCCCCAAAGTGTCCCAACCTCCCCACTCAATCTTAGTGCGACACTGGGTAAAGGTTACGTGGATATTTCCTGGGAAATACCTGAAGATGACGGCGGCTATCCAATTTTAGAATATAACATCTATCGGGGTTCGTCCCCGGGGACTGAGGTGAGGGTCGCAAAGGTCAATTCCATTATGACCATCTATCGGGATCCAACTGTCTTCAAAGGTACATATTATTATTATGTTACTGCGACGAATATTGTCGGCGAGAGTCCTCACAGCAATAATGTGAGCATGATCCTTCAGCTTAAAGAAGATCCCGTTGAGCCCGAATTTCCAATAATAAGCTTCTCCTATCCCGAAGATGGAAATGTGCATGTAAAAGAAAACGAGGTTGCTGTTCTGTATGTGGAAAGCGAGGGTAATTCGTCATACATTTGGTACGTGGACAACGAGAGTTATGCCACCGGAATATCC
Source organism: uncultured archaeon (assembly GCA_964342815.1). Taxonomy (GTDB): domain Archaea; phylum Thermoplasmatota; class Penumbrarchaeia; order JASLWR01; family JASLWR01; genus JASLWR01. The sequence continues at coordinate 26,627 of CAYFHS010000021.1, read as the reverse complement.
ACGCTGACCTATCCGATCCTGGGGTCGGGTGATCATTTTGTTAGATTGAAGATAACCAATGAAGATTCGGGATTGTCGAAAAACATAAGCTGGAACATTTTGGTCTCTGAAGAGGAGGATACAAAGGATGACAAAAAAATCACCAAAAGTGCAAGATTTCCCGATTTTATTAAAGATTTTATCTTATTTGGCGGTATAGTATTTTTGGGGATAATAGGCGCATATCTTGGGTTCTTTTACAAAAAGAAAAGAAAGGGGAAAGTGAAGGGGGAAAAACTAAACCTGTCAAAATCGGAGCGAAAATATTTTGAAGAAAGGGAAAGAGAAAGAAATCAACGATACGCCCCGCATCCCAGACGTCGCGACTTATCAAATAAAGCCCATGCGCAAGACGAAAGAGGTGAAGAATTCGATTACTTTGATGAGGATTATTATGATGAGGAATTCGATGAAGATGATTACGATGATGCGTATTACGGTGATGACGATTGGGAACACGGTGATTATCAGAATGATGGCGATTGGGAACATGGTGATTATCAGAATGATGACGATTGGGAGTATGATTAAGTTTGATAAATGCTCGGGAAGATCCATCGACACCTGAAATATTCGGAAATATGGGGAATTATTAAATCTCCGGCTTGTTTTATTTTCTATTATTCCGAGCGATTAAAAAAAATTCCCATAAATGTCTTACATAATTAACAGCGAAATATATTACTAGAAGAATTATTCTCTCGGATTAGATGGCTAAGCCGGTATTAGTAGCCAAGGGAATTGAAAAATCATTCGGACGTTTGCAGGTCCTTAAGGGGCTGGATCTCACCATAGAAAAGGGTGATAGATATATCCTATTTGGATCCAACGGCGCAGGCAAGACCACTCTCGTGAGAATATTATCAACCCTGATGTCTCCCGATTCAGGAGAAATAACCCTGTTCGGGAAGAATACCGATGGAGGCTCGAAGGAACTGAAGTCCAAAATCGGTTTCATGTCCCACGATCCATACCTGTACCCTGAGCTTTCGGCGTGGGAGAACCTGGATTTCTTTGCCTATCTCTACTCGGTCAAGAACAGAAGCTCAAGGATCAAAGTTCTTCTCCAGGAGACCGGACTGCTTCATAGGGCCTATGACAGGATGGGCTCTTTCTCCAGAGGCATGAAACAGAGGTTGGCTCTCGCGAGGACCCTGCTTCATGATCCCGACCTCATATTTCTCGACGAGGCATACTCGGGCCTGGATATCAAGGCACAAAATATACTGAACGAACTGATTCTTCGATTGAATAAAAAGGGGAAGACCTTCGTTTTCATCACCCACAACATCCACAAGGGTTTCGAGATTGCTAACAGAGGCGCAATCCTTTCAAACGGTCGGATAGTATATGAAGCGGAAGGAATCAGCAAATCGGAATTCTCGGATAAATTAAATGAAATAATATGGGGGGAGTCTGCCTGAGTGTTGTTAAGGCGATCTTTCTGAAGGAACTGAAAGTGGAGTTCCGAAACAAACAGATGATCGTTACTTCATTCATCCTATCCGTGATGATAATTGCGTCGTTCAGATTCGCCTTCTCCATGCTAGAAATGTCTCTGAACAGTATCGCAGCTCCCGTGATCTGGATCACTTTCTTCTTTTCCGGTATGTTCACCCTTTCACTTACATATCGAAGGGAGATAGACGAAGGAACACTGGACGGACTTCTGCTGGCCCCTATTTCACCCTCCTCCATATTTTTTGGAAAATTCCTGGCAAACCTGCTGGTAATGTTCATTCTCGAAATGTTTTCACTTGTACTGTTCTTCGCCTTCTTTCCCGTGGATACTCCGGATATTCCGGCGCTTCTGACGCTGATCGTTCTGGGAACCGTGGGATTTGCCGCAATGGGAAACTTGATTTCCGCAATATCCTCAAAGGTCGCATACAGTGCAGTGATGCTCCCCGTACTTCTGGTCCCCATCCTGCTCTTCACAATAGTCATGTCGGCCGTTACGGGTACGGCCCAGATATTTTCCGGTGGAAATATTTCCGACGTAGCTAACGAGATAAAGTTTATATTAGCGTTTGACGTTGTCTTTATCGCCATGGGTTACCTGTTAGCGGATTATATTTTAGAGGCGTGATATGAATATAAATAAGTTAAAATTGCCTATATTGCTGATTGCAATTGTTCTTACGTTAGTAGCAATTTACATGGCATTTGTCTATGCTCCTCCACATGAAACAATGGGCGATGTCCAGAGGATATTTTATTTTCATGTAGCCTCCGCATGGATCTCCTATCTTGCCTTCGCCGTTACCTTTGTTGCGGGATTGATATATCTCAAGACGAAAGATATGAAATGGGACAAGTACGCATTCGGTTCAGCCGAACTTGGTGTTGTTTTCTGCACCATTGCCATAACCACGGGCCCCTTGTGGGGCAAGGCCGTGTGGGGGGTTTACTGGAGATGGGAGGACATCAAATTATTTATGACCCTGGTCCTCTGGTTGATATTTATAGCCTATCTTGCGCTTAGGGCAAACGTCCATTCAAGAACACAGAAGGCAAACCTCAGTGCCGTATTCGGGATTATCGGATTCTTATCCATTCCCATGAGTTTCGCCGCCAACCGGATATGGAAACAATCCCATCCAACGGTTATCGCCTCGTCAGAGGGGAGCCTTAGGGCTTCCATGGGAATTTCACTTGCCGTTGCCACGGTTGCATTCACCTTTCTGTATATCTATCTGCTTTTAACCAAGGTCGAAAACGAGAATCTTCGTGAATCAATCGAGTTCATAAAACAAAAAATAGGTGATTGAGATGGACAATCTGATGTATCTTTACATAGCCTACACTATTATCTGGGCTGCACTATTTATCTATATTCTGAAACTTCACGTTGATCAGAAAAATCTAAAAAAAGATCTTGAATTACTCGTGGAGGTAGTCGATGGCGGAAGAAAAAAAGAAAAGGAAGAAACTCTCTGAAAAACAGGTCAAAATCACGATTGCCATTATAATAGTGCTTCTTATCGTGGGAATAATGATATGGGCAATGATCCCGAATAATGAAATATACGAGGTATCCGATCTTCTCGATGATCCCGATAAATACGATGGGGAGGAATTGAGTCTGCAGGGAGTGGTAATAAAATGGGACAGCAGTACGGTGAATTTCACCCTGGGAGACTCGAATGATGATAATCTGGCAATAAATATAACCTATACCGGAACAATACCGGAAAATTTCGGAATCAACTCAACAGTCACCGTCACGGGAGTCTTTCACAAGGATCCAATTCACGTTGAATCAAACGAAATCCAGACCGGTTGTCCATCCAAATACTGATGCTCGATTCTACTTTTTCCTCAGGCCCAAGTACATGTAAAGGAAATATCATCCGAACATATCCGGTAGATTAACATTAGTAAATAACGATAAAATAAAATATTAATATCTTTTCCGTATCCCATCAAACGGAGACCTTAAATGTCAGATAGAATCGTCACATCAGCCATCATTATGATATTATTGCTATTGGTTTTTGGAAATATCAGCGGTGCCGCTCAACCACCGCACGTAGGAGAGGAACCGGAAGAAAAAACCGGAACAATAACTATGAACGGTTATTGTGACAATCCCTCCACGAATCAGGCCGGCTCCGTCCAAGAAGAATCAGTCAACCTCCCCGAGGGCACGATAATCGAAATTACCTTCGTTCTCTCCTGGCAGGACGACGAAGGCTCAAGCTCAGACCCGGACACTTTCAGTTTGACCGCAGTCGATACCGTAAACGGTCCCGTATCGGGCCAGAGCAACAGTGGTGGAGTGACTGTAACCCGAACCGAGGAGAATCTTAATAATAGCTTTACAGTGGAGGTCGCGTGCCTATCCGCCGGACCAACACCCATTGGCATCCTGGGATTGAGACAGGCCACTGACCCGGGCAACAGCTGGAGCCTCGTGATCACCTATGTTTACACCGAGCCAATGAGCGGTGGGCCTGGAGGACCTCCCGCCAACGTTGTGGCGCTGCTGGCCTCCCCGATATTCTGGACACATGTCGGACTCATGATCCTTTCCACTTACACATTTCTCATTACCAGTGCGGCATCGGGAATATACCTGCTGGTAAGAAACAGATGGGAAGGGACAAACTCACGGATCAAAAAACTGTTTTCGGGACAGGGGCTCACGATCTGGCTGGGTATGATATCGTTCTGGGCTTTCTTTCTCGCTGCGGTGCCCATAGGCATTTGGGTTGCTGGCAAGATGTACGGGTGGGCAAACTGCTGGACCGGAATACCTGCAATCTGGCAGCCCGACGCTTTTTCATATACAAATGCAGATAATGTTTCATCCATCGTGTTGATACTATGGGCGATTCCCATGTATCTCAACAGGGCGCAGATAATGAGAAGCAATACTTACAAAAAATTATTCGGGTGGAGCAAATTTGCCATGAGACGAGCCCAGAACGTTAAGGACTCCCGCCTTAGTAAAAGGGAGGTGGCGTTGTGCTACTTCTTCATGGGTATCTTCGTATTCCTGGTCTTCATGGTGCAGCCCCACGGCAGCAGCATGTGATTGGATCAAGATATTTGCATGATTTTCTGGGAACAGCCGTATCGTTCATCCGATAATTGGCAATCAATATTCATCCTAGCTATTCAACTATACTGTAACCTGCCTCGATTATCGCGTTCTTCAAGGTCTCAACCGTCGTCTTCTTGCCGTCATATATTATCTCGGCATGTTTTTTTTTCAGGGAAACCCTTGACCTTTTCACACCTTCCAAGCCGTTCAGTGTCTTCTCGACCCTCATTACACAGTGGCCGCAGGTCATACCATCTATTTTGAGTAGAACCTTTTCACCCTTCACGCCAAACAACATCATTGTATCACCAATTCATTTTAGTCATCCGCATCTTCAATTCTCACAGCATTATGTTAGAGATATACGAGAATCCGCCTTCAGACCGTGTATTCATAGATCAATATCACAATTCCGGCGAGGACCAGAAAGGCTCCCGTGATCCTGTTGATCTTTCCCATATTCTTTGTTATGAACGATATGAAGCCCGTCCTGGCAAATGCTAGAATAACGGTTACCAATATCATGATCATCACCATTCCCAGTATCCATAGCAGTGTGGTGGTGATTGAGCCCACAAATCCGTTTGATGCGAGACCGACCAGAACGATGGAGATGAAGGCGATACCGTGACATCCGGTTGACGCCGCTCCGTAACCCATACCATAATAGAAAAGACCGCTGTATCCAGTTTTCTTCCTATCCCGGAACTTGAATCTCTTTCCCAGATCCAATTTATTTCCGAGAGATTCCAGACCAACAGCCCTTTTCGCCCGGTATAAATATATTTGGATATAATCGTGGTAACCCATAACGAATATTAATCCGATCAGGATAACGAGAACTCCGATTATCGGAGCGAGATAGCTCATGGCGAACATTATCGAAATTCCGAATATCGACAGAAGCAGTCCAAAGATGATATAAATAGATCCAATGCCCAATGCAGTCACCGCCCCCGTAAAAAGCCCTTTTGATAAAATATCCCACTTCGTCCTTTGATCTGGGGACGATTCATCCTTTCCGTTCTTTTCGTCTATTGTGACGTAATAGGTAATATATCCGGGCAGCATAGGGAAAGCGCATGGAGCAAAAAAGGCAGTAATACCCGTTATAAAGGCAATGAGAAAAATACTGGACGATATGCCGACCATGATCCCGACCTGCCCTTCTATGGCACCATTTACCTTTTCTACTAACTTTTCTGAATTCACAACACCGTCAGAGGTAAATGTTGGAATTCCATCCTGGTCTATCACAATAAGTTTCCGCATGCCGGTTACTCTATACTTACCCAGAAGATCATCGGTATCTTTCGCAAATATCCAATCGGCCTTGTGTTTTTCCTTTATCCGTTTAACGTCTTCCACGGAATCGCTCGGATCGATATCAACGGAAATAATGATTATCTGATCTCTCATCTTCTTTTGTAGATCCTTGAGATGATCGATCTGTTCTTCACACGTCGGGCAGTCCATCATCAGGTCCAGGATGATTATTTTTCCAGAGAAACCCGACAAGGAAACCTTGTTTCCGTCGGTGTCCGTTATGGTGAAATCCGGAGCTTTATTCAGTTTATCTCCGGACATTTTTATAATATGCCGGTTCCCCACTGAAAGGTCCCATGCATTCCCTTCATCGGGATCATTGAGAAAGATTCCTGGGCCAATGGGCAGCAGGGGCTTCGAACCACAGGAAAGCACGGTCACTGTTACTTTCCAGGAACTGCCCAGCAATAGGCTTGGATCTCCGTCATAAGTCTCTATAGAAAAACCATCGATGCTCACCAGTATCTCGAGCTCTCCAGAAGAGCTGGCGGTGGAAAAGGACTTTTCGCTGCCCCCAACATTTCCACTGACCTCCAGCTTGAATTCATCAGGATCGGATTCGGGTTCGTCATCGGTCCAGCTCAGCGTAAAACTTATCTCGGTCAGCATTCCTTCCATCAGTTCTAGCTCCAATGTTTGCTGCGATGGTTCATTGCCGTTCTGCGGGTCCCCGGAGTATCCCGATTCCGTGACTACCATGCCCTCCATCATCTCGTATTTCTCATCCCCCCCTGTATTGGCACCCTGATCCATCAGATTCAAACAACCAGTAAGACCTATGCTTGCGCCGATCAGTACCATATGTAATAGAATAATTTTCCATTTCATGGATGTATCAACTCAATTTATTACTGCGCTCTTCTCTTGATGAAGCCGAAGGGGGAACGTATTTTTTCAACATCAGCGATAGTGTTACCACCGTCACACTGCTCATTGCCATGGCGCCGCCAGCCAGTTCCGGAGGAAAGGTAATGCCAAAAAGCAGGTGCAAACCTCCTGCCGCCAGCGGAACAAGGGCAGTATTGTAGGCAAAGGCCCAAAAAAGGTTTTGTTTTATACGCCCCATCACCTTCTTGCTCAGCCGAATTCCCGAAACCGCATCCATTAGCTCATCCTTTATCAGCACTATATCTCCGCTCTCCATGGCAACGTCGGTCCCGCCGCCCATGGCGATACCAACATTGGCCTGCGCCAGGGCAGGCGCGTCATTTATCCCATCGCCAACAAAGGCAACTATCTCACCTTTTTTCTGAAGATTCCGAACCTCTCTCGCTTTATCCTGGGGTAAAACCTCCGCCAGGACATTCTTGATGCCTATCTGTTTTGCGATAGCATTCGCAGTCCTTTTATTGTCGCCGGTGATCATATAGACCTTGAATTTCATGCCCATTAGTTCCCTTATGGCATCCTTGGTGGTTTTCTTCAACGTGTCCGCGATGGCGATAATACCGCATAATTTACTCTCAAGTGCGACCAATATCACGGTCTTTCCTTCGTTCTCAAGACCAAGTATTTTTTTCGTCTCTTTTTTGTAGCTGATGTTCCTCTCCTGGAAAAGCGTTCTATTTCCAATGATAATTTCCTTTTCGTCGAATTTTGCTGAAATTCCCTTGCCGCCGAAGGTATCGAAATCGAAAACCTCTCTCAATTTTATCTTGCGGTCCTCTGCCTTTTTCACCACGGCATCCCCCAGAGGATGCTGGGAGTTCCTCTCAACGCTGGCGGCTACCATGATTAATTCTTTTTCATCCATGCCCATGGCTATGATATCCGTGACCTCGGGTTTTCCCTGTGTGAGAGTCCCGGTCTTATCGAAAAGTATGGAAGTGAGCTTTTCCGAGACCTGGAGTGCCTCGCCGTTCTTGATCAATATACCCAGTTCGGCTCCTCTGCCGATTCCCACCGTTACGGCTGTTGGCGTTGCGAGACCCAGTGCGCAGGGACACGCCACTACAAGTATGGAGATTAGAACCGTAAGGGAAAAAAGAAGCGACTCGTCCGCAACCACGAACCACGCAATGAAGGATATTACCGCAATGGCGAGAATGACAGGAATGAAAAAGGTAACCACCCTGTCCGCAAGCCTTTGAACGGGAGGTTTCGACCCTTGAGCGTCCTCTACCAATTGTATTATCTGAGCGAGCATAGTTTCGCTGCCCACCTTTCCCGCCTTCGCTCTCAGAACACTATTTTTGTTCAATGTCCCGCCGATAACATTATTTCCTATCGTCCTCAGCGGAGGAATGGGCTCGCCCGTTATCATGGATTCATCAACATAGCTCCCTCCCTTGACCACCACACCGTCCACAGGGACCTTTTCTCCGGGCTTTATTATTACTATGTCGCCTACCTTCACCTCATCAATATCTATCTCGACCTCATTGCCGCCCCGGAGAACAGTGGCGGTCTTGGGCCTCAGACCCATGAGTTTCTTTATTGCTTCCGAGGTACGTCCCTTAGCCCTGGACTCCAGGAACCTACCCAGCATCAGAAAGCCGGCAAGCATTAACGCCGTATCATAGAACATGAAATTCTTTGTGAGAACAAGCTCGAAGGTTCCAAGTATACTGGATACGTAGGCGACACCGATCCCCATGGAATACATGACGTTCATATCGAGATTTTTGTTCTTCAATGCCTTGAATGCTCCCACAAATATCGGGTAGCTGACAAAAATGAATGCCGGAGTCGTTATAATCAGATATATGTAACCCAGTGGAACGGGAGGTTTTATCATAATTATATCGAGTTTCATCAGATACATAAGAAGCATCATGGGAGCGGCCAGGGCAAATCCCACTATGAACCTTATCATCTTCCATTTCAGTTCAGATTCCCTCATTTCCTTCTCTACATCCACGGCATCCTCGCCAACCACTCCCAGATATTTGTAACCGGCTCCCTCAACCGCTCTCTTCATATCTTGAATTTTCGTAAGTACTGAATTGTATGAAACAGAGGCTTTTTCTGCTGTGAGATTGACGTTCACTTCCGTTACCCCGGGCAGCTCGCCGACTGCTTTCTCGATGGCCTTGACGCACATGACACAGGTCATGCCGCTGATCTTGATGGTCGTCTTACTGTTTACGACACTGTAACCGGCATCCTTCACTGATTTTTCAATGGCCGCCACATTGACTTTGCCCGGGTCGTACTCCAAACTGGCGGTTTCGGTCCCCAGGTTTACATTTACGTTCTGAACACCTTCCAGACCGGACAGAGCCTTATCAACGGCCTTGGAGCACATGGCACAGGTCATGCCCGATATCTTCAATTTGACGTTTTTTCGATCCTCTTCGGTCATGGTATTCTCCAATTTATCATATGATATTCAAAGCACCTTTGGAAACCGGCAGTGTATATCGCGGTAAATCGCAACTTAGTTTTCAAGGTATCGGAGGTTTTGAACAGCAGGGGGGCGCAGGTAAATTCATATTTTGAGATTCAGTCTCCTCGGAATAATGTATCCAACCTCTCTTTACTCTTTGCCAAAGATTTGTCGATATACCGTATCCGAGATTGATTATCTCGTTCTCGATCATTTTTATGTTGAGCCTCATCAGATCGTATTCCACATGAACGCTGCCCATTTTCTTGATTCCGACTTTTTTTATCCCATCGATCTTCGATATTGTTTCATTTATACAATTTGCACACCTTTGACAGGTCATGCCCTACACCACTAATGTCCTTTTTTTAATTATCTCTTTCACTTCATAACTCCCAAAAACCTCTTGGACAAGTCCATCAATAGTGTTAATATCATCTTTACGGCTGGTGTAAACAATATCGTAAAAGCATCATATAAATCTTATGGTGATTTAATTTTGAACAATTTTTTTTAAGCTAAGAGTCAGCAAAAATAAGAAGATAATGGAACTTATGGGAAAGATAAAATCCTTTTCAACCGCTGGTCCTCCGACATTCGGATCCGGGCCAATCCGGCCATGCCGGACCTTCATCCACATAATCCGCTGCGCCATTGCGACGTACATTTTCATATTCCGTTCAGCGTCAATAATCTTCCCGGTGATCATCACCGTAATAGTCAGGCTGACCTTTTTTATGATTTTTTTCCGCATTATCATAATAATCGTCCATATAATAATCACGGCTGCCCCTTGTATTCCAATTATAATCCTCCTGTGAATTTTTCTTATTTAAGTCTGACTTTTTGGTATGCTGGGTATCACGGTCAGCTGCAGTTTTCTTCTTGCTTTTCTTTCCCGAGGCAATATATAGAACGATGGACAGGACCACCCCCATCGCCAATAAAATAATTATGATTCTACTCAATATCATATTATCCCTTATGAATGCGAGATCGGTTCCAATGCGAATACCGTGAATCGAACTCAATACCAGGGCGGCAAAGGTGGCATAGAGGTGAAATCCCCTCCATTTCCTGGCACCCATCAACTTTATCGTGAACTTCATGTAGCTGCCAGTTAGACCTACCACTAACATTGACAGAGCCCCGATCTCTCCCAGGACTATCCACGGATTCCATAATTTTTGAGAATAGGGGGATATCAACAGATTGAGTCCGTGATAAAGGGCCAGAGCGAACAGGAACCAGGAAACGGCGCAGTGGATCTTGATCCTGGTGGAGGATTTGATGATTCGGTTCAACAAACCCTTCGTATTCCACATACCCCCTAGTATCAAAGATAATATCAGCAAGATTATACAGGCGATTCCCGTAATTCTTCCGACCCAGGAATGGTAGTCGGTCCCCCCTTCCGTTTCCGGATTATATACGACCCCTATGGTCAAAGCGTAAGGTGTGCCCTCCTGCTTCCAGGTAACAATTATATTATCATCGATCTTTTCATCGTTTACGGGGCTCAATTTAACGGAAAGCGCACCGCCCTTGTTCAATATATTTGTTTCTGTGGGCGAGGCAGTAAGAGAAGATGGCGGGATTATCTTTAAATCGGTAATATCTTCGATGGCAGTCAGGGTTATTATTTCTCCCTTTTCGCCCAATAAAATACTCCATGAAGACGGCTCGAGATATGTGGGCCCTACCGATACGAGAGCATATTTTACAATGGACTCCTCCCTGTAGTCATCTTCCTCCCCGGCCGCGTGGTCAAAGTAGACCATGACCTCCGCCGTGATGGATAATTTTGTTACACCCAATTTAAGGGTGGTGGCCTTGAAATCAAAGGTAGTCCTTTCATCCAAATCATTTGCTTTGATAGTTGTTTTTTCAAAATCTAATATGGGCTGATCTTGCGCGATGGTCAAAGTTATTTCCTTTATCTCATATTCGTTAAAATCGAGCCCTGCTTCAATTGTAAAATCCTCATGGAGATCGACGAAAAAGGGTACATTGATAAAAATGACAGGAGGATCATAAACATATCCGTCGCTGGGATCCGGGAACGAATGGCAGGTGGAACAATCGCTATTGCTTTGGCCGGAGACATTCGTTGTTGTAATAAGGAATAGGGATATCACAATGGTCATAAGGATTTTTTTTATGAACAAATGGACCCAATTGCCACACACTACCGCATCGTCCAATCTTTGACCCTCCGTGTTTTCATAAGCGAGCGGTACAATTGATTTAACGTTTTTTTTCTTTTCGTTTATTTTTTATAAGATAGAATCCTTTCTCAGGTTTATGGGTTCGTCGTATTTTCGATTTCTCATTTCAGCGGTGCTGGTCATGTTTTTGGTACTGTCAGGTTTACCCATTATCTATCCGGAAACCTGTGACCCCGTCCCGTCTAGCTCCGATCGGGCCCTTCCGCTGGCGGGAAAGAAGATAGTGATAGATCCCGGACACGGGCTGTACTATGACAACGGTAACTGGAAATACCAACGCCCTTACTGCTGGGGCATAGTCGAGGATGAGCTGACCATTGAAATTGCTTCATACCTGAAAAGCTACCTAGGAGATGAAACCGGCGCTGACATATATGTCACGAGAGAACTGGACAAAAATGCCGGAAACGGTATTTCTGGACAGCCGAAATGGCAGGAAGGCGCCTGGTGTTATCTACGTTCAGCAATGGGATACGGCGGAATGGGTTCCAAAAACCAGGACCTGAACATTCGGCCCGATTACGCAAACCTTGTTGCCGGTGACATCTTCATCTCGATCCACACCAATGCGGGCGGCGGTTCGGCAAGAGGCACCATGACCTTGTGGGGAGGCCAGGATGCGGGAACCGGCGGCGGCTCCCCCGCCAATGACAAAGCTCTTGCGGACAAGCTCCATCCACCAGTGGTTGACCAGTGCGCAACGTTAGACAGGGGAGTGTGGAAGGACGAGGACATGTCGGGATTTTCACTTTGTGTCCTGCGGGAAACCGATATGCCGGCCAGTCTCGTGGAAGTGGCATTTCACGATAATTATGATGATAATCTTCTACTTCACCAGGAGAGTTTCAAGAAAGCAGCGGCCAGAGGGATGCTTTTCGGAATATTCGACTATTATAATCTAGCTAGACCGGACCTTGAACTACCAGGTACGGTTCACGATCTCGCCCAGGTGACCCATGGAGAAAACGAAAGTGGAAATCCCCATCTCGCCGAGTTGGCCGGTGGGCAGATCTGCCTCGTGTGGGAAGAGAAGACGGTAAATGGATCGCTAATATCATACAAGTGCAGCCCTGACGGCGGGATTTCCTGGGAAAAGAAGAAAAAACTTTCTACCGGCAGTGGCACCTCGAGCTCTCCTACCTTCACCCAAACGAAGGACGGCACGTGGTTCCTTGCCTATGTTAGGGATCAGGGAGGAAAGAGCCGGATCTACTATCAAATATCCACGGACGGGGGTACGACATGGGAAGTGGAGAAAGAATTGAGCAGCCATCTCCCGGGCAGCAACCTGAGCTCCCCCCGGGTTTTCCGCACCCGATACGGAACTCTGTGGTGCGCGTTCACTTCGGATGGGCAGCTAGGTGGAGCATATTTCTGTTATTCGGTTAACAACGGGGTGAGCTTCAATACACCGACCCGACTTTCGGATAATGATAGTGCAGTAAAAAGCGTCTATAATACTCAGACCGCAAATGGCATTCTTTGGATGATATGGTCGCAGGTCTCGGGGGGCAAGAGCAGCATCTGGGGCACCAGTTCCCCTAGCTGGGGCGGATGGACCGACCCGGTAATGCTGGTAGATGGTAATAATTTTGGAGTCGGGGAACCGGCAATGGGGGACCAAGATGGAAAACTCTACCTTTTCTACACCAGCGATCGAACCGATGATGCCAAAGTAAACGGGGATATCTTCTATACTGTATCCGGTGACAACGGCTCCACATGGGGCGGGGAACTTCTTCTTACCCCAAAGATGGAGCATGATGCATCACCCTCCACTCTCGCGGCTTCCGACGGAAGACTGTGGGTGGTGTTTGCGAGTGAGAACAGCACAGGTGAAAACAGCGAAATATACCTGACGAACAATGTGAGTCATGCCGGAAATCGACCCCCGTGGGCACAGCTCATCACGGAAAACGGTTCTCGCTTCGGGACTCTCACTCCAACAATGGAGTTCAATATCCACGACCATGACGGAAACAACACAACCGGCGAGATATTCTGGAAGCCAAGTGGGATCGCGACACCGGCAATGACTTCGTCGATCACGTTCGGGTCTAATCATACATTTAGCGTGGAATTGAAAGATGCCACATGGTACGATTGGTGGGTCGTACCCGCTGACGGAGTGGACAACGGAACATGTCATCCGGTATTTTCTTCCTTCTTCGTTGACATAAATTTTGAACCCACTGTGACGCTTCATGAGCCAATAAACGATTCATTACTGCCATGGAACACAACTGACGTCGTTCTTTCCTTCCTTCCCGAAGACCTGGATGGGGACCTGCTTGATATCAAGGTCAATTTTGCAAAAGACAGCTCTAACGGCCCGGGGCAGTGGAATACTATCTACCACGAGATCAGACCTTCCGTGGGCCTGTTAATAGTCCCGGTCGCAAAGGGATCCATATCTGTGGGGGAACGATATTACTGGAAAGTGCATATGGAGGATGAGAATGAAAGCAGTGTGACTTCGCCTGTCTTCACTTTTTCACTTGATGACGCTCCCAACAACCTCCCTCCTTCCGCAGACCCTCTCGAGAATCGCACAGTTCTGGTGGGAGAGAAAATCACAATATCGGTTGAATCTCCCATGGACCCCGAAGGGAGCGAAATGTTCTACCAATGGTGGCTGTTCAATGTCAGCGGTGAAATAGACCCCTATAACGCAAGCTTTCAGCATCTGCTTTCGAAATGCGGATTCACCCGGTCCTCGTCACCCACGTTCCTCACCAGTTTCAACAGTCCCGGAACCTATCTCATCCACCTGAACCTTTCCGACGGAGGTGCTTATCTCGATCCACCGGCCGTCATCAATTTGAAATCAGTTATGCATGTCCTTGAAAATATCACTCCGGAACCAGTGAAGGGCGGTATATGGGTAACAAGTGTAGTGGGAACGAAGACTACCGTCAAATGCCGTGCCAATCTCTCCTGGGGGAACGACCCGCCTGTCAATTACACCTGGATCGTGATGCTGGAAGAGAACTCTGTCACCTATCACACTCCAGAACTGTTTCTCAATTTCACTAAAGCAGCGGATTACCGGCTCATCCTGATCGTCCTTTCCGCCCAAGGGCTCAGGTATAAGTTCAAACGTAATATCACCGCGGTCCCATGGGAGGATTGGGACGCGGCATGGTCAATCATACTATCGACCACGGAATCCGTCAGGACAAATAAAAGTGTTTCTTTTTCATTGATCACACCTCCATTCCTGGACGAGGTTCCCCGGGTGAAATGGCATATATTATTTACGGAAAATCCGGGATTTAACATAACAGGGGCAAACGGAACAGGTTGGAGCTTCATACCTCGGCTTGCAGGGGCATATACGGTTACGGCGGAGATAGAGCTGACAGGTTTGCATTTTCAGAAAGATTTATCGTTCCTAGTGAACGAGACTTACATGAATAACGATAACGGGAAGGAGAACGAAGACCATAAGAAGAGAAGTTCTCTAAAGATCGATATCTTGATTCTCGTATTTATCGTGGGCATTATTCTTGCAGCACTGACCTGGATTGTAATAATCCGGCGGAAAATGAAAGAGGATACGAATAGAAAATAGAAAACGGAACGAAGTGTTGTCAACTGAACGGAACTATACTAATAACTGGTCCAGCGCAGATTATTCGCTTCTGTGGCGCTTCTCACAAGAATTCTTGCCAGATCCTTGAACTGGCTCAGAAATATATCTGCATGAGCGTGGCTTTCCGCCTCGAAGATGATTATATGGTCGTACTCGCCGAAAAGCCCGTAGATCTTCTCCATCTTCACCCCTGAAGGCATTTGAATATTCTTGATTCCCCGTATGAGATGGCGGGCAGCTCCGGGCATGGCGCTGAGCAACGCTACGAAGAGCATAAGTATCTGTGAAAATATTAGTATTAATGAGATTTATATTTTCTTGTTAAAATATAGACTATCATAAGAACGACTGCCAAGACAACGCCGATAAAAACTATGGGTTCCTCGTAGAATTCGGTCACTCCCGCTCCCTCCGAGTCGTCCGGGGAGGGTTTGCTGAAGGTAATGGAAACGTCCTCGTGGGCCATCTCGCCGCCCCTGTCTTCCGCGGTTACCACGAACCTCTTGGTTCCCGAGGGAGCGTTTTCGGGAACCGAGAACTCCAGAGTATAGATCCCGTCACCTTCTAGCTCATCGCCAAAAACCCCGTCGTCGTTGAGAGCTTTTATGAGATCCACTCCCATGGGGCTGAGGTCGATGGTGACCGAGGAAATATCGCCTTCACCATTCTCATCGGTGACCCTGACCATAATCTTCAATACAGCCGGTTTGCCTAGAGATATTCGTTTATCTTCGGTCAGGTCACTGATCTGCGGTTTATGATTCATCTCCACCACCGAAACCGTTACGTTGGTCTCATTTTCAAGACCCCAAACGTCCCTCGCCACCACATGGATGCTTCTCAATCCCGCGGGAGTACCGTATGGAACGGTAACGGAGCGCACGAAAACACCCTGCCTCTCCATTTCGCATTTCTTCTCTCCCATACCCATTTCGGCGAGGTCGATAGTTACGGATTCTATATCATCCAAACCGTCCGGATCATCAACATATACCGTAAGCAGGAACTGCCCCTTTCCGCTGTTATTCACCTTCTGAGGTAACGGGATAACCTGTTTGATGAAGGGGGGGGCGCGGGTCGAAACCACGAAGAATATTACACTTTCTACCGCTGACTCCTGCCCATCCGAGTCCCTTGCCATAACATAGAAAATGTGTTCGCCCAAATTAAGCTCGGCTGCATCCACCTCCATCACCCACGTATTATCCCTGGATATAAGTTCGAAGGGTCCGTTATCTATGCGGCCGTGGACTTCACTGATCCCGCGATCGTCGCTTGCTCGTCCCCGGAATCTGGTCACCCCCGAAATGGGGGTGCCGTTCTCAGGAAAATCTATTGCCACCTCTGGCGGCAGACTCTCGCCCACTGCACTGATGAGAGCGGTAAAATGACCTGTGGCCGAAGTCCCATCATCGTCAACTACATTAATGTTAATACGGTACTCGTCAGGGACATCGAAAATATACGAAGTCTCATTATCGCCAGTCTCCAAATCCCATTGGAGATCATTATCAACATCCCAGCGGTAGGCGACTATTTTCCCGTCACTGTCCTCGGCATTGACAATGAATCCGATCTCGTCACCCGCCCACCCTTGTACGTCCGGTGCATGCGTGATCTCCGGTACACTGTTTTTCACAGGAAGGTATTTTGTGGTAAAGCCCGAAGGGTACTTCTGCACCCCGTAAACCAGTTCGAGCCCGTTTCCGTTGACCATGACCTCCATTCTTATCTCGAAGGTAGAGAGATATTTCAATTCGAAGTCGGATACTTCGCTGTGTGTTTCGATCTTCAACGGCGGGCTGCCCGGTTCCACATGTATCTCAGCGGTCTCCTTTTCCATAAGGATTTCCCCATCGACCCTTACCACGGTCCTGAACTGAGCATCGTAGCCCTGCCCATCATTGGTATTTCGTATCCAGAATGTAATTGTGTCCCTTTCCACCAATTCCCTCGTTTCAATGGGATAGGAGCTCTGCCAGATACCGATTTCGCGGTATTCCACTCTTCCCACCGGACTTCCCGGGAAGGGAAAGGGAGTGTAACCATCGGGACAGGGGAGGGTATTTTCCATGACACCCTGGGGCCTTGACAACGTAAGATTGCTCGCACCCGAAAGATACAATCCCATGCTGCCCCCTGCCAGTTCCTTTACCTTAATTAACTTGCTGTCGTTATTGGTACTTTCCCTGCCGCCATTGTCTTTCACCACGAGAAAGGCAGAATAATTCCCCGGGGCCGGATAATTGTAATCCGTATACCCCACGGATAACCAACCGCTGTCGGTGCCATCTCCGAAAAAAAACTTCCACTGGGTAACAGTACCATCGGGATCGCTGGAGGCGCGTCCGTCGAAGGACACTTCCTCATCAACGTCAGCCGGAATTGGCTCCACGGTGAGATTGGATGTGGGAGCCAGATTGATACCTCCCCTCACCGCCAGGGGTTTGGAGGCGGTATTGTTGTTCTCGGAAATCTCATCGATATCGTCTGCGGGGTCCACCGTCACGAAAATATTATGAACGGTTCCCGAGGTGGCCACCCACTCAGCACTGGCTTGACGTTTGCTTTCCCGGGGAATATCCATCTTGGCGGAGCCGATGAGTATTCCGCTCGCCGGATTGCCGTCGTAAAATTCCACGGTGACGCCGTGGGTGTCGCTGAGCCCCGCATTGGTAACATTCGCAAATATCACGACCTCCTGGCCTGTGGTGGCAGGATTATTCGAAAACGTGATGTCATTCGGGGTAATGGTGAGGTCCGGTTTGTATTCCGCATCATCTCCCACCGTCATGATGCTTGTTCTCTCGGGTGAAAATATCCCGTTCACACTGGTGTTCATAATGAATGTGAATTCCTGTGCTTGTCCCACATGAGGCGCCGTTGTGAAGAATACTGCTTCCGGAGCAACCTCGATTAGATCGCCAACTCCGCCAGATATCTCGACCTGCACGTCAAGATGCCATTCACCATTCTCCTGGTAGGGATCATTCCATGTTATTACGGTTTCCGCGTCGTTGCCTGTACTGACACTGATATTATTGGGGATTGCAAAGTACGCGGGGAACGATATTTTCCACTCCATCATATCAGAGGTCTCCATAGCCGAAGTCCTGGCGAGGTCCATCACCGCTCGAACATTGAGCCTGCTTCCACTGTCCACGTAAGAGGGGAGATTCATCTCCGGGGTGATCATGTCCACGGCCCGCCTCACCGCCCCGTAAGCATCCAGCATACCCCACCCGTATTTGGTATTGTATTTGCCGTCCTTGCCTGGGTACGATGCACCGCCTTTACTCTCTGCGGATCGGTGCAAAATATCCTTGATATGTTCCGGTTTCAGGGCCGGATACGCCTCTTTCATCAGGGCAGCAACACCGGAGACGTGTGGGGTCGCCATGGAGGTTCCGGAGAAAGAAATGTACGATCCGAGGGTGTTGTGCATGCATGAAGTTATGTCGGAGCCAGGGGCCGTAATATCCGGTTTCAACTCATCCATATCATCATTGTCGCCGTCCGAGGGACGCGGACCTCTCTGTGAATATCCGGCTATGATGTCATCATTTCTTTGGACCGTGTTACGGTCGTGCACGGCACCTACAGTAATAACCTTGTCCGCCGACCCGGGAGATGAGACAACATTGGCGTTACGGCCGTTATCATCGTTCCCGATAGCCACAACCACCGTCACTCCTGCATCCACCACTTCGTTGGCCATTCTTGACGATGCATCCTTCCCGTCCGAGGAATATGAGGTCCCCATGGATATGGACAGCACTGAAATGTTGTGTTTCACAGAATTATCCCTTACCCACTCCAGAGCTTCCATGAAGTTCGTCATTGTGGCAGAGCCCAGGGTAATGGTATCCCCCACCCTGCAGTCCACCAGGGAAGCATTGGGGGCAACGCCTATGTTGTCTCCCCCACTGCCGGTTCCCATTATGATACCGGCACAGTGGGTGCCGTGGCCGATACCATCATCGGGATTCCGCTCCATGGAGCCAAATGACGAGGTGGTGTCCACACCCCCCACAAACTTGCCTCTTAACCCGGCGTGAACGATATCATCCACACCGCTGTCGATGAGAGCCACATTTACGTTGGTACCGCTCAGCCCAAGATCGTCCCAGATTACAGGAGAGTAAATGTCGCTTTCCCTGGCCTTTACAGCCCGTGTGGAAATATCCAGCATGGGGTGGACCGGTGGCGCGTTCTCGACCCCCAAAACATCACGGAGCTGCAAAACGGCGTTCATCTCACGGGAACCAACGTCCTCGAGTATAACGGAGTTGATGTATTTGGATACGAAAGCGGGGGCCAAACTAATTTTCCCAAGATCATTGAGATGAATATCTTCCACAGGCCGTTCATAATTGACGAAAACGTCTAAACGCATTTCAGGGTCTCGGCTCAGCCGCCCATCGATATAATCGTCAATACGATTTCCGTCAGAATCGTTATACGCAAAATGACGGGGCTCAGCCATATGGTTGCCGTCCATAGAGTTTTCCCATGTTATCAATTCTTCCATGTGGAATCCCATTTCCGCTTGGGGCGCCTGGCCCATGAGAACGGCAAAGGGTTGAATAAAAAAGATTATTGAAATGAGCATTATGATCTTTTCATGCATTTTCATTCCACGCGGGGGCCTATTTTGCAAATGTTACATTAACGATATACTAATATAAGCATTCACCATAATAATATCGATTGCTATTTTTTCGTGTGTTAGAGCGTTATTTCAATTATCTGCGCAGATGTACTTTTTAGGTTCGGTCGATCACATGGATTCGGGTGCTGTGATACCAAGAAGACCGAGGCCTTCAGCGAGAAGGATCCTGGTGCAGTCCACCAGACCGAGGCGGAATCTCTTTATTTCGTCGTTAGTACCGGAAATAACGGGACAGCTCTGGTAGAAATTGTTGAACGCGGAGGCAAGTTCCTGCAGGTATTTGGGGATGAAATGAGGGCGGTATCCGAGCCCGGCCTCCTCAATGCGTTCGGGGAAATCGGCCAGTACCTTTAAAAGTTTCCGCTCGTTCTCATGCGTACCAGCTGTGAAAATGCCTGCGGCCATCTCTTCCATATCGGACCCGGAAGGCGTTGCATATCCCAGTCCTTTCGCCTTGTCAAGAATACCGCAGCACCTTGCATGGGCGTACTGAAGGAACGGCGAGCTGTCGCCTTCGAAATTCAGGGCTTCCTCCCATCTGAATACGATCTTCTTGTCGGCCTGCACCCTTATGATATTGTAACGGATGCAACCGAGCCCCACAACCAGCCCTATCCGCCGTTTCTGTTCCTCGTCGAGCTGAGGCCTTCTTCTGGCCACTTCCTCGTAAGCCCTTTGAAGGGATTCATGAATCAGGTCGTCGAGATATACTACTTTGGCTTTGCGCGTTGACATCTTGCCTTCCGCGAGAGATACGAAACTGTAGAAGATGCTTTCGGGAAGAACTTTGCTCCCCAGCAGCCCGAGAGCGATCTTCAACTGTTGGGCCTGTAGCTTGTGGTCCTCCCCGAGGATGTTCACGGCCCTGTCGCACTGTCTCAACTTGGAGAGATGATATGCAAGGTCCCGTGTTGTATAAAGCGAGGTCCCGTCGCCGCGTGTAAAGAAAAAACGGGTGCTGCGCCCGGAAATACCGAAGTCCTCCAGCTCCAGGTACCAGGCTCCCTCATCCTGATGGGCGTATTCCGATTTTTTAAGGATCTGAATAACTTCGGTAACCGTGCCGTCTTCCACAGTGGCCGACTCCCACACGAACTTATTATAGTCAATATGTAAGGTGGACAGGCTTTCCTTCATTCCCTCGAGGACCTCTATACTCCTCGCTTGCACCATTTTCTTCGTTAGCTCGTTACCGTCCTCTATCTCGTAGAGTATACGATCTATCTCGGTGGCGAGGTTCTCGTCGTCCTCGATGCGCCTGTGCGCTTCCTGGTAATAACGAACGAGCCGGTGGTCGCTCTTGTTGGAAAATGGATTATCGGGGTCCATTGGCGGGATGGAGGAATCGGGCAGATTGGCCTTGGCCCAGCTCAGAGTTGCCGCCTGGCGTCCCATATCGTTCACCCAGTACTGCACTTCCACGGTAAAGCCGAGTTTCCGGAGGATCCTGGCAAGGGTGTCGCCTATTATGGGGTTCCGGGCCCTGCCCACGTGAAAGGGGCCGTTGGGATTTGCGGAAGTGTGTTCCAGTATTACGAATTCGTTCCTGGTACGGAATGAACCGTAATTCGCCCCTTGGTCAAGTATGGAAGAAAGTACGTTTTCGATGAGGTAATCTGCACGAAGCGTGAAGTTCAGGTACGGGCCCCTGGCCTCCATCTCGAAGAATTTTCCAATGTCGGAATAACGGGGAGCGGCGAGTTCTGCTGCGATGTCCGAGGCGATCAGGGCGGGATTCTTCCGCATGGTCTTTGCAAGCGTGAAACACGGGAGGGACAGATCACCCATTTCCCTGGGCGGTTTTTCCAGCGCAACGGCTCCGGCGCATCCCATGGAGCCGAGAACTTCCTTCAACAGTTCATCCAGGGTTTTCCTTGCTCTTTTAAGGGGAAAATCACACTCGTTGGACTCGTTCATCACCGTACACCCGTTTATAAAATCCGTTTCCAAATGAACTTCATCATATTTTAAAAATTGGAAACGAAACACTGTTCGTTGTTGCATAGATCAGTGAAATCGAAAACTGCACTTATTTCGATAAGTATTTCATCGTCGACGTATAGCCGTTGATCTAGGATATTATCGGGGATATTTCCCGGTTTATCAAAGATGGTTACGTAATCGGTCATAATGTGGCTATCGATTTCCGGTTTTTTAAACATCGCCCTCGTATCTTAATGATGAAAACATACCGGATTTTACAGCAGTAAGGTCCGTTGATAATTATAGAGATATTATTGAAATTAAAAAAAACGGTTTGTGGGCCTTAGTCAATCGGTTCCCGATCCAAATCATCAATGGCACTTGGTAATAATACAAACGCCATAACCTCAGTACGGGGGCGGAGGGAATCTCCCGGTCCTGGGATGCTGTGGATATTGATCTGGTTGCGAACCATGCGAATGCTGTATCGGTGGACGAGGAATATTCTCTCGGTGCTCGGGATAGTTTGTACCGGGATGTCCGGTATCGGATTCATAGGGTGGCGGATAGTAATGATCCATTTGATCCCCGTCCGCATCATCGGAGTCTATCTTTTGAAAACGCTCATCCGGTTCCGATTCATAAGTCTCGGTTTTCCCCTTTTTTCTTTTTACCATGAGAACTATCACGATTATCACTATCAGCAGTAATAAAATACCTGCCGATAGCATTACAATGTTGTCACCGAAAAATGAACTTTCGGTGGTTCCTGCAGTCCCGATTGAGGTTCCGGATTTACCCGGTTCCAGGATGACGTTATTGATGTGATATGCGTCTTCCAGTGAAACATCCGGATCGTATATGTATGAATCATCAATATATCCGGCAATGACAGTATATTTACCCGACGGCAAGAATTCGGGGATCATCAGCTTACAGGTGACCTTCCCATTTGAAAAGCTGTTCTCCTGGATCATAAGTCCGCTCCCCCCCCATTGTCGCCATTCAAAGGTTTCTCCCCATTCCTCGAGATCCTCGATGTCCCAAATGTCCTTTATCGAGATTGGCAACCATAAAACGAGCGGCAGGAAATCCTCAGGGATACCTGTAACCGTTACATCCGTCAAACCTCCTATTTCCAGTTTATCCACGCTTAACTTGATAGAAGGGTCATCGAACTTCATATCCTCGACTTTTTCCCTGGAATCAATCAAGATAATTTCTCTCTCATCGGCATATTCCTTCCCATCCAGGGAATTATCACGTTCGCTCCAACTCCATCCATCAAAATCTCCATTTTCGGTCTCGAAATATGCCCAAATAATGTCAGAGGACGTACTTGGGCTGTGAGAAAATTTCAGTGTGAATTCACCATCGATATCAGTGGTAACGGCTCCGTTGGCGATGACATCCAAATCGGTATATAGATAATAGTAAACTTCCTTTTCAGATATCCGCTGACCGTTCATAAAGGCTCTGCATTCCATAGTATAGGGGGATTTCCCTGTGAGGAACCTATTCTTTAATACAACATCCAACTCGTAATTGTGGGGCTCATCCCATTCACTTTCACCTGTACTATCCTCTTTCAGCTCGATTTCTCCCGAAAATAACTGGGTCTTTCCGTCCTCCAAAACCTTGCCTTCAATATCTAGATTATAGGTATCCTCTTCATAGGTCATATCAAAGGACGCTTTCCCATTACTGTCAGTAAGCTTCGTCACTTCGTTCTCCAATGAACGCCGTCCCACATCCCAGTTAAGTTTGATATCCGCATCCGAAACTGCTTTTCCATTGGCATCGGCCACGTAGACATCAAAAGTGCAAATGGTCAGACCGATCGGCCCTTTATTGTACCATACGGAGAAAAAATCGATATCAACGCTCTGGAAATCACGGTCGTACATCTCATCGATGGTTGCCTTTGCCTCCATATCGATCTCACAGCTCTCCTTGATGTTATTTGGAACTTCCAGAACGGCTTCATAAATTCCAGTACTCACCTTGTCGTAGGGCAGATCGTACTCATCATCTTCAATTTCATAATTGATATCCAGCTCATCGGCATTCTTAAGAACATCCCCCTGTTCCACCTTGATACGCAGTGTGAATGAATCGCCCGGAAACACCGAAGTGGGTGTATATATTATAGTTACCTTCACTTCCGCTTCCGCTTCATCACTTGATCCGAGATTGATGGTTTGACTATCATCATCCATGTTGTATTCCGTATCGTCCTCATCGCTCTTTCCATAGGTGGCATCCCCTTTGATTGTCATTCTTTCGAAATCATCGACATCGCTGGTGTATATCTTGAAATCACCCTTATATATCCCGGTGGATTTCTCTTCGAGTTTAATGTCCCTTTCGGTATCATCGTTGAAATCTCCACTCTCTATCAAACAGTTGGGTATATCGTCCGGTTCGATATATTCCCCCTTGTCGAACACATGCATCGTAACCTTGCCGGTATCTCCGCCGGAAAAAACCTCGTCACGGTCAATAGTCAGAAATATTTTCATACTATCGTTTTCCGCTGTCACGTTCGGGAAAAATACCGCAAGTATCAGAATGATTCCGCAGGTCAATATACGTACCGTTTTCATATTATCACCAAACACAATTTGTATAATTTGAAAAACAGCAAAGGTTCATCATTATATTATCTTTTCCGATATTTTCATTATTTTCATTTGCGGAATAAAATTTTTTCTCACAATATATGGATGGATTGGAAAAAATATACAAATAATCAATTACTTAAATGGATTTTTTCTGCTACCGGATGCAGAGATTTCCGAACGTTGAGCTGGCGGTGAGAAAGACGGAAAGGATTTTGCCGGAATAAAAGGGGGCGACTCCCTCAAATGCAAATTTTTTTACGTCCAGGGTAAGTGATAACGTACTGCTGCAGTGAGGAAATTGTTATGACACATCCGATCTTTTTCATTTTTTTATGAACAATCCACATTTGAAAATGTGGGTATCATCCTCGGAAACGACCGGAGGAGCATTCATCCCCCTTTTGAAAACGGGTGTATCCGTAGGGAGCTTGCTCCCGAGGATGCAGGGGACTTGAAAAGTCACCGGATCAAACCGGGCATTCTGCTGTTTCCTGCGGATAAATCACTTGTTTTTTACAGGTTTTTTGTACACAAGGATCGTGAGAGGTAAAAATATTATTAGATATAGAGCATGGATGAAGATCCTACCCCATTCCATTTTGGATGAATATCCGAACATTACCGCAAAAATGGAACCTATGGCACCTTTATGATGCAGGAGACTGCCTTTATCCAATTGTAAATCGAAGGCTATTGAGCCAAACCATCCGGTATCAATCCCTAATAACTGTAGATATTCCAATAACTCGTGTACAGCATAACCTGCAAGCCCCGCGGCAACGAGTATCAATAATATACTTGTAAAATAAAATAACTTCTTTATATCAAATTTTATTCCTAATTTGTAAACTCCGACAGAGATTGCAAGTGCACTGAGGAGACCCAGACCTCCACCGAACAGGGTTCCCCCTAAATCATCGATCCAATACGGAGTTAAAAATAAAACTGTCTCCAATCCTTCCCGGAATACAACTGCAAATGCCAGGAACACGATACCTATCATAGTTTTATTTTTCGAAGCAATCTCAACTTTTAGTTCGATCTCACTTTTTAACCTTTGTCCCTTTATGGCCATCCACAGTATCATACTCGTTAATACTGCAACCGCCAGTAGACCGGCAATTCCTTCGAATAACTTAGAGTTCTTATCAGAAAGACCACCGTATATAAACCAAAGAAACAGGGCGATTATTGTACTCGTCGCTATTGCGATAGCTACACCAATCCATACATATTTATTAAGATGTTTTCTGCCGGTTTTTGCAAAAAAAACCAGAATTATGCTCGTAATCAGTGCTGCTTCAAACACTTCTCTGAAAGCAAGTAGATATTGACCTAACATTTTTTCCACCATTTAAATTTAGGCTTACCTAAAAATGATGGTTCGATCATCTATAAGTATGTATATAATGATAATGCTAAGAAATCCCCCCTTTTTTAATAATATTTTCAATGGGGATTAAGATTGAAAAAGGATATCGAATATGGAAAGGATTAGACCGAGCATCTACATATCGAAACATCTTTGATCCCGGCGATTCTCTCGACAAATTGTTTAAATCTCATGTCTTTACCTTTCAATATTACCCATTCAACACATTTTCCGCCAAAATGGGTATGGGTGGAGGTAATGATGATTTCATCGAATTCGTGAAGGGCATCATGTACTGAATCTTCCTTTTTATTGGGATACACTATTGTAGCAATAAATGGAGAGGTTTCTTCATTACTAGCAACCCATCTATGTTGGGCTGTGAATCGATGCAAAGCCTCTCTAATCGCATCTGATCGACTTGAGAAGCCTAAATCCTTTACTACTTCGTCGAATCTTTTTAGATCGTCTTTTGGTATCGAAATGCTGATAACGGACATTGGACTACACCACGATTAGGTTAAGACGAGTTGAGGAACTCTATATATAATTATCATCTCAAATTCAAACCATGGCCAATGGCTGATTGAATTATTTCTTTACGGATGGCGTGAAACACCTGGCAGACAGGTGAGTAACAGAGAGAATGATCGACCTGATAGCGTCGTACCAGCCGGAGATCCAGAACATGGAGTTCTAGCTGTGAAGGATCGAGGTTTTTGAGGAAAATGCAGCCCGGGTTTCGCTTATGGATAGCTATGGAGAGAAAGTGAAGGAACAGTGGATCGACTGCACTGATTATCAGATTGATTACAAATTTTGGGGTATAGTGGAATAATCAAGGTACCAAGATAATTTCTACTTCGGGTTCGTCCCGGGATTGGGCGCTCCATTTCCCAAACAAGCGGACTCCCCAGTAAAGTTGAGCCAGAATGGGTCGGCTTTACACGTAAAGACGGGAACAAAGTGAC
>CAYFHS010000020.1:37893-75450 GCA_964342815.1 uncultured archaeon | reverse complement strand
TAAAAGTGGAAAAAAAGAATTCAAAAAATAAGAATATACAAAAAAAAGGAATTAAAAGAAAGAAGTGTGATATTGTAAAGAAGGAAGAAGATGACATTCCCCCTGCAGTTCTAATGATGAGAGGCATGAGGATTTTCTTCTATCTTGTCATCTGGGTATTTCCCTCCTATCTTGCGGGGCGGTTTATACTATACCTTTGGGATAAATGGTATAATACCGGAGGGGCACAGGGCTGGAGCTGGAAACCTTTTCTGATCATTCAATTCATTACGGTACGTCTTACGTATTACGTTTCGAAATTATTTTCGATCCCGGTTGAACTGGATAAAGTTACTGGTCTCGTATACCCCGAACCTCTGGGTACTCTTATTGTAATACCCGACTGCACTGCGGTTCTGGAAATGATATTCATAACTGCTTTGCTTATGGGATTCATCATGGGATTCCGTTTAAGAATGAATATAAAAAAGCGGTTGAAATGGATCGGAATACTTTGCGGTATATTGTATATCGAAAATATCATCCGTTTGGTTTTGAACTGGCCCATAGCCAAGGCATACGGCCGTGAAACATGGGACGCTATCCACATATGGTGGTGGAAAACAGGACAATTGATTTTCGTTCTGTTTCTATTTTTCATCTGGTTCGTATTGGTGGGAAAGAAATATCAACCTAAATCGGGGGATAGTGGGGAATCCGATTCCAGTATTAACGTAAAAAATGTAAAATCCAAAAACCATAAAGGTGGTCCCACCGGCAAATAAGATAAATTTTTTAAGGTGAAACATGTCCGATCTAAAATCAAAACAAAAGCGGGGTAATTTCCCCACCAAACTAATTTCCAGACGCTTTCCAACGGTACTGATGTTTTTTGTCATGATAGGCATGGTAACATTGGTTCCCTCGGTTGTCAGTTTCCATAGTGAAACAGGAAAACATGAATCAAGAGAAAGGGGCCGAGCTGAAAAGGAATGGACCGTTTTCGTATACATGGCAGCTGACAATAACCTGGAAGATGTGGCCATATCCGATTTCAACGAGATGGAGATGGTAGGGAGCGGTCCGGACCTCAATATTGTGGTACAGTTCGACAGAATATCAGGACATGATGCAAGTAACGGGGACTGGACCGATACGAGACGGTTCCTGGTACAGCAGGATTTCGATCCCCTTACAATCAATACTCCACCTGTAAACGATTCCCTTGGTGAACTGAACATGGGGAATCCCGATACTCTAAGTGATTTCTTGGAATGGGGTATAGATAACTACCCAGCCAGAAGATATATTCTCGTAATGTGGGATCATGGAAGTGGTCTCTTCAAGCGGAGAGGAGATTCCGGAAACGGGACGACCAGGGGATTCTGCAAGGATTGGAGCAGCGGCAGCGACGATCTCAAAATGTGGGAATTATCATCGGTACTCTCGGAATTGAAGGAAAGTCATAGTGCCGAATTCGAAATTATTGCCGCTGACGTTTGTTATTTCGGTTATCTGGAATCGGCTTATCAGATACGGCAATACGCAAAGTTTTTCATCGGAGCCTCCGATGAAGTTCCCGCCGCGGGATGGGATTACCAGAGAGCATTGTCTTTCATATCGGAAAAACCGCTTTCGTCATCCCTGGATGTAGCCATAAATATCGTGGAACGTTACATTGAGATTTACGATCAAGGCTACATCACGGAGATGGCACTAAGTATTGCATCAATGGATAAGTTTCTGATTCCGGCATTCGAAACCTTCGCTAGAGCATTGATATCCTCCACGTATCATTATAGTTCTGAGATACGGAGTGCGAGAAGACAGGCGGACTCACCGCGGTCACGTTACGTTGATCTATACAGTTTTGCACAAATCATCAAAGACGATGTTTCACTACCCCTGTCCTTGAAACAGAAAGCCACGGAGTTGACTGTGGCGCTCAAAGACAGCGTGGTGGCATACGGTACCGGCTCGGACCACCCAAATTCGTTGGGTCTGGCGATTTGGTTCCCGGAAAAAATACTTTCCTCCTCATATTATAACACATACCTGCGGAATTTCGATTTTTCCGAAACCCCCTGGATCGATTTCCTAAAAGAATACGATTCACCAACTCCGATCTCCATCGATCACGTTCCGCTGGGCGATACCGAGAACGTGAACGGCCCATATATTTTCGAAGCCACCGTTCATGCACCTACGGGTAGTATTGCAAGTGTGGTTTTGAATTATTCCATCGATGGAGTTAACTTCAACCCGGTGGATTTCTTATTTCAGGAAGATATATACCGTGCAGTTCTCGATATTTCGGTTAATGACGTCACCCTCTACTATTATATCCAGCTTTTCCTCAGCGACAATTCCACATATACCGAGCCGGTAAATGCAGAACCAACCATTCCAGGAACCCTTTTCAATTTCTGGGTAGGTCTCGATCTCACGCCGCCTACTATTATTCACTTCCCAGTGGAATATATCACCGAGACAGAAAATTCCTATACAATGATTGCAACCATCACCGACAACATGGGAATCGATATCAACAGGACCTCTTTGAATTACATGGTGAACTCCTCCGCACCGGGAACACCTATTACGAGAATCCCACTGGAACAAGTAACAAATACTATATTTCAGGGAGATATTCCACCATATCCGTGCTATACAAAAATCTATTACTGGTTCGAAACACAAGATATCTCCATGGTCGGAAACAGCGCACGTGATCCCGTTGAGGGGCAATACCTATCCACCTATGTTCAAACCAAGAAAAAATTACTGATCGACCTGGGCCACGGCAACAGTATGAACTATAACACTATAACCCAGGAATTCCTAGCAGAGAATTTCGAGCTTGAAATCCTGAACAAACGCGCTTACGGTGAAGAACTTGATGGATTTGACCTGTACATAAGCACTGGACCCACGGAAACATTCACTACAGGTGAAATCTCGGCAATAGAGAATTTTCTTATTAACGGAAGCAGCGTATTCATAATGGGTGGAGGGGAAAATGATATCTCGTTACCCATCACATCGATGGGTGGAATCTCCTGGACAAACAGCCAAGCACCGGGAAGGGGTAACACCTCAAATATTAACCGATCTTTGGAAAAGTTCGATTACGTAGAGACCATCTACTATGACCGGCACAACAAGGTTCCGGAAGGAGGCGACCATACCGTCCTGAAATCGGAGAATAACGAAAGTCTGAGTGTCTATTCATCAATTGGGAAGGGGCGACTTGCCGTGATAAGCGATGGGATACTTTCCGACGGAAATATCTCAAAGGAAGGGGAATATTCGCCTTACGACAATTTTGAATTCGCTCGAAGCTTATTACACCTCCTAATAGATAACAGAAAACCGGTACCCTTGATCGAAATCAAAGAAACCCTAGAGCTGCCAAAAGTCGTTGAAGTGAATACACCTTATTCGTTCTCCGGGCTTGGTTCATACGACCTTGACGGGCCGATAGCAAATTACACATGGGAGATCAACGGGCGGAACATAGGTTATGACACGCAGATCACCTACACATTCACTGAATCCGGTAATTACGATCTCAATCTGCATGTTAAGGACTTCGAGGACACCTGGTCTCATGCAAGCGAGAGATACGTGGCCAACCTTCCTCCGGAACCCCGTATAGAGGCGGTTTTGAACCTAACGGGTCCACTGGATTTAGTGGATACCGGGGTAAAGGTCAAGGGAGGTGAAAATATCCATTTCAAATCGCTATCCGTGGACATAGACGGCCTTATCATAAAAGAAATATGGGATTTCGGGGATGGCTCAAAGCTCGTGGAAAATGAATCCACGGTGGTTCATTCCTTTGTTAAGAAAGGGAATTTCCTGGTCACCCTAACCGTTTGGGATAATCATATGATCGAACGTTCCATGTCTGTACTTTTCAACATATCAAACGCACCACCGGTGGTTGTAATTGAGGTCCAGAGAAGCGGTAAAGAAGACGATACAATATATATGAGCGCAATAAATTCCTATGACCCCAATGATCCATCCGACGTCTTCTACAAGAGCGTACGTTGGGATTTCGGTGACGGGACCGGAAAAAATTATTCTCTGTCGGCCGAGCACGTATACAGAAAAGCCGGAACCTACAATATCACCCTTTATATTACCGACCTGGACCTCGATGAACCTATGACGGCATTTGACGTGGAGGAGATCAGAATTGACAATAGGCCGCCGGTAGCCAACGCAACCGACATTCATAAGAAAGGAGCGACCATAACATTTTCCGCGATAAATTCGACGGATACACCTTCTGATTACGACTCATTACAGTATATGTGGGATTTTGGTGATGGGAAAGTTGGTCATGGTGTTTCTGTGGTTCATCATTTCAAAAGTGATGGAAATTACACAGTCGTTCTCACGGTAACAGATGATGACGGGGCAAACGATTCGGCAATCCTATACGTTACCATTACGTCAACCTCAGAAATGAGGATCAATTTTTACGCGGCAGCCGCATTTGTGTTTCTACTGATCCTGCTTATAGTAATATGGGTAAATCCTAGTTTCCTGAGACAATCCGTGAAAGGAACAGAACCAGCAGCTAAAAAAGACCCGATTAAAAAAATTGCAAAAAAGAAGAGAATTAAAATAAAAAAAATAGCCGGTGAGAATGGAGTAGGAGTAGAAATAGAACCTGAAAATAAAAATGAAAGCAGTGAAGCTATGATTGAGGTCGAGGACACCGGGGATACAGTTATTGGTGATGAAACTTGATTGTCAATAATTGGTAATATCGGCTGATTTTGTTGATCCCGGTCATGATGTTTTTTTCCCATTTCGGCGAAAGGTTTTTATCGTGAATAACAATAACCAGAAGTAAATCCGGTATGGGCCAATGGTCTAGTTGGTTATCCTCGGTGAAAACAGGGCTTTGCCCTTCGGTTTTCACCTGGCCATGCTGGCAGGTATGCCAGCATATCACGTTGTAACCAGCGCTTTGCGCAGGTCACAACTAAGTCGCCAACAGGTGTGTTGGCTCCCAACGATGTATACCTCCCTCTGGTCGGTTCACATCTGGGTCGCCAGCAAGTGTGCTGGCTCCTGATCCCGCCCTTACAACAACAAAATACAGATATGATATGGGCCAATGGTCTAGTTGGTTATGATGTCGCCTTGACATGGCGATGACCGCCGGTTCGAATCCGGCTTGGCCCACTTTTTTTTTCATCAATATTACATTACTTTAGCCAAACCTAGGAACTCTAGAGCATGGCAAACTCATTGTCATCGAGAGGTTTTAATTAGTAAAAATCCCATTTTTTCGGTGTGCACTTAGAAAAGCATAGCTCGACAGAAATAATCCCATTCCCACAGAGAGATCAACCGCACCGATAATGCATGTTGCAGTATAGTTCTCATCCCAAAGGCGCGATATAAATATAGCGAGTGAAATAACTACCACAAGGAATATAAAAAATTTTACTTTATAGAACTGCCACCACTTTGGATTCGAAAGAGCAGCAATCCGCTCAATGTTCTTTTTACAACTTTTTAACAAAAATAAACGGGCCTTTATTATACCAATGAAAATACCCATGGCAAATGCAATCCACGGCCATGACTGCCCACCCATAATATCTTCTGCGTGAAGCAATAAAATCAGGCCTTTTGATAATAACGAGAACGCCCCGGCAAACCACACCAATGCTGCTAGAACATATAAAGACCCATGTTTTGCCATATTGAAACCTCGTTAGCCCGTTTGAGTTCCTTTTCCGAGTGGAATGAGAGTATTTCTTCATCTACAACAACTCACCTAAACACCCTATTCATAAAAAAAGGGTTGCTTATTAATAAAAACTCTGGATTTGTAAGCGAAATCCAGATAATACCCTTGGCCAATCAAGAAACCGAAAATATAATTTAGGATAATAATATTAGGACTGTGGCTCTATCCAGAAATCATACTAAGAATATGACTCATTGGGAAAAAGAAGCTCCATTTATTCGAATAGGGTTATTATCCCATGGGGTGGTCAATTTGGAAATTGTAACCATCAACGACCTCGTCAAGGCATTGAGAAACACATTGGGTAAGAAGGGTATGGGTGAAGATGACATAAGGTCCCTTGCGGAATATCTCATAAATTTTTTCGGTTTCGAGGATTATGCCATTGACAACCGATTGAACCCCAGTGATCGCGATGTATTCTATATGCTGGAGGAGATTGGCCTTTTGAAGACCGAGAGGGAAGAGGTAACGATAAAAAGAGGACAAGTTTGGAGGATCCATTACTGGAAATTGAACAAACAAAAGATAAAGGAACTTGGCAAACCCCCAAAGCCGAAGGATTCCAAAAAGGGTAATAAATTTGAGATTTACGATAATATCGATAAAGACATGTGGACCCGGAGTCGATGAACCTCACTTATCCAGAACAGAAAAAATGGTTGAATAGATTTACCCCAGCGATACCGTAATTATTCGAATTGACATATCAACACGAGAATTCAGGAAAGGCAGGTGGTAATGTCCCGTCAAAGAGGATCCGCGAAAAGATTGGTGGAACGCGCCACAAACTGAAGATATTCAAAAAGATCAAGATAGCCGATTTTGTTACAATGGGAAACTGTATGTGCGGTTTCCTTGCAATGCTCTCGTTCCGGGGTAGATGGGGAGAATATATCGGAGAAAAGGAGCTGTTTTTCCTTCCGGGTATAATATTGATCGTATTCGGGATGATCCTCGATGGCGTGGACGGGGAAGTTGCCAGGTGGGAGTTGAAAAAGTTCGGTGTGAAAAACAGGATCGGGCATTATCTGGACTCAATTGCCGACACCATAACATTCTGTCTCGCTCCCGCATATCTTCTTTACAGTGTATATGCGATTCCCTGGCATTCTGCCAGCAGGGGCGATATCATTATCAATGTGATTGTTATCATCACTTCGGTGATCGTAGCCCTCTTTGGAATGCTTCGCCTGGCAAAATTCGTTTCCTCGGCTCATAAACTGGATATGTTCATAGGATTACCGACACCCCCTAACGCCTTCATAATATGCGTTTTGGCTTTTCTTTTCCACCCGAATCCGGACACAGGGGAGAGTTACTGGCTCATGAAAATAGTAATATGCAGTATCGCTATTCTACTGGCTTTTCTGATGGTGAGTGATTACAAATATCCAAAAATATACGGTAAAGTCCGCCTGATATTCAGCGGTCTGGTATTCCTATTCATCATATCGCTTACACTAAAGGTTTTCAATATCAAGGTCTGGAAGGACCTCACCAATATGGAGATATTCGGACTGAACATCAGCGCTGTCCTGGCACTTGGAGTAGCTCTTTTCTATGCCTTTGGCTCTCCGGTAATAATGGAGCTGAAGGAAAGGAAAGTGGTCGACCTGGAGCTTGATGACGAATAGTGACCACTATTTCAACCATTCATTATTTCGTCAACGAGAGAGGAATGTTCGGTATCGGATATGCTCATGTGTTCCCTGAGTTCGGCAAGCATGACATCCTCATCCTCCGAGATGACTCCATCCTTCAGAGCTCTTTCAAGGGAACGGCGGTATTTCTTAAGGTTCCCGTGTTTTCGGATTTCCATTTCTTTGAGCTTGCTGTAAATGACGTCGGTACTCCTCCACCGGTCTTCCTTCTTCTTTTCCAAGCACTTCATCACAATCTCGTCCAGTTCAGGCGATATTTCAGGATTCAAGGAACTGGGGGGGTCCGGTGTTTTATTCATTATTAGACCCATTACTCTGGCAAGCTCGTTCGCCAGGAACGGGTTCACACCGGTGAGCATCTGGTAAAATACAATACCTACCTGGAACAGGTCAGTAGACCAATCCACATCTCCATAAGTCTCCCGGTCGAACTGCTCAGGCGCGGCATAAGAGAATGTTCCCTTGGTACCAATACTCTGAGAAACGCTTTCGTCCGCCATGAATTTCCCGATACCCCAATCAGCTATCTTCGGCACCCCGTCCTTCGTAAATAGAATATTCTCGGGTTTGATATCGCGGTGCACACAGGCCATCCTGTGAGCGTAAGATAGACCATCCAGGATCTGGAGTATCAGGGGTTTTGCCTCCTTCACCGAAAGCCGGTGGTCCTTTAACAATCCATCAAGATTCCCCCCTTCCATCAGCTCGATGGTCATGTAGGGAACCGGACGAATATTGCTGTCAAGGAAGGTGACGATATTCTTGTGTTTCAGTTTCCTCCATATGTCTGCTTCTGCCTGGAATTTCTTCAAAACCGAGCTGTCGATGGTCTCGTCCAGGAATTTTGGAAGTTTGATGGCAACTCCATCGCCATCCTTGTTTATTGCCTTGTACACCGTTGCAAATCCACCGCTACCCAGCTTATCGGTGATAATATATCCAGGAAGTATGTTCTTCATATGCGATGGAACCTTCTCCATGGTGATGATACCGAGATGTTCCTTAAGGTCCTCAGGTGGAGGGGGAAGTGGCAGTTCGTCATCCATATAATCCTCATCACCCCACACATCCACTTCTGCTTCCCCAGAAGGTTCTTCAACGGTTTCCGTTGCCTTTGTTTCCGTTTTGGGTTTCGTCGCTTTCGGTTCAACCGATGCCGCAACCGGTTCCTTTCTCTTCCCTTTCCGTGGTCTCTTATCAGTCACAGGTTCTTCCTGCTCCTTTTCCGCAGGTTTCTCCTTTGCCTTGGACCCTTTGCTTATCTCCGCCTGGACCGTTCGCCCGATCCTCTCGAGCTCTTCTTCCCGCTCGATCTCATGCTTGAGCTCGGACATCCTCTCCTTTATCTCTTTCTGTCTTTTACGTTTCTTCACGATTAGTATCAAAAGGAGTATAACGAAGAAAACGGGCACTATGATCGCCAGAGCATAGACCACTGGACGAATTCCTTCATCCTGCGATGAGAAAGCCGGTATGGTCTCACTCCCGTGTTTCCACTCCTTTGTTTCACCATCAAAAACCGCGGTCACCCTTGTACCACCAGGTATATCGTTCACGGGGAGTCTGAATATAGCCATTCCATCTTCGTCTGTTTCTACCGAGTATGGATTCCCATCGATGAGGATCTTTACCTCTGCACCCTCCACCGGGTCTCCATCGGCATCGAGAACCGGACCAACCGGGACCTCGTGTTCCTGCGGGTTTGATTCATCGAAGACGGGAATATTGTCTCCCTGGTTCCAGGTGAAAGTCAGTTGGCCGTTTGTGGCAGTGATTTCGGTTCCATCAGGTACATCATCAGGTGATAATGCAAATTTGGCAAATCCCGATCCATCGGTATCCACGGAGTAAGAGTCGGGTCCAAGCATGAATTGTACTGTAATACCTTCCAATGGATTGCTGCCAGCATCTACTATTGGACCTATTCTAAAAATCTGCTCGACGATATCCTCTTTCTCCACAATTATGGTGAAGGTCATACTGGCAGATTTTCCCGCTTTATCGGTAACGGTCAATGTGACGTTATAGGAACCTGCTTTCAGAAATTTATGGGTTACAATTCCTCCTTCAAACTTCAAGGGATTATCAATAAGATCGGCAGACCATTCATATTTCTCGATCCCTGTATCGTCAGTGCTGTTTCTCCCATCCAGAATTACCCGATCACCTCTTTGCACGGTATATTTTCCACCTGAGCCCAGGGGTTCACCATTTATAGATACCAGAACAATGGGATCTTCCGAATCATCCATTCCTGCTTCCTCTACAATAATTTTAAAGGAAATGCTGTCGTTCTCCCCGGATGAAGGATTTGAAACGGTTAATGTTACGGTGAAAATACCGGGAATATCGAAAATATGAACAAAAAAGGCCCCTTGGAATTCCAGCTTACCTGCTCCGGCTTCATTTTCTCCGTTCCACACATATTCCGTAATATCTCCAGTGCTGTTACGAGCATCAAACACCAATCCAGTTCCCAAGGAAATAGTCAAATTTTCATTGGCACCTATTGGGTTTCCATTTACCGCCGGAATTGCTTTAAAGGGAATTTCCTTCAATACTGTAACGGTAACCTCGTCGGTGTTCGTATTATTAGAACCATCGGTCACGGTCAAGGTAATTATATATGTCCCGGGAATTGCAAAGGTAAAATCAGCGAATTCACCCTCTAACTCCTTCATTGCCCCGTCATAATCAAAAGTCCAAGAATATCGGGTTATTCCAATATTGTCATGGCTGTTATTGCCTTTAAATGTGATAGGTTCATTCTCAAGAATCATTAGGTCCTCACCGGCGTCTGCCGTTGGGGCTATGGTATCCCGTACTTGAAGCCGCGTGAAGTTTGTCGAAATATCATGCCCGGACACATCGAAAATATGGAAAGAATATTCCAGAGTGGTCGCATTTTTCGGGATCGTGAGGGATGATTCCCAGAGATTTCCAGAGGAGCCAACCATACTTTCATTTAGCCAATCATCCCCGTTGAAAGAATATTTCAGTTCCACCTGTGAAATACCAATATTGTCCATTATCTCCGCGGAAATTATGAAAACTTCCTCGGTTCCCGGAGCTCCGGCAGTTGTATCTTCTATTAATTTTGGCGCTTTATTGTCCTTGACCGGTATCGAGATCTGGGTGCTGTTCCATGTGTTCTGGGCACCATCCTGTATCTGGAATGTGTACTCAAGAGGTCCCACGTGTTTGATGTCGAGGTGAATATCTCCCTGCCAGGTATCGTCACCACCTGGAGTTAAATAAAGAGTATCGCTATCATCTGAGAAGGACCAGTCTACCCAGACTTTTTCCACACCGATATTGTCATGAGCAATGATCTTGAA
The DNA here is from genome assembly GCA_964342815.1 of uncultured archaeon. Lineage (GTDB taxonomy): Archaea > Thermoplasmatota > Penumbrarchaeia > JASLWR01 > JASLWR01 > JASLWR01. The sequence goes on along the minus strand of CAYFHS010000020.1, from coordinate 64,690 downwards.
TGTGAAATTGTCACCGGTATATCCCTCACGGGGACTATTATCAGCTTCAAATTGCGGGGCATCATCATCAGTGACCGGAACATTCTTCTGAGCAGAAATTGCATAATTACTTGCAACATCCCTGACATAAACCGTGTAGGTTAAATCGTTAGTATCTTGGCTGGTGGTTATGGTTCCAAGCCAATTATTCCCTCTTTTCTGCAGGGACATATTGTCGCTATTATTGCCATGGACCCAGTTAACATGTACCGAACCTACTTCTCGGTTATCCGTTGCACTTATATTAAATTCCAACGGATTAGCAGTCCCCACCTGTCTTACGGTATTATCCACTAAGTTCGGCCTTTCATTGTCAATGGTAGCAAATCTCAGATCACCGTTTGTCTGGTCATAGTAACTGATATATGGCACATTCTCACCCCACATTACCATTGAACTGTAAAGCCCGACGTCATTCTGTGTGTCCACGGGTTTAATTACCCATCCACCCGAATTATTAGATGCAATTTTCAGATCGCCGTTGGTCTGATCATAATAACTAATGTTAAGATGGTTGTCGATACCAACAGATATGGATGTATACATCCCAACAATTCCATTTTGATCGATAGTTTGTTTTCGCCAGATAACCCCACCACCCTGAGCAGCATCCTTATATGCAAACATAAGGTTTTTGTTATTCTCATCATAATAGCTTATTCTTGGTTTATCCCCGCTGTCCAGCACAATGGATGTGTATTTGCCGATTTGACGCGCATTATCACTACCGGTAGCATCCGGTGTTTGACGACCCCAACCACCTCCGGATTCGGTTTCTTTAACGTATAATAGGTTCGAAGTGCTACCCGAATAATAGCTAATATGAGCTTTGTTAGCGGAATCAAGTGTGAGAGAGCTATAAGTTCCGACATTACCTGCATTATTTTCCCCTGTATCATCTGCGGTTTCATTGTGCCATTGGTTTCCATCGTGCTTAGCGTACATTAGAATCCGATTCGTAGCATCATAATAACTTATGTGGGGATTGCCGCTGCTGTCGATCTTAATAGAAGAGTAATTACCGACTCCCCCTGAATTGTCAACGGTATCTATATGCCATCCGACGGGAGTTCCTCCGTAATATGCATGCCTTAGATTATTATTGCGGAAATAGCTGATATGCGGCTCGCCGTTGCGTGGGTCCAGAGCGATTGAAGTATGTGCTATAATATTACCATTATCGATCATTCCACCGTCCCAGGTCGATCCGTTCAACTTGGCATACATCAGCCAGTTATTTGTGGTATCCACATAACTGATGATAGGTATTCCGTTCACATCCACCGCAATGGATGAGTATTTCCCGACATCGTTTAAGCTATCAACGGTCGTCCGGAACCAATTATCACCCCTGCTTTGGCTTTCAAAACTATCCATTTTTTCTACCTGCTCTACGGAAGAAACATCGTTATTGTTACCTGATCGTTCCTTTATTAATACGAAGTTCTCATTCCCAACCATTAATAATAAAATGGTAAGAACCAAAACTCCCACAATGACTATGGTACGTTTCATCTCTTTCACCTTCCTTTAATTAGAGTACTGGAAGCAATATCACAAATATCCCTTTATACATCTATTACTTTATAAAACTCTCCACTAACTTAACTATCCCCATCCATTTTCAGCAGGGTACTCCGTCTACTTTTAAAAGAATAATACTGGCCTTCGGAGAGATCGAATTCAGAGTAATTCCTCTGGAATAATTATCATTGTGTTCTATTTCATAATCTCATCCACAAGAGCCGAGTGTTCTGAGTCAGAAATGCTCATATGTTCTCTCAGTTCGGAGAGCATAACATCCTCGTCTTCGGAAATTATTCCATCCTTCAAGGCCCGCTCAAGTGACCTGCGATATTTCTTCAGGCTCACGAGCTTCTTTTTCTCCATATCCTTTAGCTGGCTGTATACAACGTCGGTGCTTCTCCATCGGTCCTCTTTCTTCTTCTCGATGCACTTCATTACGATCTCGTCAAGCTCCGTCGATATTTCGGGATTGTATTTACTGGGTGGATCAGGGGTTTTCGTGAGGATCAATCCCATGACCCGTGCAAGCTCGTCGGCCATGAAGGGATTCACACCGGTAAGCATCTGGTAGAAGACGATACCGACCTGGAAAAGGTCAGTGGACCAGTCCACCTGTCCGTAGGTCTCTCGGTCGAACTGCTCCGGAGCAGCATAGGCAAAGGTTCCCTTGGTTCCGATACTCTGGGACACGCTTTCAGAGGCCATGAACTTGCCAATGCCCCAGTCCGCGATCTTTGGAATGCCGTCCTTGGTAAATAATATATTTTCAGGTTTGATATCCCTGTGCACCGATGCCATTCGGTGGGCATAGGAAAGACCGTCCAGTATCTGGAGTATCAGTGGTTTTGCTTCCTTCACCGAAAGACGGTGGTCCTTCAACAGACCCGCAAGGTTTCCACCCTCCATCAATTCGATGGACATATATGGAATGGGCCTGACATCGCTACCGAGAAAGGTGACGATATTCTTGTGATTCAGTTTCTTCCAGATATCTGCCTCGGCCTGGAATTTTCTAAGAACCGAGCTGTCGATGGTCTCGTCAAGGAACTTGGGCAGCTTGAGAGCAACTGCGACCCCATCCCTGTTTAGCGCTTTGTAAACCGTGGCAAAACCACCAGCCCCAAGCTTGTCGGTTATTATATACCCGGGAATGATGTTTCTTATAGAAGACGAAACCTTTTCCAATGAAAGGGCGGCGAGATGATCCTTCAACTCCTCGGGGGGCGGGGGCAGGGGAAGGTCTTCTTCCTCGTCCACATCATCATAATCTTCGGACCCACTATCCCATTCATCAATATCCTCCTCTTCAATATCCTCTTCCCCCCCATACTCCTCCACAATTTCCTCTTCCTCCTCATCTTCCTCTTTTTCCCCTTCATCTTCAAGCTCTTCTTCATATTCCCGAATGGTTTCCTCGATCTTCTCTTTCCTCTTTGCTTTGGCTTTTTCTCTCGCTTTCCCTTTTTTACCCGGCTTTTCTTTCTTGCTTTTTCCTTTGATTCCTTCCTTCACCGGAGCTTTGGATTTCTTTTCCTTGGGCTTCGTCACCACGGCTTGAGGTCCAATCATTTCTTCCTCGACCAATTCCTTTTCTTCTTCAACCTCTTCTTCCCCGTCCTCGACCATTTCCTCCATTTTCCCTTCTTCGCCGCCTTTTTTCCTTCTCTTTACGATTATGAAAATAATAATTATCAATATCAATATCACAATACCCACTCCGATCAATATGACCGGAGGTCCTCCATCATCTCCCTGCGATTTGAAAGAAGGTTGGTTTTCACCCTGAGTCCACTCAATTTCTTCCCCATCTTTTGTGGCCGTTATCTTTGTACCAGGGGGAATTTCCGCCACGGGAATATCGAAATGTGCCATTCCGTCCTTATCGGTCTTTACCGTGTATACTTCTCCATCATATTCAATGATCACTTGGGCATCTGCAACTGGAGTACCATCTTCATCCTTTAAGGGGCCTACGCTGGCTTTTACCGGCTCTTCTTTTATAGTCTCAATGTTTATGCTCATGCTGTGGGAATTACCTACATCGTCATAAACTGTGAGAGTAACAGTATACACCCCTATTTCATTGAATGTATAACTAATATCAGGCCCCGAAAAATTTTCTTCCCCAATGGGACCTTCCACATACCAGTCCCTGGCTACGATACCAAGATTGTCGTGGCTTTTACCGGAATTGAAATTAAGCTCGGTTCCGATCATTGTTTCCCAAATATCTCCCCTTTTTACATATTTTCCATCAACGGCGATCTTTGCGATTGGAGCCTCATTATCCCCGGCCTTCGCGTTTATTTCGAATCCCAATTCAGCAGTGTTTCCCGCTGCATCAACAACCGTAAGAGTTACAGTATAAATATCGGATTGATCGAATCTATAATTAATAATGTCGCCATGCAATACCTCTTCGGTGTCAAGCCATTGAATTTTCCAGGAAAATTCTACGATACCGACATTGTCACTGCTGCCTCGGGCGTTCATCTCGATCTGGTCGTCACGCAAGACATTGTATTTCTCATCATTATTTATTTCATCACCATTGATGGATAGATGGATTTCCGGTTTATGGATGTCTCTGACGATAACCGTTACAAAATCCCGATCCAAATTTGTTTCCCCATCGATGACAGTCAATGTTACGTTGTACTCTCCAGGAATATCAAAATTGAACTTGAACTCCATTTCACGGAATTCACGTTCTTCCCCATCATAGGAAAATTTCCAGATATATTCTACGATTCCCACGTTATCACTGCTTTGCTCAGCATTAAAATGCACCTCTTGCTCCTGGCCGATTTCCACCACATCCTCCCCTGCTTCAGCGTTGGGCGGTGTGATATCCTTGACATTGACAAAGGTGTGACTGATGCCCGAATTGCCATCTCGATCCCAAACGGTCAATGTTATTTCGAATTGCCCAGGAAGATCAAATCGAAATCCCACAATATCACCGTATAATTGGATCTCTTTACCATCGTAGTTGAAACTCCAGGTAAAATTCTCGATACCTGTATTGTCGTGAGAGCCTCCACCATTGAATTCAACAATCTCATATTGTTCCACGTCTTGAACACCACCGGCCACTGCCTGGGGTAGGATCGTATCATCGACACTCTTGTTGTTCACACCGAATTCATCCCGGGTATTCAGATGATTTCCGTTTTCATCGTTTGCCAAAAAGAAATAATTAATAACGATGGCATCATGGGGGACCTGACCCGTAAACCTCCAAATATTCCCTGCTACCCTTTCCATAGGTTCGGTCATTTCATCCCGACCACGTTCAAAGTTGAATACCACGAAAACTTCACTTACATTGATATTATCCATCATCCGCACTGTGACATTGATCATTTCACCGGTTTTTGGAATTTCATGATCGATCTCACCATCAAACTTGGGAGGATCGTTATCCTTGATCTCAATTTGTCTCATTGCACTTTCAAATGAATTTCCGGCATTATCTTCAATTGTAATATTATAATTGAGCGACTCAATTGATAATTCATTAGTAGTGATATTTCCTTGCCACCTTCCCTGCCCATCGATCCTAAGAACGGCAACGTCCATGAGCCCTCCGTGTGCCCAGTTCACCCTAACTTTTTCAACACCAATATTATCGGAAGCAATAATTGTGAAATTGTATTGGTCTCCAGTCGTACCGATATCAACGCTGTTATCTCCCTCTAACACAGGATTGTCATTATCCATTACCTGAATGGTCTTCATTTGGCTCTTGTTGACGTTTCCCGCCTCATCCTCTAAAAAGATCTCGTAGACAAGGTCTTTAACACTATCCGGAGCTAAATTTAACGTACCGATCCAGTTCCCGTTCCCGTTTTGATCCTGAAGCACGAGAACATCGGAATTCTGACCCTGGGTCCAGTTGATCTGAACGATCCCGAACCCGATATTATCTGCTGCATCCACCGAAAACGCGAAGCTGTCTCCGGTATATCCCGTCTGTCCCGTATGATCCGCTGTAATACCCGGTATATCGTTGTCATTTACACCCACAGATTTTTGCGCTGTTTCGAAAACATTGCCTGCGGGATCTCTCAATTTCAGGGTGAAATTCAACTGCGCTATGCTTTGATCCAATGTTACGGTCAAAGTCCAATTATCGTCCCCGTTGTCGGTCAATGGTACATCACTCCCCCCATTACCGCCATGACCCCACGTAGCAGTTACAGCGGTTACCTTGATATTATCCAATGCCTTGATCTTAATGGTAAACCGGTCTCCGGTGGTACCGTGGCCGGGACTAAAGTCTTGATCTATTGTCGGTGCTTTGGAATCATAACCGCATAATGTATCTGCGCCACCCCCGGCCGGGGAATTTTCCTGATTTCCCACGGTATCGTTGGCAATGGTATAGAAACGATAATATCCGTCACCATCCGGTGCTGTGAAATCAAAATTCCACATATTTATTTTGAGCCCAAAGGGTTTCCACTGTGTCCAGCTCGTATTATCCACGCTGAATTTATACCATAATGCAAGGTCTCGAACCCCGCTTTCACCATTGTCGGTAACGGAATTGGAGATTGTGATGGGGGAAGTTGTTCTCCAATATGGATTTATACCATTTACCGACGATACGGGACGATTGTTATCGATTTTCATATTCAGCATATTGCTGTTTCCTTCGGTTCCCAGAAGATCCTTAATCCGGAATTTGATATCTATGTTCCCCCCCGGGTTCAAGTTCTCTTTATAAATGTAGGTGCCGTCCCAATCCGCATTTTGCCAGTTCGCACCGTTATCCAGAGAATAAAGGGGAGTTCCAACATCCAGTCCGACACCAGCATCCGCGGCAGTAACCCTAATATTGATCCGACCATTATAATATACTCCATAAGTGGAACTGTTATATATTTCCGGATTTCCAAAGGTAGGAGCTGTACCGTCATATGTAAAGGTTACCTGGGAACTGGTCTGCTGGTTACCAAGTTTATCGGACATTCTCAATCTCAGGTTGAAACTAGCCCCAGGATTGTAATTATCGAAATACAATTTTCCGGTTGAATAGTAAGAGTTGGCATTGGAATAGCCCCCACCGTTTACCGATCTCAGACAGGAACTGGTATTGAGACCTATACCCGCGTCCGATACGTCGGATCGAATTGATATGACGCCATTGAAATGATTATTTTGATAGTTTCCATTGTACATGGCCGGTGTGGAGATCACGGGAGCATCAGGATCGTAAGCATACACAGTATCCCAGGAAGCGGGAAGCCTTTCTCGGTTTCCAAGAGTGTCGTTTGCCATGGAATAGAACTGATAATAACCGGTTCCTTCCGGAGTGTTGAAATTGAAGGACCAAGGATCCGTGGAATCCTTTCCGAAGTATGTCCATCCACCCCAGGAATTATTATTCTGGGAATACCGATACCATAGAGTGACATTCTCCACCGTGTTAAGAGAATTCCCTGCAAAAATTGCGATCTGGTCTATACCGATATCACTTGAAAATGACTCTCCCGTTACACCTATGAATCTCAATTTTCCCATTCCGGATAATGAAGACAGGTCCACAGAGGTATAATTCCACTGATTCCCCTGAGGTCCCTTCCTTTCCCACAGTTTATTCCAGGAACCACCGGTATTCTCTTCGAGGGTGAGATTACCCATTTTGGATCCGTACATATGGTAGTAGAAAGTCATCTTTTCATCCCCGCTAAGATTGAAATCGATGGAGGGGCTCTCAATGATAGCCTCCTTCTTATAATTCCCTATTGCTTCAGTGTATATGTACCAGGTGCTTCCATCGGCTCCCGACGAAGGTCCGGTATTCGGACTTGGGGTGGAACCGTTATTTCGAGACCAATCGAAGTCATCCCCGCCCATGTTCCGCCAGCTCCCCCAGCCTTTTTCGAAATCGTCGTAGATATCCGTTGCGCTTACCGTAATTGTTAACGGTGACGTTTTGCCCCAGTACGGTGAAATTTGATCCACCCTCGATATGGGGGCTTTATAATCGTACACGGCGTATTTCAGTTCCGAGCCGGTGGAAGAGTAATAACTGATATGGGTGCGGCCGTAACTGTCAATTGCATTTGACATATATTGTCCCACAGCTCCGTCCGAGTCAATCGTTTCCAGGTGCCATTCGTTCTCATCTAAATAGGCATATTTCAGATCCGTATCGGTTATGCTGTAATAACTTATCAAGGGTCTCTCGAGGCCATCCAGCGCTATAGAGGTGTGATACCCAGTATTTCCCACTGAATCGATCACCTTGATCTTCCACTGGTTCCCATCATGATGGGCAAATTTCAGATCATCGTTCGTCTCGTCCCTGTAACTGATATATGGATTATCGTTCGTGTCCAACACGAGTGACGTGTAATACCCGACACTTCCCCCGGAATCAACCGTTTCTTTCTGCCAATTTCCGTTCTTGTGGGCATATTTCAGGTCGGCACCGGAGACATAGTAATAAGCGATATGGGGTTTATCATTGGAATCCAATGCGATGGATGTATACCAACCCATAACTCCCGTGGTGTCAACTGTCTCTTTATTCCACTTGGCCCCGTCATAATATATATATTGTAAGTTCGTATTGCTGCCGTTATAGTAACTGATGTGCGGCCTGTTGTTTGAGTCCAACGTGATGGACGTATACTTCCCGACATCGCCAGAGGAATCGATGACCTCCCGGGTCCAGTTCCCATCGTCGAGGAGAGCGTATCTCAGGTCGTCATTGGTATCATCATAATAACTAATATGTACCTTGCGATCAGCACCCACAGCGATAGAGGAATACTTCCCCCTACTATCAGGTGAGTCTGCTGTCTGAATGAGCCATTGTATCCCGTTGAAATGAGCGTATTTCAGATCGTCGCTCGTATCGTCGTAGTAGCTGATATGAGGCATATTTTGATCGTCCAGGGCCATGGATGTATACTTGCCAATGGATCCCGGTGCATCCAGCGTCAGTATCGACCATCTATTTGGTCGATATCCGCATTTCGTATCCTTCGACCCAGGTGAAGATTCCACGCGTCCCGCATGATCGGTGGCATTGGAGTAGAACTGGTAACGTCCCACTCCCTCCGAGAAATTGAATCTCCAGGACCAGGGTTCCTTTGTGTCCACTCCGGATGAGTTCCAGCCGCCCCAGTTCGAGGTTTTATTCACCCTGTATCGATAGAAGAGTTCCACGGAATCCACGCCACTTTCCCCGTTGTCTGTCGCGTTAGCCGTGATGTTGATGGAATCGTGCTTCCAGTAGCCCGTTAAAGGATTTACAGTTGAGTTTGGTGTACTATTATCCAGAACGGTGTATTTCAAGTGCTTCTCGCGTCGATAACTTATATGAGGCACATCATTTGTGGTCAATGTGAGAGAAGTATAATCCCCCGTAACGCCATTATTATCAATGGTTTCATTATGCCACTGGTTTCCATCATTGTAAGCGTATTTCAAGTTTGTATTCGTAGTGTCATAATAGCTGATATGCGGACGTTCGGAAGTGTCCAGATCAATTGATGTATGCGAACCGACGTTACCCTGAGATTCCACTGTTTCATTATGCCATTGATTCCCATCATAATAAGCATATTTTAAATCGTCAAGGGTCGAATCGTAATAACTTATATGCGGTCGATCGTTCGAGTCCAATTTTATCGAAGTGTACCATCCGACATTTCCGTTGGTGTCCACCTTTTGAGTTTGCCACCCTGATTGATTCTTGTAGGAATATTGCACATCATCATCAGTACCATCGTAATAACTGATATGGGGCCGGTCATCCGAAGCTATATCGATCGAACAATACAGTCCGACAACATTCGTACTAACTGCGATTTCATTGTTCCATTGATTTCCATCGTGGTATGCATACCTAAGATTGCCCCCTTGCTGGTCGTACCAGCACATATGCGGACGGTCATTTGAATCCACTGCAATGGACATGTAGACTGCGGCAATAAGTCCCGATGCATACACAGTTTCATTGGTCCATGCACTACCATTGAAGTAAGCGTATTTGGAGTCTCGGTTCGTATAATCAACATAACCAATATGAATATTGTTACTGCTGTCTACAGCTATAGAGGTACCTTTACCCACATCCCCCTGTTCATCTACGATCTCCACGTTCCAGTTCGAACCGTCAAATTTGGCGAATTTGAGATTTTCGGTGGTGGAATCATAATAGGAAATGTAAGGTATATTTTTGTCATCAAGGGCAATGGATGTGTAATAACCAACGGAATTTGTGGTATCAACTGTCTTTATAAACCAATTTCCAGCTCTTGTTTTCATTGAGAATGATCCTTCTCCGTTATAGGAAACTGACCTGACAGTTCCTTCCCTATTATCCTTTTCTTCTATGATAACGTCGTTGTTGGCAGCTCCGATGAGGATTGCCGTGAGGATCAATACCCCCAACACTACAAGTGTACTTTTCATGATATCCACCTTATTGATTAATTGAATCTATATAGATGGGGCAAACTTTCTTTTATAGTTTACTACTTTTTATCAAAAATCATTAATTTATCCGGTAGATAGATGTAGAAATAAATCATGGACAATTAAATGGAACTATCGTTTCCGTTTTGAGCATTCTTACTGGTTTAATCATTTGTGGGTAACTTTTTTCGGTAATTAATTGATCCTGGGGTGAGCTTTTATTTAAATTTAAACAAAACCCAATACATTATTGAATATAACAATAACAGTTATAATCGAAAGATACCATTTTCCATGCACTGAACATGTCCCGAACATACGAAAAAAAGGTAAGAATCTTTAAAGTTAACGAGGTTTTCCGCTCGATCCAGGGTGAGGGTATTTACCAGGGTCAGCCTACCATTTTCGCACGCTTTACCGGCTGCAATCTCCGCTGCTCATGGTGTGATACTATTTATGCTTACAATGAAGGAAATAGATTATCTCTGACGGAACTGATGAGCAGGATCGGAAAATACCCGGAACGGGTCGTTTGTCTTACTGGTGGAGAACCGCTATTGCAGGAACATTTACCGAAATTGACCACCTTACTTTTAAATGATGGATTTTTGGTCCATCTTGAGACCAACGGCTCATTGGATGTTGGTGGATTCCTTGATAAGACCTTTGGTGTAGAACCTCGGGATCGTCGTCGAAAAATTGTGATCTCTCTCGACGTAAAAACACCATCATCCGGGGAATCCGGATCTTTCCTTTTTGATAATCTCGCCATTCTTGAACCATGGGACCAGCTCAAATTCATTGCTGACGATGTGAGGGACATGGACTATGCACGTTCTTTCACAGAGAAGAATCAGATTCGGTCCCCCGTGATAATTCAACCCAGCGATCAGACGGACCTTGGAGACATGGTTAAGTTGTTCCTAGAATACGATTGGCCCCCGCATCTGGACATTCGATTTATAGCTCAATTACACAAGATGATATGGGGAAAGGACAAAAAGGGTGTCTGAATAGCAGAATTTTACAGTACTGGCTATCTATTATTTTGGTAATGAATAGTGGTTTTTATATCTAATTATCAAATCTGATACAAACAAATAAATATCACCTATGACATATTTTAATTAGAATCAGTGTAAGGTGAGTTACTTCATGGTAATTCCCTACGCGCTGGGTTCACAGGGCTTGTGATCTCTCAGGAGTAGTTGAATATGGCAATACCTGAGAGCATTGGTGAATCAAAACGTTGGGGAGATAAAGGGTTTTCAGGATCTGATCACAACTCAAAGAGTGGTCGAACCGAAAGCAAATTATGGGAAGACGAGAGTCTGAACAAATATCTTAGGCTCGCAAGAAAACCAAAATCGCCGCCAGCGGAACCAAAAAAAATCGAAGAAAAAAAGGAAAATGGCGCGATAAAACAGCCAAAAACACCTGACAAGATAGTTCGAAAAAGAGAGCCACCCGAGAAACCAAGTCCCCCGGATGAAGGATTATTTATCCTTACGGATCTACCAAACGACATGAATGGTATCGCAACGGTTATGTTTCTTATAGAATTCATAAAGAAACGTGTTGGTACGGATGGGATCATCAGTATTCTGAACCATTATCGGGACCTTGGCTGGTTCAACCAGGTCGTCCTCGAAAAGTTACTGAATTATTCCAAAATGATCTTCGGGGATCTGGGATTTTTCGAATGCGAAACCGAGGACGACGTACCAACCACAACGAGCCTGCACCACGCGAAAGTTCTTGAAATAATCTTCATGATAAAAAACAGGGTGGACATCACAACAACAACGGACTTCAGCACATTCAAGCTCCACCAGCATTTTTACGAGTTTACGGATGGGGGGGTGGCGGAATGATCTTCAGAGCTGACTTGGTGAAGATTCCGGATTCTATTAATAATGAAAAAAAATTCGATGAAAGGCGGTCTAACAGGGCAGACCTAGTGACTCTCATCTTCAATAATATTTACTCAAGGGGGAACGATCCCATTATCGGAGGAAGAAAAAACAAGTCTTCAATGGTGCATTGTTCGACAAAAGTAATTGCACGAACAAACTCTAAAAGGGCTCGATTCCGACAAAATGAAAAAGCCACCATGGGTGTTGGAACTTTGATAATTTTCATTGCCATGGTTATAATCGCAGCCATCGCCGCAGGGATTATGCTCTATGCAGGCTCACTTTTAAGAAATGACGCGAGAGGTGTTCTTGAAGATACAACCGATTCCATCACTGCGGGTCTCGATGTTGTGACCATCATTGGAGATCGGAACGAGAACGGAAATGACAGCACCATGATAAGAACTCGTTTTCCCAAAAGAGAAAGTTATGAACCTCTCCGAGGCTCAATTGAATCCGTCTGGGTGACTCCGGACGGTGTTTCCCCGCTGTACGTGAAACTAACCTGGAACTCCGGAGTGGACCTGGACACAGGAATGAAAGAGGAAAGGATTTTTCGTTCCGAAGCCGATACTCTCAACGGCTCTTTGGATGCATTGGTGAGTTTGAACAAGGTCTTAACCACTAGTGACTTGATCGCCATAATCCCATATAATGAGGAAGATAACAACCAAAAAACATACATCGACTATAGCGTCGGAGATATACGTTCTCTATATTACGCATATGCTGTTGTGGGTATTGACATGGCAAACAACATGGTGCTGTATTCCGGTACAAATAATTATAACAGGACCGATAATAATACCTTCGATCAAGACTCCACCCCGCATATTGCCGGTACGCATTTTAAATTGGAATTCGAGTTGAGTGGAACGGTAACAATTCTGTGGACAATCCCGGATCCGGATGCCGGAACCGCTCTTGCCAGACAGTACATTTACGTCAACGAATCCTCCATGGAAAATGCCGGATCATATATCGATACGGACGGCCGGACAAGGGTCAATATACATGATGACAATACCCTCATTGCCCTCCTCAACGGTTCTGCCAGCAGTTATTACGACCATCCTTCAGAAACAGGAACCTACCATTATGGAATAATAGGTGAGGACGCTTCGGGCAACCAGGTATTGTATAACATTGCTGAAGGAATAGACGTAACCCGAGTCGATAGAAAAAATCCCACAGGTATATACAATCTCTTCTATTTCCGCAACCCAAACTCCATCAGGCTCACATGGAACTCGGCAGCAGATAGCGATTCCGGCATCGGAGGTTACAATGTATATCGGGTGCGAGACAACGACGATATCAATACGCTGGAGAAGGTCAAGCATTTAGACCCGCTAGTAGAGTTGAGTGAAAACGCCAGATCATTTACAGATTATAATGGATTGACATCGGTATATTATTATTATCTCATAACAGCAGTGGACAGTGCGGGAAACATGGCTTACCCAGTAATCCCCACTGACCGGATACAGGTTCTGGAATTCAAGGTGAGACCGCGATCCGGGAGCGATTCAATAAATATGAAGGATGTATCGATAGACCTTTACGACGGTTCTGAACATTTAACCCTTTATTACAATGCAGATAATACCAACGAAAGCTATACTGCCATCGCTGTGAATCCAACAGACAGCGGTTTCAGTGACTTTGAACACTCTGGTGAATTGGAAAAGGGGACGCTAGTAAATATATACATAGATCTTGCCGATGTTGGTGTAACCATGACCCTGGATAAAGAAGTGGTAATGAAGATCCTGCTTGCAGAGGCAGAAATATGCATTCACACCTTTGAGATCCCTCCAATGCGGGATGATAGATATATTCTGATATGGTAAGCGAGCTCTTCGCTTACCTTTTTTTTTATTTTAAAAACTCATCCAAATTTATCTTTGCACGCTTTATAAATTTCTTCTGCTTCTGCAACTCCGACTCCGTTCAAAGCAGTTTCTTCTATCTCGTTACGCAAAGAACGAAGGATCTTCTTTCGACGGCGGCTTTTCAGTCCCGTGGAAATAACAAAAAATAAAATTATTAGCATCAGCGAAAATCCGAGAGATGTTAGCAGCAAATAATAGCTTCGGTCGTTCTCCACTTCAATCAACTTAACAGGTTTTAGCTCATCACGTATTTCAACGGTCCAGCTATTCGAATCCATAATTTCCAGCGATATATTATGATTTCCTACCTCAGCTAGCCAAATCGTCTCAGCAGTTTTACTCTCTCCGCTGAAAATATAGGGGAACGTAATCGAATCAATCTCGTATCCGTCAACCTTGATGCCAACGATAATGTCTTTCGCAAGAGCAGTGCCTCTGTTTGTTATCTTGAGTTTGATGGTCACATCATCCCCTTCAGTAAATTTCTTACCTTCGATGGAAAAATCCTCAAGCTCCAGTAGTGGTGATGTAATAAGTAATTCAGCGAGTACAGAAGAAGACCATGCCCCATCTTCATCCATTACTGAAAATGAAATCACATGACGTCCTTGAGATAATGGGGAAACCGCCGCCAGGTCCAATATAGAGGTATTTGAGAGGTACCCATTCACATCCGATTCCCATAAGTATTCCACAATTTGTCCATCATCATCAAGTCCCAGTCCCGTGATCGACATGTCGTCCCCGCCTATGATCAACTCTTCAGAAAAAGGTAGAATAAATGCACGTGGAATGTCATTGACGTCCGCTACCTCGACATCAAAAAATATATTTCCCATCTCGCCCGACGGATCCACCGCTGCAAGGGATATCCTAGCTTTACCAAACCAATCCGGCGAGGGTTCTATCAAAAGAGAATTGTTCGTTAATATGGACAGGCTGATGTTATCGCTTTCCGTGGTGGACATGAACAAAAGTTCAGAGTCATCCGGATCAAAATAATATTTATCGACATCGAGATACAATTTTGAATCTTCCTCTATAAACCTATCGTCAATATCCATGACGATCCTTGGTGGGTCATTTACCGGATCTACGATAAACTCAATACTTTTTTTTGCAAAAAGATCAGTGCTTGCGGTCTCCCGGACCTCTACCAAAATTTTTCCTTTACCAAAGTAGTCCAATTCCGGGATTATCACCAGGCTGTTGTTATCGCCCACCTCCACGGTAAGATTATCATCCGAGCTCTCCGCTGAAAATTCAAGATCGTCGTTCTCAGCATCGAATACGAAATCATCGAGAGAAAAATTCGATACATAATGAGTATCCTCACGCATGGATATTCGGGGCGGCTCAAGTACCCATACAGGACCGTCATCGATGTTATGAACTATCAATTTGAATAGATTTGATGAGACTTTCAAATTATAACCATTGGTATAATTAACCCGTAAATAGACCTCACCAGTAAAGTTTTCTGCCAAATATACTAGATCCAATATCGAGCCTTCAAGCTTAAAAACCACGTTTGTTGGATCCGAGATATACTCGAGATTATAGTAAAAGGATTTTTCGCTGGAATAATCATCCACGAAGTGATTAGATAGATCGAGGATATTATTTTCAAGTGTTTCCTCTGCAATGGAGATGTCCGAAATATTCAAGACAAACCGCGGATATTTTGACGCCCATTCGATCTTCCAAGAATCGAGAGACGGTGTTGACTGCTTACTACCTGTGAACCAGGCTACCAGACGTATCGAGCTGACGTTCATATGAGGCAGCGCGCTGAGGTTAATAATATTTTCCGATAAGTTCGTATATCCCTGTAAAGATTCGTTGGACGTACTGTTCAGGACTGAAATTGCAATATTGGTATCCAACGATTCCACCTTTGTTACACTCAGTGTGTACCGACGCATATTTTTTGGCAGGGTTATAGGCTTCGAAACGATACGGGGTAGTGGATTCAAAATTTCGTCACCCACCTGGATTGTGGGTTCCTGGGAAATATATTTCCTCACACGAGGGAGGTCGTAATAGTTCTTGCCAAAGTAACCGCTGCCCAGGTAGAATCTATCGGTAGAATCTCCGGCGTGCCACCAGGATGCCTTCAATTCATTATCGAAATACAAGCGGTGGACCTGCCCGTCGTATGTGAGTCTGAAATCGTACCAGGTGTTATCCTTCCATTGAAAGGGTTGATAACCGGACCCACCAAGGAAACAGACATGATCAGGATTGACATGACGGAAAGTTGCCGTGGCGGCCGTAGAACCGAATGAGGCGAGGAGCCAAGGGGTGTACAGATTATTGTTGTAGGCATTGAATGTTAACACCCTCCCCTCAAAACTCCAATTAGTCAAGGTTCTCGTACGTTTGTAAATCCTCGCTTTCCCTCCGTGGGGAGGAACCGGCGCCCATCGTTCACAATACTGCCACCACCGCCGGGATCCGTCCTTGTTCGCCACACCGAACCGATAGGTTCCAGCCTTGTCAAGAGTCCATCCTCCTGGGATAACGGAGTTTCCAACCTGCTCGTCCTCGAAATCATCGAAAAGTTCAAACACCTGTGTCCCATCGCTTCTCCTTCCGGCAGTGGGATTGCCGTAATGCATCCAGATACGAGTGGTGCCAGTGGGCATATCGGTCATATTGATCCATATATTACTTTGGCCGTTAGGATCCCACTGCTCGATCCAGTATGCAAGCTCACGGCCTTCCTCATCCAGAAATCTCAGATCGTTCCCATTATCCCCTGTATGAGAATAATTGAAGACCGATAAATTCAAGGTTAGCAAGGTTTGATAAGAACTTATCCGCCCTTGATTATTCGTAATGTTAATAGATTTTTTATAAGTCCAATAGTTCATATTGACCTTTCCGCTCCCTACATTAACTCCTTCCATCCACTCTATTTTATTGTCGCTATCAAAGTTATCGCTCCAGGTGCCGGCAATACCGGGTTCATCCTGTCGGGTGAAAGTATTTTGAAATGTACGGGGTTTGGGATGCTCATTTTCAACTTCATTGTGTGAATTTTTTTTCATTTCCTTGATGTAATCGGAACCAATCCTGCTTTCGGAATACCGAATCGATTCGGCGGGAGAATGGAAGCCGAATAATATTTGGACTATCAATATAAGTAATACACCGATCACAATTTCTCTTTTCATATATGATCCCGTATGAACTTTAATTATTCGAACAGCTTCGAGATATCTTCAATGGTGTAAACCTTGATGATGTTCGCGGAATCGCACCCTGGAAGGACCGATTCCGCTGAATTTAATAATCCCACTATTAAATAACATTTTTGTTCGTGATTTCTTGAAACAAATACTCCATCTATGTTCTTGATATCAATAAGATATTCGAGGGTCCAATTGAGGATTTTTTTATTACATAAGAACGATTTATCCCGGGAAAGTGGTTTGATTCCAATGTTTAGCTATTGAAATCGCCGAGGATTAAAAACCTTTGTTAATCATTTATGAGCAATTGAAAAAATTAAACCAAATCACAACCAAACTGAGAAATCAATCACAGAAACCGACATCTAACTTATCTATAAAGAATGCCGGACATTAATATTGTTTTGTTTGCGATTATTAGTTTTGTAGAACTGCTACAGCGATCGGAAATTATTTTGGTGAAAAGACTACAAATTAACTCTATTTCTGCTTCTCTTCGTCCATTTACGTGAGCCTAGAACTCGCTAGTTATAAATGTGCTGTACCACCAAGCATCGGAGATGGTGGGAAAAGGCGATGATTTTTCGAGTTCTAAGAATTGAGCTACTTTTTTTTCTGTGGAGAAATCTTAAACCTTAAATTGGTAAAATCGAAAACTGGAAGATTAGCCAACAACAGAGTAACTTTTTAATAACATAAGTACCGTACTTAGAATATGCAACTTCACACATTTAATATTAAAAACTATCGGTCAATATTTAATATTTCGCTCTCAATTGAGCCTGGCGTTAATGTTCTTATAGGACCTAACGGTTGTGGGAAATCAAACATTCTAACAGCGATTAATAGGTTCTTCGAGGGTCTTTTACTTGAAAAGAAACTCTTACGTGTGGAAAAATCTGATTTTTGGTTTGGAACTACAAAAGCGATTCAATTTGTAGGAGAAGTCACACATAAAAATGAAAAGAAAATGAAAATGACTTACAAAGTAACCGATGGACTTAATTTATCTATAAACATGGATAATGTTCCTCGCTTTTCAGACATTGAAACTCTAATTGGATATTACCATTATATTCCTTCAGAAAGACATTTCAGAAACCAATATTTCAGTCTTCGCAATATACAATATCTACCTCAACGAAAATTTGATAGTAGCGAAATGGGATCTGAAGAAGCACTGAGACCATATGTTGAAATGACCATAAATAAACCTGATGAACTAGAAGAATTATCGGATCTAATATCAAAAGTTCATCCCGATCTCAAGAAAATATATATCTCATTAGATAAGGAAAACCAACATGGTAAGCTCATAGCAATTATTAACAATTATGCGATTCCATTCGGGTTATTATCTTCAGGAGTTCAACAATTGATTTCATTTATATCAATTATTCATTTTTCGAAAAACTCCTTAATACTTATCGACGAACCAGAATTACACATGAATCCTCGAATGGTTATTGAAATTTCAAATATCATCCAAAAATCGCATGAACAGAATAATAATCAATTCATAATTGGTACTCATTCAAGGTCATTAATATCCAAACCTAATATTAATATAATTCCATTAGAATACGGAAGAATGAGGAAAGTAAGAAATGTAACTTCTTTTAGCACTATGATTTCAAAAGAAGTTTCAAATGAATTCGTTGATAAATCATTCTTAATGAAAGAGGATTAAAATGTATGACCCTTCTAAGTTTTATATGAAAGCTATTTCTCCACATTTTAAACCGGGCGATATTTTATTTATTAAAAACAATCCTCCATCTGATGATTCAAATTGGATGGTTATTACATCCATTTGTGATTGTGAGCATCGAGAACTTATTGTTTTATCAAAAATAATGGCTATGGATTCCTTGAGTAGGAACACCAACTATAAGGATTCAATTAGAAAATATAAAGTATATTACTTATTCTATCTACCTCAATTTGAAGATAAGTTTCCCGAATCGTTTGTTCATTATGGAATGTTAGATTCAGAATCCAGAACAAGGCTTGAACAAGCATCAAAAGCCAATAACGACTGTGAATTAGTTATTTCCCTTCAAGATGAAAGAAGAAGACTATTACAATATCATTTAGCTAACCATTTTTCAAAAGGTGATGGTGTCGAATTGTTTGCCCATGAAATTTATAGTTTGGTAAAGAATTTAGAAAAGATTTAACATTTTTCATTCTCCTATCAAATCATCATATTTCGTTGTATGTGAATGATAAGTTAAATTGGTGTAATCTATTGTGGACCGAACATCGACATGTGCAACGAATTGCCCTTTGCTTTTTACGGGAGCATTAAACATGGTTTGGACGGCTGATAACATCAGCTCATATCATTAGCAATAGTGGTTTGACAGGGCCGATCCCCACCCCGGCCATAATACACTTTATGTATATCTGACTGATTCATTTTTATATCATGATGTTCATTTAAGCTTTGACAACGAATAATGGTGAATATAATGCCCAAAGCGAAAGGGGACAAGGCCTATACCAAGAATTTAAAATGTCCCAAATGCAAACAGCCGGTTTTTATACATGAGGGAAAGAAAAAATTCTGTCCCAGCTGCAATTATTATTTCGAACATGCAACCATGAAAGAAGAAAAGAAACGTCATAAACAGATTGAAAAGAAGAGTAAGAAAAGGGGTCATTTGCTTTTTTTGGTCGCATTGGTCATAATCATTATCGTGTCATCCGTTACAGCATATTATTATTGGAAATCCGATAGTGAGACGGGGTATATGAGTATTGACGAGGTAGGTGAGATAAGGGGGTTGGAGCCGAAAAAGGACGTTCCCCCACAAACTATGTCAAAAGAAGAGCTTCTTGATTATTTGGATAAGTTATTGGATGAAGAGGAGAAAGCCAGGCTAGAGCGCGAGGAAACGATATATCGCAATACGTTCATAATAGATGACGAATTCGATCTTTTAAATCTCTCGGTAGAGTCTTCAGCGGATCAGATCGCCGGTTTTTATGACCCGGAGACGAAGGAAATGTATGTGATCGGAAACCACCTATCACCTTATATCAATTCCATACTTTCTCATGAATTTACTCATGCTCTACAAGACCAATATTTCGATCTGGAGGTTTTTTTAGAAAACAATTCCTATGACCAGCAGCTGGCAAGATTATCTGTGGTAGAAGGGGATGCAACTCTCGTGATGAACCAGTACGTTTCAAACATGTCCGTTTTAGAAAGGGTGATTAAGGAGTTGGACGCAACTGTGACAATCGGAAGTGCACTTATCAATTCCGCAAATGTTGAGGGAAACAAAGCACTCACTTCCCTTACCCTGTTCCCCTACACCAGCGGTCTGTCTTTCGTACAGGGTGCATATGGCAAGGATGAATGGGATAGTGTCAACCGGCTGTATGATAATCCACCAATTTCCTCCGAACAGATCATTCATTATGAAAAATATCTGATGTCAGAGGAACCCAAGGAGATAAGTTTTGAACTTCCCATATCCGGATTCGATCTTGAGTTCCGTGAAACTCTCGGTGAATATTTAATTTCACAGATGCTTGATCAGCATGTGGGTGGCAGCATGGACACATCCATAATAAGCCTGTTGGGAATGGATATGACCGGTGAGGAAGCGAGAAATGCAGCATCCGGGTGGGGCGGAGACAGGTTTCACTATTATACCAGGGCCAATGACTTCTTGTCCGTATTCTGTACTACATGGGACACAGTGAAAGATAATGAAGAATTCAACGATGCATATGATGAAATGATTTTTTTCATAGAGGATTATCATGAAGAAGAAATATTTTTCATAAGGGATGGTTATCTGTACAAGGATAGCTCAGGTCTGAACACAACCATATATTATTCCAACGATATTGACGTAATTCAGGAGTTGATCGGATAGCAAAGGGTCTTTCTGTCGGAAGAGTAACCGACGTATGCAAGAGTGTAACCGGTTTCAATATCAGCAGTGACGGAAAAGAACTTCTCAAGGAGATAGCAGAAGAATGGATCCGTATGTCCACAAAGAGAATGCAGGAAGCGACCAAACAAGCATATCCTGATGCAAAGACCATTCTTGATCCAGACAATCCTCAGCTGTCGCTTAATAGGGTGAGAGGCATAATGGGCGAAGTTACGGAACTCAACCAGAGCGCAGCAGCGGCAATTACCATAAAAAACGAGACGGAATCGCTCATTCGAGAATTGATAATGGGTGCTGCCGGTCTAGCTCTCGCAAAGAACATGAGGACTATAAAAAGAGAACACATAAAATGCGTGGTGGATAATTCCAAGATCATAAAGGAAGCTGATGAGAGCGGTCCTTCAGATGATAATATTTCCATGGGTATTGGCCAAAATTTTTTCTTGGGAAACAAAGAATTGAAACATATCGCCTTACTCTATACTAAAAAAAGGATAAATGATAATGCCATCGATGAGCTTAGGGAATTCCTTGAAGAGGAGATGAACGAAACTATCTTTCATATGGAGGAGGCTTTGTCGGAGGAAAGGTATGGTGAGATAAAAAATCTGGTTCGATCGATACAAAAGGTCATCGACCAGAAACGGATCAGAGATATCATCAAAAAGGCAGACGAACTAGCGGATGCCAGAGGAAAGAAGACCATTGATGTTGAAGAGATATGTGATGGATTCTCAAGGGAATATTAAGCATATTTTCCTCTACTTTTCTTTCAATTTCCACTCACCAAGGGATACGTATCCGCAATCACATTCATTATTGTCTAATTTATCAAATCCCGTACCGCACCGGGGACAGGTGACCTTTTCCAAAAAATGCTCTACCCATGCGTTCCTTATTTCAGGCAGGTCGGCTTTTTCTATCTTCCGGAGAATTTTTCGGTCAGGCTCACTGGCAGTCATCTTTTCAAGCTCTGACACAAGGGTCTTATCTGATCTAAGCCATTTTCTTTTTCCCGGGATCAAATCCATTTTTTTCAATAATAACGCGACTCCGACTCCTACAATGAGACCGTTAAAATGTGTAAGGTGCCCAACTCCGTCCTGGACACCTCGGAGTACCATGACCGTTTCAGTACCGCCGTATATCAATGCGATTATAAAAACCGGCCAGGGCCTGATCAGGATCAATGGGAAAATTACTTTCTCTTTAGGATAAAGGGCCACGAAGGCCCCCAGTACGCCGAATATTGCTCCGGATGCTCCGATACCCGTGGAATTCGGATTAAGTATTGGATTCATGCTGTCATTCAGATCAGCAAATGGCGCAACCAATAGGAGTTTTATCAATCCTGCACCGATACCTGCTGCGAAAAACAGTATCGCAAAGTTTCGAGCCCCGATTTTCTGCTCCAGTGGTACTCCGAGAAGAAGGAGAACAAGCAGATTCGCGATCAGATGGATCATGTTTGCATGGACGAAAAGGGCTGTTACGAAAGAATAGAGCTTCTGTCCTTCAAGCACGTCTGCAACACTAAAACCAAGCTTTTCCCACAAGAAGGGAAGCTGAAATTTTTCGCCCGAAGAGCTCCACAAAAACCGTACTTCACCCCCCAATATGCGTGAATCTAATATAACATGGGTAATAAAAACAACCATGATCCCCATGGCCAATATCATGGATACCATGGCTTTGTTCATTCGAGGAAGTATTATTACGGCTAAAATTATCAATATAATCTCAATTATCGTTATTACTGTGAAAAGGTTTGTGGTGTCCATAGAGCCACCGGTAATCCCGTCTTCGAAATTTCATTCAAAAGAGAAAGCTCCCCTCCCTTTCTTCAATGATAGTTCGATTTTATTATAACAAAATGTCTTTCCCTGTAAGAACATTCCACTGCTCGTTCAGGAGGTCGATATCCACGAGGCCCTTTTCCACAACCTCATCCTTACTGGGTGAGCAAAATGCCATAACCGAACCTAGGATAGGGGCATATTGGGCACATTTGTTACCAAGTTTCCCCGTTCCATGAAACGTAAAGGATTTTTCATCTTTTCTCATCTCAAAAGCAGAGCCAAAAATGTTTGCCAAATGAGTGAAGCTCGATATGTTGCAGCAGATCTTGTAGATATCACCGTTCATTTCGTACATGGATCGAAGGATGTACTCAAATTCCTCCTCGCTGTAGCATCCTTCGGCGTTATACTTCGAAATAATAACTTTAATGGATTTTTTTCTGGCTTCATCTAGGATTTCGAAAAAAGTCTTGTCTATTTGTATATCATCCAATTCCACTTCCAAATATGTTGGGGAATATTCGATTATCTTCTTCAAGAGAGCCCTTTTTTCATCCAGATCTCCTTCAAACCATCCTCCGTTCTCCTTGCGTTGAACAGAACATAGAACTGGGATGGAGCTTTCACGAATTATATTTTCCAACTGCTCGATGCTGGGCTTGGGTTTTGGCTCAATAGTTTCTTCGGGTTTCTCGGTTTCTACCTGCGAAGAGGATTTATTGTCGTCACCGATGCCCTCTCCGGGAGTCTTAGAGACAGGGACCAGGACCTCGATGGATTCGGATTCGTCAACCGAGACATCCGCATCTATTTCACTCTCTGTACTTACCTCGTCACCATTGTTTTTTTCAGAGGGTACCCCAGAGTTTTTTTCCTTTGCAGTCCCCTTGTCATCCGGGACGTCTTCCAATGTATCTGAAATTTTATCATTCACTTTGGCCGTCTCGTCATTGGGAACTTTCGTTAATTCGTCAGTAGTATCTTCCAAGAACAGGTACCGGTCCAATCGAAGTTCCACCAAGTCCAAACCCTTCTCCTTTAATTGCTGGATCTGACTCGCAATTGATTCCGTTCCTTTTTCACACATTATAATAGCACATTTTAAAGTCATTTCGATTTCACCAGATAATCATTCAATTAAAAGCCGGTCAGTTACAGATTCATCCGTTTAATTTTGTCGTGGTATATACAGACAGTTTTATAAATCCTTCCTCGAAAGTATCTCCATTGGTCCCTCAGGAAGAAAAGCGTTTTCTAACAATAAGAATGACGATTCCGCATAAGATTACCAGGCTCCCTAACCCCTCTGTATTTATTCTTCCAATCTTCCCTAATTTTGAGCCCGGATTTGAAAGGCCAATTTGATGATATTCATCATCACCCCCACTTGCCCTGGATGGGAAACTCAAAGGATCCGTTGGATCGGTCTTTCTTAGAAATTCTTCCAGATTGGATGAATTATCCCCATCGGGATCTGCATCCCGATCCAGTATCCCATCGCCATTGCTGTCCGAGGTGAAAGGATTGAAATGGAGCGGCATAATATTGGGTGGAATATAATCCTCAGGGCCAAAAATGTATAGATTATAGGCACCGAAAAGGCATTCCCAACCGTTTGCAAGTCCATCTCCCTCGGTAATGCCGCCCTCATACGAATGTTTCCAGATCTCTTCGCCATCGAGTTTTCCATCATTGTCCACATCGCTCGAATTAGGATAACAGTGATTAGAATAGAAGTTAGACCACCAGTATTCCTCGATATTCACGAATGGATGATAATACATTTCCCCGTCGATCTCATAGTGACAGCCATCTTCGTCAGGGTCCTCCCAGGAATCCCATCGAAGGGGATTTGGACCCCATATTCCCAAATCCGGAAAATATGATAAATAATCCAACTCCCAGCCATCTGGCATACCATCGCCGTCCGTATCCACTTCCAAAGGATCAGTGCTGTTGTCCAATCCGGTTATCTCTTTGAATCGATCATGCTCCACGTAATTGTAAAGTCCGTCGTTATCCGGGTCATACAGCCTGTCATTTGAAAGAACGGGATTGATGACGAACATAGGAGGCAGTTCCGGATCGATCAAACCATCCCCGTTGCGGTCCAAAAAGTCTTCCCAGCTGCTGCCGTTCCAGTTGTATTTCAGATTAACGTAATCTTTATCGAACCATGTCGAGAGTCCAATTTCTGCGGTATAATCCAGAATAAAGTTTGGACCAGTGTCGTTCCTGATAACTCTCGTCATACCGAAATCCACTTCCCATCCATCGAACATACCGTCTCCGTCCGTATCCACGTTTCTTGGATCGGAACTGTCGATCTTCCCGTCATTTCGATCATCTCTGTACGGAAAGAAATCGGTTAATACTTCTTGGCCGTCCATCAACTGGTCGAAGTCGGTATCGGGGAGATTTGGATGGGTTATATAACCGTAAGTGGAGTAGACCTCTTCCGCATCGGTCAATCCGTCGAAATCGGTATCTTCGTTTGACGGATTTGGGTGTACCAGGCCGAAATCCTCCATCCAGACGCCGTAGACCTCTTCCATATCATCGAGACCATCTTCGTCGCTATCGGTATTGGACGCATTGGTACCGCCTCTAGTTTCTTCGAGATCGTCAATCCCATCATTGTCAGTATCCTTGGATATCGGATCGGTGAAATAAACTGCAGATTGGTCATCAATATGGAAAACACCGTTAACTAGCTTTCCGGGGAATCCTATCACTGCCTCAAGACCGTCATTGAGGCCATCGTCATCGGTATCGTAATCAAGTGGATCCGAAAATTTTCTAAACTCTTCGAAATTGGATAGAATATCCTTGTCAGGATCGTCCTTCCCATCCGGATAAGTCGGATCGATCTCCATGGTCCCGTTAATAGGGTCCCATCCTTTTTCCACTTCCCAACCGTCAGGCATTTTGTCAGAGTCGGTATCATGATTGTATGGATCAGTATTGTGATAATATTCTCTCCAGTTAGCGAGTTCATCATCGTCCCCATCCATATATGCATCATTCCCGTCAAGGGGGTCCAGCCCATAACCCACTTCCCAACCATCGGGCATTCCATCCTGGTCAGTATCACGAAGTAAAGGGTCTGTATTATAGGTAGTGAGTTCTATAAGGTCTTCCAGCCCATCTGAATCAGTATCGTTATTCGAAGGGTTTGTTCCATTAAGGAATTCCCATGAGTTCAGCAGACCATCTCCGTCATTGTCTTTCTCCGCGTCAATTGGACTCAACGGGAAGAGGTTGAAAAAATCCTCCCAGCCGTCCAGCATTCCGTCTCCGTCCGAATCTGGATCGTTGGGATCGGTTTGTGCCTGGTATTCCTTTTGATTGAAGAAATCTACATCCAATGTCACATTGTTGACAGTAAAAACCACTCCGTCATTATCGGGATCCAATCTCTTATCGGACGAATTCTGAGGATTCAGGTTATGATCAACTTCCCATCCGTCCATCATCTTATCCAAATCGGAATCCGGATTCCTTGGATCGGTTCCTCCCTCCCACGTGCCTTTTACAGATGCGGATATGTTATAACGATATTCTTCCAGGTTTGTAAGGCCGTCACCATCACTGTCAATTTTTGCATCCGAACCATCATCGGGATCCAATCCGTATCTATTTTCCCAATCATCAGGCATTCCATCTCCATCCGAATCGAAGCCTGTCACAGGTGCTGTGAAACGTATGTATGAAAATATCGAAAGACCGACCAGTACGGCCACCACTACCGCTGTAAGATATACCCGTACCTTTTCCCGGCGTGTGCGTTTTCTGGGAGGACCATATAGCTTTCTAATACTGATTTCAGGAAATTCCAGCTCTCCAGAACTTGAATGGGACAATGGTTTCTCTGGTTTCTTTCTACATTCATCGGGCTCCTCACCCTCGTTCCCCCTTTCATCCGGGTTTCCTTTCTCTGCCTCTACCTTATCAGTCAGTCCTTTCTCTGCTTCCCCTTTATCAGTCACTCCTTTCTTTGCCTCTCCTTTCTCTGCCTCTCCTTTCTCTGCCTCTCCTTTCTCTGCCTCTCCTTTCTCTGCCTCTCCT
>CAYFHS010000020.1:16579-37793 GCA_964342815.1 uncultured archaeon | reverse complement strand
TTCTCTTTACCAGATTCATCGATCTTTGCTTCCCCAGCCTCTGCTACCTCGACCCCTCCTTTCTTATTATCTGTTTCCCTGGTCTCTCCTTCCTCGGTTTCTGCTTCCGTAGTTTCTTCGGAACTCTCTCCATCCGCCTCTGCTGCGGACTCCACCTCGATCTTTTCGTCTGTTCTGTCTACATCCGCGACTTCCCCTTCCTGCTCCGCTGCTTCATGATCTCCCTCAACCACCGACATATCCTCTTCTTCCATTGAAATTGTTTTTTCCATAATTATAGGAGCAAACTCGCTTTTTCCTGGAGAAATGGATTCCTTCGTTTCATCTAAAGGGTGAAGGAGTTTCCTTTTTGCGGGCCCCTTTTTATTTACCTTACTGCCCATAACATGGCACCGGATTTTATGAGATAACCTTTGATATATCAATTCTTCCCATATAAAGGAGTTCTTCCTATTTTTTATTATATTGTCATAAGTGCCAAACAAGACAAAATATCGAAGCCTTTCAAGATTTGTCATGGAAGGTCTGGATGTATCATATTCCCAAAGGTTTGAACATATAACGGCATCAGCGGAATAGAGTCAATAAAGGCCCGAACCCACGGAATCCGGGAAATAATATTATCGTAGTATCCCTTTTTATTTTTTGTATCGAAATAATCGGTTTCCGCCATCGTTTTAACCGTGATGGATATCACCGATCCCTCCTGAGAGAGTCATAAAATTATTGGTTTAGATGTCGAGTATAACTCTTGCTGCCCAGGTCCCGTCATTACAATTTACAATAGAAAGCCGGTGATACGTTACTGCCTTCACTTCCCTGAAATAACCCTGTCTTTCAGGATCATACTCGATACATTCGAAAGATACATTTAACTCATTTTCTTCAACTCTGAGATTTAGCTGGGAAGATATAACCAGTAGGTTCTCCGCCTCGAGTCGATAAAGTATTTCGGTTAAAAAAGTGATCAACAGGTTTTCCAGATCAAATCCAGTTATTTTTTGTACCAGTTTGATCCGTTTTACACTGTTTTGTTCCAAATCCCCGATAAACTGTTCAATGGATCTCCCAACGATCACTTCCACCAATCCAGTTCCACAAAGCGAGAACAATCCCTCCAAGCTATCGGCCCGTGCAATGAGCCCAATGTCAGCTGTATGACTGATCTGTTTCACGCCGCCCAAATCGATATCACAAGGTTCCATTTATCAAATCACCACGAATGAAATCGATTAATTACCGTGGGCTGGCTCATAGGGGTTGAAAGCCGGATCTCCATGAAGATTGAACTCTTCCACAGTGTCACAATTGTACATCCCCCCGTCATTCCCCTCCGACCTCATGAAATCCGTCTTGGCAAGCATCAATGCCGTACCCGTATCAACATTGGAAATGGACAGGCCGGTCATTCCACCGCTCTTATCATACCGATAACCGCACATATAACCGAAAAAGTGAAGAGCTAACAGATCACCTAGAGATTCGCCGCTAACAGCATCGGGAACCGGCAGGATCGAGCCCCAGGACAAACGGCTGGCTCCCACATAGGCAGCGAGGCCGGCATGCAGAAATGCTTGTGAAAGAGCGTTATATGGTTGAATGCTGTCGATTTTTCCAGTCACGCACGAAGAACCGAAAAGGACCGATGGGCCGAAACGCATTTCTTTTACATGAGCCACGTCGAATGCCCCGCCCGCCCCAACGGGAGGCATTCCCGGAAGGTCGTTCTCCACTGCGGTGAGGACGTACCAGTAATAGAAGCCATGGGCGCAGAAGAATATCATATTCGAGGATTCGTAATATGGCGAGGCTCTCTGCCGTCGACACTCGTCCTGACGGAAAAATTTGTCTTCGTGTATATCGTATCCGGCCAACTCCCACATCTCGGCTATCTTGTTCGCTGCTGTCTGTGCCACACCCACTGGTGGCTCGGTCCCGATGGATGTCATACCGCTATTTTGCCACTCGGGCAGGTCAAGCCCGTTCCGGGGACCGCTGATTCGTGAAATGATATCCTGATAAAAGAGCGTTCTTGCAACCAGTGCGGAAACATCCTGAGCGTCCCAGCCGTCAACTCTACCCGCGGCAAGTTCGAAATCAGGATTTGCCCGACCGTCTATCTCGGCCGGGGCCTCGTCCATGGTCAGAGCCGAATCAATATCCATATAATATATATCGGAAGGCATTCCGAATCCCTGTGTTGCTTCATTCTGTCGTGTATTGTAATAGAACCAGGGCACCATGTTCGTATCCGCCATAATTGCCAGATGCATCTTGCCGTCTATGGGTAATCCTCGATAATGATCTGCCAAGGCAATATAATCGGTAACGGGATCTGTTATTGTTTGATCCGCGAGATCGGCCAATAATAAATTTAGATCTTTCTTCACCATAGCGGCCCTGGCATTGACGATGGGTAATAATTGTTCGTCACTGCAGGGCATGCTGCAATTGAACCGACTGAGAAGATCGTCATCATAAATTCCAAAATCCGGTTTCGCAAATAATATTCCCTTCCGATAAGCTGTAAGGTAGGGTGACATGGTAGATAAATCGTTCATTAGAGGATATGCCGGCTCAGAGAGCTTCTCAACAGTTATATCCAGACTGTAGGTAGATGTGTAATCGCCCTGTTCCTTTACCAGATATGATTGCCCCCAGGATGTTGGCAGTCTAGCAAGCAGCTGGGCAGCATGAGTTGAAACCTGCTCGTTAAAAAACGGAAGTTCAGTGTAATAATGGGCGTAACGGTTTTTGGCAAAAGGATCGTTCGAGGATGAATACCCTATGTTATCATAGCCTGGCGAACCACCAAAGTGCTGTAAAATATCACCTTCTTTCGAGGTTTCGATCACACCGTTCTCATCCCCGTCCACACCGAGATATGCATAGATACGAGAACCTCCCGCATCCCCCAGATTTTCACCTGAAACATCCATCTTAAGATCGACTTTCACATTGGCATAACGGTAATCAACAGGTATGTCCCAGTAATGAATGGGGTCACCCGCACTTGTGGAGGGAGCTGCCCCGGGGTAGGCTGCAGCGCTGGAGTCTGATACCTCGCCCTCAAAGGAATAGCTAACTGAATCCAATACTACCATGGGCTTGGTGTCGTCCGGGTTAGCCAGAGTGATGTATTTAACCGACTCACCGATACGATCCTCGATTATCTTTCTGGTAATATTGACAAGCTGCTCGGTGTAGACGGGTGAATTGGGGTCATTAAAATGGCGTACCTTCCCAAATCCAGTAATTGGTCCGCAGACAAGAGAATATTTTAATGAGAAGGATTTAAGAAATCCGGCCAGCTCGTCATCCATCTTATCTGCAATGATCACAGGTATATTTAGATATGAGGCAATGGGTACCACGCTCAAGGCCGCGCTGTACCCTTCTTGTGAATTATGTACTAGAATAACTCCATCGCTGGAGGACCAATATGTGTTCGCTACTTTCCTCGAGAGAATAATGGCATCTGTGTCTGGAAATTGCTCTTCTATGGAAATCCCAATATCCTCTAGACCGTCCACCGGTCCAAAGGATGTGATAGAAGGCATCCCGTAATAAGAAAGAAAATCTACAACCGCACGGGATGGATTGGAGATATCTGCGACAAGAAGCGGTACCGTGATCCTCTCGGGACCATAATATACGGATACGGGAGTGGCTACCAGGGGAAAAAAGGGTGAAACATATGATGCAACCACGGCAGATATATTAGTTGGCGTCCTTGTTGATTTGGTAGCGAGGATCATCTCCAATGATACAATCCCATCTTCGAAGGAGCTGTCGTCATCCGAATCGAAAATGAACAGAGCACCCAAACCCACGATCACCAAAATGACAACCAAGCCTACAGCCATCATCTTTTTCTTATTTTTAAACTTCACAAGGATCACCTTTGAGCTTTTTTCCCGAAAAAAAATATATCAGCCAAATCGAATAGAGACATATAGCAGTGTAATATAATAAATATTTCATAAGATAATCTTTCGGAAAAAAGATTTTAGTTATCCGGTGGTCTCTGACGGGAATCAGCACACAATCCGCAAAAGATTAATCTACCAGGATATTGTTAAATGTTCCCATAATCGCAGCCCCGTGAGGGGACTAGTGGATTCGGGGGAATGAGATGTTGGAGATATGGACCGAAAAATACCGCCCGAAAGTTCTCGATGCCGTGGTAGGACAGGATGCAATAGTGGAGCGTTTGAGTTCATACGTTGCAGAGAAGAACTTACCCCATCTGCTCTTTGCCGGTCCGGCTGGAACCGGCAAGACCACAACTGCAATTGCACTTGCCCAAGAACTATTTGGGGAAGATTGGAAACATAACTTTCTAGAAATGAACGCATCCGATGAAAGGGGGATCGGCATAGTTCGCCACAAGATCAAAGATTTTGCAAGGACCTCAGCTTTTAATCAGACCATTGGATTCAAGATCATTTTTCTAGATGAATCAGACGCATTAACCCCCGAAGCACAAGGAGCATTACGCAGAACTATGGAAAAATACACCATAAGCTGCCGTTTCATACTCTCGTGCAACTATTCCTCCAAAATAATCGATCCCATCCAATCCCGCTGCGCCACGTTCAGGTTCCCGAAGATCAAGGAAGAAGCGGTCCGTAGCTATCTGTTTGAACTGGCACAAAAGGAAAACGTTGACATTGACGAGGAGGGAATGAAGGTACTTACCAAGGTAGCCGACGGTGATCTCAGAAGAGGCGTCACCATGCTCCAGGTGGTTTCTTCATCCGAAGGAAAGGTGGAACCAGAGGCAATATTCAGGGTTCTGAGCATTGCTGAGCCAGGAGATATTCAGGACTTATTATACAAGGTCATTGGTGGTAAGTACCTCGAGGCCAGGGGAAAATTGAGCGGACTGATGATCAATAAAGGGCTATCCGGTATCGATATAATCAATGGGATCCATGAAGAGATATTCAACATCAGTCTGGATGACCGGACAATTATCAAGCTCGTGGAAACCATCGGAGAATACGAGTTCAGAATGGTGGAGGGTGCAAATGAGAGAATACAGCTGGAAGCCCTCCTTGCGAGTATCTCTGTTTTGACCAAAAAATGATTAACTTTTTTTCAGCAAGAAATTTCCAATAGCAACTCAATCCATCCCTGTTTTTAAAAAACACCTTACAGCCTCTTCAGGTCGGTTGACTATTGGTTCGCCACGGACGTTGAATGAGGTATTTAAAACAAAAGGAACTCGTGTAAAGCCGATCCATTCTGGCTCAACTTTACCAAGAAGTCAGTCCAAATGTTCCTGACTTTACGTGTAAAGCCGATCCATTCTGGCACATCTTACTTGAGAAGCCAAGACCTATGGGCTTGGCTGAACAAGTAATAGGGCCCGGTACGGGACACCTTTACCAAGAAGTAAGTCCAAATGTTCCTGACTTTACGTGTAAAGCCGACCCATTCTGGCACCCGACATAGAATCGGAGATTCTATTAGGGTTAATAGAAACTGTTTCTATGTCACCCGTAGGCATACTTGCCGAGAGTGCAGCAATAGCATGGGTATTGCACATGACTATCGGGCAACCACCCGATAGTCGCAGCAACACTTTAGAGTGTTGCGGAGCAAAGCGGGCACGTCTTTACCAAGAAGACAGTCACTTTGTTCCAGTCTTTACCGGTAATCTCCTCAAATTTTGAGATTAGACGCCAGTATCTTTCATTCGTTCTCCGGTTCACAGTTTGCGGTCGTGCCGTACCATCCACATGGACCACGGTTGGCATCGTTTTATGCAATTGGGGAATTAAATAGTCTAGTCATACATAAATATCTTTCATGGAAAACTTAAATAATATTAATACAATTTGGCGGGGGATTACAATGGCACAGACTACTCTTATCAAATGTTCTAATTGTGGGAAGCTTATTGAAAGCCTGGGTGAGGCGGAGGTTAACTGTCGTTACTGCGGCAGCAAGACATCAGCCGAGGAGGATAAAGAGGAAACGGATTTCATGAGAAGGGCCCAGATTTTCAACCTGGAAGATGACATCAAAAATGAGATTTTTATAAGGAATATCTCCTTTCTTCTAGCGTCGATAACGCTTTTAACAGGTCTGTTCCTAGCACTTTTCGTAAATACTGCCATCGTTTTCATGATTGTAGCCTTGGTGATGTTACTGGGTTGGGGCGGTTTCGGGTACCTCCATCACCAGAATCTCGATAAGCTCAAAAGCAAGAAATTCGATCTGGCGGGAGGAAAACTTCTCTCGGACTACTAATGAAATTCGTAAAAGGTGAAAATATGAAAAAACGATTGCGTTCAATTTTTTCTATATTGATTATCGGATTTTTAATATTCCAATTAACGGTTGTAGGAAATATATCAATAACGCCCGATCATAAGGCAGGGGAAGAAGCCAAGACGCTCAAGGCTGAAACCGATAATAATCCCATAGAAGATCAAAGGGCAAATGGAACAAATCATGGATATCTACAGGTGGATAAAGGTACCCAGAAAACCCTGGGATTTACCGATTCCGGCGACTATACAGGCATATGGGTACAGGAAGACGCATCATTGATACTGCAGGGTTGTAAGCTTAATTTGTCCCAGGGGGAGGACGGACATCAGGGAGAATTCAACATATCCGATAGAGGAACAATTCATATATTGATGGGTAGCGAAATATATATCGAAAAGGGGAATTTCTCGGCAAGGTGCAAGGAGTTTAGAATGGAAGACTCCACAATTACCGTGGTAAACGTTACCGGGGGAGAAGCCGGACAACCTGGCAGTACAGGCGCGAAACTCGACGGTAGACCGGGTAATGATTCAGTGGTTGAAATAATCACAACCCAACCAGTTAATATCAAGAACTCAGAGATATACTGCTATGGAAAGACAGGCGGAACGGGGGCTGCTGGAATTGACGATAAGAAAATGAATGGCGGGCACGGAGGAAAAGGTGGGGAAGCGGAGATATATATCGAATCCGCCAAAGTCGATATTACTGATGACTGCATCCTAAAAGCAAGTGGTGGCGACGGAGGAGAGGGGGGTGAAAGAGCACCGACTATTTCCAATGCCAAAGGCGGTGACGGTGGAGTCGGCGGCAAGGGTATTGTGACAATAGAATCGAAAGGCTCCATAACCTTGAGAAACTCTGATTTTATCGCCATGGCCGGTGGAGGGGGAGACGCATCCAGAACCAGCGGTGATGAGTTATACGGTAAAGGAGGATGGGGTGGAGAGTCCAATATCAGGATCTCCGCTTACACGTCCGTTACATTCGACCATTGTTTCATTTATTCTCTTGGCGGAGACCTGGGCCTGGGGGGCGATCGGAACATGGACGGTTATTTCGGTGGAGACAAACTTAGATTAAAGGCACTGTATAACTCCATAGAAGGATCGGATTCCACAATACGGACATCGGCAGATTCATTCGGTATCGACTGTCCAGCCAATACAAATATTCTGGATAACGTTTCAATATCCGACAGGGAGGGTCCCGTAAGGCCCTACAGCATCATTGAATCCGTGATAGAAGTATACTGGGACATATTGGTGAAGGTGGTGGATGACCATACTAAAGCAGGAATTCAAGGGGCGGAAGTGGAGATCAGAGCAAAGGACGATAGCGACGTGTGGGAGATGCTTTCAAGCGCTGATACGAATCAGTACGGTTATGCGTTTTTCGAAGGTATATTATCAAGAACAATAAAAGGTAATAACCTTGGCAAAGACCTGACTGTGAGAATACATGCCATGAAACACACCTATAAGGCTGAGAAACAGGTTCCTTTAACCCAAAGTTTAAATCTGGTAGAGGATCCTCACATTGGAGTCCCTGACAATAAGGCCGCCATGATACTCAAGATACTAACACTCGGCATATCCTCGATTTCCTACAGAAGCGTACTCGTTGGTGATGACGAGCAGGTACACGTAAACAAAAATGACGTTATTAATGGGAATCAGGCCCTGGGTGGAATAATCTACATAAACGGAACTGCGCAGATATTCAGCAGCACTCAGGAAATAACAAAGATAGTGGTTTCAGTGGACGGGGCTGGTGAAATTGAGGTTGATGATATAAGCAGCGGATCCGAAAGGAGCTGGAGCAGCTGGAGTTACAGGTTCGAAACTGCTTCCAAATCCAAGTCGGGAACAGGCGATAAAACGAAAATCAATTATTTTTACGACAATGAAGAGATACTGTTGAGATTTGCCGCATTCGAGGGCCACGGATTCACAACTGAAACCAATATTACCCCCATGATCAAACAGGGCAGTGTCAATAATCCTCCATACGGCATGATAATGAAGATCGATGGTGAGGAGGTCGACAGCGATGATGGAATAACTATCACACTTCCTCCCATCAAAGAAAAGAGAATTGTATTGGAGGGCAGCTTCTTCGATATCGATGAAGACAGCATCACACCCGGAAATGTATGGGTGAGATTGGTCCCTTCGGAGGCCGGTAAAACGGTAACCGAACCGCTGATCTCGGATTCGAAAAATACGATCATTGACCGGGATAACAGAACCTGGACGGTAAACTGGGACTTGAGATACAGCCTTTTCCAGGTTGGGGATTACATAATGTCCGTGGACATTGGAGACAGCAGAGGAACTCTCAGCCTTAATACATCAGACAGCGATCACTTCGAAATTCACACAATACCGATAACGATATATCTGGAATCGAATCCCAAGGCAGTGATTTCAAAAATTGATGGGATCGACCTGGGGGATTTCTGGGACGAAGGAGAAGGAAAATACATAATTGAGAAAGAAGATGAGAATAACATAATGGAGATATTTTTTGATGCCAGCGGATCAAATGTTCCCGATGCAGGGGTTGTGATAACCAATTACTATTGGATCGTAACTGACATGGCTGATAAAAAAGAATTGGATAACGTGGACGCCGGACTCAAAAAGACCTATTCATTCGCAGATTTCAAGGTCGATGATGGCGATGATTATCACGAGTACAAAGTTGAACTGAAGGTAAAGGACGACCGCGGTTATACAAGCGGGACCACTGTGGATAATGAGATCATAATAAAGATAATATATGTACCTCCGCCACCGGAAGAAAAAGGTTGGTTTTTCGATTATAACCTTCCTTTTGAAATCTTCTCCCAGGGGGACATTCTGTTCATTGCTCTGATATTAATATTTGGGGTAATGATATTCCTGATGATCAAGAAGAACACCAAAGTGAAGAACAAGATAGCGAAAAGGAGTGAAGTGGCAAAAAGGAAGACCGTAATACAGGAAAAGAAAAAAATAAAATCGCTGGCAGAGATCGAAGGACAGTCAAAGGATAACGTTATGTACGTAGCAGGTGGTGTGGGGAAACAGGACTATTCTCCTGGCGGTCAGGGTTACTATTCTTCGGTGGCACAGGGGTACGGCGCCCCTCAAGCCACCCCGGGCCCTTCCTACTCTCAACCTGCGCAACCCATTAAAGCGCCACCGACCCATCCCACGGCAGCCCCTGTAACACAACCACCCTCTACACAGG
This sequence comes from uncultured archaeon, assembly GCA_964342815.1. GTDB lineage: Archaea > Thermoplasmatota > Penumbrarchaeia > JASLWR01 > JASLWR01 > JASLWR01. The sequence goes on along the minus strand of CAYFHS010000020.1, from coordinate 28,271 downwards.
TCACCACTAGCCAACCCGTGTCAAGACCCTTTACGAGTCCCGTGACCACAAGCCCACCCACAACGGCACCGGTAACACAACCGGTTATCAAACCTCTCACCTCCCCTGTTACTCAACCGGTAACCCGTCCAGTTTCGCCTACAACACAACCGGTGATCCGACCGGTTACTGCTCCAACAACTCAACCGGTAACACGACCGGTTACTGCTCCAACAACTCAACCGGTAACACGACCGGTTACTGCTCCAACAACTCAACCGGTGACCCGACCGGTTACTTCTCCAACAACTCAATCGGTTCCTCAGCAAGCGGGAACCCCTGGTAAGAAATGTCCTGGGTGCGGCAGTGAAACTAAACCAGGTTGGTTCATCTGCCCCAATTGCAAGACCATGTTGTAATCCTTTCTATTGGAGTATCGAAGATGAAGGTATTTGCGGTAGCAGGTATGCCTTGTGCTGGAAAGAGCACGGTCCTTGAGAGGGTCAAGAAAGAAGGATTTTTTGTAATACGTATGGGCGATCTCGTAATGGAGGAAGCTCGGCGGAGAGGAATCGATATAAGCGACAGAAATGTAGGCAATATGGCCTCCAAATTGAGAAAAGAGAACCGTGCCAGGATACACGGGAGGAATATTCCTCTCACCATGTTCCACCGTGAAAGGAAGGAAAAGATGGAAAGAGAGGGATATGGTTACTGGGCTACGAGAACCGTAGACCGGATCCGTAAATGTGCCAGCTCTGAATTAGTCTTCATAGACGGAACCCGTGGAGACATGGAGATAAAAGTGTTTCGCAGGCGATTTAATTATTTCAGGGTTGTTGCGGTCCACGCCGGGAGGAATGAACGTTATAAACGTGTTGTATCACGTAAAAGAGAGGACGATGTACTGAGTTTCGATGAACTGGTCGCCAGAGATGAACGCGAACTCTCATGGGGGCTTGGAAACGTCATCGCCACTGCGGATATAATGATAGTAAACGACGGTCCGCTTGATAGATTTCGTACTCAAATAGATAAATTCATCGGGAATATCATAAAGGATGCTTCACAAAACCAGACCAATGGTTTCGGTACTGATTTTTAACGCAATATGGGAAAAGATTATAAACACGTTATAGAATATAATCAGTTAATTCCTGTAATAGCAAATCCGCCGGTGATCAATATGATTAGGGCAAACAAACTCATCGTCACAACCATGATAATCACGATGCTTCTGGTACTAGTAATACCTCTAACTGCCAGGGAGCGAATAGACCAAGGGGTAAGCACCTTAACAGAAACGAAATTCCGCGAATACGGTACGGACCGCGAGAGAGATGCCCCGGGTGGATACAGTATAGAGGTGGTGGATGGGGGACCGAACGCGGGATTCGACATATCAATGGCCAAGGAGGCTAACGGAAATATTCACATCAGCTATTTCCATGACAGCAACGAGAAATTAATGTATGCCAAGTGGGACGGAATATCGTGGACCAGAGAAGTCCTAGGGGACATGACCATCAAAAACTACGGTACTTCAATTGCATTGGACTCTTCCGGTAATCCATATATTTCGTTGTGCCAGAAGAGAGAATTGAAATTGTTCTACAAGACTGGCGTTGTATGGAAAAACGAGAGCCTGGAGGGCGGCAGTGGAAGTTACACTGGGTGTTATTCATCAATTGCCATAGATTCACAGGATCAGGTCCACATCAGTTACCAGAACGTAAGCTCCTTTGACCTTAAGTACGTTCACGAGTCCGGGGGGAACTGGTTATATGATATACTGGATTCTGAAAATCTAACGGGAAAATATACGTCATTGGCACTAGACAGCAACGACCACCCTCACGTAAGCTATCAGAAGACAACCGGAGGAACATTGCGCTATGCCGGATGGGATGGAAATTCTTGGGTCAAACAAACAGTCGATGCGCAAAACACAGCTGGTAACTACTACACGTCCATAGCGGTAGATTCACAGGATAATCCCCATATAACATATTTTTCGGCAAGAGGGGGTATCGACAAGTACCTGAAGTACGCCAAATGGACTGGAACTCAATGGGCGATAGAGAACGCAGATCCCGACAGGAACAACGGTTATTACTCAACTCTGGTTCTGGATGATAACGATCGACCCCATATCAGTTATTATGGAGATACGGACAGCAATTCTCCAAGCAATGGTGATCTGAAATATTCTTTTTATGACGGAGCTGACTGGAATATAGAGACTCTGGATGGTAATGGTGATAAGGGGCTGTACACCTCCATGTACCTGGATCCCAATGGAAAACCAACTATCGCATATTATGATGAGGACCAAAAATCATTAAAGATAATCCGGTGGGACGCGGAAGCGCCTGAGCCAGATGCGGGAAGTGATATTTTCATATACCAGCATGACAGGGCTAAGTTCAATGGAACCGCATCCACGGATAATTTTCGACTTGAAAGATTTGAATGGACGTTTATGGAGAATGGAGTACCGCGGAAACTGACCGGAATTGAACCTCAGCACAAATTCAACAGGGCAGGAACCTATTTGGTTACGCTGAACGTCACGGACAACGCCGGCAACTGGGCGAACGATACGGTAAAAGTAACCGTGAACGACACGGAAAAACCGATGGTAGATGCTGGTATCGGCTATTATGCATACCAACACGAGATAGTTATATTCAACGGGAGCGCATGCACCGATAACGTGGGGACCGAAGACTTTATCTGGACATTTAATTATGACAACGTCCCCCAAGAGATAAACGGTGAGCTGGCAGAATTCAAATTCGACAACGCGGGCCAGTACAATTTCACCTTGAACGTTTCGGATGCAGCCGGCAACTGGGCCACGGACAGCTCATTTGTGCTGATTTATGATATTACGCCCCCTGCAGCTGACGCAGGTAAGGATATAACAATCGGCCAGCACGAAACGCTGACCCTTGACGGAAGCGCAAGCACAGACAACATGGAATTAACGGGCTATCGTTGGAGTTTTACGGATGCCGGAAGTCTGCTGCAATTTACAGGCAAAGAAGTGGAATACACATTCCATAACGCCGGCTTGTTCGAGATAACATTGAACGTTTCGGACGAGCGGGAGAACTGGGACACCGATTCGATAGTTGTTACCGTTAAGGATACGGAACCACCCGTGGCAATTGCAGGAGAAAATATATCGCTTGCCCAAGGGAACACTGTGGTTTTTAATGCTAGTAACAGCACTGACAACATCGGCTTGGTAAGCTATGAATGGTTGTTCATATACGACGGTCAATCGATCTCTTTGAAGGAAAGGGTTGCCAGTTACACATTTGTAAACATCGGAGTTTACAACGTTACACTGAGAGTGACTGACGACAACGGAAACCGGGATGAGACATTATTTACGGTCAATATAACCGACGGGATGGTTCCTGTGGCCTTGGCGGATGTAGCGGAGATTGCGGACTTCGATGTTCCCTATTACCTGAATGCAACCAACAGCACGGATAATGTGGGAATCGTAAGCTTTCAGTGGAGATTCCAGTACAAGGGTAAAACGAAGATTTTAATGGGTCGTGAAACTACTTTCAGGTTCCAGAGTCTGGGTACCTATAATATAAAATTGATCGTGACTGACAGGGCGGGAAATTCCAACACCACGAATTTCACGGTAAAGGTCGTGGATCCAACCACAGACGGGGATGATACCGATGATGACGATGACGAAAACAATGATACGGATACAACAGGTGGGGGGAGCTTAAACAAGGGGGGAGGGAACTGGGTATTGATCGCTGTCCTGATCTCAGTTGTAGCGGTCCTTACATTAGCCGGAATTATCATAATTCTTCTTGTCAAAAAGAAAAATGCCAAGGAGCTCGAAGAGGAAAAAGCCAAGGAAGAAAAGGAAGAAGAACGTCAGCCGACACCTGAAGAATATTATGCAAAACTTTACGGCAGCTCTGCCGTAAGCAAGGGATCGGAAGCTCAAACCGGGCCGAGCGAAACCCCAAAAGGACCTCAGTCACAACCGGCTCAACAGCTGCAGCAGAAAGGATCCGTTCAGGGAGTCACTCAAACGCCCGCATTACCGTCCCAGGGAATTTCATCTACCCCACCCGGAGCTCAAGCACACGCGGTACAGCCTCAGCAGAGGATGCCGCCTCAGGCTCCACCAGCACAGGGGACCATGCCTCCGAATCAGCCGAATTAATAGATTATACTTTAAATATTATTTTCCATAAAAGGTCTTTATTAAACCCATCAAACAAATCAATATCAGTAGTAATATCCCAATTCCAAAGCCCGGTGTTTCTTCAGTCCCGGTACCTGGTACCTCCGTTACTTCTATGGAGAATTCGTAATAATCAAAACCTCCGTTGCCATCTTCCGCCGTTATATTGATCGTATATGTCCCAGCATCGAGCTTGTGAAATACATTCATGAAATCATCTTCACGTTCCCTTTCGGATTTCTTCGCTTCCACTATTTTGAGAGTGTAAGTGATATCGTCCCCATCGGGGTCAGTGGCAAAAATGATAAATTCGATCTCATCTCCGGCTGTGAACTCATCTTCTGGAGCTGGGAGCAGTCCTAGAATATCTATTTCCGGTCTGCGATTCACGTTATCGATGTCCAGCTTCCAGGTATGGTTCGACTCCAGGTCCTCTGCCCATACCATCACCATTATCTCGTGAGTTTCCCCATCCGCACTGTCCGAGTCTGGAACGAAAGTATATGAATCACCGTCCGCATCCTTTATTTTTTTACCGTCCATGTACCACTCGTAGCTAACGGTATCACCATCGGGATCATAGGCATCGAGGCTGAACTCCACATGGGTCAACTCATCGGTCTTAGCCTTTCCCGTGGGGGTCATATTGGCGAGCTCGGGTGCCCGGTCCTTATCGATAACAGTAACGGTCCAGAATGTCGAATTGACAAGACTCTCATTCACGCTGTCGGTGACATTTACACCAATAATATGAACACCGGCAGAAAGATAGTCCGAAATGAATTCGTAGGTATCTTCGTCCTCGTCTTCGAGGTCCATTCCGTCAAGCGACCACTGGATACCCGGAGTGGGTCCGTCGATATCGGATACGTCTATCTCGAAAGTGACGGTATCCGTCTCGTTTATTGTTATGTCCGTTTCTACCGGTTCCTTGATTTCTATCTCGGGTAATTTATTTACGTTTATGACGGTAAGGTTCCAGGTCTTAGATACTGACAGGTCACCCGAATCGGTTATCTCAACTGTGATCTCGTAGAGCCCGGCAGAGAACTCGGCAATATATGTGGAATTCACATCAAAGAAATTCCCGGTAAAACCGGTTTCTTTGACGTTGCCTACGGACCACTCGTAGGTAAGGTTCGCAAGATCCTCGTCCTGCACGGTTACCTCGAAGCGGAGGTCCTCTCCCTCATTAAGGTTCACATTTTCGGTTACGGGTATCTGCGATGCGATCACGGGGGGGATATTCGATGAGATAACGTCAACATCCATGGTATATGCGCCGCTGCCATGGTACATATAGGCGATCAGATAGTATGTTCCCTCCTCGGGACATTCGTACTCGATATACCCGTCCTCTGAGAAGTTAGCCGCGGAAAGCCATGTTTCATCAGAATCGTATACCAGAAATTCCACATTACTGTCGTCGGGAATATCGAGATCGACTGAAATAATTTCTTCACGCTCTCCTCCGGCATCGATAGTGTAATAATCTCTCGCGTCCCAGGGATAGTTAAGTGAATCCTGTATGCTGTCAGGTGGGGTGATCTCGGTGGCCAGCTCGAAGGAGTTATCATTGTCCATTTCCTCAACATCTGTCGTAAAATCAATGATCAATGTATATTCAGATGTTTCACACGGAACGCTGGAATTGACCCACACACCGATATAATACCCGTTCATACCCCGGTTCCGTACAGATCCGTCCTTGTATACGATCTCTTCATCCACTCCAATTCCTGGTGTATTCATTATCTCGACAAAATCGTCATAAGTTCGCAGTGTCATATGAAAATCGGCATTATCGGGTACGTCCAACCATATGGTTACTTCCTGGCCAATACCAATTTCAAACTCATACCAGTCCAAAGTATCTACAGTTGAATTCAAATCACCCTTGATGAAATAGGGGACAGAAACGAATGTTGCGTTATCGAGATCGTCATCGTGATCCGGAATGAATGTTCCGATCTTCGTTACAGTGAGGGTATATTGTCCCGATCCTCCATAGGCGCCGACAATAATATAATAATTTTCCGTATTCGACACCCCAAATGTCACCTCCTCCACCGAATCCTCCGATTCACTGTACGCGATCAGGGAGTTATATTGATCCACGACATATAAATCGAAATCAGCGGTCCCCGGTACGGTTAGATGCACGTTGATCACATCACCCGCCTCGAGAGCTATCTTCCACCAGTCCTGAGAATCCAAACCATCCTTGTCAAGGTCGCTATTTGCAGGCGAGCCCAAATTGATAGGTGTTGCAGTGGCGGGTGTATTGTCGTTATCGGGCGGAACACCTTCTGTAATACGCAATGTATACTGCCCATTTCCATCATAGGCGTTGCATAAAATATAATATAATCCCCCCTGTCCGGCTTGATAGGTGATCTCTTCAAATCCTCCGAGTTGCTCATCCCAACTTACGTCTACGAACCAACCTTCTGGATCATCGAAAAGATAAAGATCAAGGTCCCCGGTTGCCGGAACGGTAAGATTCAGAATAAGAATGGCTCCTGCATTGAGGGTGATCTTGTACCAATCATCCTCATCGGTCTCGTTATCCAAGGTATCTACCTTGGTGTCACCAAACTGGACCGTTGTTGCATTACCCGGATCATCGTCATTGGCCCTAGTCCCACCCCGGCTATTTTCTGTTATTTCAGCGCTGCTCACTCCGAACAATGCGGAAATAATCATTATCAATACTGTAATATATACAAAATTCTTTTTCATTTCCATACCTCGTCTTACTATAATCCGCAATAATTCTTGCGGAAATTGAGCCTACTCTAAACCCTGACGCCTTATATAAATCTTGCTTGTAATTACGAAAAAACCTTGTGATTTCAGGAAACGTAACCGCCTCGCGGGAAAGTGAGGTGATAAAATATGATAAAACAATGTTTCAAAATGGATGAAAAGAGAGAAAAAAAGAAGACAATACCCGTTAAGTTCAGCCTCGGGTATTGTCTTAAATTACCAACATACGGTTTTTTTCCTATATCTCAACTTCGTTTCTTCACAATAACCACGATTATGATCACAATGATCACAACCAAGACAATTGCTATGATTATCCACAAGAGATACGAATCTTCAGCTTCCTCATCGATAGGTTCGACTGCTGTTTCAGCCACGTTGATGGTAAGTATGAAGCTGTCTGAACCTCCACTACCATCTTCAACGGTTATGTGAAGAACGTAGGTACCGGCAGGCAGTGTATGGTTGAAACTCTGGTTCGTGAATTTCTCCCCTGTCTCATTTAAAGTCCAGGTATAGCTTAACTGCTCACCGTCCGGATCTGCAGCATCAACGGAGAACGTTATGTCTTCCCCTGCAGTTAGAATCGTATCTAGGGTTGGTTTTATGCTGCCATCGTCGATCTCCGGAAGACGGTTCACGTTAATTATGGTAAGTTTCCATGTGAAATTGATCACATGCTCGCCAGAGCTTATTTCCACCATTACATCATGCACATTTCCATCAGCACTGCTGTAGTCCGAACTGTAGTTATAATTTACACCCTCTTCGCCGCTAAGATTTTCCCCGTCGAACAACCATTTGTATGAGAGCACGTCTCCGTCCGGATCAGTAGCGTTCACAAAGAAATTGACCCAGTTTCCCTCGTATATCACGACGGTATCATTGCCAAAAATGCTTACAATCGGCGGTCGATCGGAATTCAAGACTGTGATCGTCCAGACCACGGAATCCACGAGAGTGTCATCCGCCCCATCTGTAACATTTACCGCTATAGTGTAGATTCCTTCCATATCATAGTCGGTGATGAAATCATAGCTGGATAAAGTTTCATTGACAATGACTGCGCCATTCAAATACCACTGGTAAAGGGGTACGGTACCGTCAATGTCGGTTACATTTATTGAAAGAGGCAGTTTTTCCCCTTCATTTATGGAAACGTTTGTAATGTTGGGCATGAATTTTTGAATCTCGGGGATCTGGTTCACGTCCAGCACGGTAAGATTCCAAACGAATGTATCGGTCTCAAGTATGTCGTCGGTGACCTGGACCTCCACTTCGTAGTTCCCGGCACGGTATTCATCTACGAAAGTTGTTACGATTTCAAATGAGGATTCATTCGATTCCGATGTTCCGTCCACTTTCCACTCATAAGTTAATGCCTCGACGTTCTCGTCATCTAAAGTGATGTTGAACAGAACAATCTCCCCTTCGTATACCGTCACGTTGACTCCCGCGGGAACTTGTGAAGTTATCACAGGAGGCATATTCTTGAGCACGGTAAGCGTATAGGAACCGGATCCCTCGAATGCTTCACAGAAAATGAAATGGTCACCTGTCTTTTCCGCGACGAATACAACTTCCTCATCGTCTCCAAGCTCAGTGTTATAACTCCCATCGATTAATATCAAATCGGGGTCGTATACGTCCAGATCATATTCTCCGGAATTCGGCACCACCAAAGTGACCGTGATATGATCCCCTTCGGAAATGTTCACCTGATACCAATCCTGCAGATCAACACTTCCCACCGACATGGTGGAAGTCTTTGTTTGACCGATATCCAACACGGTGGCGTTGCCAATATCATTGTCATTATCCGGGGGATTGACACCATCGATGGTTAGGGTGTAACTGCCGTTTCCATCATTTGCCCAACATTCAATGAAATAATATCCGGGATCGGGCGCCGTATAAACTATCTCTTCAAATTGGTCCTCTCCACTGCTATTGATAATATCTTCATAGTCAGGGTCGTCGTACAGGTATATATCGAAATCCCCAGTGGCAGGAACCGTCAGGTTCAGAGTGATCACAGCACCTGCTTTCAGATTAATTTTGTACCAGTCAGATTCATCGATCGTATTATTCAAATCATCATTCTTAACATCGCCGAACCAAACTTCGGTGGCCGTACTTGGAGTTTCATCATCAGCTCTACTTTCCACAGCGCCTGCCGCCGTTGCCAAAATCGAACCCAACAACAACAGTCCTATGAATAAAACAATATTTCTTTTCATTTTTGCACCTCGCTTTTCTACATACCACATTCTCTAAATGTGATAAATTTCCGTAATTTAACCACTAACAGTTATTTAAAGATTATTTGTATAATCCAATAATTTCTTGGGATAAGAAGAATCGATTTGAATGAAATATTGGAACCGTTTAGGCAATAAACGGGTATAAAAAACCAAATAAAAGCCCAAAATACGGAAATCGCGAGCACATTTGTATAAATGTTTACGATCACTGAATATATCTTTCAGATCACGACGGACTCTTCGCGAATTCGTACATTCATTTTAATGTTATTGGCTTCATCTAGATATATCTTCCCGGATTTCTTCATCTTTTGAAAAATAAGACGTTTTATATCTGTTTTGTTGGTTCCCAGAACTCGGTCATGGAACCTGAATTTAACCAGATCCAATCCAGCAATTTCTCCAATTATACCTGAATTCAGGTCATCACTGCATGTGGTTTCACCCAGATGGATCGTCATAATATAATCGTTGTGGAAATAATGAGTATTCATATGCTCATTAAGGCGTTTTCCCCGTTTTATCTGCTCATTTACATTACGCACCAACCTATGCACATCATTCATATCTGACCCAATAATTCCTTCAGGGCGGCAATCAACAACCAGATCCTTGATCTCGAAACCTTTTACCAGCATCCCCCAATTTCTGCCATCGAGAGCAACAGCCTGTTCCACGGAAAGGGTGATCATGGAAGGCATTTTTCGCTTCTTGCAGTAGTTGGTGAAGTGAGGAAGATCAGCACAAAAGCTCTCCATATATCCAATGTCTATCCCAGATATATCTATTATCAGCGCCCAGAGCCTCCGCCCAAAACTATCGGAAATACTATCAATAAATCTACGATAATATTCTTCCCTACCCATGAGTTTCACACGAAGAACCCTGCTGCGTTCCTTTGATGGCATTCCAGGACCGAGTTTCCTCATCAGCGCAGCGAAGATTTTTTCAATTATGATATCACGGCCAATTTTTTAACGTTTCTAAGCTAAAGGAGCTTGCTATAATTCTCTTTTTGGGTTTTTTTATTTGATTCGGAATCGATAATAAATAAAAATATGCGAAATATAATATCCGATTCATTGCATGTCCGACCCATGAAGGATTTCTCCATTACCGAGACCGCCCGTTCAGAGCTAGATAAAGCACTGGACCAAATAACAGAAATAAATTCGGATTCCATCATTGCCCTCCAGATGCCTTCTGGAATCGTCCGGGAAAACATTTTGTTCTCAGAGTTGATACGAAAGAGGCTCAATTGTGAGGTTTTGACGTTACTTCGTCCAAGTTACGGAGCTTGCGATATACCATACGCGTATCTCGAAGAAATGGGAGTGACCCACCTCATCCACATGGGCCATAGTAAAATGGACACGTTCGAGAATAATATACCAACGTCATACATTCCGATAAAACTTCCTGTTGACATGAAAATACTGGAGGGGGCACTGAATCTGATCGTGGAGAAATACTCCCTCGAGGGGAAAAAAACAGTTATTACCACTACGGTCCAGTATGTAGATGCATTGACCGATATCGCTCATGAGCTGAAAAAGAAAGACGTATTCCCGCTGATCAACACTCCATGTGGGCGTGCAGGGATCGCAGGTCAGGTTCTTGGATGCAATTTCTCTGCTGCAAGAATGAAAGATGCGGATGCGGTAATTTTTATTGGTACGGGAAAATTTCATCCTCGGGGGATCGCAATCTCAACCGGAAAAAAGGTAATTTCGGTAAATCCGCACTCGGGAGAAGCGGAGATGATAACCGGAGAAGGATTTCTATACAAAAGAGCATCCTTGGCTCTTTCGCTTTCAGATCAAAAGAGATTTTCTGTTATTTTATGTTCCCGACCCGGGCAGTACCGACCGGAAATCGCCAGGGAACTGGTACGTAAGGGACGGAAAAAGGGATACTTGTGCGAGCTTCACCTGATGGATGAGATCAGACCGGAACATTTCATAGGTATTAAGATCGACGGGATCGTTTCCACCGCTTGTCCAAGGATAGCATATGACGACGGGTTACTTTATCCGGTGCCGGTATTAACACCAGGAGAATTCTTATTGACCATTGGAGAAATAGACATTGAACAGCTTATAATAGATGAATTGGACTGATACTTTTTGAGTGGAATAAACAGGATTTCTACCCGATTTCTTTTACACCAGCCCCAATACTTTCATCCACCGTTTCCTCAATACCTTCATCCACCGTTTCCTCAATACCTTCATCCACCGTTTCCTCAATACTTTCATCCACCGTTTCCTCAATACTTTCATCCACCGTTTCCTCAATACTTTCATCCACCGTTTCCTCAATACCTTCATCCACCGTTTCCTCAATACTTTCATCAACCGTATCCTCAAGACTTTCATCAACCGTATCCTCAATACTTTCATCAACCGTATCCTCAATACTTTCATCAACCGTATCCTCAATACTTTCA
>CAYFHS010000020.1:0-16479 GCA_964342815.1 uncultured archaeon | reverse complement strand
TCAACCGTATCCTCAAAACTTTCATCAACCGTTTCCTCAATACTTTCATCCACCGTTTCCTCAATACCTTCATCCACCGTTTCCTCAATACCTTCATCCACCGTTTCCTCAATACTTTCACCAACCGTTTCCTCAATACCTTCATCCACCGTTTCACCAATACTTTCATCCTCAATACCATCAAGTGTCAATGATGACTGCTGCTCCTTCCGCCTCTTCGATATTATAATGATCAAATATACTACAATAAATACGACAATCACGGCCACCGAGATCAATATCTTGATTTTGTCGAGATCAGAGGAACTTTCACCAGTATCGCTGTCGTCATCATTATCGTCATCATCGGGATCATCATCCGACAAAAGAGGAGTAACATTCACCCATATAGAGTCGTTTCCCACGTTACCATCATCGTCTCGGACCTTCAAGTAGATAGTATAGTTTCCGGCAAGCTCAAACGTAAATGGCACCAATTTTCCAAATAATTGATGAAGCTCTCCGTTGTATTCAAATCTCCAGCTGTAATTCGAAATTCCAACGTTATCTTCACCGCTGCCGTTCAGGATGACGGTCTTTCCTTCAGTAGTTAATATATTATCCCCCGCATAGGCGGTAGGTGGTGTCGTGTCCATCACTCTGATCAGCAAATTATCCCAACCAACATTTCCCCAAATATCTTTTACAAGCAAAAAGACGTTATAAACTCCCGGAATATCGAAGCCGAAGGAGACCTTCACTCCGTATAACTTTTTTTCGTTACCGTAGTATGTAAAAGACCAGCTGTAATTTGCAATGGGCGAATGATCGGTTGTTCCACTTCCATCGAGAACTGCAGTTCCCCCTTCATTGATCACTATATCCGATCCGGCATTTACCTGTGGATCTTTACGGTCGATTGTGGTTACCGTGCAAACATCAGTCCCGTAATTTCCCCTTTCGTCTTCAACACGAAGGGTTATATTATAAACACCCATCAGTTCGAATGCGAATGTCAATTCTTCTCCATATAGTACATGATCCGTACCGTTGTAATAAAAACTCCAGGAATAGTTAACCACAGACACCATATCCCAGCTGTTACTGGCGTTCAGTACGAAGAATTCACCCAAAAGTATCTCCAGGTCCTCCCCGGCCTTGGCAACAGGATCTTCAATGTCCAGAACCGTCACCGTCATGGTATCCAGACACCAATTGTCCCGCCAATCGCTTACATTCAATGTCACCAGATATACTCCCGCGCTGTAGAAATGGTATTCCGGTGAAACCCCAGTTAAATACTGCATAACTCGATTATGAGTAAAATTCCAGACATAATCGACCATTTCCGTACTCCCGCTGCCGTTAAATACCACTGTCATGAACTGGTCGATTACGACATCCTCTCCTGCATTAGCTATGGGCGGAGAGATATCGAGAACTATAACTCTTATCGAATCCCAGCTGCCGGGCCCGCTGTTCCCCTCTCCATCGGTGACCCTCAACGCAACGATATATTCACCGTGAAAACTAAACGAATAATTCACAGAGATCCCGTAGAGGTATATATCGGTATTATTCTCATCAAATATCCAGGTATAATTCGTTATTTCGACATTATCCCAACTATTGTAAGCATTGAAATTTACAAGCTGGAACTGGTCCACGATATACAGGTCATCTCCGATTTCGGCTATGGGAGTTTCACGGTCGAGGATCAAAATAACCATTGAATCGAGATCTTCATTTCCTGCTGCATCCCGAACGGTTAGATTCATTGTGATATTATCAACCATGTCCGTAAGCCAGGACATATTTACAATTTCACCATATGCATATTTGAATATATGGCAAAAGTGGCACCACCAGAACCATGTATAATTTATTATACCCCGATTATCCTCGCTTCCGCTGCCATCAAACCAGAGAGCACCATATTGCGGCACCTCGATATCGGGTCCCGCTTCAGATACGGGTGGGATCGTATCCAAGATGGTTATTCGTGTTAGCTGTGAAGAATTGGTGTTTGTGGCATTATCCACATATATAAAGTAATAATCCAGTGTAAGTGCAGTTTGATTTATTGTTATTGTGGCGTTCCATGTTTCATTAAAGACATTGTTCATAGAAATGTTATAGTACGAATTGTTGTCGTAAGTATAATTCACATAAACATCCGTTACGGAAAAATCATCGGAAAAATTCGCAGAGAAATTGAACATCTCACCCGTGTTTGCCGTAGAAGGCGTGTTATCCACTACTAATGACGGGGGAGCATCACCCCGCTTTCTTTCTGGTGGGGGAACATACCCGCCTGTGGAATTATCCAACAATCCCATGAACATCCCAGTGTGTAGCATTATTATCAATATCAGCACGATGCAGTACTTTAATATCCTCATTTTTATCACCCATCAAATTTTTCCCATTGTATAAATACTGTTTTTCCTAGATCGATCATCCTATTTTTCATATCATTGAGGTTATTGGTTTTATCTTTTATCAAATAATCCTTCTATTTTTGTGTTGCCAATCCTCGCTCAATTTTATTTTCCATTTATAGACATTTCTTCAGATTCTTGTTCCCCGTTTTTATCCCCCATGGAATTTGAGGATTTACCTCTCCTCACAGTTAATATCAAAACCATTAGTGCGGAAAAAAGAATGATTATGCCGAGGACACCGTAAAACCATCCATTATCGGACCCGTTTTCATTAATCCTTTCAACATTTACGTACAAAAAATCCACATCCTGCAGTCCCTGATCATCTTTGACCTTCATAACGACCGTATAATTACCGGGATGATCGAAGGTGTATGACACGGATCCACCGAAAAGAGTTATATTCCGACCTCCATGGGCAAATGACCAGCTGAAATTGCTGATCCCCTGATTATCGCTGCTACCACTGCCGTTAAAAACCACGCTATCATGCTGGCGAATGTTGATATCGGGACCAGCAATTGCCTCCGGCGGATAAATGTCAATCACAGAAATATTTATTATATCCGTTCCCGTAAGACCTGCAACATCCGTTACATTGAGTATCACCAGATATTCACCGGGTTGATTGAATGTATAGCTAGATTGGATCCCAAAAAGGAGAATTTCCGAATCATCATCACGAAAGGACCAACTGTAGTTGAGTATCCCGGAATCATCGTGGCTTTCTACCGCGTTGAACATAAAAGGGGATCCTTGAGGAAGATTTTGATCATCTCCTGCACTAGCCACTGGAGGAGTGATATCCCTTACGAGTACCTCTATCTGATCGATATTCCAATTAGCGCTGGCATCGAATATCTTTAGGGTCACATTATACCGACCAGCCGCCTGGAATCTGAATGAAGCGTTATAACCATGCAGAACGATGGTGTCCATCCCATATTTAAACGACCACGTGTAGTTCACCACCAAGATGTTATCGGAACAGTTCTTCCCCAGGAAAAATACCAATGTGAACTGGTCGATTGTTCGATCCTCTCCCGCGTCTGCCGTGGGAGGTTCAATGTCATTAACTGTCAGGATTATCACATCATGGTCACTGAGACCCAGACTATTAGTTACATTCAATGTTACCGTGTATATACCAGCAAGATGAAAAATGAAGCTAGATATTATTCCGTTCAAAATCACCGGTTTGCCATCATATTGAAAAGTCCAAGTATAATTCGTGATTTGCCCCTTGTCGAAACTATAGGAGCCATCAAATCTCACCAGGGTATGCTGGATAACATTAATGTCGGGTCCGGCATCGGATACCGGGTAACTGGATAATGCTACGGTAGGGGTAACAGCAGGATACCTGTCCGAAATTTCGGGGGTACCACGGATCAAATAGGGAGTATCCCAGACCCTGCTATCGTTCGCAGCACCGGGATATTTCATTTTATAATCTGACCAGTAATTTCCCAACGATCCGTCATCCCACGAACAATTATCACTTCGATCTTCCGCCTGAACCATCCCGCCGTTGTTCCTGATGAACGTGTTATTAAAGACTCGATTATCGGTTCCACGTAATAGAGAAACACCATAACCACCATTATCCTTTATAAGATTTCGATTTAACGTATTTAGCGAGCTATCCGCTAAATTGATGCCCGCATCTCCATTCGATTCGAATGTATTATCGATTATCATGTTATCATGCGATTCGTGTATTGAAATCCCGCTTATACCGTTGGAATAGAATGTGTTGTTCCTAATGTGGCTATAGCTTGAATAAGCCAGGGTAATACCAATGCTGTTCGAATTAAAATCTCGCCCGGACACGGTGACGTTGGTGCAGTTGACAAGTATGATGAGACTCGCGTCAACCAGGACCTCCGTGTTTGATAATTTCGTCGCGTAATAAAGCGGTTTTCCATTTACCAGGTTCGTCCCATCAATGGAATGGGTGTCCCAATGTTCCAATGATTTTCCTTCCATGTACAAGCTGCAATCGGACATCGTATTATCACGTAGTTTGATGGATCTGGACGATAAAAGAGATACTGCAGTCTCAAGACCGGAAAACGTGCAGTTGGAGATCTCAGTTCCACTGGTAGCGAAAGACAGGATACCAATTTCGCCATTACGAACGGTCAGGGACGACACTAAGGTACGATCCGAAGTGACATTTATAGATACTCCACTGCCAGAACCCTCGATAATTGTTGAAGTTTGGTTTTCCCCGAGCAGAGAAATGGTCTTGTTTATGGTAAAATCACCTACATAAACACCCGATGAAAGGAAAACGGAATCTCCTTCCGGTACGCTGAGTACGGCGCTTCGTACAGAGGGATATTTTTTATAAACAGGATAACCTGCATCCGACCATCCCCGGATCCCACAGCACATATCATAGAGATTGATAAAACCGTTATCTAAAAGGATCGTTCTTGCCTCGGAGCTTCCATAACCGGTTTTTCCGTAAATCAGCGTCTCTCTATTCGGATTCAAGTCTCCCAATCTTTCTTCCAGTTCAGACAAGGGTATTGAGAGAGCGTTCCGCAGATGCCCTGCAAGATAATCGGGCGTTTCCTGAACATCCAGAATGACGAGATACGAAATCGAATCAACCATATGCTTAGCCGTGGTGACGTTAACGGCCATGGGATCGACATCATCTCCGGCAGCATCTCCTAGTGAAAAGTGAAACTCTTCGGGCAGGATTATAATTGGGATTATCAGCAAAAAAAAACAGACAAGAGTAAACTTTTTCATTCCATCGCCACGGAGTTGATTAATCACATAACATATAATACAAATAATATAATATTAAATAGATGGCCAAATCATCCATTATTGGCTTGTTATATTTATATATGCAGAGTTTATATATATAGATTCCGATATTGTAAACAGAAAGGGTTGGCCAGGCGGTTTATTTGTAAAGGTGACCCATAATGGCTCCTATTTCATCTTGAAACATCAGATGTTTCGATTCCTGTAGATTTCCCACGGAAATCGAAGGCGGAGCACAATTTATTGTGCATAACGAAGTGACCGCGCTAGGCCAGTAAGCCAACGGGCTCCCGTAAGGAGCTTGCTCCTGAGGGTGTCCGCTTTGCTACGCAGACCCCCCGGGGCTAGGCTACACCCTCGCCAAGCATGGCTACGGGAGAAGATGCATTTCCAATGCATCGTAACGCAGTGAACTCATCACACAGGACAAGTGGTGACTTGTCAAGTATGAACATCATCAATCAGACTAATTGGGACGGAGGAACATCAAACCATGAAAGTAAATGAACATCTTCCGCGCCTCCTTAACCTTATGGTAATAGCCGTCATGACATTGGGGATGATCACCGGATCAAGCATATTCTCGTCAGGCAGCAACCGAACTGATACAACAAATGGGGCTGTTGTCGAAATGGCCTTTTTCTATGATCCCGATTGCCCCTGCAGCATTAAAGCAATGGATGATATAATCCCGGCACTGGAAAAAAATTACACTTATCTCGAGGTTACTTGGTTAGATGTCACTTTTTCCGAAAAAAAGAACCTTGCTAAACAGTTTTTCAATGCTTATAACGTACCTGACCGTGAACGATACGACTACCCCTTTCTTTTCATAGCTGATCATTATATATCGTATGAAAATGTGGATTATGAAAGCAGTGCCGCCTTAATAGCGGAATACCAGGATACCGGAGCATCGCTTTGGCCCGAATGGAACGTGACCTGGTCAACGGAGATCGCTTTTTTTTACAATTCGTCCACACCATTCATCACCTCGTCCGGCCAAACCGCTCTCGAACTCATTCAATCCTTAAATACATCTCATGTTCGCCATAACTTCTTCGATACATTTAACAGTTTAACAAACTCATGTCTTCTGGACGAATTCCTCAAGGTTTATAACAGCTCCAAGAGCAGTGCTAACGTGGCGGTTTTCATCGGAAATGAAAATCATTCACTTGTTGATGATGAAATAGGCTCTGATGCTCTCAATGAAAAGTTGAAAATATATGCAGGGAGGAATACACCTATTAAAAAGGTGGAATGTCAACCAACTCCGCCACCTGAGGATGATGCAATATATGTTCTTATATTCTACAGCCCCACATGCGGAACTTGCCATCAAGCACGGGAATTCCTTAGAGAAATGAGCCGCAAATATGACCAACTCGTAATTGATGAATTCGATACCTCAAACAGAAAGAATGAAAAAAAGAAACAATCATATTTCAACAGATACAATGTACCCAAACGTGAGTGGGGAACGTTGGGAGTTTTCATCGGGAACCGAGCTTTCACCAGCGTTTCAGAGTTAAAGGCAGATTTTGAGGATGAAATAAAAAAATATCCCCATGGCAGTCCTTACCCTTCGGCTGAACCATACGATCCTTCGATCGATTTCAATATTTTCGTAGTAATCGGAGCAGGACTCATCGATGGGGTAAATCCATGTGCCTTTGTGACACTGATGCTCCTTGTGAGTTATCTGGTCATACGAAAGAGGGAAAAAAAAGTTATTTTACTGACCGGTATATCATATACCCTGGGTGTTTTCATCACATACCTTTTACTGGGAATTGGCATCTATAAATGGTTGAATTACATAAAAGGGATATCGACTATCTCGGCCCTGATGTATCCAATTACAGGTGTGATTGCTCTAATTCTCGGGATCTACAGCCTTATTGATTTCTACAAGATAAAAAAGGGAAAGGGGGAGGAAACAACCCTGAAACTACCCAAGAGTATTAAGAAACTTACAAACAGGATCATCCGGAAGCATGTAAAATCAAGGAGATTGGCGGGATTGGCATTTATTACAGGCGCCGTAATCTCGGCACTGGAATTTATGTGTACCGGGCAGGTTTATCTGCCGACGATCGTATATATATTGGGTGAGCCGGGATTTCAGGCAAAGGCATTTTTTTATCTCGTTTTGTATAACTCAATGTTCATTCTTCCCCTGGTAGGCGTCTTTCTCGCAGTTTACCACGGCGTAACTTCTGAAAAACTCGAATCAATCTTCATGAAAAGGGTGGGTCTTATTAAGATCATGACCGCAGTTCTGTTTTTCGGGCTGGCGATATTAATGTTCTTGCTCTCGGATCTTTAAAATCATCTGCTACTAGCGTAAAAAATTATTGCGATTATGCAAAAGAATCCGGCTCATTCAGTTAAACAATTCTAATACGAATTATTACTTTTTTATATTCAGCTCTCAGCCAGATAAGTACAGAACCGGTCATCCTTGCGGATCTTACCGCATATTGTGCATAACAAAAAGGGAGAATCGTTGTCCGGTCCTAATTTGTTCCGGCCCTCTACCAATTCTTTTGCTGCCTCGCCAGCATATGCTTTTATCTCTGGAAATACTTCCCAAAACAATTCATCCGCCCCTCTGCTGGCGTTAAGATATTGGCTTACCGATGCCTGTGTGATACCCATTATTTCTGCAATCTCTATCTGGCGCATACCATAGGTATTTGATAATATTCCCACAACTTCACTTCTAATAGAAGGTAGTATTTTACTCACAACGATTTCACATGGAGGTCTGGCAAATGTGGCCATGTCCATTAAAACAACAACGGTTATATATAAATATAACGTTACAAGGTTATAATCCGTGACTAAAAGGTGATTAAATGAGCATGATGGACAAGGTGAAAGAAGTTATCGATAATCGAATTAACCCCGCTCTGGCCATGGACGGCGGGAAGGTGGATCTTATAGCCGTTGAGGATGGAGTTGTAAAGGTTAAAATGGGCGGGGGTTGTGCGGGTTGCCCCATGCGGCAGTTAACTTTGGTCAATTTCATTCAAAAGGCAATAAAAGAGGAACTCCCGGAAGTAAAGGAAGTAATCTCGGTATAATTTACAAATGTTTTTAAGTGATCCTGCTCGATAGGGGACATTTGAGGGAAATTATTTACTTACAACAATATTCTTCTAATCAATATTCCATCAATTAGTATAATTCCATTCAAATCCTTGAAAGTATTTTAGCAGATATATCTAATTTACACAAGGCAGGTGAAACATCCAGATGGTTAATAAATTGGATCAGCTCCATGAATTAATGGCATCCCGGGAAAGTGTGCTCGTATCTTTTTCCGGAGGTCTGGACAGTGCTCTGGTGGCTAGGATCGCATATGAGGAGTTGGGAGATAAAGCGGTAGCAGCGACTCTGGATTCCGAAACTCTCGCAGGAGCCGAGTTGACTGATTCCAGAAAAATTGCAGCAGAGATCGGAATAAAACACTTGATAGTCAAGACATCCGCTCTCGACAATAATTTATTTACGGATAATCCAAATGACCGGTGTTATCATTGTAAACGTGAAGAGGTGGAACTCCTAAAACAAGTTGCGGACCAGGATAATATCTCTTGTATCGCGGACGGTTTGAATACCTCGGATTTCGTTGAGCACAGACCGGGGATCAAGGCCACAAATGAAGCTGGGATCTGGCATCCGCTTGTGGAAGCGAATTTATCGAAAGATGATATCAGGGAAATTGCCAAGGAAATCGGATTGTCAGTATGGGCTAAACCAAGTTCAGCCTGTTTGTCATCGAGAATTCCTTACGGCGAAAAGATCACGGAGAAAAAATTGAAGCGTATTGAGCTTGGTGAAGATTTTTTAAAATCACTTGGTATAAAACAGGTAAGGGTAAGGAGTCACGGCTCAATCGCAAGGATCGAAGTGGATGAGGATGATATGAAAAAGTTTATGGAAAAAAAATTCCGAGAAAGGGTATGCGATAAATTGGTAGAGATCGGATTCCAGTACGTAACACTGGACATTAGGGGATATAGGAGCGGGAGTATGGATGAAATTTTATAATTTGATTAGAAGATTTATTAATTATCAACACCTACTATACACAGGGTCTTATAATGAAAATCAAGGTGAAATTATTTGGTTCCATGCGAAGGATCGTTGGGCAGGATGAGTTGGACATGGAATTCACTAAAGGTATCAAAATTGACGAGATAATTGAAAGATTATTGGCGGATTACCCGGAACTGGAAAAACCAATTAAATATACCATAATTTCCCTGAACCACGTATATGCCCATGGCGAAGAAGTAATTCAGAACGGTGATGAATTGGCACTCCTTCCTCCTATCGCCGGAGGTTGAGTAATAATAAATTCGTGAGGTTATCGTATGAGCATCATTGTAAAGGTTTCAATTACGGGAGTTTTAAAAAGACCGAATAATGATAATGATTTCACAATAGAGTTACCAGAGAACAGCTCTCTTCTTACACTTCTTAATAAATTGGACTACAATGAAGATCACATCCGTTACATAATCCCTATAATCAATGGAAAAAAGGGGAGCCTCCGGACTTTTTTAAAAAACCATGATGATGTGACCTTAACACTTCCAGTAGGTGGTGGTTAATAATGTGGATAACTGGTATTTAAGTTGACAAAAATACGTACTAATCTTTGTTTATTATCAATTGAATAATTGAATAAAAAGCTTATTAAAGATTTTTCAGTTTTATTCAATTATTATCTTACAGGTTGGTATGTAACATGAAACGGTTCGTAGCATTTACCTTAGTCCTTCTGTTCTTGTTCCAGGTGTTTTCAGGAATATACTGGGTATATGAGTACAACGCGAGAACAGAAAACATCGAAAGCATTTCACGCCGTGGGGTAGACAATCCTGGAACGAGCAAGGAAATCCGGGCTGCCGATACCGAGAACGACGATTTCGGCGGTAGCTGGTTCGACGATCTGGATGATGAGAATGGCATTCAAGAGAAGGACAATATCGATATCACGGGCGGCCCAGCAGAATTGAGCTACTCCGGCCCAATCGGATATTGGAAATTCGATGAAAGTAACGGAATTATTGCCAGGGATGACTCCATCTATGCAAATCATGGGGTAATAAACGGGAGCGAGAACTGGACCGATGGTAAAAGCGGAGGGGCACTTGAGTTCGACGGTGTGGATGACATTGTTGAAGTTGAATCGGCAGATGAGTTCAATGTAACAGAAATTTGTGTCGAAGCCTGGATCCAGATTGCTGATTTCGAGAACGAATTCCATATTATCAATAGATGGAACACAAAATATCCATGGCAATTGCTTGTAACGAATAATAGCGACGAAAATCCTAGGGTGATCAGGTTCGCATGGAATGCTGGGGGGGGGGGGAATAATCTATGGGGAGAAACGGAATTATCCTTGAACACATGGTATCATATTGCAGCCACTTACGACGGATCGAAATTCAAGATATATCTCAACGGAGTACTGGTTAACGAAACAGCTTCATCAGTTGCTTTAGTTAAGGACGTCATACCCATCCAAATCGGTGGAAGAACCTATAGAAACATTTACTCCAAAGGCGTCATCGATGAGGTCCGCCTCTACAACAGGGCCCTTGAACTTTCGGAAATAAGGTTACATGAGAATGTGACGGAATCCTCTACATATGGATCCGTAACGTCCAAAGCCATATCACTTCCCTATAATATGAAATGGGATATGCTGGCTCTGAATAAAGATGAGCCATTCGATACCGACATAAGAGTAACCGTTATCGATACCTCTGACGATGGAGTAATACCTGGATATTTCAATCTCACTCCATCCAACATCGACCTTGCACATCTCAACGATATTGATGTTGATTCCATCCGTCTCAAGGCCTTTTTTTCAGGCAATGAGATGGCCACACCCGCTCTGAATTCCTGGGGTGTTGAATGGGTGAAGGAAAATACGTGGCGTGACAGCTTCACAGGTGATGGAAAAAGCTCGAGTCATTCTATTGTCGATGAAAATACTGTGGCATACTGGAACTTCGATGACGGGTCGGCAAAAGATATGGTGGGAGACAATGACGGAACTCATTATGGTAATACGAGGCTGCTGATGCATTTCGATGAAGGCGAGGGGCAGGATGTTGCTGACGAGAGCGATTACGATAATAACGGTCAGCTCGGGAGCAGTAACGGAGTGGATGATAATGATCCTATGTGGACCTCAGGGGGAATAAACGGTGATGCTCTGATATTCGACGGTAAGGATGATTACATTGACTGCGGTAACAACCCAAGCCTCGATATTACCGATGAGATCAGCATGGAAGCGTGGATATTTCCAAGGAGTTGGGGTCCATATGGGAACTATGGATTTGGACGAATCACAAATAAGGGATCTTTAGGCATGTATCTCCATGATACGGCCAGCCCCGGTGGCCCGGATCATTCCCTATTCGTCAGTATGAAGATAGGAAATCAATTTGAGTTTTTAGCCTCTGCAAAAGATACCATCAAGTTGAACACTTGGCAGCATGTTGCATTCTCCTATAACGGGAGTGACCTTAATATCTATATTGATGGTGTTCAATGTCCCTTTGTTGGTGGACAACCGTCGGGTAAACTGGATTCAGAAATTGATTCAAATCTACAAATTGGCAACAGTGAGAACCTGGATCGGGCTTTCAACGGAACCATCGACGAGGTGGGCGTTTATTCCCGGGTCCTTACGTATTCGGAGATACAATCGCGTTATACTTCCGGGCGGGCGCAGTTATGCGATGTGACGGAGGGACCGAGGGGGCAGGGGAAAGCGCTGCAGTTCGACGGGGTGGATGATTATGTCGATTGTGGGAGTAGAGATGATCTAGATAATATTAATGAAATTACAATTGAAGCTTGGATCAAAATGAATTCAAGAAATGCATTATCAAGGATCTTGGATAAGGCAGATATAGATTTACACTTTGCTTATGGATATCGATTATTGTTTACTGATAATGGAAAATATATTAAATTTCAAGTTGGTACGGGAGTTGAAGGGGAAGCTGAGATAGTTCGAAGCACTTCAATAATACCATTGGGGATATGGACACATATTACTGCTATAGCAACAAACACTAAAATTGAGATCTATGTTAATGGAATTAAAGAACATGGTGAAGATATTGTTAATTCTGAATTAGCAAACACGAATTCTCTTTTTGTTGGAAAATATCAGGGGAATAATAAATTTTTCAATGGTTTAATTGATGAGGTCCGCATCTCCAATATTGCCCGCTCTCTAGAGGAGATCCACCGAAGCTACAGGGCAGGTATTTCTTTTTATGGTGGAGTCGCCCGTCTTGGAGATAACGAGGTCTTACCTAATGTGGATTGTGTGGGATTGTGGCATTTCGATGAAGGCGAGGGGAATATGTCGCTTGATTCCAGCGGGAACAGGATAGATGGTACAATTCACGGTGGGGAGAATTGGACCAATGGAGTGAGGGGAGGGGCCTTGGAGTTCGATGGTGTTGACGATTATGTGAATTATGGCGCACATCCACCATTACAGATCACAGGCGATTTAACATTGGAATGTTGGGCTAAATATGTTGCACTGAGTGAAGAGAATTCTCTTATCCTACAGGGTAAAGGGAATACTGATGGTTCATCTCATACAAATATTCTATACTACTTTTACATCACCCCTGCCAAAAAATTGAGCATCCTATGGGAATATGGAAGTGGCAGTAATGAAGCAAGGCAATCAACGGAAGCAGCAAATATTAACAGCGGTGAATGGTACCATTTTACTGTGGTCAGGGACACAAATGATAAAAAAGTCTCTTTTTATGTAAATGGCATTCAATTGGGAGATAGTGTAAGTTATTCAAATGGACCGTTCGATGGTTCATCAACCCCTTTAGAAATCGGCGGCACATGGGATTATCACGAAAATGATGCTGTCCGAGCTGCCTTTTATGGCGCAATCGACGAAGTTGCCATACACGATCGCATTCTTACTCTATCGGAAATTCAGGACCATTGCAGGGATCATTACAACAATTCTATTCACCACTCCGAAACCATAACATTACCTGAAGATCAAACCTGGGATAAATTCCATTTTAATCGAGATGTCTCTCAGAATACATACCTCAATATCTCTATCCTCGATGCTGGTACAGGTAATATTCTTTACCAGGAATATAACAACACAAGTGAAGGTACAATCGACCTTTCAATCCTTGGTCCAAAAAGTCATCCCAATCTCTATTTCAAAGCCTATCTGCAATCAAGCACTACACAGACACCCACTCTTTTCGATTGGTCAGTTAACTGGACAAAGATCCCTGAACCCGAAATCGTACACCCTGAACTCTCTGAGAACGTAGCTTCCGAGATACTCATCACCGAGGATACGCCTGAAGAGAATATAACTGATCTGGTAATTTATTTCAACGACATCTACTCGGATACGACTCCGTCCACCTATGGTATCCAATACATCTCCGACGAAGAAAATGTTACACTCAAACTTAACGGTTCCAAACTTGATGTTACATATCTCGCAGAGAACTGGACCGGCACTGTACAGGTGATAGCGAACTGCACGAACATGCACGATCTATCAACTCCAACGAACATGTTCAATATCACTGTAACCGGTGTGAACGACGCGCCGGTTTCCCAACTGGTCTCACCCATCAATGGAGGAGTTGTCCCATCAACGGAGGTGACACTTGAATGGAAGGCTGTGGACGTAGACAATGCACCCGGAGACCTCGTGTTCGACCTGTATTTCGGGAACAACTCCACGCCGCCGCTGAAAAAAGAAAACATTACCGGTACCACCACTGCACTAACGGACCTTGTAGATGGAGAGACATACTACTGGTGCATAATCCCAAATGACGGAATCCTTACCGGTCAGTACCAGAACGGAACATGGAACTTCACTGTGGACCTGGATGTTTCCGTTCCGGAGGTTGATCTGCACTCTCCAACGGATCAATCCATTATTAATACAACATACACCAACCTAACCTGGAGTGTATTTAACGAGACCGAGGGTATCATATACAGTATCTATTTCGGCCTGGAAAAAGAAAATCTTCAGGAGATAGATATTACAGTAAAAAAATGGTATCAGGTAACTGAACTCGCATTTAATAGAACCTATTACTGGAAAATCCTACCGGTAGCCGGTGCGATACAGGGCCGATGTATTAGTGGGACATGGAAATTTTCGGTCCAAAAGGATTTCATTCCCATTTACAATATCACAGCTGAGTTGATTGTCACTGAAATAAATATCGAGCAGGGGCAAAGCGCAATATTTAACATCACATTGACTAATAACGGCAATATTCCGACCAGGGTGGAGTTTGCTCCTTCCGGAATCATCTCCGGTGTTCTCGAAATGAAGGGAAGCGTTCTCATACCCATCGGCGACACAATCATTGTTACCGGTACCATTACGGATTCTTCTTCCCTGACTGTGAAGAAATACCAACTTCCCATCGTCATCAGTTATTCCAATGAAACGCTGACATTGTCACTCACAATCAACATCACTCCCAAGGATGTCCCTTCGGACGATGACGATATCGAAGATGATGAAGATAATGACGGTACGGGTGATGATAGTGATGATAAAGGCGGCATTCTCGGATTGGACCTGTGGATATGGATAGTTATCGTCGTAGCGGTTATCCTTCTTTTTATTGTCAGATATCTAATTGTCAAGCACCGGGATACGGATGATTGGGACGAGGAGGAGGAGGATGAGGACGAAGGTGAAGAGGACGACGAGGATGAGGAAACTGGCGGCCCATCCATCGGGCCAGTGCTGGAAAGTTCCGAAACCGAAATATTTGACGAGGAAGAGGATGTTGAGGTTTGGGGTACTCCTGAAGAAGAACCGGAAGTGTGGGGAGCCGAAGAAGCTCCACCCGACGAATCCGAAGTAATTTCTCCAACGATTAAAACCATCATCCCTGGTTATACACTTGTAAGTAAACTTGGCACGGGTGGATTTGCCACCGTTTACAAGGCAATCGGACCAGAAGGGAAGGAATACGCAATCAAACTTCCGAAGTTCATGGACAGTACTGTAGATACCTCCGTCCTGACAAAGTTCAAGGAAGAGTCGGATATCTGGAAGAAACTGAAGCACAGGGGCGTGGTGACCTTCTACAAGGGCGACATACGGCCCGTTCCCTACATGGTTATTGAATATATGGAAGGGGGAAACCTTCTCGAAAAAATGAAAAAGGGTAAAATGCCGGTAAATGAGGCGATCTCACTCATAATGGAAATATTATCAGGTATGTCATATGCTCACAGGATGGCATCGGTGCACCGCGACATAAAACCCGAAAATATATTATTTACCAAGGACGGCAGGCCCAAGATCTCAGACTGGGGTATCGGTAAGTTCATGGCTTCGGAGAGTGTTTCGAAAACTGTGGGAGGAAAAGGAACTCTAGCCTACAGTTCGCCTGAGCAGATCAGTCCCGAGAATTTCGGTGAAATTGACTGGTCCACAGATGTTTTCCAGCTTGGGATCGTCTTCTACGAGATGCTGACTGGCGAAAATCCTTTCATGAGGGATGACCCCGTGACCATTATGAGCCGCCTGGTGAGCCATATCCCGGCACCGCCTAGCGCAATTAGACCAGAAATTCCTGCCGAGATGGATTCGATAATCCTTCGGGCTCTGGAAAAGGATAAGGTCAGAAGGTTCAGCAGTGCGGATTCAATGTTTGAGAAACTCAAGGAAGCCATGAAGGACCGGCTCGAGAATATCGAGCATTACAAGGATATGCTTAAGGCAGCCCTGGCGGATGGGGTAATCTCCACTGACGAGGAGGTCATGCTTCAAGGCTTTAAAAAGCGCTTCAAGATTTCCGAAGAAGATGATTTGGAGATGCGAAAAGAATTAATGAGTTAAGATCATTGCCTAGTATGACTTTCCAGAAAAACGATGAAAAATTGATCTTTCACTTACAATAGATGGTTTTTTTAAAAAATAAAAAATAAAAAAACCCACCCGCGTAAATCGCGGATGGGCTTAAGGATTCCATTTACTTTATCTGCTCCTCGAAGAGAAGTCTTTTACCTGCCCTAAGCTCGAAGAAGAAACCAGGCTCGGCAAATCCAGGAGAATCCGTGCTGCCGTCGTCGTCAACATGCTCGAAGCTTTTTATCACGAACCGATCACCGATGGACAGCTTGCCGTCGTGGTCGCCGTCACGGAAACTGATGAAGGTCTGGTCGT
>CAYFHS010000019.1:0-76016 GCA_964342815.1 uncultured archaeon | reverse complement strand
ACGCGGATACCGACGGCGACGGCCTAACCGACTCCGAGGAAGGAGAGATGGGAACAGACCCCACCAACGAGGACACTGACAACGACGGAATCCCCGACGGGATCGATCCGGACCCTCTCGTATACAACGACAGATTCGACACCGATATCATAATAAAAAAGATAAACGGCCTCGGACAGGGCGGTTGGGGCGGACTAGTTCTTCGAAAGGGTGAGACGCTGACAATCGAGATCGAACTTGGTTTCGAGGATGACCCCGCCACGCCCACCACATTCCCGGAGCTTACATACTCTGAACAGCCGGACAGCTGGGGCCCGTTGAATGTGACCATCTACTTCAACCAGACAAGCTACGGACCGGATAACATCCCCAATACCGGAGATGACGAGATCCAAGATGGAGAACCAGCCACAACCACTGCCTGGACATCTATCGTCAATCAGGTTCGTGTCGATGGAACAATGAAATACTTCCAGCAGAGTATCCAGGTGACGGTCCCCGACAGGGTGTTTGCAGGTGCAGTATCTATTTCTGCCCACGCAAAGCTCGGAATTCCCGGTACCCTGACCTATGAGAACTCCTGGAATGTCGTGACTTAAATAATCGGGCTTTACTTTTTTTTGCCCGATTTTTTTCTTTTCTTTTTTTCCTTTTTTTTGCATGAGTGTTGATTCTCGATTTTTTTCTCTCTATGGTTTTTTCTACGATCTGCATTAACTTCTCCTTCGTACTTCTTCTATTCTTACATGACCGGTAAACATGCAACGTGATAACTTTAAAAGAAAAGAAATATAAACGAATCCGTCATTTCAAGCCAGATTATTTGCGGTCATAATCATGTTAAAAACACTGGACATCACACAAAATGCTTACATCGGAGTTCTTGCCGTAACAAACGATAAGTTGACCCTGGTGCCCGAGCAAACAGAGGACGAGGACATCGAGGTGTTCGAAAAGGCGCTGAATACGACGGTCTACCGATGCGGTTTTGGAGGACTTTCACTTCTCGGTTCCCTTTCAGCCATGAACTCACGAGCCCTGGTGGTACCGGACTATGTGGATCTGGATGAGATAGAAACGGACGGGGATTTCAGAGTTGAATCGGAAATGGGGACAAAGTTCAATGCCTTCGGAAACAATATTCTGGTAAACGACAGGTTCGCTCTGGTCCATGAGAAATACGACATGAAGACCGTACGCAAAATAGCTGATGTACTGGACGTGGAGACCGAAAAAGGGACTATTGCGGGATTCAGGACAGTAGGCTCCGCAGCTGTGGTCACGAACAAGGGGCTGCTTGTACATCCGTTGACAAAACCGTATGAACTGGATCATCTCAAGGAAATATTTAATGTTCCAGGTAATATCGGATCGGCGAATTTTGGAGTAGGACAGGTAGGTGCATGCCTCGTGGCCAATTCACTGGGGGCTGTAGCCGGTATCCATTCCACTGGAATCGAGCTGGGACGGATCGAGGATGCCTTGGAGATATATTGATCAATTTTTTATTTCGTACATTTTTGAACCATCTATTGAATTCCGTATACCACTCTCCCACAATGGTCTCGAATCATGCCGATCAAAAATCTTTTTTCCTCATGATGAAAACCAATAATCCCAATATTGTGAGAAAAAGGGTAATCGAAAGTATCATAATCCATACAAAAAAAGTGGATTTTTTCTTTTTTACGTCCGAATCATCCGGGTTTGGTTCTCCCTCCGGCTCAGGGATATTCGAAACGGGATTTACTTTTATATCAAAAAGGTCCGAATCCGTGTTTCCGTCTTTATCCTCAACTCTCAGCGACACAGTGTAGTTTCCGGATTCCCCAAATAGGAAAATAGGATCGGATCCGTACAGAGTAATTTGAGTTTCATTATATGCGAAGGTCCAGGTATAATATGCTATGGGAGCATCGTCATAGGAATTGGAAGCATTGAACTGGAACAGAGTATTTACAGTGATAATTTTATTCATTCCACCGAACGCCACGGGTTTTGAGGAATCGAAGTCAGCTGATAGAGGGAAAAAATCGAATATACCGGAAAGACCGCTGATGGCATACACCTGATCGATTATCCCATCCTCGTCCTCATCAATCATCGGTAGATCGGACCAGTAGTTGCCGATTGATGTATGGTTCCATGAATTCCCAGAGCTGTTATCCACCGCCTGGATACTGCCGTTATTATTATTGATGAATCTATTCTGATATACCAGATTACCTCCGCATCCGACCTCACAAAAATACGGATAGTAATTGATCCCCAAACCCCAATTGACATTATTGAAAACATTATTGGAGGTGATTAGGTTCCCATTGGACACTTGGCCTAGTGCAATACCATTATTATTCCGGAAGCAGCGGTTTTCTGAAATATTATTATATCCCGAGCCAGATAATTCTATTCCGTAATTGTTTAGAAGACACGTATTGCGAATAACATTATTCCCATAAGCTCCATCCAGGGATATTCCATTCTGGCTTGAAGAGCAATTATTATCTGCCAAGGTGTTTCCCCAGGATCCCACTGCAATACCCGACCATCCGTTTGATTTGCATGTATTGTTATCGATCCGGTTCCTGGCCCCGTGAACCGAAATCCCCCTTTCATAGTTCCAATAACAGGTATTGTTCGTGATGATATTGTCGGAACTGTTCCATCTTACCACTATCCCGATACCATTCGAGTGACATGTGTTGTTGGCGACGGTAATATTGTCCGAAGATGAGAGAGAAATCCCTGAGAAATAATTCGAAAAAATAACGTTGTTCTCGATCTTTGAGTACGAAGAAAAGTTCAATTCGATACCCATGTCCCGCTCATAGTCATCACCGCAATTAGTGATATTGAAACCGCTGACATTCACATGATTCGCTTTGATATGAATCACATCGCTCTCACCCCCACCGTTTATGATAGTATCTTCGCTTCCCTGTCCAACAAGTGTTATCGTCTTGCTTATCAAGACATTTTCGTGGTACGTCCCAGCCTGCACGAAAACCGTATCCCCCTCGCTTGCATTGTCGATAGCCCCTTGGATATGGGTGTAATCCCCGCTGCCGGAGCCGTTGACGATTGTCTTCTGTGAAGACCTGGTTATCGGTGAATTGATTTCGGTCCTACCGGATTCCCCCGAGATTATTGGAGATAATAGTGAGAAAATAATGATACCCACAGTAATTGCACAAATACTATTATACCCCATAATCATCAACTCGCTTTATTTCATTCAAGGGTTACGTACATCCCAATCGATTCGATATCGTGGTCTCCATGGACATTTTTTTATCTCAGTAAAAATAAAGATCCTATCATCGTATGGACAAGGGCAATTATAAGTATTCCGGCGCTTATGAAAACTGTGGGATTCTTCTTTTTACTTCAATATCTTAACAATCTGGCTCAACAAATCCCATATCGATATTCTGGACGGGATTTCCGGTCTTTTCGAATCTTGTCCCATAATATTTATATGCGTCATAATCTTTAATTAATTGTCAAAATGTATCTCATTATAAAAAAAAGGTAGTCAGATGTCTTTTAATATTAAGCTGGCAACAGTCCTCCTCATTCTGTTACTAACCCAGGTTCTCATGGGATTTCAAACTTCGACTGAAAAACAAGAGGACATAAAAGT
This sequence comes from uncultured archaeon, assembly GCA_964342815.1. GTDB lineage: Archaea > Thermoplasmatota > Penumbrarchaeia > JASLWR01 > JASLWR01 > JASLWR01. The sequence goes on along the minus strand of CAYFHS010000019.1, from coordinate 72,373 downwards.
AAGGGGTTATGACGAACCAGGAGTCCATCAAAAGATGACCGATAACACCGAAATGAGGGATACCTTGATCGAATCCCATGAGTTCGGGGGTTCCTGGTTAGACGATTTCGAAGATGAGAAAGGGATGGATAGAGCGACAGATGACATTATCATCGAGAATGGAGCTGTTGGTATCAGGGAATGGGACCTTCCCGATTGGAAATACCGTAGGTCCATCGAAATCGTCGAGAGAAGCGGCAGTCATCTCACGGATTTTCAGGTCCCCATTACCATTGACTCCGGTAACTTCAACTTTTCGAGGATTCTTCTGAACGGCAGCGATATCAGGTTTGTGGACGATAATGGTAATCCGTTGGATTTCTGGATTGAGAAATGGAATATCACAAGCGGATGCAAGATATGGGTGAAGGTAAAAGACCTTACTGCAGATTCCATCACAACAATCTGGATGTACCATGGAAATCCCCGTGCCCCCAATAAAAGCGATGGCCACGCCACATTTGTCTTCTTTGAAGACGCTAAAGATTACCCTTTTAATCAAACGAATCCAGGAGGATGGTTCATCAAATCAGAAACCCAGCCAAATCAAGAGATCAGGATCTGGCCAACTCTCAGAGGAAACCGGAAAGCCTTTTACGTTACTCTAATAGCGACATCCCAGTTTGGGACAACCGAATCCACCGTGGCTTGCAAAAAGGTCAATCTTCCACCGGACTCATATGATGTCAGGATTTATATGGACCCCAGTTATCATAATAAAACAAAACCGTGGTATGGGAATTTGAGTGTTGACGGAACCAAAATTTTCAGTGAAAATATCAGCTCTTGGACCGATTTTACTCTAGCAAACGGAACTTACCAGGGCTCAATCACGGACCTGGAATTGGAGACATTGTATACCTTGTGCTGGGATGGAAACTGGGCAATCTTTTTCGATGATATTGCTATAAGAAAACACATTCCCAGGGAACCCATTGTTATCGTAAAACCCGAAAGTTCGTACTTCATCTCAAAGGATATTGAAAAACCGGCCGTTTATCTCTGGGATATCTTGTCGATATCCAAGGATGAAACATCTGGTACACATATTAACATCTCGGTTATTAACAATGCTACCGGTGCCATCATTCCCGGATTCGAGAATTTGACCCACGAGAATATCGATCTGTCACCTTTAAATCAGATGGATCTCACAAGCATCAACTTGAAGGCCAATTTCGGGGAAAATTACGACAATTCTTCTCCTGTCATGTATTCATGGGGTGTAGAGTGGATCGCTGAAAATGCCTGGAGAGATAGTTTTATAGGTAATGGCAAATTGATTGGTGATTTTAACATATCCGGTGGGCAGCTCCTGTTGTCAGATAATCAATTATTGCCGGAACCGGGTATGGTTGGACTGTGGGATTTCGATGAAGGTAGAGGTAATATTTTGCATGATAGGAGTGGAAATGGAAATAACGGGTCTCTGCAAAATATGGATAAGAACGACTGGGTTAAGGGGATCCGTGGAAAAGCTCTGGAATTTGACGGTATCGATGATTGTGTATCTATATCAGACAGCGATATAATCAGTGTGGAAAAAGGTGATTTCACCTTGGAAGCATGGATAAAAACCACCCAGGTCCATTCGGATCCCAACGGGATAGTGATACTGAATAAATATCCTGACGGATACGATCCCTGGACAATGAGAATCGGATCGGACGGGCGAATAAGGTTCATTTGTGATGAAAATATCTACTCGGCGGAACCGGTAAATGACGGAGTCTGGCATCATATAGCAGCACTTCGCTCCGGACAGATAATAAAATTGTATGTCGATGGAGTTCTGACCGATACCGGGACTTCCACGACCATGAACGATACCTCCCTAGAGTTTTATATCGGCGCAACTCATAATTACCTTCGCAACTATGAAGGAATTATCGATGAGGTGGCCATCTATAACCGTGCTCTTACCACTCAGGAAATAATCGCTCACTCAAAGTTAATTCAATATAATGCGTCGGTCCGTTCTCAGAATATCGAAATTGCCGAAGGGAAAAAATGGAATTCTTTCCAGGCCAATCGTTTCGTTCCCGAAAATGCCTACCTAAACATCTCGGTCCATGATGCGAACACGGGTGAGGTTTTAATAAGGAATACGCAAAATACGAAACGTCTTGTTCTTGATATGTCAGGCATTAATCCAAGCGAACACAGAGATATCTACCTTCAGGCATATTTTCAATCCAGTCAATCCGAGAGTCCCATATTGTATGACTGGGGGATTCAAACTATAAAGAGTTCACCGAAGCCCGTGGCAGTAGCCGGGGACGATATCACTATCGAACCACATGAGATCGCCCAATTTGACGGAAGTGGAAGTTATGATGATAACGGAATTATAAACTATACCTGGTCGTTTTTTTACAGCGGTGAGATAATATATTTATTTGGTGAAAAGGTCGAATTCCGTTTTGTCGAAACGGGCTACTTTTATGTAACCTTGAACGTGTCTGATGCGGATGGTTTGTGGGGAATCGATGAACTTATGGTTTTCGTCGGCGATACAATCCCACCTGTAGCCCATCCCGGTCCGGATTTGCTTGTCGACCAGTACACTTCTGTTGCATTCGACGGCTCGGCCAGTTCCGATAATATTGGAATTGCCAACTTCACATGGGCATTAGAATATGGAGGTAAAGTTATACTCCTGTACGGCGTGAATGTCAGCTTTAATTTTTCCTTGCCTGGTCTTTACGAGATAACCCTGAGGGTTGTGGATTTCCATGATAACTGGGCAGAAAATTCTACAACAATTCAGGTCCGGGACATTGAAAAACCAACTGCTAGGGCTGGGAAGGATATCGAAGTCGTGCCGGGAGAGCCGGTGTTCTTGAATGGAAACGGGAGTTCGGACAATGTCGGTATCGAGAATTATTCCTGGATCTTTGGGTATAATAATCGACACATCCAGTTATACGGACAGAAAACCTCATTCAAATTCGATGAACTCGGAGATTATCTTGTGATCCTGCTGGTCAGGGACCTGGAAGGAAACGTCGGTACCGACACTCTGATGGTATTTGTAAAAGAGGATGAAGAGCCGCCGCGTGTTCAAAATGATACCGACAGTGATGGTTGGACCGATGCTGAAGAAAAGGAAACCGGAAGCGATCCTTACGATAATCGATCGACTCCCCTTGACTGGGATGGGGATGGGGTCCCAAACGGACAGGATGCCTATCCCCGCGATCCTGGCAGATGGACAAAAAAGAAGGAATTCAGGAGACTGAAAATTGCCGTATATCTCGGACTGGGAGTGATCGTCTTGCTGATCTGCTTCATTGGGTACACCCGGATCGGCTATAAAAAAATCTTTCAGAATGGAAAGCGTGAGAAAATATGCTCATATATCCGGCAAAATCCCGGAATGCATTTCCGTGAACTATCACGAAAGCTCGAGATTAATTCCAGCACCTTGGAGCATCATATCCGGAAACTAAAAGAGGCCGAGGTAATAAACACAGTATACGACGGATATTTTATGCGGTGCTATTACGGGAACTCGCTCAATCATCATAAACCACTCACCCCGATGCAGGAGAAAATTGTCAACTTGATCGGAAATCAATCCGGGATAACCTACAAAGAATTGATCCAAAAGATGAATCTTTCCTATGTCACCATTTCCTATCATCTTGCAACTCTTAGCGATAAAGGTGTTGTATTAAAGGAAAGGAAAAACGGGGTCATTCATCTTTACGTGAAAAAACATTAGAGTCCAGTGGGTGAGGGCAATTCGAGATTTGGGTGATACTTTTTATTTTTTCCCCTCATGACAAAAAATTTTTCTCAATTTTATTTAATAATTGAAATAATTGTCTGGATGATATTGAATCCCAACGAGAAAAAAATCAGGAAAATAATTCCCCAAAACGATTTCGAATCTTGCCCTAAAAACAATATATACTGATACGGAAATAATAGATATTGAGCAATCTTTTTGATAAGGGATTGTTGTCGGGATTTACTTCTGGATAAATGAAATGTTAAGGAAAAAATAAAAAAAATAAAAAAAAAAGGAGGAAAACAAAATGGAAATGAATGAAAAAAGTAAGTATGGATTGATCATAGCGATTCTGGTCACTATAATCATGGTTGCAATGGCTTTCAATATTGAAGCCGTGGATTATGATCCGGCATCGAATGAATATTCCGGAGAGGTAAATATGCTTGTCATCGAAGCCGAAGATGCTACGAATTCGGGAGAATGGCCACACGATGGGAACTGGAACGATTACGTGGATTCTTATGCAAGCGGAGATAAATATATTACTGTTGGGTGGAATGGATGGATGAACTATGATCTCGATGATGTGGAGGGCGGGGCCTATAGAATATACTTAACTCTTGCTAAAAGGTTTGGTTGGGATGATATCCTAGAACTCTGCATTTACTATTATGGTCCTGAACGTGTAAGTTTATACATTCCAGCTATCGACCTATCAGATGAATTTAACGGAGGAGATCATACCCGTTGGGAAAAGGGTCGAACCGTTGAAGTTGGTGTTATGTATTTAGGAGATCTGGATGGGGTGAATGAAGGGTATCTCCATATAAAATGCGCATATGGAGATTCGCCACCCTTTTGCTTAGATAACATAATACTGGCCCCTGCCTGGTAAGATATCAAATTCCCGAAGTAAATCCTCTTTTTAATTTCTTTTCATTCCTCATTTTGGTTTGTATATCACACGATTATTATCCCAATATATAAAAAAAATTCACTCAATGATATTGACTCTACACAGCCATTAAATCACCCATCTCTTACCCGGATCGATTGTATTCAATAAAGGATATTATAGCATTTCCAATTCAAATCCACGGCTGACCGCAACGAGAAATCTCATTCGATGGCTAACTCCCAGATAACCTCCCAAAGATTTCCCTTACTCTCACAAACCCCACAAAATTTAGTCCCGAAAGTATTTTCCCAAAAAAGCTTTTATAGTTCGAGTATGGTGAAATCCTCGCGAGTACGGCATCCCACCGGGGATATCATTTCATATAATACGAGGAGGGAAATGAAAATTTCGCGGATCAACATGAGAAATCAAGTAATCACAGGTCTCATATCCACAATGCTCCTGATTGTGATCTTTCTTTCGATCTTACCCTCTATGGCAGCGGCTTCTTCCGAGTCATCCACCCGAAGTCGCGACAGTTCCTGGACATTCTCCGACTTCCGCTCGGGAGATCTTAAAGACACTTCCGACAGGGTGGTGAAGGAATCCATAATCGTTGAAGATGACGCCTCTCTCCAAGTTATCAACTCCACCATCAACATAATTCAAGACTCTGATTTTCAGTATTCCATCATTGTCCGGGACCGCGGCACCCTCATTCTGGACCGTGGTACGATAAAAAGCAACAAACCCATCAATATCTATATTAGTGACAGTGCCACCCTTGAACTCCGTAACGATTCGTCTTTAAAATCCACTTCGTTCTCCGCTCATGGAGTTGGCGTAACCCTCACCCTTGACAACAGTGTCCTTGATGTGAACGATATTTCGATTAACGAGCTTGATGAACTCAATCTGGTATCGCTAAGTGGGGCTAAGAAATTGAAGCCGCAGCGCGTGGAGGAATGCAGAACTCAGCTTAGCATAACCGATTGCGAGGTTGAAGAGCTTATTGTGGACTCCGCAGGATCTGTGATTTTCCGAAATTCTACTGTTTTGGATGACTCTTGGATATACACCTGTGAGGGAACTGTTGAATTGGACAATTCTACCGTCAACAATCTTACTGTACAATCCTGCGGGGCCTTGCGGGCACATACAAGCTACTTCAGGCGTATATGGATAGTCGAGTCTACCGGAACCGGGGCCGAAGCCGGCCTGGAGTTCCATAACTGCACCCTTGAAGATGTGGTGGTGGATGTGATGCCCAGCATCTTGATCTCCGGTGGTGCTGTATCACCCGGAAAAAAAGGATTCGTTGACAGTCTGTGCAGTGCAGAGCAGTTCCGTGCTCAGCGCGGCGCTTCGTTTTCCTATCCTTTATATTTACGCGGTACGACGTCGGCCTATTTATCGAATATTAGCGCACCGGAGCTGGAAGTAAGAGAGAATTCCCACGTCTCCCTGCACAACTGGCACGGCAAGACCGAACTGGTGGGAGATGACTATGTCACTCCAGACCTCCGGGTGTTCGATCAGGGCCGTATCGAGCTGTACCGAACACTCGAGGTACTGGTTACCGACCGTAAAAACACACCAATTCCCCGTGCGGAGGTGAAAGTATTCGAGGACATCGGCGACGAGACGTTGTACACAGGATTCACTGATAGCGACGGAAGAGCCGTTATGGATGTTCTATCGAGCTTAATTGAAGCAGATGGAGAAGAGTTTAAAGGATTCTACAAGGCGGAAGCGACTTATGGAAGCGACAGCAACACAGCCACAACAAAGATGGATTTTCAACGGTCCGTGGAGATGAAGTTAGACGTTTTGGTGAACGGTAACGGCGAATCGGCGGAAAGTTCCGGTTGGTTTTGGCCGGTGCTACTAATTCTTGTGATACTGATATTGATGTGTTTCATGGTGATAAGGGCAAAAAGAAGATGATGTTCGGGCCAGGACATCTGAAGTACAATTACACGTTTGTTTTTATCCTAAATCGATCAATTACACTGTACCGATCAAGGCAATGTTCGAAATCATATATCGAAAGTACAACAATAATCTCGAAAGAAATATTAATAATAGGGCAATAATACGAAAGAAATCGTCGAATACTAATATGATACGCTGATCCCATGTCCCCTGCAGAAATCGTACCCATAAAGGTAGAAGAGAAGATTTTGCTGCATCTATTATGCCACGATCCCTCCCGAATAGACGAGTTCAATGCTCCCATGGAACTTGCCCAGGAGGGTATAGCGGATGCCATAGGTATCAATCGGACGCACATTCCCCGTTCCATGAAACGCTTGATGGAATTGGGTCTCATCCAAGAGGTCAGCCGCCACGTTCAGGGAGCTAGGAGAAAGCGGAAGGTTTACTACCTAAATCAAAATGGAGCCGCCACTGCCAAAGAAATATCATCACGTGTGCTGAACTCCAGGGTATTGGTAAAGGAGAATAATACACTGGTGGAGAGAACACTGGGTGAGATAAGGGACAATGTTCCGGAAGGGATGAGCCTGTTGGACCTTATAGGCTGTCTTATCCCGGTGGGTGTGTTCGATCCGGCCTCCTATATGGAGAGCTCGAATACTGATGGAAAGAAAGGGGAAGAATTCTGTGTTTATCCCGAGGACATTCCGAAAGCGAAGCAGTTCTGCGGGAGAAAAAAAGAACTTTTCCAGATCCGGGAGCAGCTGGGGATTGACGAGGTCCAGATGATCACCATAACCGGTATCGCGGGCATTGGCAAGACATCGGTAGCCATGAGAATCGTAGAGGAAATGCAGGGAAATGTCCATATTTTTCATCACCGCTTCAGAGAATTCGACACTTTAAGGAAGATAGGCAGGGAATTCGCTTTTTTTCTTGCAAAAGCAGGTTATCCAGAGCTTCCACAGTACCTCGATTCCACGGTTTCCCTCGATATAGATTCCGCCCTTAAAATAACCCTGAACACACTCAAGGATTTCAAGGCGCTGTTCGTTCTCGACGACTATCAGAAATGCTCACCCAGGATTTCCGCTTTCGTTCATGAAGCTTTGAAGAAGATAAGGCCTCTCACGAATGTCAAATTCATGATCATTGGCCGTGAAAGACCGTCATGCTACGATCGCACGGAGGCCGTGGTTGGAAACAATATATTCGAACTGAAACTGCAGGGTCTTAGCAAGGAGGACTCCAGGTTGATGCTCGGGCTTGGCACGGACGACGAAGAGCTTCTCTCAGACATATACCGGATAACCGAAGGACATCCGTTATCTATCGAACTCATAGGTTCGGGAGGCAGAGACAAAGCGCCGAAGGGTATGAAAGACGTCTCCCGGTACATCCACGAAGAGATATTTTCGAAACTTAACGCAGAGGAAAAGAGAATACTGGAACTTGCCTCGGTGTTCAGAAGACCATTTCCACCCGAATATCTCTTCATCGATGAAGAGGTTTCTTTCGACCATATTGACTCACTGCTGGAAAAATATCTTCTTTTTGAAGGTAAGGACGGCATAGAGCAGCATGATCTCATCAGAGAATTCCTGATACGAAGGGTCAATCCGTCATTGAAGAACAGATATCATACATGGGTGGCCGGGCTCTATCTTGAAGAGGATGATTCCAAGGATTCACTGGAAGCGGTGTACCATCTGATGAAGGCCGGGGATTTCAGAAATGCGTTGAATGAAGTCAAAGAAAAGGGAATGGACATCATGGCAGATCATCATTTCGAGGAGTTCTTGAACATCCTCGAAGTTCTCGAGGATAAGGACATATCCCAAATGGAACTGGCTTCGATACTTCATTTCAAAGGTGAGATCTATATTTATTGGCTGATGTTCCCCCAGGCAATGGAATGTTTCGAGCAGGAGATGGCCATTTCAAGAAAGATTGGTGACGAGGTGAGATTGGAAGAGGCCGAAAAGTCTTACAAGAGAGCAAAGGATCATGCTCTTTATTAATATAAAGGTACAATTTGTTGGGAATAAGCTTCCCAAAAGTTCTCCGGCGGGGGAAAGAACAAAGGGAAGGAAGAGTCGATTGCATGGTGAAATTGAAATCAAGGTCAATGTATGCACTTGTGCTGGCGTTGAGCTTAATATTTTCCGGAGTTTACCTTTGGGCCTATTCATCCGTGCGTCAGTCACAGGATGAGGACGAAGATGCCGAGTACCGGGAAGCTATGGAAAAATACAGGCAGGAAAATGTTCATTATGATCCCGGAGAGATCGTGGAATATATCGCGTCCTGTCAGAACTCCCAGGGTTACTTCGTGAATAATCCGGATCTTGTTAATGAGCCGGATGAAAGAAATTCAAAGACTTTGATAACAACGAGATTTGCCATATCCATTCTTTCTTTATTCGATTCCCTCGAGTCCATAGACCACAAAGCTACTTTGAATTATCTAATGGACTGCTATGTTCCAAATATCGAATTTACCCATAGTTTGCTTGGTAACATAAGCTATCACAAGCCGGGTGAAGGGAACGTTTTGCAGGATTTCGGGGAAGCTATGAGAACTCACCGGGAATCAGGACAACATTGGAGGCATTGAAGTCACTTGAAATGCTTGGTGGATTGGACCAGCCGGAACTGAACCTGACCCGCATCGAAAATTTCATCAATGCTCACAGGAATCCCGACGGGGGTTTCTGGGATGAGGAATACACGGAAGATGGAATGACTTCAACCATGAAATGCACCTCTAAAGCCATAAATGCATTGGGAATAATAAACGGGCACCAGGGTAAGAACTTCGAGTCAAGCTATATTATCAACGTGGCAAGTTTCGTCGACAGCAGTCTTTCTTCTGTTGATGGCGGATACTCGGACAAACCTGGAGAAAAAGCCTCCGAGATCTACGGAACATATAATGCCTTTAATGCCCTGTGGTGGCTCGGTGGTAATAACGAAACCGAGAAATTGGATTTTGTGGAGGGGAAAATGTCACTGGAAAAAATCACAGATTATATAATAAAAAAATATCAGCGCTCGGGAACAGGTGCTTTTGCGGGATATATTCATGAAATTGATGGGAATGTTTCGCTTCACGGTACATATGCCGCGGTGCGTTTTTTTGAGAATTCCGGACAAACAAAGGCACTGGAGCGCTTACCCATTCTCCACTTCATCATGGATCAGAAAGCGGGTCCAGGTCAGTACGGCAGGGATATGTATTCCACTTACGCGGCGGTAGAGATATTCACCATGCTCGATTGTCCCACTCTTCCCATGGACCTCCCTGAAAAGGAAAAAAATAATTACTTCGGCTATCCAGAAATACTATCCATAATTTTCATAATATCGGGTTTAGTCATTCTTTTTATATCGTATAAAGCATCAAAGCGAATTCAGGCGGAAATGCAAAGCGGGATCGACGAGCGGGAGCAGGCTGAAGCGGAACTGAAGATGTATCGGGATGCACTGAAGGATATGGTGAAGGAGCGTACCGCCCAGTTGACGGAAGCCAATGTCCAATTGCAACTCGAGATAGGTGAACGGGTGCGGGCCGAAGAAGAATTGATGGAGCACCGGAGCCACCTCGAGGACGAGATCAAAGCGCGAACCGAGGAGTTGAGCCGGTCTAATAAGGAGTTAGAGCAGTTTGCCTATATCGCATCTCACGATCTTCAGGAACCTCTGCGAATGGTGGCCAGTTACGTTCAGTTGCTGGAGCGTCGATACAAGAACAAACTGGACAAGAATGCCCTCGAATTCATAGCTTACGCCGTGGACGGGGCTACGAGAATGAAAAGGCTTATCAATGACCTATTGACATACTCCCGGGTAGGAACGCGTAAAAAGCCGTTTTTAGCAACTGACTGTTCAAAGGTTGTGGATCAAACTTTGAGCGATCTGGAAATGTCAATTAAGGAGAACGGTGCCGTTGTAACCCGGGGTACGTTGCCCACTGTTATGGCCGATGACACCCAGCTTGCCCAGCTATTCCTGAACCTCATTGGAAACGCGATAAAGTTCCGGGGGAAGGAGAGTCCCAGCGTACACATTTCGGTAAAGGAGAATGAAGAGGCGTACTGTTTCACCGTCCGGGACAATGGCATAGGGATCGAAACCCAGCACGCCGATAGGATATTTCAGGTATTCCAACGCCTACACACAAAAGCGGAATATCCAGGAACAGGTATCGGCCTCGCGGTCTGCAAGAAAATCGTGGAACGGCACGGTGGACGCATATGGGTGATTTCGAAAGCGGGTGAGGGCTCCACCTTCTACTTCACCATACCTAAAAGGAAAGAGGCGAACGAGTATGAACGTTGATGATTACGGCAGGATAGTCGAGATACTGCTGGTGGAAGACAATCCCGGGGACGTGCGTCTTACCATCGAAGCGCTGGAAGAAGGAAAGATGCGGATCAATCTCTGTGTGGTGAGAGACGGTGAAGAGGCAATGACATTTCTCCGGTGTGAAGGCAAGTATGACAAAGCTCCTCGTCCCGACCTTATCTTGCTGGATCTGAACCTGCCAAAAATGGACGGGCGGCAGGTTCTGGCCGAGATAAAGGGTGATAATAATTTGAAGCGTATACCCGTGGTTGTATTGACTACCTCGAACGCGGAGATCGATATCTTGAAGAGTTACGGCCTTGGAGCCAATTGTTACGTGACAAAACCTGTGGACCTGAACCAGTTCATCAAGGTGGTAAAGTCCATTGAAGAGTTCTGGCTGACCATAGTACGACTGCCAAAGGAGTGAATTATATGACGGTGAGGGCGATCAGGATACTGCTGGTGGAAGACAATCCCGGGGACGCCCGATTGATCAGGGAAATGCTGGCGGATGCGAAACCCGCGGCCCAGTTCAGACTGGTTCACGTGGAGCGTCTCGATGAAGCTCTCCTTAAACTCAAGGAAAATTGGTTCGACGTGACACTTCTGGACCTCACATTACCGGACAGTCAAGGTCTTGAGACCGTGGGAAGGATATACGAAAGGGAACCCACCGTACCTATAGTAGTCCTGACCGGTTTCGAGGATGAATCGCTGGGTCTACGAGCCGTACAGGTGGGAGCGCAGGACTATCTCATCAAGGGAAAGGTCAACAGCTATTTTCTGGTGCGGTCCATACGATATGCAATCGAGCGCAAACAGATGGAAGAAAAAATTATCAAATACACCGAACACCTGGAAGAGGAAGTAAGGCAGCAGACATACGGTCTTATTCAATCGGAAAAGATGGCGGCACTTGGCCAGCTTGTGGCAGGCGTCGCACACGAGGTGAACAATCCTCTGGCATACATCAAATCCAACACCCAGTTCATAGAAAAGAAGATATCGGTATTGAAAAGGCGCTGGGACGGAAAGAAGATAGATACGGAGATCCTGGAGCAGATCGACAAGGACATTAAGATTAACATAGAGGGGATCAACAGGATATCGAAGATAACGCAAACATTGAAGAGATTTGCGAGACCGGATACGGGCGGAAAGGCATCTGCCGATATAAACGAGGGGATTGCCGACACTCTTATAATCTTGACCAACCGGTTGAAACACCGGATCGAGATACACGACGATTACGGCGACATTCCCAAGACCAAGTGCAACATTGGCCAACTGAACCAGGTGTTCATGAACGTGATCATCAATGCCTCCCAGTCCATGGGAAAGGGAGACATATGGATAAAAACCTGGCGTGATGGCCAAAATATTTATATCCAGATACGAGATAACGGTAAGGGAATACCCGAGGATATAATAAGCAAGATATTCGATCCCTTCTTCACCACCAAGGACAGCGGTACCGGTTTCGGACTCAGTATAAGCTATCGGACAATAAAGGACCATGACGGCGACATTCAGGTGGAAAGCAAGGCAGGGAAGGGGACATCAATGACGATTAAAGTTCCAATAACGTCCTGAATAACTATAGTAGATAAGCGACCTAGGAGCGGATCAAGTGGCCAAGAAAACCTATCGTATAATGGTAGTGGACGACGAGGAGAATATTTTGGACTCTCTATCGAAGATTCTGGAATTTTCTGATGATTTTAAATGTGAGGTTACCACATCATCCAATGGAAATGAAGCTCTCGGAAAGCTGGTGGAAAAGGAATATGACCTTATTCTCGCTGATTACAAGATGCCGGGAATGACCGGCGTGGAACTTCTGGGAAGAGCAAAGGAGATCTGGCCCAGCACAATAAGAATACTAGTTACTGGTTTTTCAGACATAGACATAGCAAAGGAAGCTATTAACAAGGCCCACGTATACAGTTACATAGGCAAACCCTGGGATAACGACGAGCTGATGCTGACGGTTTCCGAGGCATTGAAGCGGAAGGACCAGCGGGAATCGGAGAAAGTTACCACCATTGACGAGGTCAAAGCCGCGCTGAAGCTCGTTAACGATCTGCGGGACAAGGTCCTCTCGGAACAAAAACTGATGTTCAGTTTCAGTTCGATACCGGAAATGAATAAATTCTCATTCGAGATAGCGAAGATGAAGAACGTACAAATGAAGGATTTCCATATTTATGACAACAAGTATATGATCTCCGTTATGATCGGGCCCGAGCTATTCGATTTTATTCCATAGTTTGTTGGGTTCTCTTCATAAAGAGGGCCGCCGAGCTCCAGCAAACGGCGGGCCGATATAATAATATAAAAGTGAAAAACATAGTGGGGAGCTTGCTCCCACGGTCGGTGTGGACCGAGCAGTATTCATGGTTTTTTTTTATACTGTCATAGACGATCGGGATGACCAACATGGAAAAGAATTTGTTTTTGTTCGAAAATTGTTCTAGGGGGGTTCGAACTTTGTTCTACAAATCTTATATAATACCAGGACAATAGATGAATATATGACAAGAGGCGAAATGCAGAGACACGGTCTAAACATACTCATAACTGTCATTCTGGTATTCAATCTCATTTCAACCTTTGATATAACGAAAAAATCGGAAAATGACCCATCCTTTTTCAAACCGATTCCCAACACAGAATCCATGGTCCCCCGTGGTGATCCGGGAACGATTGTTTTTGAAAAAATAATCGAAAACACGACCTGGACAAAGGAAAATAGTCCATATTACATTATTGATTTTATCGGAATAAAAAACAATTCTACTCTAACGATTGAACCGGGAACAGTAATAATTTTTTATCCTCATTCGAGCCTTGGATTCGGACGGCCGGACTCAATAGTACTAAATGGAACGCAAAGCAATAGAATTTTTCTTTTTTCTTATAGTAAGGACCTAAGCGGAAATATCTCACCTGGGACTTTAAATTATAACTATTGTGACTTCTTTAATATGAATTTTCTTTTTCGAGGTACGTCGAATATTTTATTTTATAGATGTAACTTCTATTCTTGTAAGGGGATCGTAATGGATGAAGACCCTGATTTGGATTGCATCCCTGGTCCGAGGAACAATTCTGTCATTGAATGTAATTTCATTAACAATACTGATCCGTTAATAATACAATCTGCGGGTAATAAAGCTTTTTTTAATAACTTTATTAACTGTACTTATAATAAAAAGATCGGATGGCCACAATCGTCTAACACATGGAATGATACAGCAGGGCATGGTAACCATTGGTCTGATTACAATGGAACTGATGAAAACGAAGATGGCATCGGTGATACAAACCTCCCTTGGCATGATGTCGATTATTATCCGCTGATCAATCCTTCTGATTCAATAGATTATTGTGATACGAATTGGAGTGAACGAATTGAGCCATTTCTTCCAGAGGACCTGGATTGGGACGGGATGCCTAATAATTGGGAAATCGACCATGGATTGAATCCCAATGATTCCAGCGATGCAAATGAAGACCCCGACAACGATGGAGAGACCAATCTTGAAGAATATGTTAAAGGTACCGACCCAAATGTACCTGAAAACGATGCTCAAATCAATGTCCCTATATATTGGGCCCATGAGCCGATAAGGATCGTCGGCCATGAAAATTTCACATTGGAAAATGGCGTTAGCTCAGGCAGAGGTACACCGAATGATCCCTACATAATTAAGGATTGGGTTATTAATGCATCCAACCAAGCGGGAATTGAAATTCGAAACGTTAGCAAATATTTTGTAATTAAAAACTGCTGCATCCATAGTGGAAATAATGTCAGTGATGGCATAGTCTTCATTAATGTAACAAACGGCTGTATTGAAAACAATACAATTATAAAGAACCGATTTGGCATTATATTTGGCAGTCAAATGGATGGTAAAGAAAATAGTGATAACAACATAATTCAGTATAATTCAATTATTTTTAATACATACGATGGTATACACTTCACCCATCTCGGCGGTGCTCATCATAGTGAAAATGTTGTTTTATATAATAATATCTCATATAATGGACGTGGGATCTATATGATCACTTCTTCTGATAATCTTATTAAATACAATAATATATCCCGGAATGATGGCTTGGCAATTTTATTGGAGAGATGCATTGGCGGTGGTGAAAACAATATCATACATCACAATAATATAATCGGCAATTTGGATGAGAATGGGCAGGCAGGCGACTTTGGTGGCAAGAATTACTGGAATGATACTTATCCATCGGGAGGTAATTACTGGAGTAATTATTCCGGTAATGACACATTCTCCGGTGTGAATCAAGATGAACCGGAAAGTGATGGTATAGGAGATACGCCGTATAATATTAGTGACGGTCGATATAACAGAGATGAGTATCCATTAATGATCCCCGTTGATATCCATGTAGTCTGGCCGCTAATTCCGCCCGCCATCAACTTTTCTTATGATCCCCACATACTAATTGCCATGAAAAATGTGAGATTCAGCGATACTTCGTCAGATTTTGATGGATCCATAGAATCATGGTTCTGGAATTTCGGGGATGGAAATACCTCCGCTTTTCAAAATCCGATCCATCAGTATTCTGATGAAGGCATTTACGCAGTACAACTGGTGGTCACGGATAATGATGGTTTATCTGTCAAGTTAACAAGAGAGATTGAAGTGGTAAATGTCACTCCTATGGCTGATTTTTCATACCTACCGATAGATCCTACCGATATGGATGAAATTCAATTTTTAGATACTTCCGTAGACCCCGATGCAAATGATACAAATTCTATTGTAAATTGGACCTGGAATTTTGGGGACGAAAATATATCCTATGATCAGAACCCGGTGCATTTATTCAATGATGACGGAGAATATAATGTGACCCTAGCGGTACGTGATAATGAGGGATGGGGAAATAATACAACAAAATCAATAGCGGTTCTGAATGTTCCTCCAATCATTAATATTTCTTTCACACCAATTCACCCGGATATTGACGAGATAGTCGAGTTCAACAGCACAGGGTCCATTGATCCGGACGGTACAATTGTCTCCTGGAATTGGTCCTTTGGAGATGGAAATACGAGTCACCAGCAAAATCCATCACATGTTTATTCAGTACCAGGAACATATTTTGTATCGTTGAACATTACCGATGACGATGGAGATTTTGGTAAGGCCGAGATGGCGATATCCGTAGCAAGGGAATCTCCCAATAATACACCAATTGTAGAAATTATAGCAAATCCAACGCATGGTGTTAGCCCATTGAACGTTTCCTTCGAAGGCATACTGAACAATACTAACGGAAATATGGATGTCCAGTATTTCTGGAATTTTGGAGATGGGAATACGAGCCTTGAGTCGAATCCTATCCATGTATTTGTAAGTCCTGGAAACTATACTGTAACTTTGTCGATTATTGTGGATAACGGCATTACCGTAACGGATTCTATTGTTATTATGGTTGAAAGTGAAATTAATCCATTTCCTGATGCTGATTCCGACAACGACACCTACAACGACACTTATGAACTTGAACAGGGCAGTGATCCCTACGACCCACTCTCCACACCCATAGATTGGGACGGCGACGGCTGGAATAATTCCGTCGAATCGCAAGTGGGCACGAATCCTCTGAGTAATCTTTCGGTCCCGCGGGACTCGGACGCTGATGGCATACCCGATTCGCTTGATCCCGATAGGGACGGAGATGGAGTGGCGAACGTGGACGACGCTTATCCGGATGACAGGGAGCGGTGGGAAGGATCGGAAAATATGAAAGGAGGAAATAGCGGGATGTGGTGGCTCGTGGGAGTTGGGATTTTGGTATTGGTGCTTGGGATAGTTTTGGGAGTTGTGTTGGTTACGAAAAGGAGAGAGAGGATAGGTGAGGAGGATAATTTGGATTGTGTGGAGGAAGAACTCGGGAGGGTTGGAAGAGAGGAATAAACGGTACTAGAGAAAGAACAAAATCTTATTACAATATAACTGAAGTATAATTCGATATGGATAAAAGGAGTAAAAGAAATGAATATGGGAACTAACAGAAAAGTATTCCTATGCCTCCTAATTATATTACTCCAACTGTTTGCTTTTAAAACCGTAAGATCGGATGATAATGATGAAATACCTTATGAGTTAAACCGGGTACGCGCCCTAGAGGAATATGCGGCATTGAAATGGCAGAAAAAGATAAATGTTAGTTATTTAGCATTGGGCGATGTAGATCAGGATGGTATAAATGACATAGTTACAGGTGACTTTAATCGTCGAGAGGATGTTTCATATATCTATGTTTGGGATGGTATAAACGGTAGTGTGAAATGGAAGTACATCTCTCAACGTAACCGGCAATGTCGCGGTATTTTAGTAGAAGACATAAACGACAATGGAACTCCGGAAATTATTATTTATGGTGTCTACTATTGGTCGGGTTGGATACGTGGTTTTGAGTATAATGGTACTGGCTATACGGAAAAATGGGTGATCGATAGTAACAACGTAAATGGATCCTTGGATCCCATTTATGATATTGCTGTAGGCGATGTTGATTCTGACGGTGCAAAAGAACTCATCCTGGCTACCGGGCATGGGGAATACTCTGATCAGGAGGGTTATATCTATATATTCGACGCTATTAACCACACTCTCGAATGGAAGAGTCCCAGTTTAGAGGAAGTACATCTTGAGGGTATGGGAACTGATCCTTGTGGTTTTGGTCTGATCGCAGCAAAAATAGAGATTGCCGATGTGGATAACGATGGTGTTTGCGAGATTATTGCAGCAACAAGTGGTTGCGGTGTATCCTTATATGTCTTTGATGGTATAAGCCATGAACCCGAATGGATCTACCCTTTGTATATGGCTGGAGATTTCTACGGGGACCGATGTATGGGTATGACCATTTCGGGCGGGATATTGATCAGTGTTGTAGATGTTTACCCTCAACGAGGATATATTTATCTGTTAAACGGGTCGACACATGACCTGGAACGGCGAAGTGATAATTTATATCACACTGGCCATTTAGTTGTTGATGATCTGGATAATGACACTAAAAATGAAATTATCGTTGGGACTGTAAGCAATATTACCAATGGCAGCGGTAATGAGAAGATATACATTTTTGACGCAACGAATTTTGAAATATTGTGGGAATATGACTTGGACGTTTTTTATGGCGAATATCCATATCTTACCCCTGTTGTAGCCACCGGGAATGTTGATGATGATTCTCGAAAAGAAGTTATTATTGGTGGTAAAGAACATCTTTATGTCTTTGGTGTTCGGACACGCAAACCGGACCTTAAACCTGATCGTATCTCACACTCACCCAATAATGTAACCGAGAATGAGCTAGTGTATATAAATACAACAGTACGGAATTTGGGCCGCTTGGATGCTATGGAAATTCCGGTTGAGTTCGCAGTGGATAATAAAACCATCAACAGGACAACGGTAAATTTTCTGCATGTAAATACTTCACAATTTATATCATTTCAATGGGTAGCCGTAGCAGGAGAACATAAATTAGAAATTATGGTGGATCGCGATAACAATATTAATGAAAGCGATGAAGATAATAATGTATTCGTATTAAATATCAATGTCAATGCAATCCCAACTCCTCTTTTTACGGTCTATCCTCAAATAGTACATACCCTGGAAAAAGTTAATTTCAACGCATCTAACTCAACTGATAATGGCCCGATACAGTATTATTTTGACTTTGGTGACGGAAATACGACTAGCTGGATCAACAATTCTATTGTAAATCATAACTATTCCGATGATGGGGTTTATGAAACAAAGCTAAAGGTACGAGACCTGTTCATTGAAAGTGATTGGATCACGCAAGCGATAACTGTACTTAATCGACCACCTACTGTCTCGCCTACGGCAAATGAAATTATCGTTTACACATATGTTCCAATAGAATTTAAAGCAAATGCAAATGACTTTGATGGAACTATGACATATAGTTGGGACTTCGGAGATGAAAATATCAGCACATCACCAAATCCGGTACATAGCTACTCCGATAATGGCGTTTATACGGTACATCTAAAAATTGAAGATGATGATGGCTCGAAGGTTTATTCAAAAATGCTGATAACGGTACTCAATCGACCGCCGATAGTCAATGTCACTGCCAATAATCTTGCAGTATATGAAAACGAGATAATACAATTTAGTTCAAACTCTTATGATATGGACGGCGAGGTTCTAAATTATTCGTGGAATTTTGGAGACGATTCCTTTAGCTATGCAATAAACCCGATGCATGCCTATCCAAATGCCGGAGTATATTATGTAAATCTCTCCATTATGGATGATGACAACTCCACGAATTATACAACCCTAGCGATTATTGTGTATTATACAGATATAGATGATGATGGGATTCTTGATTATATGGATAGTGATATCGACGGGGACGGATGGAAGAACACCATCGAAACTCAAGTGGGTACGGATCCCCGGAACAAGCTCTCGGTCCCGCGGGACTCGGACGGAGACGGTATACCCGATTCGCTTGATCCCGATAGGGACGGCGACAATATTTCTAATGAAGATGATTTATTCCCGGACGACCCCGACAGGGGGAAGCTAAAGATTTCGAGGAATACCGCGGTATGGTGGTGGTCGATCGGAATTATTTTTTTCTTTTCAATGATGGCGATACTCTTTACAATAATACGAAGGAGGAAATAGACCGTTTTCAAGTGAATGGAGTCGAACTTTCGATGAAATTGGACATTGACAGAAGCAAAAAAGTTGCCAATGATAAGATTGGACCAATTTTCATATATATACAATATTTGCATAGAGAGATTAGAAAGGGTTTAGAAATTAAATAATCCAACTGACGTCGGCACCCGCCAAACAGGTGTCCAGGAGGAATGGAGATGATAAAAATAAAATCCCAAATCGGGGGGCTGTTGATCGCTCTCCTCCTTATCTTTATTGGAATCGGCCAACCAATCATTGGAAATGAAAAAGATCAATCGTCAAATATCAAAGAGTATCCTGACAGTCAGAATCGTGAAAAAAACCTCAGAAGCAGTGTCAAGGCCAGTGGCTGGTCGATCAATACGGTAGATACTTATAGTGATTATACATCCATAGCTCTTGATTCAAATGGTCGACCGCATATCAGTTATTTAGATCATCAAAATTCCAAATTGAAATATGCTTATAACGATGGAGCTCAGTGGCAAATCGAAATTGTGGACAATGTTGGCCTGAAATACAATAGCACAACCCTCGCGTTGGATACGAATGACCGGCCGCATATCACTTATTGCACAGGTGGATGGTATAATCAATCCTTAAAATATGCACACTTCAATAATTCGTGGAATATTACTATTTTAGATATCTATGTGGATTCAGCCTCACTTTCATTGGACTCGAACGACAAACCTCATATAAGTTATTGTATCGGTAATTGGCCTGATCGCAACCTGATGTATGCGCATTGGGATGGTATAGCGTGGCAAAATGAAACACTTGAAACCCAATGGGATGTGGGAGGTTATAATTCCATTGCTGTGGATTCTAACGATCGGCCGCATATAGCGTATAGTGCCGGTGTTTGGAATTATTTCAAACTGAGATATGCCTACTTCGATGGGAATACGTGGCATAACGAGACTGCGGATCCGCGGATGAATGTGGGGTTTTATACTTCCATCGCTCTTGATTCCAACGACAGACCGCATATCAGTTATCTCAGGTATTGGCCCGACTATGATCTGAAATATACATATTACGATGGAAATGTTTGGAATAATGAAACGGTCGATTCCGATAGTTATGTTGATCGTCATACTTCTTTAGCCATTGACTCTAATGACCGACCGCATATAGCTTATTTAGATCGCTGGCCCGATTTTTATCTGAAATATGTATACTGGGATGGGGGAGTATGGAATATCGAGACAGTAGATGAGGATTCCGAGGTTTTGGGATTTTTTTCTTTGGCCATAGATGAAAGTGACCAAGTGCATATTTGTTATAGTGATGATTCCGATTGGCCGGATACATGGCTAAAATACGCATACAACAATCCTCCCAACGATTGGACCATTCTATCGATAGACGATCGATATGGGGAGTTTTCCTCCATTGCCATGGATTCAAGCAACCGGCCCCATATCACCTATTACAATGGTTCAGATGACAAACTGAAATATTCTTATTATGATGGAGCCCAGTGGCATACGGATACAGTAGATTCCATAGGTGATACATACAATACCAGCGTCATTGCTATAGATTCAAATGACCGGCCCCATATCGTTTATTGTACCGGTGATTGGGAGAATAGTTACTTGAAATATGCTTATTACGACGGAAATAATTGGAATATTACTTCTTTGGGTATAAAGACCTATTATTCCACCTCTATCGCGTTGGATTCCAATGACCGGCCCCATTTCAGTTGCTGTGTGGGAGAATGGCCCGAAGGCGATCTGAAATATGTATATTGGGATGGCTTGTCCTGGCATAACGAGACGGTAGATTCCGAGAGTCGGGTTGGGATGTGGAGTTCGATTGCGGTGGACCAGAACGATAATGTCCACATCAGTTATCAGGATGGGGGCAATAATGATGACCTGAAATATGCTTATTACGACGGTAATTCATGGTCTGTAGAGACCGTGGATGCACAAGGCATTGTAGGTGCGTTCTCTTCCTTATCATTGGATTCAGCCAATCGGCCTCATATCAGTTATTACGACGGCCTTCCCAACCGGGACTTGAAATACGCTCACCACAACGGTGGTGCATGGATAATTGAGACAGTGGATTCAAATGGCTATGTCGGAGAGTATACTTCCATTGCCGTCGACTCTAACGACCGGCCGCATATAGCTTACTATGATTACTGGCCCAATTATTATTTGAAATATGCTTTCTGGAACGGCAGCGTATGGCAGAAGGAAATAGTGGATTCCAAGGGGTTTGAAAGATAATATCTTTGGCATTAGACCTCTCGAACAGCCCTCATGTCAGTTATTATTCCAACAGTGGATTGAAGTATGCGCATAAAGATGTTGTTCAGGATAATGAACCCCCTCGCTCATGGGTTGATCCCATCATCCCTTATTTGAGAGAAGTTGTTCCGTTCGAGATTACCGTTACGGCAAGGGACAATCTTAGCATTATCAAAAACGTAGAACTCTGGTACCGATTCAGTGTTGACAACTCGACATGGAGTGAATGGAGACTCTTTGCAACAGACTTTCTACCGCCGTGGTCTTACGAATTTATTTTTCCGAACGGCAGCGGTAATTATGAATTTTATTCGGTAGCCAATGATGCGCAGGGTAACCGGGAGGACGCCCCGGCCTTCAAGGATGCGGAATGTGGATATAACGCTATCAGACCGAGATCCTGGGCCAATTTTATTTATCCATACTGGACCAACTCACCCTCCCTGAATATTACCGTGAACGCCGTTCCCGGAAATGCCGCGGTAGGTGATGTGGCTCTAAGGTATCGATTCAGTCCCGATAATAAAAGCTGGGGGGATTGGTCTCTTTATGGATCGAAAAATTCTTCACCATGGACGTTTCAATTTAATTTCTCCGACGGTAATGGCCATTACAGGTTTTATTCGATAGCAAACGATACTGCTGGAAATAAGGAACAGTCACCCAAGCTAAACTACACTAAATGCGGATATGACATTATCCTCCCGGTAGCAGATGCCGGGCCGGACAGGACGATCAACCAGAAAGACAGGGTACATCTCATAGCTAATGGCAGTACCGATAATAATGGACTGGTGAATTATTCATGGACCTTTAACGATAAAGGGCTAGTTACCCTCTTCGGAGTGTCGCCCGGATATTCTTTCTTCAATGCCGGAAGCTTCCCGGTTGCCTTGAAAGTTACTGATGTGGCGGGAAACCAGGGAACCGATTCGATAGTCGTCACGGTAATGGACATCACAAAACCCTTGGCATATGCAGGGGTGAACCTTACTGTGGTACAAGGGGGTACCGTAACCTTCGACGGCAGCGGCAGTTCGGACAACGTGGGTGTGACGAACTATACGTGGTCCCTGGATGACGGGGGGAAACAATTTCGGTATGGTATTACAGCGCAGTACACGTTCACCAGAACAGGAAACTTTACGATAAGTCTGATTATTTTTGATAATGCTGGAAACCAGGCCACAGATACCTTTATGGTCACTGTATTGGAGGCGGATAGCACCCCTCCAATTGCAAGAGCGGGCCACAACGTTACCATTATTCAGGGTGGTACCGCCTATTTTAACGGAAATGACAGTTATGATAATGTTGGGATCGTAAATTATACATGGTCTTTTTACTATAGCGGGAATGTTCGTTCCCTTCGTGGTGTAAAAAGTTCATTCAAATTTGAAAAAACGGGGAACTTTACCGTTACCCTCACCGTCACGGATGCAACAGGGCTCAAAGACATGGATGACCTTATCGTTACCGTTCTCGAAGGAAATCAAAACGAGCCGCCTGGTGTTCAAAATGATACCGACAGTGATGGTTGGACCGATGCTGAAGAAAAGGAAGCAGGGAGTGACCCGAATGACCCGAACTCCACCCCACTCGACTGGGATGGCGACGGAGTGGCCAATGAAAATGACGCTTATCCTCGCGATTCGACCAGATGGGTAAAGGAAAAGAGTGGCAAAAAATTGGAGATCGGGTTGTACTTGGGTCTGTTTTTTGTTCTCGTTCTCGGGGGACTTTTTATCTATAGCAGGATAAAAGGCAGGGCAATACTTGGTAATAAGACCAGAAAGCGCATCCTTACATATATTGAGAATAATCCGGGAAAACATTATTCGGAAATGAAGAGAGAGTTGGACATGTCAAGGGGGACTTTGACATATCACCTTGGGAAGTTAGACAAGGGAAAGATGATAAGCTCTACGAATGGCGGAAAATTCAGGTATTTTTATCCTACAAATGCTCAGAAAAACCCATTCAATCTAACACCTGCTGAAAGGCGGATTATAGAGATCATTAGGAAAAAACCCGGCTCATCCGCAAAGGAGGTCGCGGATGAATACGGAACCTCCATTCGAACAGTATACTATCATCTTGGAAATCTTTCTACAAAAGGCATCGTCAACTCGGAAAAGATGAATGGGAACCAGGTATGGTTCACGTTATCTGACCACGGAGTAATAAAATAAAAATGGAATAAAGGGGAGAGCTTTGTTCATCAAAGCTGAGTTTTATGATATAGCTTAACCTACTTTACCTAAGATACTGGAACAACACGATTACTCGCACGACCCCTCTTCTTATTTCGGCCCGAAATATCAAAAGTTATTAAAGGTAATTACTTATTTATGACATAAGTTTTTTTACTTCTACAATTACTTAGAGTTTCAATACAGGAGGATATATCGATGGACAAGGCTTGCTACAGAGAACTTGGGAACTACAAGTATCAGTTGATGAAAGATTATGTCATTCAAATTGATATCAAGCCAAGTGAACATAAAGAATTCGAATTTATCTCATTGTCTGCCGAAGGGATTTTAACTATCAAGAAGGGTTACGCATGGGATGGACCTAGCGGACCTACCTTTGATACAAAGACCTTCATGCGTGGGTCTCTGGTCCATGACGCTTTGTATCAATTAATGCGTCTAAGCGCACTGGATCATAAGGGTCACAGGAAGCGCGCAGATCAAATCTTGAAAGATATCTGTCTTGAAGATAAAATGTGTTCGTTCAGGGCGTGGTATGTTTATCATGGCGTTAACCTGTTTGCTGAACATTGCGCCCGCCCCCGGAAAGAACCCGAAGTAAAAACTATCTGCGTACCCTGATTCCTTCCGCAGGAATGAGCTTGGACATAACAAAGTGCAAAGTGGGATATTCTAGCAGAGTTCGAAGAATTTATGTGCAATTTCAGCATCGCCATACGGTTTAAACCCAAAAACTTTATCTTTATGAACTTTATTATACAGAATAGTAAATGGAAGGAAGTCTATGAATAGTGGCCGGAGGGCTGATTCCGCATAAAATATTAAAAGAGGGGATTCCTGTTCTACATGACCTGTAATTATTTATTACCGAGGAAGGATTTATGAATAAGAAGTTAATGGTTTTACTGCCCTCTTTGCTTATCGTCACTCTGCTAATAGTTGGGTTTTCTGTATTTTGGTCGGAGGAGGATATAATCATACCAAATCCTGGTGAAATCCATATTCAATATGACAATTACTCATCTGATATGTCCTATGATTTCGCAATCATTTTTAAAACTGATATTATTGAGATCACAGCTAAAATGTTTAACAGGACTTCGGAAATAGTATTATATGAAATAAAAAATGATTACAATTGTTCCATCGGAAATGACATCTGGTTCCCATTGGTGAAAGGATTATTGGAAAAAAAGGGGAATGATCCGGATTTATTTTGTATGTGCATAGCTGATAGGCCCATCGAGATGATAGATGATAATGGAAATGTGGTTGTCGAGGGAAAGTTCAATAGTCATAAATTTCATGTAGATGTCGAAGAGGAGTATACACGAGTATGGATCGAAGGAAATAACGATATTCAGAAGGGATATCAAAATTTGAATAAGATTTGTAGCGATTTGATAAAAGTATTAGACTCTGAATCGATTAACATAGGTGTTTATTATTTCACCCCAGAAAATGAACAAAGATTGATTGAAGATGATGATATATATTATTATGTCGGAGGGGGGGGTTTAGGCCCTCATATTCTTCAAGTAACGGATTTTGGCAATGATTCCTTCTCTGGTAAGATAGAAGGACTTACAATACAAATAAAATATAAAACTGATCCTTCATATTCAAATTTGAATACACTAAAAATAATATATTCTGATTCTATTATTGATACGGGATATTCGTTTAATTCCACTGAAAACGAGATTGAAGTAAGGATTGACATTTCCGAAAGACTTGATTTGCATACAATAAATATCGAAGACATTGATTTAAGGTATGAAAATCATGGTGGACTCGTTTCAACACCTGTCATATATTTCGATTATATTTGCATAAAGGTTATGATTGAATTACCCTGAAATAAATATAGAATAATATACTGACAACAACCGTTTTCTAATACACACATGTTCATTATCATAATTTTATTCATCTTCCAGAACTGCCACTGGGATCCATCCCATTACAGAAATGATCTGGATTAAACCATCCCCACGGTCTCTCTCGCGTACTCGATGAGAAAATTCAATCTATTAAAGACGTTTACCTCGGAAGAGCCCATGTCGCAGTCCAGGTACAAAATGTTCAGGTCCGGGTATATCTCCTTCATTCTTCTTTCGATTCCCTTGCCTATCACGTGGTTCGCTATGCAGCCGAAGGGTTGAACGCATATTATATTTTTAATTCCGTCCTCGTAAAAGGCGGCGATCTCCGCAGGTATCAGCCATCCCTCGCCGAATTGATTGGTAAGGCTGACTATCTTCGATGCCTTCTCTGCCAGTTCGTCGATCTTGTGGGTTCGCCTGTAATACTTGAAATTCTTTTTGATCTTCTCGAAGCGATTATGATGATAGTTGATAAACCATTGAACGGGGTAGGACATGAAATAATTCTTGTTGCTACGTTGAATGTTGGCTTTATGGTTCTCCCGCGTATTTATCAGACCCTGTGTGAAGAAATCAACCATGGGAGGGATAACCACTTCGATACCCTTGTCCTTCAGCCAATCGCACATCCGGAAATTGGCGAAAGGATTGTATTTCACGTAAATTTCACCAACAAATCCTACTGCCGGATAATCCCCGTCATGGGTCTCGATACGATTGAACTCGTCAACCGCCTCACGCAGCAAGGCCAAGTGTGTTGTTTTCAGTTCTCCAGTGATCATCTTGCTCATTCTATCGAGACAGCGTTCGGTAAGTTTCTGTGTACTGCCTTTTTTCTTTTCACGGACCTCCGTGGCCTGGTGGAACTGCATTATGGAATCGGAAAGTAACGCACCCAAAAGACCAAGACGTGCGAGCTTCTTCTTGCTGATCTGGAATCCGGGCTGATAGTTCAATTTTTCATCTGAAAAATGCACCGTAACGGCGGGAATGTCGCCGAAACCCGCGGACAACAACGCCTTTTTAAGAAGGGACAGGTAGCTCGACGCCCTGCACTGCCCCCCGGTCTGGGACAATCCCACTGCAACCTTGTCTAGATCCCAATCGCCGGACTGAAGTGCCTTTATCAGATCGCCTATTACAATGGTGGCCGGATAGCAGATCTCGTTATTGGTATATTTCTGTCCCACGTCAACGCTTTCCCGATCGGGTGGTGGAAGTGTGTGAAAATTATAACCCATAGTTTTCAGGGCTTCCTCGAGAGGGGTGGAATGGAAAGGAGAAAAGTACGGTATAATCAGGGTCTTCTCCTTATCGGCTTCCAAAAAGGGTTTGTTCTTCTGATCAGGCAACAAAGCGGCACCTGAACCCGAGCGCCTCTGGTCCAGCGATTCCATCATTGAACGCAGCCTTAGCTTAATGGAGCCCGGACTCGAAACCTCGTCTATCCTGATGAGCGTATGGGTTTTCCCTTTTCGCCCCAGTATCGTCTTGGCCTCGTCACATATCAGGGCGTCCGGCCCGCAGCCGAAAGAATTAAGCTGAACAACCTCGACACCCGGCTTTGTGACCGCCCATCTTGCAGCAGCATATATTCGGTTCGGATATTCCCACTGGGTAAGCACATCCACATCATCCAATCCTTTACCGCTGTCAGAAGGGATCGAATCCTCGCTTATTACATCGACACCAAGGTCGGCGATCATTTCAGGTACCTTCTTATTGATGAACTGATCCAGATGATACGGTCTTCCCAGAAGCAGCACAACCATCCGTCCCTCCTTCCGCGCCTTATCAATTATCTCGGAACTGCGTTTTCGCAGCTTCTCCTTGAACTCCCGTTTTGCCGTTAAGGCTTCACGAAAGGCTCTCTCGAAACTTTTTTTCCTTACTCCCAATCCCTTAAGGTATTTCCAGCATACGGCCTTGAGTAGTTTCATGCTCCCGAAGGAGACCGGTGGTGTATCGAAGGGTATGCCGAATTTCACATCTGGCATTATGGCATTCCTTATCACGTCAGGATAACTGGTCACGATGGGACAGTTGAACTGGTTCAGAGAATCGTCGTACTCCTGTTCCTCGAACACAACCATCGGGTAGAATATTCGGTCCACGCCCATCTGCGCGAGGGCGAATATATGCCCGTTCGTCAACTTCGCAGGAAAACATATGTTCTCCGACATCACCGTCCGGGCGCCCAATTCCAATATCTTTTGTTCGGAGGGAGGTGAAAGAACCACTTTGATACCAGATTCCACAAAAAGAGTGTGCCAGAAAGGATAATTTTCGAACATGTTGAGCACGCGGGGAATACCCACAGTTGCCAGAGGCTCTCCCTCCGGTTCTTTTTGGATGCCGAACAGAAGATCCAATTTGTACGCCAGCAGATTCTCACCCCTCCTGTGATCCGCCCCCCTGTTCGAAAAGTATCTCTCGCATTTATTGCCGGTATAGAATAAATGTTTTGGATCGAATTTCAGCATTGTAACGGTACAGCGGTTCTCGCATCCCTTGCATCTAACGTGTTTTGCCTCGCACGTTCGCGCCCCATCGATACCCTTCATCCCCACGAAAGTGGAAATCATGCTGGAATCTTCCTTCCACCGGTCCAGAGCTTTTAGGGCAGCCCCGTACGCACCCATAAGTTCGGGAGCAGAAGAGCAGACAACTTTTTGCCCAAGAATAAGCTCCAATGCCCTGTGGACCGCTGGATTACGGAAGGTACCGCCCTGCACCACAATTTTTTCACCCAGAACTGAAGTATCCTTTATTTTCAACACCTTATAAAGACAGTTCTTGATCACCGAGAAAGCAAGCCCGGCAGAGATATCCTCAACCGTCGCCCCTTCCCTGAAGGACTGCTTCACCTTGGAATTCATAAAGACCGTGCATCTAGTCCCTAGGTCCGACGGAGCCTTGGAATACGCCGCTCTTCTCGCGAACTCTTCCACTTCGTAACCTAGAGACCTTGCAAAGGTCTCAATGAATGAGCCGCAACCCGAAGAACATGCTTCATTGATCTCGATATCCGTAATGACGCCGTTCTCGATGAATATGGCCTTCATGTCCTGGCCGCCGATATCTAATATAAATGAAACGCCCTTTATAAATTTGGACGCTGCCCTGAAGTGTCCAAGGGTTTCCACTATCCCCATATCAACGGAAAACGCTGCCTTTATTAGGTCCTCCCCATAACCGGTGACGCATGAATTTACGATGTTCAGCTCGATCCCACCATCATCACAGATCCGGGAAAGTTTTTCGAGACCCTTGATTACGGCACCCACCGGATCTCCTTTGTTTCCTTCATAATAGCCAAAGGCCAATCGGCTCCTCTCATCGATGATCACTATCTTGGTGGTCGTACTACCAGAATCAATACCCAAAAAGCAATTTTTATTGTTCAGGGTCGAGATGTCGGTGTTCTCCCCGATCTCCACCATTCTTGCCGCATTCCAATCCATGAATTCAGATTCATCGGTGAAGAGGGGGTCAAGGCGCCCTTCCACCTTGTTGTCAATCTCGGAAGCCGCCTTTATAACAGCACCCAGTTCGGATAATTTGATTTCAAGGTGAGGGGTCTCTTTGTATAACGCAGTTCCCATGGCAGGAATGAACAGGGGATTTTCAGGAATAAGTTCGTCCTCTTCTGTAAAACCGAGAAAATCAAGGAAGGCTTTCTTGAGCATTGGAAGAAATGTTAATGGACCGCCGCAGAACATTACCTTCGGTCCCGGATCGTAACCCCTGGCAAGGGTAGAGACAGCCTGGACCGCTACAGCATGAAAGATGGAGGCCGAGATATCTTCCTTGGATATTCTCCGGGAAAGCAGGTTCTGTACGTCGGTCTTGGCGAAAACACCACATCTCGAAGCTATAGTCTGAACAGTTCCCGATTCCTCCGCCAGATCGTTCATCTCCCCTATCTCTACATTTAGAAGTGAGGCCATCTGATCAATGAAGGAACCCGTTCCGCCAGCGCAGTTCCCGTTCATTCGCATATCGGGCCTTCCCTCCGCATCGAACAATATTATCTTGGAATCCTCCCCCCCAATGTCGATAAGGGTTCTTACTTCGGGATGATATTTCCTGATGTAGCTGGCTGTTGCAACCACCTCTTGAACGAAAGGGAAACCCATGCGCTCGGCTAATCCCATTCCAGCTGAACCTGTAACGGCTAGAGATATTTCGATGTCGCCCATTTCCTGTTTCGCTCTCATAATTATGTCAATCAGGGTCTTGGGAATATCACCAAGATGCCTTCTATAATCACTGAATAGCACTTCACCTTCTGCTGATTGAATCGATATCTTGGCTGTGGTTGAGCCGGCGTCGATACCTGCGAGGATTTTATTTTTTTTTACGACAACTGCTTTGGTCATTTTTTTTCACATCGATGTGAATTTATTTTATTCGTGTAACCTAAGCTGATCAACTGAACTCGGGGAGAAACCCGTTTAAATTATAGAAATATTGTTCTTTGAATTTCAGATATTAATTTTTTTTCAAGACACAAGGATTAGTATAGATTTTTTCCTGGCGCTCACATGACATATTAGGTTCCCTTTCTTGATTGAGTATGGCTAAAAAAGAGGATTTCCTTTCTTTTTCCTTATAAATAAAGCGTGCAACAACCTTTTAATATGAAATTTATTGTTCTTGGGAAAAACTTGCAGGTGAAAGCAATGGGAATTTGGCAAGGGCGATCAAGAAGGAAACCTACAGGCGGTCGTTACCGTAGTTTACGGAAAAAACGGAAAACTGAGATAGGCAGAGAAATACTGCATACCTTCGTACGAGACGAGAGAAAAAAGAGGATCAGAACAACGGGAGGCGGTAAAAAACTCCGTCTATTGGGAGCCCACTGGGCCAACGTTGTGGATCAGACGAATAAACGGTCCGAGAAATTGAGGATCATCGGGGTTGTGGAAAACACGGCCAATCCTCATTACGTTAGAAGGAACATCATTACCAAAGGCGCGGTAATAGAGGTGGAAGGTGAAAAACTGGCAAAGGTAACGTCACGACCCGGGCAGCACGGCATAATAAACGCCATATACACCGGTCAACGCGATAAGACCAAGAAAAGAGGGAAGAAGAAATAATCGTCATAATAGATAGGTGATAATCACGGTCTCAAAGAGGGACGGCTACCTTGTTATATGGCCCCAGTATTTCGATGCTACCAGATCCCGGAAGGACGGGAGAAGGGTTTCGAAGCTAAATTCAGTTCCATCCCCTTCGACGGCCGAGATCGCCCTTATCAGCAGATACGTCAAACTGTCGCCCCGCCTGGACGAAAAGGCCACACACCCATCGCTTCCTTGGGAAAAATGCAGCAGAGTACTTCTGAGGAGACCCACGATAAAGGGAAAGAGGATATCCAAGCAGCGGCTTTTAAGAATACTAGGTAAACGTCTCGTACTGTGGTATGGAAAGACAACGCCCAAGATTCGGATGGCCGAAACTAGAAAACTGCTTGAAAGGATAGACCGATTCGAATGACATTATCCGTCGAACTTGCAGTAATTCTCCATACTGCATCCTTGTCTGGCGGCTCTTGTGCCAGCTTCACGCCGCTGCAAGGGAGATAGTCCGGACCAAAACTACTAATATACTCTTTACAATGTCGAATAGATTTTGTTTTTAATATTAGAAACTAAAAATAGAGGGATTTATCTGGC
Source organism: uncultured archaeon (assembly GCA_964342815.1). Taxonomy (GTDB): domain Archaea; phylum Thermoplasmatota; class Penumbrarchaeia; order JASLWR01; family JASLWR01; genus JASLWR01. The sequence continues at coordinate 40,600 of CAYFHS010000019.1, read as the reverse complement.
AAAGCCGAAAACCGAAGTGCGACCGGAGTACATCCGGGTAAAACTGCCGAACAGAAAGAAAAGCGAGATTTTTGCAGTAGCGGAGCAGTTGTTGGGTGGCTCAAGGCTCATTGCCATGTGCGAGGACGGGAAATCCAGGATGGCAAGGATCCCTGGCAGGATGAAACGACGCATGTGGATACGTGTGGGAGATCTCCTCATCGTCAAACCATGGGAGTTTCAGGACGACAAAGCCGATGTCGCATACAGATACACGAAGACCCAAGCGTATTATCTGTCCAAGAAAAGAAAGCTTCCGGAGATCATAGATGTATTTTAGGCCTGATCCGCCATCCATCACTAAAACGGTGGAATGAATGTCTTCTCAAGAAATGTACGACATCCTTGAAGAAAGGATCGACGGTTATACCAAATCTGAATCGAGAAAGAAGGATGCAAATCAACGGAAGACCTACGACGAGGTATTCGACCATGCCGCCCTTCTTTGTCTTTACAAGCTTATCACAAATGAGGTTATAGGAAGCCTAGATCACCCCATATCCACTGGCAAGGAGGGGAACGTCTATCGTGCAACGAGCCCGGACGGGGAATTTCTTGCGGTGAAAATATATCGCACTTCTACAGCAACATTCAAAAATATATTGAAATACATAGACGGAAATCCACGTTACAGGAACATCCCACGAAAGAGACGTCAATTGATCTCGGTATGGGCAAAAAAGGAATATAACAATCTTTCGAGATTGATAAAAAATAATGTGCGTGTGCCCCGGCCGGTTCACGTGTCAAAAAATATCCTGGTGATGGAGTACATAGGGAATGAATTTGGGGCGGCGCCGATGTTGAAAGACGTAATCATGGAAGATCCTGACGACCTTTACAGGAAAATCATCGGGGAATATTTCAAAGTTTACAACCACGCCCTCCTCGTCCATGCCGACCTCAGTGAATACAATATACTTCTCACCGAGGAAGGGGGAATGGTAATAATTGACATAGGTCAATGTGTGGTAAGAGAACATCCCGAAGCGGGAAGATGGTTCCTCCGGGATATGAAGAACATTTCCCGATTTTTCGAAAGAAGAGGAGCTGTTACAGACTGGAAAAAAGCTGTTAAATATATAATGGCCGGTGATGATAAAAAAATATTTTCGATTTGATCCAATAATATATCAGGCGATGAAAATGCTGTATCTAAAGATCCCTCATGAGCGGATTCCAATACTTGTCGGTACCAACGGTGAGGTGAAACGAGAGATCGAAAGAAAGACCGGGATCAGAGTGACCATCGATTCGGAGGAAGGGACTGTTGATCTTGATGAAACCAATGTCAAAGATCCCCTTTTCGCCCTAAAGGTGCGGGATGTTGTGAAGGCCATTGCAAGGGGTTTCAGTCCTGAAAAGGCCATGGATATAATAGACCGGGACCTGTATTTCGCACTTGTCGACATTAGAGAGTATACGGGAAAGAAACCAAAACGCATAAGAGAGATGAAGGGCCGCATGATAGGAAAAGAGGGGAAGACCAAACGTATAATCGAGCAATTGGGTGACTGTAAATTATCGATTTACGGTCACACGGTTGCCATAATTGGGGACTATGTAAGTATTGATATATCCCGAACGGCCGTGGACATGGTGCTGTCCGGATCCAAGCATGCTTCGGTATACGGGTACCTCGAAAGAAAACGGAGAGAGGCCAAGACCAGCGTAATAGAATACATATATGAAATGGATGAGGATGAAGAACTTTGACCAGAAGGACCTTATATGATGAAGTGAGAGAATCCTTTTATAAATGTACCACGAAATTTAATGAACAACCCACATTTGCCCGTTATCACTCCGTTGCATCAAGATGCAACTGCATCCGCAGGCTCACAAGCCGAGGATGAAGAAAGATGCACATCTTTCGAATCATCCTCGGAAACGACCGGAGGAGCATTCATCCCTCGTTTAAAAACAGGGGTATTCTGCTGTTTCCTGCGGATAAAGACAAAAAGATAATGAACATTAATAATCCCAAACACGGAGCCAGCCCATGAAGAGAACTGTAACGATGGCATTTGTATTACTTCTTCTGGCTTCCTTACTCATACCAATAGCGGCTGCGAAAGGAGGGAGCAGCGGGGGAAGCAGCTACAATACAGGTGGTGGTGTTTATTACCGTTCCGGAAGTGATGATGACGATGACGAGGAAGACAGTTACTGGGACTCGGACTGGATCGAGATTATCTGCCTTGGTCTATTCATCCCCATTTTTATTGTAGGATGGATCGTTAAAAAGAGTAAAGGTCAGAAAAATAAGGATTGGTAGTACAGACCTTCAAGAGTTCAATTGCCTAGTGCGATGAATTTTCAAATTCATCTTAGCCGTTTTTTACACTGAGGACACATCAACCAACCTTCCTGAACCCCTGCATCGCAGTTCGGGCAGGATGGGGAGTCCGTATTTGTCCTATCGTTTGGTGAAATTTCCGCGAATATTTCCGGTATTTCAGGTTTTTCAACGGAAGGGAATTGGGAAGGTGGCCGCGAAGGTTCCATATCCCGATAGGGGGGTGGAGGGAAATGCATGGAAAATGGGGCAGGGGGACCTGCCTGAAAACCCGGGATCCCAGGCATCATTCCCATTGGAGGCATAAGAGCAGGAAAGGGACGCGGGGGCAATACTCCTCGAGGAGGTTGGGAACCTTCAGGCCCAGCTGGCAAAGCCAGTTGATGGGGTGGGGGAAACATCATTCCACGTCCTGGGTCTCGATCTCCATGCGGCATGGGCCCAAAGGGAGGCTGCATGAACATAGATGGGGGGGGCATAGCACCCGGAAAAGGGGGTAAAGGTTGAGCTGAACCACCCGAACCGATGGAATAACCCTCCACCGGACCCTGTCCATCCAATCCAACGCTGGTGGGTACCGGTTGGTCCTCATACTCCTCTTCCTTTTCCCTGTATCGAATTAATATGAAAACAATAATCGCCACTATCAGGAAGAGAACCAGGACACCCAGTACTATCCAGACCCAGTTATCGATCAGGGCTCCCTTGGATCCGGTTTCCCCACCGCTTCCCGAACCGCTGATAACAGGAGACCAGACGTTCCTGGTATAGTTCAACTCGCCTCGGCTCTCGGATAAAGGAACGCCGAAACTGTTGTTCCCAACGATCTTCACCTCCAGCTTTACGATATCAGTCCTGATCAAGTACTCGGGAATCTCCAACGGATATGTCATATTCCGGGCAATCGATACACCGGTGCGCGCCGGTATTGTAGCCGCTTTCAGGCCGTTATTGGTAATGCTTATGGTAAGGCTGTTAGCCATGTCGGTACCGCGGTTGTGTATCATAATGGTTATAGGTCCCACCTTGTCTCCCTTTTTGAAGGGACCCGTGGATTCCACGATGAATTCGGGTGTTAGGACCGGTTTGGGAGGCTCTACCACCTGGATCAACACTGTGGCGTTACTGCTGGCGCCTTGCTGATCAGTAACCTTCAGCGTAATGAGATGATGACCTGGTTTTTCGAGTTTACGCTTCAGGGAATCTCCTTTGCCCAACTGCCCCGAGATGTTGGATGTCCACAGGTATTCCACAATGGGGTCGTTGTCCGGCTCGGTAGTGCCAGTACCGTCGAAACTTATTTCCTCGATAGTATAGAATGCGTCTTCGAGATATATGGGGCCGCCGGATATCTTGTATGGATTGGTGATCCTTGCCACCGGGGGCTCGTTCCCGATGACTATCTCCATCTCTGCGCTTTCACCGTCGATGAATCCGTCGCTGGGAGTCACCCTCACTTTCCACGAGTCAAAATGATTCGTTTCTTTCTTATCGATCCCGGCATAGTCGATCCCCTTGCCGGAGAGTTTATCCTGAAACTTGTCGTTCTTGTACCAATTGTAAGTGTACTGGACCTTGTCGCCATCCATGTCTTCCGAAGCCGTTTCCTCTCCAATGTGGCATAATATGTAGTCGCTGCTGGTGGGGGCTGAAGGTTCTATCTCGATAATCGGTTCATCCGGCGGATGGTTGACCACCTTGAACTCCTCGGTTTTAATTTCTGATTTCTTGTAGCCGTCGGACGAATATATTTCCAGATAGTATGTATTGGTCATTGTGTTGGTATAGCTATCCAGAGTCCCATAGGATAGCACTGACGGCACTGGGTATTCCGGCACGTTGACCTGTTCGTCGTCTGCGATCGACCGCTCGTAAGTTCGCTGAGCGCTGATGCTGATAAAATAAGTCACGGAATCTTCTGGGTCCGGGTCTGTTGAAGCCCTCCATTTGATCCTTGGTGAAAGCTTGTGGGTCGACAGCTCACCATCATCGATCACGGAATCTCCGTCCACCTCGAGAGCAGTGGGTTTGCTCGGAGGTGTGTTGACCGTGATTTCAAGATTTCGTTTGCACTGGGAGGTTATCTCCGACCACAGCTCGTTACTATCCTGGACCTGAAAGGTGATCTTGTGGACTTCAGGGGTTAACATTTTATCAAGATCCAGACTGGAAAAGCTCTTCTCCGCGCTGAGCTCTCCATCGATATTGGATTCCCATTTGTAAGCGGTGATGTCGTCATTATCGATATTATCGGCACCTTCCCCGACGAAAAGAACTTCCTGTCCCTCTCTTGCCTGGGATGGAGTAATGGAGGTGATCGAAGCCACGGGAAGTGCGTTGGTGGAGAACTTCCAATTGGAATAGGGACTCCAGCCGTCCTCGTCCTGGTTCTTGACTGCCCAGTAGTAGGTAGTACCCATTTTCACTGCAGAGCCGGATATCTGGTAGCTGGATGAAGGTCCTAACGCTCCATTGAACACGTTCGCTGTGGCACCATCGCTGTTACAGGGACCCTGTGTCGATATTTTTAACCAGTTGTCCGTTATGGCCAAGTGATCGCCTCGGTAGGCCGGACTTGGGGACCATGATAAGGAGATGGTGCTGCCCGTAATCCCTTTCTCATCGTTTGCAGGCATAGGATTAGATGGTTTTCCGGGAGGATGCACGGTTCGTGTGCCCGGCTCCGCCAGTAACGGAGAAAATACGGCAAGTATTCCTATGGCCGATAATATCAACGATGCAACTATTATCAAGGTTTTCATACCATCGATGTTTAGAGTCTTTCTATTTGGTTTCTCGGATACTACAGCCATATGAACACCGTTATTAAGTGAGACTAATTGAGTTAATTCAACAGAATACTCAATCCATATACAATCTCATAATACTAAAATATTGTTATATGTATGCTGTGTCCGAAAAGAGCTATTTCATATTCGACATGGCTGCATAGGAGTTACGCCGATGCTTTGTTATATGAGTGAATTATTATCCCGAAATCCCCGATCCAAGCTGCCAACCCTGCTGACCTCGGTTGGCGGTAGTTCTAAGGAATAATCCCCGAATTATTCATTATACGACCCTCAATATGTATGAAGGAAAGGTTGGAAAAGTATGATCCGGAAGCGAGAAAACCCCTCGGCCATGACAATCGCAGGCTCCGATCCCAGCGGGGGAGCAGGCATTCAGGCTGATATCTTGAGCATTGAATCTATTGGCGTACACGCAAGCTCCGCAGTTACGGCCATAACGGTCCAGAATACGCTTGGTGTACGGGAAGTGGTCCGAATAGAGCCACGTATAGTTTCCGGACAGATAGAATCAGTCATGGAGGATATCGGGGTGGATACGGTGAAAACGGGGATGCTGGTGGACGGAGAAATAGTAAAGGCGGTGTCGAAAACTCTTGAGAAATATAACGTACGGCTGGTAATCGATCCCGTGATACGATCGAGCACCGGTCATTCTTTGCTGGACGATAGCGGTGTGATGGAGCTAAAAAAATTGTTATTACCAATGGCGGCTCTCGTTACACCGAATATAAGGGAGGCGGAACTCCTTTCCGGCGTACCGATCAGAAACAAGAATGATGCCATAGTAGCCGCTGGGAAGATAATGGAGACCGGAGCCGATGCTGTGCTGGTCACCGGCTGTCATTTTGAAAATGACCGGATTACGGACTTACTTGTGGATGAGAAAGGAGTGCGGGAATACGAACGGAAATTTATTCCCGGAAATGATCCCCACGGTACCGGCTGTATGTTATCCGCAGGTATCACGGCATATCTTGCCAAGGGAAGTGATCTTGGATATGCCGTGGAGCACGCTGCAAATCACGTTAACAGGTCCATCCGTTTTCCCTTTGAAACAAAAGGCGGGACAATGGTGAGCCCTCTGACCCATTTGATTAATGAAGCTGCCCGCTACCCGGTTTTGAAGGAGGTGCGTGAATGTGTTCGGGAGCTGGAGGCAAAAAATATATTTGAGCTTATTCCAGAAGTGGCATCCAACTTTGTCACGACGCTGCCTTATGCTATCGGTCCGGAAGAAGCCGTAGGTGTCGAGGGGCGGATCGTCCGCTTGAAGGAGCGGATTCACGCCCACGTTCCGTGGTACGGGGTATCGGATCATGTAGCCCGTTTTCTGCTGACCATTCAAACGCACGATAGATCGGTTAGAAGCTCAATGAACATCAAACTTAACGAAGAGACCCGGAAAATATGCGAGGAACTGGATCTTGATATCGCCTTCGCACCGAGAGATGAGGAACCCGCTTCGTCAGCAGAAAGGGAACGCCGGACTATGGATTGGGCAGCGGCTTACGTAATGAAAGGTCGGGATAAGGCGCCGGATATAGTGATAGACGAGGGAGGAGTTGGCAAGGAACCCATGATAAGGGTGCTGGCGGATTCTTCCCGAGGGCTGCTTGAAAAGGTATTGGCGATCTGGCGCGAAATCTAAGCCTTTTTGGGTTGGTGCTGCGCTGGCCAGTGCGGACTAAAAAAACAAAAGAGGGCCTGCGACGTAAGAAACGCAGGCCCGACATAAAAATAATATTTAGAATATTGCATAAGGTCGGTACCGACCAAGGGGGTAAGCCCCCTTTCTTCTTAATTTTGGGGATCAAATCCGCCTCCTTTCTTCAATGTATTAACCGGATATGACTGGAATATACAAACTTTCGAACAACTTTTTATATGTATAACACATATTTGTATCTATGGCTAATGAAATCCCTTCTAATTGTCCAGAGGAATCCTTATCACCAGGTGCAAAACCGGAGCCTGAAAGGGAAAATGGGGAGGATAAACTAGCTCAACATAAGAAAAGAGGTAAAAAGGTGTTTGTCAGAAGGCATATAGTCATATTTGTGTTGATCGCTGTTTGGATTGGTGGATATCTATTTCTTTTTCCAAAAGAACCTTCCCATACGCCTCGATTCCCAGACGATTTCAACTGGGTTGATATATCACCAGGTACTTTCATCATGGGTAATTCAAAAGGTTATTCATATGAAAAACCGGCACATCAAGTAACGATTTCCAAAGGTTTTCAAATGCTAAGTTGCGAGGTAACACAGTCTCAATGGGAAGAGGTTATGGGGAAATGGGATTTAAATCCATATAACGATTTTGAATATGGAATTGGCGATAATCATCCAATTTATTCGGTTTCCTGGAATGACTGCCAATTGTTCAGTTCAAGGCTGAACAAGCTTGATACTAACTATACTTATCGATTACCAACAGAGGCGGAATGGGAATACTGTTGCCGTGCAGGGAGAGAGAGTGACTATAGCTTTGGGGATGATGAAGAAAAAATAGATATGTATGCATGGTATGGTCTAAATTCAAAAGGTAAAACACACCCAGTTGGTGAAAAGTTACCTAATGACTGGGGTCTGTATGATATGCATGGTAACGTATGCGAGTGGTGCCAGGATTGGTATGATAAATATTATTATGAGAACTCGACTAATAACGATCCGCAGGGACCAACATCGGGTTCTAATCGGGTTTTTCGTGGTAGTGACTGGAACCAAAATGATGTTAAATTTTCCTTTTCATCTCGGAGGAACGGTGACTCCCCCGACGCCGTGTTCATTATCATAGGTTTCCGACTCGTCCGGGAGGAAAAATAATACTTCGTTATGTGAAGCGGAGGAATAGCCATCCCAAGCCCCCACCCGATTCCTGCGCCGGCTCATACTGGTCCATTTGCTCCGCAAACGGCCCTGTATCTTCCAGCAGGTGTGCTGTAAGACGCCTCACCCCCAGAGTCTGCTCGGAATCGTAGGTAATCAGGATTTGAATTTATTTTATGTGTAACTATTTTTTAGACCCGGCCTGCGTTTGGCTGGAGCTCGCAGGCCCTCTATGGATTATTGGAGAAACGATCACTCGCACAAGCCTAAAAAACGACAAATCAAAAATACATAACTGTAGATAACTCAAGTATGAAAATACCTCCCTTCGAACTTCTGGATTGGCTGCTGGAAAACGAAAAGGACGCAAGATACGATTTCGGCATTAGCAACATTCCCGGCCTGCTTTTCTCGGAACTTCAGGAGCTTACGGGTTATGAGATTCCGGCCGATTTCGATCTCGGGAAGAACGACCATTTCGGTGAGGAAAATCTTCGCGAGGCTCTAGCTGGGATATACAAATGGGATTCAGATAATATCGTAACCGCAACCGGGGGCAGCGAGGCTAATTTTCTTGCATATCTTGCAACTATCGAAGCAGGTGACGAGGTCATAGTTGAGAATCCCGGTTACGAACCCATGTATAGGGTCCCGGCCATGCTCGGCGGGAAGATCGAAAAGTGGGAAAGGAAATTCGACGATGATTTTCAGCTGGACCTCGACGAATTGAACGAGATCATATCCCCCAGTAAGAAATTGATAGTCCTTACGAACCTTCACAATCCCAGCGGCGTTCTCACTTCCCGGAAGACCATGGAAGCAGTGGCTGGGATCGCCCGGGATAACAGAGCCCACGTTCTCATTGACGAGATGTTCCTCGATGCCTCGAATTTTCCCTGTAGTTCAGCGGCGGGAATCGAGGGGATCATTGTCACCTGCAGCGTGACGAAACTCTACGGGCTGGGAGGATTCCGGACAGGATGGATAATCGCCGAAAAGGAAACGGCAAAGCTGTGCCAGCAGGCCAAGTCAATGGCAAGCGCAGCATCACCATACATCTCGGAAGTTATTAGTAAATCAGTCGTGTTGACAGCAAGAGAAAAATTGTTAGAACGGTTTAAAAATATCGCAAACAGGAACATGGCCATAGTGAAGAACTGGATGGACGAAAGAAAAGACATAATGAACTATGTTTCGCCTGCAGGTGGGATTATGTGCTTTCCCAGGTATTCTCTCGAAATTGATTCTGTCACGCTCTGTCGAAAACTGCTGGATAAAACCGGAGTTTTAATATCACCGGGGAAATATTTTGGGCTCGATGGCCATTTTCGGCTTACGGCTGTGGGCCCGGTAAATGAAGTAAAGGCGGGTCTTGCGGCGCTTGGCGAAGGACTAAATGAGATAAAGATTAACCTATAATAATCAGCCCTGAAGTCCCAGTTCCCGGATTCCCCACTCCACAAGCTTGAACTTCTGTATCTTGCCAGTCACCGTCATGGGGTAATCATCCACAACCAGCCAGTATCGCGGTATCTTGAAATGCGCTATATTTCCCCTGCACAATGCGCGGAATTCTTCAGGTTCCGGCACTTCCACACCTTTCCGAAGCTTCACGCAGGCCAGCAGTTCCTCACCCATTCTCTCGTCAGGAATACCAACCACGTAGACGTCGTAAATTATATCCAGGGTTCTTAAATACTCCTCGATCTCCTTGGGAAATAGATTTTCCCCGCCTCGAATGACCATCTCTTTCAAGCGTCCAGTGATCTTTACAAAACCGTCGATCTCCATTACACCAAGGTCTCCGGAATGAAGCCAGTCATCCTCGTCAACGGCCTCGGCGGTGGCCTCGGGCATGTTATCATATCCCCTCATAACATTATATCCGCGAAAACAAATTTCTCCTTTCTTGCCCCTCGGAAGCGTCCAGCCCGTCTCAGGATCGACGACCTTCAGTTCTACATGCGGTGCCACCTTCCCAACAGTGCTGACACGTCTTTCAAGGGGGTCGTCCGGCCGCGTAAGTGTGGCAATCGGAGAGCACTCCGTCTGCCCGTACCCGATCAATATCTCTTTCATGTTCATGCTGTCATGTACCTTTTTCATCACGTCTATGGGACACGGCGCCCCGGCCATTATTCCTGTTCTCAAGCTTGTAAGGTCGTACTTTTCGAAGTTTGGATGCTCCAGTTCGGCTATGAACATGGTGGGTACTCCGTGAAGAGCAGTACACCGCTCCTGGTGGATCGCCATGAGAGTTTCCTCGACATTGAATACCGGGCCGGGGATGACGAGAGCGGCGCCAACAGTAACACAAGAGAGGCTCGAGAGCACCATGCCGAAGCAGTGATAGAGCGGAACCGGCATACACAGGCGATCCTCATGCGTAAGACCCATTTCGAGTGCGGTGAGATAGGCGTTGTTTATTATGTTATGGTTGGTGAGTACAACCCCCTTTGGGTATCCCGTTGTACCGGATGTGTACTGAATATTGATTGCATCATCTATCTCAAGCCCATGGGCAACTCGTTCCAGTTCTTCGTCGGACATGGTCGGCCCCAGCTCGGCGAACTCACGCCGGGTGAAAATACCAGGATGCTGGTCACTGCCGATGAATATTACCGATTTCAAATGAGGGAAACGCCATGAATCGATGCGACCGGGTTCCGCCTCTTTGATCTCGTGGCATACCTTGTACAACATATCCACATAATTGGAGGTTTTGAACGATTCGATAAGGAGTAATGCCTTCGCCTTGGATTTTTTCAAAACGTATTCCAGCTCGTGAGTGCGGTAGGCGGGATTGATAGTAACTAGAATTGCACCTATACGGGCCGTGGCAAACTGCGTGACCCACCATTCATAGTTGTTCGTCGACCATATGGCCACCCGGTCGCCCCTGCCGATACCAAGAGCGAGAAACGCTTTGGCAGCATTATCAACTATCTTCTTGATCTCTCGGTAGGTGAAGCGCCGGTTCTGATGGATCGATATTAGAGCATCTCGGTCGGGATAACGATCCGCAATGCGGAACAGACAGTGCTGTACGCTCTCACCAAGGAGAGGTACGGTGTATGCGCCGTGTTCGTAGGATATTATAGGAGTATATTGATTTCCTGAATCCGTTGAGTTGCTTTGCTTAGACATGGGTGAACCCCGCTCAATTCAATGTTTTGATTAATTGATCAGTGCAGCTGCGGCTGAATCGCATTCGTGTTATTTTACGTTTTGGAATAGAAAATCTCCTTATCAGTATCCACATCAAGTTAATGCGACAGAGAACCTGCCATCAAGGATTTCAGCTCTGGATTCGAATCTCCGGAAGCACGTATAATAGATAGATAAAACCTTTATAATAATCCATTATTTCTCGTCCAATGAGCGGTCAAATGGCGACGGTCTACTTTAAAGCGATCGATTCTTACTCAAAGACGAAGGAGATAAGTGCCGCAGGCAGGTTTCTTCTGGAACGGCTGGTGGAGAAAGAAAAAGTGGAGTTGTCAAAGAAAATCCCCCTGAAGGTCCATTTCGGAGAGAAGGGGAACATAACTTACTTGTCAGCAGATAATTATGACGGTATCATCGATTATCTCGATGAAAACGAGATAAGCACATTCTATACTGACACGAACGTGCTGTATTCCGGACAGCGCATGACCCGGGATAAGCATATCAAACTCGCAAAGGATCATGGTTTCACACGGGTTCCGGTGGTGATCGCCGATGGAGATCACGGGAATGATTTCGATGAAGTTACTATCGATGAAAAACATTTTAAACGCTGTAAGGTTGGAAAATTAATCGGTGATCATGACCAATTATTAATTATAGCCCATTTCAAAGGGCATATGCTGTCAGGTTTTGGCGGAGCCATAAAACAGCTGGGAATGGGATGTGCCGCTAGAGGCGGAAAGCTGACCATGCATCATTCCTCGAAACCAAAGATAGTCCGCAGAAAATGCAATAATTGTGGTACCTGCGCTAAACAATGTCCCGTGGATGCAATATACGTGAAGGGAAAGGCGCACAGGATCGACCTTGATAAATGCGTTGGCTGTGCTTCCTGCATTGCAGTTTGCCCCGTGAAAGCCGCAAAGGTGCGGTGGACCTCCATTAATCTGTTCAAGACCTTCGGGGAAAGACTTGCCGAATATGCATTAGCCGCTCAGAAAGACAAGCGTAACATCTACATGACATTTGTATTCAACATAACCAGAGGCTGCGACTGTATGGGTCGGAAGATGAAGATCATACTGCCGGACCTTGGAGTGTTCGCTTCCACCGATCCGGTTGCAATAGACCAGGCATGCCTAGACCTGATCGACAAGAGGGCCGGGAAGAAGAAATTCGGGGGAAGGCATCTGCTGGAGTACGCCGAGAAGATTGGGTTGGGTACCAGAAAATACAAGCTCGTTAAAGTTGATTAATTAGAGCCGGTGTGAAAATGAACCTTACAGATATTCTTGCAAAGCTGAAAGCTCTTGGAACCCCTGAAGCAATAGAGGGTATGGCAAGGTTTGGTATCACCCCCGATAAAACATTTGGAGTCTCCATGCCAAATCTGAGAAAGCTCGGCAAGGAGATCGGGATTGACCATGACCTAGCACAACAATTGTGGGAAGCCGGTTACCGCGAAACCAGGATACTGGCAAGCATCATCGACGATCCCCTGCTTGTTAGCGAGGCGCAAGCGGATGCATGGATAAAAGAATTCGATTACTGGGAAATATGCGACCAATGCTGTATGAACCTCTTTTGGCGGCTTCCATTCGCCGACAAAAAGGCAGTGGAGTGGAGTGCTCGGACAAAGGAATTCGAAAAAAGGGCCGGTTTCGCTCTTATGGCCTGTTTCGGATGGAAAGACAAGGCGGCAGATAACGAACGATTTAAAAAATTCTATCCGTTGATGGTAAGGGAATCCAACGATGAGAGAATTCTTGTAAAAAAGGCCATTAGCTGGGCTCTTAGAAATATAGGAAAAAAGAATATGGAGCTGAACCGGGAGGCTATCGAGGTGGGGGGAAAGATACAAAAATTGGATTCGAAGGCAGCAAGATGGATCGCTTCAGACGTGTTGCGGGAGTTAACCAGCGAGAAGATTCATAAACGGTTACAAGAGAAGGAAGCGAGGCGGGCTTAATTGAAAAATCAAGTTAAATTATTCGAGGAGGGATTAGAAAAAAGTCCGGCCGGAAGAATTATTGTTGATAATTTAATGATGATTCTGTGGATAGGGCTGGGTTTCATGGGGTGCTGTTTCATTTCATCGTTATTGGCAGCAATATATCTTGCCTGGGCAATTACAATGATCTACTTCGTTCTTAGAAAACTCGTCTGCACCAAGTGTTATTACTACGACAAATGGTGTCATTCGGGGTGGGGTAAACTCTCGGCACTGTTTTTCAAGAAAGTTAACATGGAAAATTTCAGCACCGGCGTTGTCAAAACACTACCTCCTTTGACCTATGGACTGCTCCTCGTCATACCGCTTGCATCCACCATCATCTCAATGATAGTGAGTTTTTCTATGATAAAAATTATCGTGTTGGTTCTCCTGTTGTCTGTTTCGTCATACAGTGGTGCCATCGGAAGAAAGAAGAGTTGCGAGCGATGCAAGATGAAATATATTTGTCCGGGGAGCGCGGCAAAATGAAAAACTGGAAATCCTATTTGAAATCGGACCCAACGGAATGGCTGCTGGAAGAGGAAAATCCGTCGGTTAGATATTTAGCATTGAAACAGTTACTGGGCAAAAAAGAAAACGATTCTATAGTAAAAGATGCACGAATGAAAATTATGGAATCAGTGCCCGTGACGAAGATAATGGAAAAGCAGGAACCAGGTGGCCATTGGGGGAAACCCGAGGATTTCTATGTACGATCAAAATACAAGGGTACCGTCTGGTCTTTTCTGCTACTTGCGGAGCTGGGTGCTCATGGAGAGGACGTGAGGATACGGAAGGCTGCGGAGTTCATATTCGCATGGTCACAGGATAGACAGAGCGGTGGTTTTTCATATATGGGGATGGAAAAGAACGGAGGCAGGCACAGCGGGGTTCTGCCGTGCCTTACCGGGAACATGGTCTTCAGTTTGCTCCGCTTCGGGTATGAGAACGATCCACGGACCCAAAGGGCCATTGATTACATAAGCACCTACCAGCGCTTCGACGATTGCAGCGAAACTCCGGATGAATGGCCGTATAACAGATATGAGAACTGCTTTGGCAAACACACTTGTCACATGGGTGCGGCTAAAGCATTGAAAGCTCTTATAGAAGTACACCCGGGTAAGAGAACGGAAGGGATGAAAAAAACTCTGGAAAATGGTGCAGAGTACTTCCTTCTTCATCACATATATAAACGGAGCCACGATCTTTCGAAAGTCAGCAAACCGGGATGGCTGAGATTCGGATTCCCTCTCATGTACCAGTCCGACGTTCTCGAGTTACTGGACTTGCTCACCGGCTTTGGGTACCGGGATCCCAGGATGCAGGATGCCATGGACATGGCGGCAGAAAAACAAAATGAACAGGGCAGATGGCTCTTGCAGAACTCAATGAACGGCCGAATGGCAGCGAATATTGAAAAAAAGGGTAAACCCAGCAAGTGGGTCACCCTGCGAGCTCTCAGCGTACTTGCGAAATTCTACGGATGATGAAAGGTTAGATTAAAATTCCCATTCATCTTCGGGCTCTTCTTCGTCATCAAAGTTTCGATCCATCAGGTTGTACATGGGTGACAAGCCTGGTATTCTTTCATCGTTTGCGATCAATCTATGTTCTCTTTTCCCGATGCGCATTACATTTACGATCAGTAATATGACGATTACAGCACCAGCGATAATGGCGACTATCCAAAATGACACCGTGGATCCCTCGGCTGCCAAGGTCAAGGGTGCCGATATGAATGAACCGGATTCGATGGTTATAACATGCTCCGAGAAATGCGGTATGTAGATCAATACCCGTAGACCGTCATTCCCCATGGTCAGGCAGTATATCGGTTCATTTCCATCCTCCGCAAGAACGACATTTACATTGGAATAATCTATCTCTGAGCCGTCGAATTTAACGATTATATCCTCGAAGTTTGTTATATCCAGCATGGTTTCGTCGATATTCAGAATTACAACTTTCCCGGTACTAAAATCACCTCGTACGGTGATATCGATCCGCCCATCCGAAACCAATTCCATCTCCATCTCCATTCCCGGCAGATAGCTGACAAAATTCGATGCAGGTTTCCCCAGGTCCTTGGAAATGGTCATCTCAGCGCCCACGGTTCCATTCTCGATACCTGATTCGATAGGTTTTTCATAAATATTCTCCCAGGTCTCGTCAAGCCTGCTGAATCTCTCGTCATGGTGAGGCTCGTCGTCGTTTGCCTGTCGAACCATGTAATTTTCAGTAGACACACGAGAAAGGCTTTCTCCGTCCGCAGCTCTTGCAGAAATCAAGTGCCGCCCATCCCGTACGGTTGTGGTGTCCCATACATAGCTCCACAATGTAAATTCGCGATCATGTGCAACCTGCCGGGCCGGCTGCCACGGTCCCTCGTCGATACGTGCTTCCACCAGCACTATCTCATCAAGGCCGTCCAGGTCTGACACTCGAATCCATACGTTTACGACACCCTGTAAATGCCCGTCGATTATGGGCTCCACGTCAATTATTCTTGCTGTTGGGGGGTGGTTCTCATGGATCTCATTATGAACCAATACTCCCACGGCATGTACCTCAGATTCGTCCTCCCCATCAAAGGCAATTGCATGTATCTTGTGCTCGCCGTTCTCAACGGCGCTCGTATTCCACTCAATTATCCACACTGCATTTCCGTTTTCATGATCATGGAAGGTCGCATTTTGCCATTCACCGTTATCGATTCTTACGAAAACCATTTCCAGATGATCGTTGCCGTCAGGATCCGAAGCCGCTACTGACACTCTAACTACGCCGTGAAGCTGCGCACCCCGACCTGGCTCTATTATCTCGACTTTTGGAATCCCGTTCTCCACGATATTTTCCACAAAGACCCCGACCCAGTTCTCCTCACCTTCATCAACGCCATCATAAGCTATTGTCCATATGTGATGCTCACCGTTCTCAAAGGCAGTGGTATCCCACTCGTAAACCCAGAACGAATGCCCCTCGCCATTTCTTACAAAGGTTGCATTCTGCCATTCATTATCGTCGATCCAGACAAATACATGCTCGATATCATCCATCCCGTTAGCGTCCGCCGCCCTGATCCACACTTCTACCACACCACTGACGGTAGCTCCCTGTTGTATTTCGACAATTTCCGCAACCGGGCGGTGATTCTCCTCTATATTATCAACGATCACACCGATTACATCCGCCTCACTGTCATCCTCTTGATCAAATGCTTTTGCGCTAATATGGTGCTCGCCGTCCTCGAAAGGAGTCGTATTCCAATCGTAAATCCATATTGAAACTTCTTCAGCGTCACCGTTTCGATGGAATTCCGCCTCGTTCCAATACAGCTCATCGATCCTAACCATTACCTTTTCGACATCATCTCTCCCATTGGCGTCCGATGCTCTGATAAATACTTGGACCACCCCGCTGACGGTGGCTCCCTGCTGTATCTCCACTATCTTGGCTTCGGGTATGTGATTTTCCTCTCCATTATGGACTACGACCTCAACCACGTCAACATCGGAATGTTCGTCCCCCCCGTCCCAGGCTCTTGCCCGCAGGTGATATACTCCGTTCTCGAATTCGGCGGTATTCCACGTACGTGACCACCAGCTGTGATTTCCCTCCAGTCCCATAAACTCCGTATTGAGCCATTCTCCATCTCCCACTCGAATTTGCACCCGCTCAAGCTCATCATTACCATCGGGGTCCATGGCAGCAAGGAGTATTTCCACCTCTCCGCTGACGGTTTCATCCATTGCGGGTTCCATTATCTCGACTCTCGGAACCTGATTATGGGGGGGCTCGTTACCTACCTGTACCCCGATCATATTTACTTCAGAATAGTTCTTTCCGTCGTAGGTTCTGGCATGTATATGGTGCCAACCGTTATCCACAGTACTTGTATCCCACGCAGCCTGGTAGAACTTGTGTTCTTGATCCGCTTCGATGAAATCGGCATATTTCCACTCACCTTCATCGATCCTTACATGAACGTTCTCGATATCCTCGACCCCGTCCCGATCAGTTGCACGGATTCCTATCTCGATCACCCCGAACACATTTGCACCGTGATTGGGATCTGTGATCTCAGCAGCGGGAATGTGGTTTTCCTGCCGGGCGGAGCTGGCAGGAATAATAAATTGTCCGAAGGTCAAGGCCAACATTGCTATCATAATAATCGTTATTATCGTTCTTTTCATGGGATATCACCTGACAATCCGATTAATCTATGTATATAAATCAGATTTGGTACAAAAGCTGGACTGAACAGCGTTTGTACCATAAGCCTTATATATCGACGAAAAATTGCGGACTGGCGGAGAGATCGACATGAATGATATAGAAATTTTCCTGGAAATAGTAGTAATGGGAGCTGCTCTTGTGATCCTTATAATGACCATGATATCTTATCGACTTGCCAAGAGCTCGAAACTTCTGATATTGAGTGGGGCTTTCATTCTGTTCTTCATTAGAGGACTTTGTTTATTACTGGGAAATTTCTACTCATTTTTCGAGGATATCCCGGCAAACAGCTACTGGCTGGGCATCGATTTTCTAATCCTTATCTGCATATATGCCGCCATTACCAGAAAATAAGCATAAAAAAGGGAACTGTATGAAAGATCGCTTTTTCACCGGACGGACGGCCCGCAGAAATGCAAAAAGGAGTCTGAGCGATAGTTCCGAAAACATGAAAAAAAGCGATGTACTGCAGTTGGATACCAGAAGAAGGATCTACGAACTGATATTCAAATCTCCGGGACTGCATTTCAGAGAGATCGCGCGAAAGCTCGATATCAGGATAGGTGTATTAGAATATCAACTTGACATTCTTGACAAACAGGAACTGATAGTGAAGAAAAAGGACGGATATTACACAAGATACTTCATTAGAGATAAAATAAGCCCTCAGGAAAAAATAATTATATCGCTTTTAAGGTTGAAGGTTCCAAGGCATATCGTTTTATTTTTGTATTTTAATCCGTTTTCATGCAACAAGGACATGTTGAACGAGTTCGATATGCCGCCGTCGACCCTGTCCTACTATCTGAGAAAAATGATTCGAGCTGATATTTTAAAAGACGAGGTCAGAGGGAGAAATACCTTTTATACTATCAGGAACCCAAAGCTCGTATTTAAAATATTAACAGCATACAAATCAAGTTTTTTCGACGAGATGACGGACCGAATGACCGAACTGTGGGACCGATTATAACGAAATACCGCGAGAGT
Organism: uncultured archaeon; assembly: GCA_964342815.1. Lineage (GTDB taxonomy): Archaea > Thermoplasmatota > Penumbrarchaeia > JASLWR01 > JASLWR01 > JASLWR01. The sequence continues at coordinate 22,225 of CAYFHS010000019.1, read as the reverse complement.
TGGCCAATGGATTTCAAACGAGTGAAAGAGATCGTTCAGGAATAGTAATCTTCTGCAAATACTATCTTTTCATTAACGGGAAATATCGTCATCTTCACTATGATCATCCCCGAACTTCTCCACGCCATCGCCGTCTTTCCCGGTTTCTTCAAGGACGATCTCCTTTGCAGGACGATTGGAAAATAGGGAATTAATACGATGGATCTCTTTTTTGCGTACGGTTCCAACCGGAGTAATTAACTCATTGAAAGCCGGGTCGACTTTTTTTCCCCGTTTCCTAATCCTGGTACCCGTCATTCCAGAAGATTTCCCTTCATGGTCTGTTGCCGCCCTGCGCGGTACAAACGTTTCCAGATGCGGTTCTTTGCCTATATCTTCAACCATATCCGAATCCGTCCTCGGGTCTGCTGCGCCATCTCTTACGCCTGATGTCGTACCCCTCCCGTCCCTGCGTATGAAAAAATGAATTATTGCAGCCAATAATATCAATAAAATGAAAACAGCCCCTATAAGCCCCAGTACCCGGGAGCCCTCCTCCTGGGGAATTTCCTCTTTATCGCCTTCATCCTCGTCATACAGGATCGAGAACGGTTTCGATAGATTGCTAACGGGATCAATATTTACCGTGGCGAAAGTTACCTCCGCCCAGTAGCTACCCGAAACCAAAACTCTTTTTGAAATCCTCCCGAATATTATGTAAAATTCGCCGTTCTCATAGTCCAGAATCCCCTCCATCACTACTTCGCCTTTTAAATCCAGTATCCTTACCGACATCTCGGTAGCGCCGTATGGATCGAGATATCCGATAGTAGCGGTATCCGAATACGGCCTTATACCGAATACCCTTATTTCATCCTCCAGCTGATTGTAGATAACCAGGGGTTCGTTCACGTGCAGCGGAAACTCCAGATCAAAAAGGCTTGAGTTCACTTCCGTCACATGACCCGCATATCCGAAATAACAGCTTATGTAGTAAGCTCCAAACGTCAGGTCAGATGCGGAAAACTCCGCAGACCATTTTCCCTTTACGCAGGAAAGTTTCCCGAAGATACCGGTTTCCGTTCCGTCCTGATTGAAAACCTTGAAATCGTTCAAATCAGACGTGGTCTCATCGATAACGGGGAAAGAACGGTAACTTGATCGCACCGAAGATACGAATATTTTGACATTTCCGGCCGTTCGATCATAATTCACTTCCGGGACCGTCGATTGAATATAATGGCTAACGTTGAACCGGCCGGACCTTGCGGCTGCCGATCCGAGTTTTGCATCCACGAAACTTACCTCAACGTAGTAGCTTCCCTCATGGAGACCGGAAACATTTATACTGGCGTTCCATAATCCATCATGTAATGTGAGGTTCCCGGAAATCCCCTGAAAAGCTTCGTCGTCTGAAAATAATTTATAAGCATATTCGGTCAAATTACCCACATACCCGGAATCCAGGGGATCGGTGCTGGATGACAACAAGACATTGGAAAGATAAACCATCTGGGTCATCCTACCGACATATTCGATATCTGGGCCGAATATATAAAAAGAGCTGTTTATGGAAAAAGATTCTGTCTTCAATGGTTCAGCCTCAGAGTAACTGGTTGAGATAAATATTTCCAGATGGTAGCTGCCCGGTAATAACGGTGCCATGCTCGCGTTGAGGATTACGAAACTTTCCGAGCGATAATCGTAGTCCGGCTCACCCTCGATCTTTACATTTTCGGGAACAGTCGGATCGTCCGAAATAACTTCATAACGTATCAAGGAAATTTCGGTAGGGGAGAGACGACCATGTATCGACCAGGTACTTGTAGCCGTCAGGTTCCACAAGTTCAGCTGCTTCGAACTGTGATTGAAATCCATTTCGGGGGAGTTGAAATGCATACCATGAATCACTGAAAAAATGTCCGTCTTTTTCTCTAAATATGAGCTGTCGCGGGGAGATACCCTTATCATGATATAATAATCACCGGTTGCAAGAGATGAAACATTCCATCCTTTCACCCCCCATCGATCATCGTCATATATAAGTTCGGACTTCAATTCGGTATTGGTATTATTTTCATTGAAAATTCCTGCCTTCACGTAATGACAATCCCTCCCGGTCAAGGGACGATCCTCCGGATGCGTATAATTGATTTTTACGTTCAGATCCAGAGTTTGGGCGAGTCCAGGAGTGTATAAAATGGAAAACGGGTCGATCCGTACTCGCGGCACAAAAAGATCGTAATTCTGTGAAATTACAGGCGAGCCTTGCCGGGAAGTATAACCTTCTTTGCTTATTGTAAGTTTTAAGCTGTGCGAGCCGTAATCCGTGGGAAGCCAATCAATGGAATAGATCCCGGTCTCTTCCTCGGAAAATCCTGTCTGAACGCCATCCATGCTAATGTCCAGGGAATCCGGGGTCACCTTGAGGCCGTACTGGTCCCGGATGGTGATCGTGATGGTGAGGTGCTCCGCCGATTCGCCCGAAGACCACCGCACGTCAGTCCACAAAGTTGGCGCGATCATCACGAGAGAGGGATCGCCGTAGAGAATGGTCTGGCCCGTATCCCCGTATCTAACCCACATATCGTCTGCGAATCCTGCCTCGCCGTAATTTTTATTTTTCGTTCCGGGGTCCTTGAGTGAATAGATACAGCCGGTCTCGTCCGCACCCCACCGATGGGAATCACCAAAACTCATACCGGAAAAGAGCCCTCTTGCTGTCCGGTCGTGCTGGATGGTGGCTTCAATAAGCGACCGTGTTACGGTACCGCCCACAACGGCTATACCCCCAAGTCTCAGAAAGTATTCCGGCAGCGAGGAGCCGCCTACCTGGCAGGATTGGAACGTAGAAAAAGCAGAATGAATATTATCAATACCATAATACCAATCCCATCCGGTCGTCATCTCGAGAGGTGGGTCCACGAAGCTGTTGGATTGAGGTGGGCCGGCAAATTTTGGATTGGAAGAATCCATACTTGTGGCTGTTGCGCCGATACCAGTCTCCATCATGTTGTAATGATGTCCGTGACCGTTATTGCTCCAGTAACAGGTTCCTTTTTCAAGCATGTCCCTTATGTTCGTGTAATATGTGTTATAATCGTTGATCTTGCCATAATTCTGGGCCAATGTGGGCCAGGTCTCTCGACCCCGATACGTTAAATGATTAGCTCCCCCGTCATCCATGCCGCAAAAATCGTCGTCGTCCTGGTCACCGCTGTCGTTATCCATAATGCCATCGTCGTGCGCATAGGAATTGAAGGTCCACCCGGCTCGTTTCCAGTGGTCCCCCACCGGCGGGCTGTCATCGGGGTCCTCGGGATTGTCGGCTCGCGAATATCCCACTTTCCAATAGAGCATTTCACGGTTAACTACCGCCCAGAGAGCCGATGGATCGGCAATTGGGATCCTGCCAACCGAAGCCTTTCCGTTGATGGCCCGATCCAGTGCCGGTTTGAGAGCGTTCAGGGGTGAGATCACAAATATTTCCACATCTTCGGAATAATCCCAGTAATTACCGTTATCCGGGATGCCGTCACCATTTTTATCGCCGCAATCAGGATTATAATCGGGATGGAATCCTTCGATCCAGCTGAAAAAGTCATCGGCCAGGTCCTCCATATTGGCCTGGTTCGGAGCCTGGTACCGGTTATACGGATAAAAATCATATACGTCGGTAAGCTGGATCATCTGCCACCAGGTCGTCGTCGCCTGATTCTGAATGTGGACCATCTCCGGATCGTCCAGTGCCGGAATCGGAACGCCGTGATAGGCTCCGGTCAGCGCCGCACCGGTGAACCACGGCCCTCCCTGTGCATTAATTACCGTACCCTTGTGAATTTTTTTTGTAACGGACAGATCATAAATGTAATTGAAAACCTCCTTGTCTCCCTTCACATGATCTAGGGAAAATCCCTTCCCCTCCCATTCTAGGGTAGAAATCTTGTTTCCGGGGTCGATAACTATCAGTTTAGTAATACCCATATCCTGAAGAGTGGCTGCGACGTTTGGTTCCGGCTGCCCTCCTGCGGTGTAAAAAAGTGGAATATTATTAAGTGACGCCACAACTGCGCCGTTGGTCACCGATTCGATCACATGGTCATCTGTCATGGCGTATTCCTCCAGGTGGTATTGAACGGGATCGGTGCCGTGATTTATCTGTTTCGCGGTCCACATGGACTCCTCATCCAGACCGCCCCAGTAAACACCTGTGGTAAATGAACCCCCGATGGACGTATTATAGGGATGAACGGTAACGGAGTAATAGCCGTCCACATCCGCATAACAATAACCCGTTTCCGGGGTGGTTCCCAGATGGTAGCCGGGTAATCCGGGATTGTAGGCGATCTCCAGCAGATGATCATCACCGGGCCCCTGGTTTGGTCGGTACACAAATGTATCAAAGTCCCGGTATTTGGATTCATTAACAACATAATGGGTCCAGTTGGTCACGACACCTATCCACTGTCCGGCCTTTACAGGGCCGAATTGGAAAGTTTTGTGATCCGCCGCACCTTCGATGGGATATACGGACCTGTCAGATTGTACGAGTTCTCCCCTGTAAGCTACCTGTTCATATCCTTGAGGGTCGTTATCTATCGAATAGGGTAAATAGGAATAATATGGCGACACCCCCACCTCGCAATGTCCGGCATTGGAATACAGTCGGTTATTGGTGGGATTGACCTGCCCTACATTCCCTGCATTGGAATAACTGCGCTCGTGCAATGCAAGGGGATCCCGAATCTCGATGCGGTAATCCGTATCCGCCTCAGGGTCAGACCAGTCGATTGAGAATTTCAGCCACGATACCTCGTCGGAATTAAGATCGGTGTTGACCTCGAATTGGCCGAAATTCGCGCCAGAAGTGTCACGCTGGACCTCAACTCCGCCATCAGAGTTGGGGACATGAGAAAGAACCGCAGTATCCGTACCCAATCTTCTCTCGTTCATCCAGTAATACTTTGCTATATCGCAGGCGCCGTCATATATATTACTGGCAGTGGTAATATTATTGGAACTTTCCACGTCCGAAAAATAACCGGCAAGAGCAGATTTCCTCTCCTCAGTAACGTTACCGATGAAATCTATATCGGGGCGCGCCTCAATTTTCCGAAGATATTCCGAATAATCCCCAATGAGGTTTCCGTTTTCTCTTGTACGTTCATCGGATATCATCATTGAGTTCGATCGCGTTTCGCCCTCCCAGTGGACAGCAGCCGGAACCGCTGCGCAAAAGAGCATGTCATCGAGATATGTCGAGTCATCCTGACGAACGAATATTGCCCGATGATTGAAGGTGTCTCCTGTGTGTTTTTCGGGATAATACTCTACGGATCTCACATCCTCTGTGGACTTTGCGCTCCGAATATCATAATTTCGTACGGTAAGCTCGGAATCGAACGTATTTCGACCGTCGAGGACAAACATCTCGATCTGCGTCATAAGTAGAAGGAATGCGCAAAAGCACATGATCGTTATTTTCACGTTCTTTTTCATAACGACACCAAAGGGCGGATAATATCATTGGCGCTGGAGTTTGTTGTTCCGTCGGCTCTATGTTCATGGGGAAAGATAAAATTTGCCTTGTTATTTCCACGGTGAACATTTCAACAAATGAACAGGATATTCGCCACCCTTGTGGAAGAACGTCTTAATGGGTGAAAGTACCTAGAGATAACGCAGTGTCAGGGATAAGGTGATTGTTCGACATAAATTCCCAGGCCCAGGATTATCAGATTCCATGGCCGAGCGAAACGATGTGAACATTGATATAGATTGCAGAATTATATTGATATTGCTGTTCAACGTCCTGAATTTCGAAACAGACTAAACCGTTGGGATGAATTGGAAAAATGGATATTCTATTGTTGCTGGTGCTTTACGTAGCTCTCCCTCTCGTGACAGCTGTAATGCTCGGTATGTGGATATTTTCCAAGTACCGCGATGCAATTGAAAAGTTACAAAGAGAACCATTCTGGGAAAAAGCACGCCCTTACACCCGCTCAAAGATAATTGTGTTCCTTTACCTTCTTGCCCCGGCCGTGATCTACGGAATCCTTTTTATTATATTTTACATGATGGCGCCCCAAGCGGATGCCCCTCAGGGCCGTATTGCTTTAACCGGCGGGTATATATTGGGAAGTGCCGGCGTAATCTCACTCATTGCCCAGGGACTTTTAATATCGAAAGGGGTCGCAGATATTCCCCAAGACGCGAAGATCAATATGAAAATGCCCACTGACTTCGAGAAAAGGAACGAATGGATGAGGAAGAATAAAAAAGCAATGAAGAAGTATACTTTCCCGAAACATCTGGTGGTGGCAGTTATGCCACAATGCATTGCGGTATTCGCCTTTTTGATAACATTATTTTTATTTATGGGTGTCGGGCTTTGGGGAGCAAGTAGGGAGGTGGACGCCGATGCATCCTCATCCAATAAAACTGTGATCGACAACGAGTTTGCCATCAACGCCACCAATGTGGACGAGGCAGAGACCATCGGTCTGATATTCGCCGCCAGTTGCGTTCCTTCACTCCTGGCGGGTTACCTTCCCTATCAGGTGGAAGGCGAAATATATGAAAAGAGGATATTCACAAAGAAATTGATGTTGAGCGCGGTGGGAATCCTGCCAGCAGTGATCGGATTGGTAATCGCTATTACAATGATGGTACTAAACGGGATGATCGGCGGGTGAAAGGGTTTGTGGGTTGGGTGCCCTTGTTTTCCTTCTTTACTGTACGAAGAATAGAATACAAAATATTCAACGAGAAATTATTGCTTATCCTGAATATACGCCGGATTAGCAAAGGGTTTTTCGACTATTGACTCATTTAAGTTATACAATTCTACCAATAATCATCGAAAATCCTGGATTCATCCCATCCCTTGCTTATGGAATATTCTCTTCCTTCCCATTGATCATATTCCCAATCAGGTGGATATTTTATCCAATGGCCATTTAAAGAAAGCTTAAGGTTATCTCTCCAAGTCTCACCACCATATGAAGAAAATGTAAAAAATTGGTTTGACCTTTCCCAAACCTCCATTGAGAAACCTTGAAAAAGCTTACTTTCATTATACTCTTCTGTTGCTGATATCATATATTTCATCTGAATTGAAAAAGGACCCATACATGATATATTTAGAGCAGTACCCCACTTAGTTTCAATTATTTCATAGGTCGGGTTACCTTCAATAACCTTTGATATATTCATAAAGAAAGAGGTACTATTATCAACTGCCAATGGTGCAGGAAGATGTAAGTTATATTGGATATCAGTATCAACAGAAATGCTGTATGTTAGTTCAAAATCACATATTATTTCTTTATTAAAGCTCCATTCATTGAATAATGTCAGACGATCTATCAACAATTTCTGTTGTCTCGCGGCACCACTGGCGCAAGTACCACACCAGCTTTCGTATCTATATACATCTCTAGCCAATATTGCATATTCAATAGCTAAATCATATTCTTCTAACATCTCATAACATTGAGATATGCTACTTGCGGCTTTATGTCGATAATTTCTATATGCCTCCATTACAGAAGCACCCGGTTCGAAATCATTAACATCGCTTTCAAGTATTGCTATATAATAATCAATTGCTGTTTCATATTGCCCTAATCGTGAATATGCAAGCCCGATATTCCATGCAGCTTTCCCCCAAGATGTTGTTCCTATATAATTATCGTAGACTACCATCCAAATCTCAATCGCTTTATCGTAATCCTCTTTCTCAAAATATTTATTCCCTTCATCGAGAATCTGACCGGCTTCATATTCATCTTGTGAACTTATGAAAATTCCTTTCATTACAGAACCAGGAGTTAAAGACATTCCACTAATAATTACAAATAATACGATAAAAGTACCTGAATATATCTGAAGCAATTTTTGATTAATCATTAGATTTCACACCTTGCGATCATACAAATGCGATCATTTCAAAGGCAATTACTATTCCCCCGACTAGTAAACAACCAAATCGAATAGTAACATCAACTTTCGTTTTAAATAGTGCTATTGACATCAGTATAATTGAAGTCATAATCATACCAATTAAAATAATAAATTTTCCAATGAAATCCACAACACTTCCATCATTTAGCAGATTTGATTGTTCAAAATTAGTCCCAAATTGATGAACTAATAGACCGAAACTAAAAATTGCAAGACCAATTATTACACAAATTTTCAACATTGTATTACTTTTTTCCTTGTTCTCAAAAGACGTTTCTTTCATTATTCAATCCCCCATATGATATTTATTAAGATATATGATATAAATGTTTTTTTACATTTATATGATACATTTCTCATTTATTAGTTAAAAGGAAAACTAATACTTTGTAACGAAATTGGAAGTCTGTTATTCCACACATTATATTAATTTCCGATGTATATCCCACTCATATTCACCACCCCAAACAGTTACACGTACAACTATATATAATTTAGTTGCATATACAACTAAATATGAGTCCCGTACCAAAACAACACGACCCAAATAAATCCATAGGCAAATGGATTTGGATGATCGACCGCCACAACATAGCCTACATAGAGAAACGATTGGCTCCACATGGCATCGGAGCGGGTCAGTTCCGCTATATTTTGTTACTATCCCGAAACGAGGGAATCAACCAGGAGCAGCTAAGCCAGCTTCTCGAACTTGACAAGACCACCACCGCCCGGGCAGTGGCCAAACTTCTGGCTCTCGGTATCGTTCAGAGAGAAACCGACCCCTCAGACAACCGTTCCTATTTAATCCATCTGACGAAAAAGGGGCGTGAGCTAGTTCCGGTAATTCTAAGAATTCTTGGGGAAAGCACAGAGCGAATGGTTAAGGGATTCGCCCCAGATGAGCGGGAGAAATTCATTTTATTTCTTACCAGGGTTCACGAGAATGTAACATTTGGGGGGTTCTCCGGTGAGGGAAATGAGTAAGGATTCTCATGGCGGAAAGCCCCAAAAAGGAAGCATGGACCTTCTTAACGGTAAGGTTTCCACCACCATGTGGAAGTTGACAATTCCAATGGTATTCGCCATGATGGCCATGGTCCTCTTTAATTTCGTGGATGCTGTATATGTAGGCCAGCTTGGAAGGGATGAATTGGCAGCCATCACTTTCACGTTTCCGGTAGTTTTCTTCTTTGCGTCCATCATGGGAGGGCTGGGCATGGGCGCCACCTCCATTATATCCCGGACCCTGGGTGCTGGCGACAAGGAGCGCGCCGCTCGTTTAACAACAGATTCGCTTTTGTTGGCAATCACCGTGGCGGTCATCAGCATGTTGGTGGGCCTGGCCACGATCGAACCACTTTTCAGGATTCTGAACGTCAATCCGGACCTATTCCCTATGGTGAAAAGTTACATGGAAATCTGGTATTTTGGCATACCGGCCGTTGTCATCCCCATGGTTGGGAACGCAATCATCAGGGCCACAGGCGATACCAAGATCCCCATGAAGATAATGTTATTCGCCGTGGGACTGAACATCATACTCGACCCTTTTCTGATATTCGGTATCGGCCCGTTTCCGCGTATGGGCATTCGGGGCGCCGCTGTGGCCACGGTAAGCGCCAGGATGGTCACAACGTTCCTTTCGATATACGTTCTGGTAAAGATAAAAAAAATGGTCAATTGGAAACTTCCTACGTTCCGCGAATTGATTAGGTCGTGGTGGGACGTATTATATGTCGGTGGACCCAATGCTTTTGTAAGTGCTTTGACGCCGGTTTCCCTGGGTGTGATAACCGGCGTAATATCATCAATGGGTAAGAACGTGGTTGCAGGGTACGGAGCCGCAACACGGCTGGAAGCCATAGTGATTATGCCGACAATAGCATTCTGTACTGCTCTGGTTCCATTTGTAGGGCAGAATTTCGGTTCGGGAAAAATACATCGGGTTCGAAAAGCCATTCGCCTGGGTTACAAAGCTGGACTTGCCTATGCGATAATAGTATATTCCATTTTCTCCGTTACCGCTCCCCTTTCAGCCCGTATGTTCAGCTCGAACCCGGAAGTAATAAGAAATTTCTGCTACTACCTATGGCTGGGCGGCCTGGGGTGGATGGGTCTCGCGATCAGTTACATCGTGACCAACTCGTTCAATGCTCTTGGAAAACCGTTTCCTTCCTTCGTTATTACCATTATCAGGGTCGTTGTGCTGCTGCTGCCCCTTGCGCTGATGGGGGCTGTTTTTATGGGTGCGAGGGGTGTATTCATTGGTGTGGCAATCGCTTTCGGTATGGCGGGTTTACTGGCAATCGTATGGCTTGAAAAGGTGATTAGGAAATGATATCTGGAACATCCACGTGTTATCCTAATTCTAAAGGCATTTCCAGCGATTAAGTAAATCTTGTTCTGCATTCCAAATTGCTTTAGCACCAATACTATTAAACAGCTTTGTACCAGCCCAAGCAAGTTCCCAGAAGGTTATACAAAATACCTGAATTGCATTACAGGTTAACACCGAAAATCTAAGCATTTTGTCACTTCGTTTAATCAGTAAAAAGAAAAAAATAAGTGGCACATGCTATTAAAAATGCTCATGTAATATTAATAGAGCAAACCTTAAGGTTTTTTGTTATAAGGAAAACACATAATGCGATAACTTATTATATCCTTATTATATTGCTAAGTTATGTGAACGACCGAAATAAGGTATTAGTAATTCTCTCTGTGGTGTTACTTATAATAGGTGGAATTTTATGGGGTTTTTGGTGGTATCTACAAGATTCGGATTTAGATGCACCAAATATCATAATGTTGTATGTGGAAACAAACAATGTGAACGACCGTATGGACGAGACTAACATCACTGATGTAAAAGTGTTAAAGGAAATTTCCGATATAGAAGAAACAATAAACTTACATAGAGGAGATAAGGGGAAGAACGATGGGGTGCTTTTTATCCTCTCGGTATCCACTCTACTCAAGGAACTGAATTCTACTCCTTCAAGGCTCACTAACGCCATCATTAACGAGATTCTTCCCCCTGAGTTCGACAATCCTGAGCATCTATTGATACCAGGAGAATACGAAATACCTGATAACCAGTATTTGGTAGACATTATGTTCAAACAGATACCTCTTGAATTAAGAGATTCTTTCGTTTCAGATACTAATAATGATGGAATCTATGATTCATCATTTGTTATAATAGCCCCATCTCCTGAAACGGATTCAGGTATGTTAACTAAGATGATTAAAAAAGGAATCGCAGATACAAAATTCTGCACAATTACCTCGACCGGTGGTATTTCTATGGCCAAGGGAATGAGAAATCGGCCTGGTGAATATTCGAATAGTATTGGAGAGGGTGGATTGAGATTATCTTTAATTAGGGCAAGACCTGTTGAGGACAATGACAACAATGGCCGGATCGATCAGTTTGAGGCCAGGTACAGTTTGAAGGACGTTGAATTGTTGGACAACCTGGATTATCTCCAGGTTCAGATAAACGGCAATCCCAACAAACCCGACGATCACGGAATAGCAAATGCAGTATCCATCGGTATAATCGACATCATGAAGGCCATACAGATGCCGAATATCACGGGGATCGAGCAGATCGGGGAATTATTCGAAAACGTCCCTATATTGAAAGAGTTGTTTTACACTTTATTTAATAACGACAATTTTTGGGGGATACTTCATAAGCCAAACCTGGACAATAGCGTGAGAACAGATCTGTTAAACGCATTCTACGATGCAATAACTGACGAGATCCGAGATTTGTTTGTAAGTGAGGATTTCTCTAAAGCAGTAATATTCGTTTTAATCTCTGATTTAGAAGCTGAAGGAATCAGGAAGACTGTTGAAGACGTAAATAATGTGCTTAGAAATTATCCCATAGGAGATTCATGCACATCGTTATTTATTATCAGTGATTTTGATTCCGTTGAAAACTTGAAAATTCAATGATACAACGGTTCGTTATTATTTCGCGCTCCTTTTCCTATCTCACCACTTTTTAGACGAAAATATATGGGTGTATAATTTGAGTTATTTTCTCATGAATACGTATTTACAATTATTGACCTGGCAAAAATGACCTCATTTTTTCTTTTCTGAATATTTGCAGAGAAAAAACCTTAACAATTATATTCGATATTGAACGTTCGAAGGAAAACGGTAAATGACGGGCCCTGTGAAATTCCCACCAAGGAAAGGCGGAGGCATAGATTTGCATTATGATTTCAATCCAAGATGGTACGCACCAATCACCGTGGAAGACGCTCTCGAAATACTTGAAGACAATAAAAATGACCCTCCGACAATCTTGGCCGGAGGTACGGACCTGAACATCAGGATCAGAGACAGCCAGGTGATACCCCATTCTATTCTCGATATTACCAGGATAGAAGGACTTGATGAGATATCCCACAAGGAATGGAATGACATAATTAAATTACCGGGGATGAAGGAGATTTATGATAATTTTCCGGAAGATCACTCGTTCATCGTCATTGGTTCTGCAGTCACCATGGACGCAATTTGTCGCTCTGTACTTCTAAATTCCTATCTTCCATCCGTAGTAAAGGCCGCCGGTGAGATAGGATCGCCCCTTATCAGGAATGCCGCCACAATAGGCGGTAACGTGATGAATGCCTCACCTGCAGCCGACATGGCCACCATGCTTCTTGCGGTGGACACCAGGGCAGTCCTTTTAAGTCCGGGAGGAGCAAGGATATTGCCGCTTAATGATCTATTCACAGGTGTTTGCAGGACATGTGCCGAAAGTGGTGAATTAGTGGCCTATTTCCTGCTGCCGCCTCCCACTCCATATGTGGGAACCGGTTTTTATAAATTGAAACGGCGTGAAGCCCTGTCCCTTGCTGTTGTCAACTCGGGAGCTACACTGCGCAGCGATGGGAAGAGGATCACCGACGGCTCGCTTTCTACCGGTGCGGTAGCAGTAACTCCTCTTTTAATAGACGGTATAAGAAATATCCTCGTGTCAAAAAGTATAGATGAAGCGGAAGGTTGTTTTAACGAGGTAGCCGAACTTGCACGAGATATGTCGAAACCCATTACCGATGTGAGGGGATCTAAAGAATACCGCAAGGAAATGGTAAAGGTAAGCGCATTGAGATCTCTCCGCGAGGCTTTCGTTTCGCTGAAAAGAGATATCGAGCTGAACAGAACGGGGGTAGATTGAATGGGCGGCGACGGCAACAAGAACACCGTGGATGTCGAATACATCCTGAACAACGTTTTTATTCGTACCAGGGTAATAACGGGGAGGCGGCTTATCGACCAACTCAGGGAGACTCACGGATTGGTATCAGTGAAGGAAGGATGCGGTACGGGAGAGTGCGGTGCCTGCACGGTTCTCGTGGACGGCAAGAACATGTGCTCCTGTATCTTGCTGGTGCCGCAGATCGATGGAAAGAAAATAACGACCTTGGAAGGGATCACAACCGGGGAAAAACTTCACGCCCTACAGGAAAAATTTATCGACGAAGGAGCGGTCCAGTGCGGGTACTGCACGCCGGGCATGATAATGAGTGCAGTTCAGCTCCTTTCCGATAATCCGGAACCAACCGAAGACGATATCCGTCTGGCCTTGTCGGGAAATCTCTGCCGCTGTACCGGTTATTCAAAAATAATCCGCGCCGTGCAAGCGGCTGCAGAGTCATTGAGGGAGGGGGATTGATATGGCGGAAGAAGAAATGCTCGTTGTTGGTAAACCGCTCCAGCGGGTCGACGCTCTCGAGAAAGTGACGGGAGAGGGTATCTATACCGGTGATCTGAACTTCCCTAATATGCTGCATGCAAAGGTAAAGCGAAGCGAGCGCGCCCACGCAAGAATAGTACGGATTGATACCTCCCAAGCTGAAGCATTGCCCGGCGTTATTCGTATCTTCTCGTCCAAGGATATCCCCGGCGAGAACAGCGTCGGTGTAATAGTACCCGATCAACCTGTTTTCGCAGAAGATGAGGTGCGGCATTTCGGCGATGGTGTTGCTATGGTCGTGGCGGAAACGGAGGATACCGCCCGCGAGGCAGTTGACCTTATTAAAGTGGACTACGAAGTGCTAACGGGTGTTTTCGACCCCGAAGAGGCAATGTTACCAAATAGTCCTCTTGTTCACCCCGACGGTAAATACGGCAACAACGGAAACATACTATCGAAAATGGGATTTCAAAGGGGGGATTTGGAAAAAGGATTTCAGGAATCGGAGATTATTGTAGAAGAGGTATACCGGCCCGGTTATCAGGAACATGCCTTTATCGAAACGGAGCGATGTGTTGCCATCAGCGATGGACGGAATGTGACAGTATACGGCTCTCTGCAGTGCCCTTTCTACGTTAGGGATGCCGTGGCGGGGGCACTGGGAATTCCCCGCTCAAGGGTGCGGATAATACAGACGGCAATTGGCGGCGCCTTCGGGGGAAAGGAGGACGTGCCCTCGGAACTCTGCGCCAGAGCCGCCCTTGCAGCATATGTTCTTCGGAGGCCGGTCCGAAAAATACGGAGCAGGGAGGATTCCATGGTAATGCATACCAAGAGACATCCCATGGTAATTCGGCATCGACTGGGAGCGACCCTTGAGGGGAAACTGGTGGCTGCCCGGGTTGAGGTCATATCCGACCAGGGGGCGTACTGCTCCGTTGGGAAATACGTTCAAAAACGGGCCATGGTACACGCTTGCGGTGCATATGAAATACCAAACACCAAAGTGGATACCAGCTTCGTGTATACAAATAACATTCTCACCGGGGCTTTCAGGGGATTCGGCGGCCCCCAGGTTGCAGTGGCCAGCGAACTGCAGATAGACGAGTTGGCCCGACGTCTAGGTATGGATCCATTGGAACTTCGCATGAAGAACATAATCAGGAAAAACGGAATTACGGCAAAGGGACAAAAGCTCGATAACTGCGGTGCAGGTCTCAGTGAGTGTATCGAAAAAGCCGTTAATGCAAGCCAATGGGATGAGAGAAGAGGCGAATATGAAAAATTCAATGAGAAAATGGCACAATCATCCACCGGCGCCGCGAATATTCGCAAAGGGATCGGGATGTCTACCATTATGTACGGCGTGGCCCTTGGAGGACCAACGCCCGATTCGGCAACCAGCACCTGCCAGATAACAGAGGACGGGTCGGTCATTATCACAACCGGGGGGACGGAGATGGGCCAGGGGGCGAAAACCGTATTGTCGCAAATAGCTGCCGAGGCGGTTGGTGTCCCACTACGCTATGTAACGATACTTGATGCGGACACCTCCATTATACAGAACAGCGGCCCGTCCGTTGCTTCTAGGGTTACCCCGGTAATGGGTGAAGCGACGCGGAGAGGGGCGGAAGAGGCCGGTTGCGAAATAAGGAAAATGGCATGCAGGGTTCTGGGAGTTGATAAAGTCAGGTCGGTCATCTCCTCCAATGGCACTCCTTACATGGTACCACCGGATATTACGATCAATACGGTCGATATCGATAAAATATCCACCAAGGCGAACTACCAAGAGCTGGTACGAAACTGTTACGGCGAGGCCAAACGACTCCTTGGAGTCGGATTCTGTTCCACTCCCACCCTCCTCGAGAACGGTAAATACAGAGATTATTACACCTACTCTTTTGCATGCCACATTGCTGAAGTAGAGGTGGACATGGATACCGGTCGGGTGACGGTCAAGAAATTGACATGCGCCAATGATGTGGGAAAGGCCATAAATCCTCAGACCGTCGAAGGGCAGATCGAGGGAGGGGCCCTGCAGGGTATGGGCTATGGGCTCATGGAAGAACTCGTCACCATGAACGGTCGAATTTTAAATCCTTCCCTCGTGGATTATCACATTCCCACGTCGCTGGATGCACCGCAAATAACTTCCTTGATCATCGAAGAACCCGACTCCTTTGGACCCTATGGTGCAAAGGGTATCGGGGAGCCATCATTGATACCCACCCCCGCCGCAGTGTTGAACGCCGTGGGGCATGCTATAGGAAAGGCTGTTAGGAGAACCCCTGCTTCCCCCGAGAACGTGTGGAAGGTAATTCACCGCCGAGGATAAACGCGCCCGCACTTCACTTGTAAAGTCAGGAACATTTGGACTGTTTTCTTGGTAAAGTTGAACCAGAATGGGTCGGCTTTACACATAAAGCCAAGTCCTTCTGGCTTGGTTTGAAAGTGTGGCGAGTACACTGCGCTCCGATGCATTGAAAATGCATCTTCTCCCTCAGGAGCAAGCTCCTTACGGGAGCCAGCAGGGTCGCCTTTACTTGAAAAGTCGGGTACTACTCCGGCTTGAAAGTGTGACACGCCAAGGGGTGTGTCTTCACTTGTAAAGTCAGGAACATTTGGACTGACTTATTGGTAAAGACGTGCCAGAATGGGACGGCTTTACACGTAAAGTCAGGAACATTTGGACTGACTTATTGGTAAAGTTGAACCAGAATGGGACGGCTTTACACGTAAAGTCACCACTTGTCCTGTTTGGTGAGCAGGGAAGATGCGTACTATTGTAGTAAAAGTTTAGATAGCACATAACCTTATAGGGAAACGGGTTTTCACAAATGGCAATAGCATGGAAATGACTTTATATACCTGAAGGTCATATGCTCTTTGGAAAAGAGCAGAGTAAGTATAATCTAGAGTTGATAAAAAATGCCTGAACAAAAGGATGAGATTACCAAGTCCCTCGATGAACTGAGAGGAGAAGTGCGGGAATTGAAGGCAATTGTAAGAGCACTATATGCCATGGTACTTGATGGCGGGATTCCCTTTGATGACGAAGCTCCCAGTGATGAATTTTCCGGTCTGCACCTAATGCTCAACGATGATGATTTTTCAATGTGATATCCTATTATACGCACGGCGAATGAAAAAATGAGAAGTAGTAAATCCCAACCTTACTTATCCTCGTTTTCTTCCTGAATGTCCTTTGCAACCTGTTCTAAAAGTTCCTCGAAGGACCTGCTCTCATATATCCTTATAGGTTTTCTTTGTGAATTCATGGTTGCGACCAGTTTATTGGCATCACGGACTATCTCGATCTCATAAAGAAGTTGCTTTTGCATTTTTACCACCTTTCGCTGCGATTGTTCATCATATTATAATCTAAAATCAGAAAAAAAAGGATTTTTTCTTTTTGTCTTCCTTCTCCTTTTCTTTCTCCTTGTCCCTCTTCATAATATTCTGGCGCGCCATCTTCTTCCGTCGTATCTCATCTCTCAATTCTCGAATAAGATTGGAGTGTTTGCTCTTGATCTTGTGGAACTCGGCCTTGGTTATCTTTCCTAAAGAAGATAGTTCCTTGGCCTTGAATATCTTTTCCTGGTGAACTCCTATCTTATCCTCGCTTTTCTGTATCATCTTATTCAGTTTATCCATCTTTTTCATGGGACCACCGCTCCAGCACCATAATGGCTCTTAATATTATTGGATAAATAAAGGTTGTAGATAAATGTTTTCCCCAATCTTCTCTCAAGGTGTCTCAGATCCTTCAATCCGTTCCCTCTTTATTTTCTCATATCCTAAACTGAAACGCAAGGAATAACAAAATGCATCGAAGTAATAGTTCTCAATACGGTGAACCCTTCCGAATATCCGCCTGTAGCAATGCGAACACACGTAACCCGAATCGCCCTTATCACTGCCGTAAAGGTCCAAATGATCCTTCATCACCTGGTCCAGAATAGGGTCTAAAAGCAACGGGTCACTTCCTCATCTCGGGAACCCATTCATGAGTCTCCTCGTCATAGAGCTGATAGCCGTGCTCGTTAAAGCAGGCATTGCATTCTGGGTTCGTACATCTGTACAGGACGCTTCTTTCACCTTCGTTTCCCATGTTCACAGGCAGCAGAATCCCTTTATCGCATAATCCGCAATTCGGATACATCGTGTACATGGTCTTTTCCTCTTCATTATTGAGAATTTCACCGTCCTTCCGCAACGGACCGTAATAATTTCCCATTTTCGAACACGGTGGCTAATCTTGAAAACCTAGTAAAACTGGTTCTCGTTCATCGGACAATTATCCATATGATATAAATATATTGACCAGAAGTTGTCCCAACGATAAGATGGCTATCCGCAGGATGTAGCGGAGCGGTACGTTCGCTGACATCGATGATGAAACCCTCAGATTCATCTGTGGGTGATTCATCGATTAAAAATTTTTAATATGTCTCCGAAATCTTTATAAATGGATTGTCATAATAACTACCACGCTCTGGACAGGAATATAACTTTATTGATAAGATAAATAGAGGTATGGATACTATGAAGATACTGCCCATCATACTGATCGCTGTGGGAGGATTGATATTTATCCTGGGAATCGCTGGAGTAATCTTCTTTATCGATTTTGTCTGTGATACGCCGGAAGTTATCCCGAACATGTCGAAAGGCGATTTTCTTACTGTATACGGTAAAATAAGCAAGGCTCCGACCAATACCACCAATGGAAAGGAAATCGATGAGAATGGACGTGGTTGGATTGCATATCAATATGAATTCGAGGGGGGATATGTTTTTTATGCCTCCAATGATGAACCTTTAACCGTGGACGTTGGTTCCTATTACGTGATCAATCTCAGGTACAGCCAGGTAAATTTGGATGAAGGGAATCTACCCTATAATCAACCCTGTATAGAAGGGTCAGCCTCGGATGCAGTTTCCGGAACTTTCACCTACAGACTGCCTGGGATAGGCGTGATAATCCTGGGACTTGGTGTTGCTTTTGTCGGAATATTTCTCCTCTCTATAGATCTGAAGAAAAAGATCGACAAATCAAAAGAGCGTTCGAGAAAAAAAGAAGCAGTTAATAAACAGATGGAATTGCTTGAAAGAGAGATCCAGATGGCCATGGGGGCCGCCGCCCCAAGACGGGACATTCAGTATCAAGCTCCTCCAGGTCAGCAGCCCGGACCACAGGGACCACCCCCCGGACAGCAAGCTCCTCCAGCCGGTCAAATGCCACCTCAGGGTCCGCCACGACCCCCATCTCAGCAATAAAGAACAATAATAATTATTATTACCCCTGAACTCCCAATAAGCAAAGTGATGAATTATTCTGGTTACGCCCATCTCTATTTCGCCCTATTTAAGACTTTTACCGCATTGTGAGCAGAAAGTGCTGTTTCGCGGGATGTTGCCTGAGCAAAAGGGGCAGCTCATAGAAGTGCTGTCGAGTTTACTGTAAATGTTTCTTATCTCAGCCAACAGATCAGTTGTAGCACCTGACTTACCTGTATTGGCTGCAGGTGGAGCAGCTGCTTGACCGGGATTTCCCGGAGCAGAATTTCCAAGTCCCACCATAAGTGGATCATTATGCACTTCTTCTGGAGGTGAGGGATTCTTATAACCCGTCCCAGCCCATTCCCTGTTTTGGGTTGGAAGCCCTGCGGTTCTGATAGGGACCTGCGACGGGCGAGATTGAACCGGCATCGGTCTGCCCGATGAAACAGGAGGTGTTCCCAGGGGGGGTAATGGGGAGGGGATCGGGACTTCATGGGAAGGGGGAGGAGGAGCAGGTTCGGGGCTGCTTCTGTTAGATATGTGCTTCAATTGTACCGACAGCGAACGTTCAACAATATTCTTGGCTATTACCTTTGCTTCCTCATATCTACCCTGTGATAAAAAAATATTGATCTCATTGAAATGACCTTCCAGTTCTCGCACATCCGCCCCCAATTCCTTCGTTTCGTCTATTTTGAGCCGGGATAGTTTGACCAGTTCGGTAAGTTCATGAAATTCTTTCACCGAATCCCGTATGCTTTTTCTAGCACTCTCAATGGAATTCGATGCCCGTAAAAAGTCGAACTCAACAATGGCATTTTGGGCGACTTGAGCGATTTCAAGAGCCGTTTTCACATATATTTTAGCCTTTTTTGCTTCTTCAATTTCTTCGTGGAGGCGTTCCAGCGATTCGAACATCTCTCCCTGATGGCGGCATTCCTTCATTGTCTTTCGGCACTCTTCTGCGTATTTTTTTACAGTATCATAATTTCCTTTCTCCAATTCGGGACGAGCCAGCAATAATATTTCCTCGGCTTTTCTGATGTCCAAACCTCGTTCTTCCATCTCATTGAGTTCTTTTCTGATGCTTTTCAATATTTGTATCGTTTCTTCATAGTTTTTCTGATTGTCCAATGAATTATCTATCTCTTCCAATAATGAAATTGCCTTATCCAACTCCCCCCATTGAATAGCTTCCATGGCGGCATTGAGTATTGGTGTTTGAAAGGAAAGGTCCACACCTTCTTCAGCTAGAGCTTCCATTCGGGCTTGCACTTGAACCATTCTTTCCTGGAACTTTACGTTCAATATTTTTTTCTGCAGCTCGGCTATCTCTTCGTCCAGCTTGTTGAAAAGAACCTCGGCCTCGTCAAATCGTTTTTCCTTTGATATGTCAGATATTTTCTCTAGAAGGGCTCCGGCAAAGGAAAGGTCGGCATCACTCTCACACAGTTCTTCTATCTCGAGACGACATCTTTCGATGTGACCCTCAATGCGTTCTTCGACGAACCTCTCTCTCAGCTCCATCATCATGTTGTTTGCATTTCCAAGATATTTTTTTGCGTATTCAATATTTGTATCCATCATCCTTTCAGCTAAGGTCAGTTCCCGTTTTAGATTCTTCAAGGCATCATCGGGATAATTTCCCTCCACCATCTCCCGCTTCAATTCCGATATTTCTACGAACATTTCTTCCATTTCACGGAGTCCTTCTAACTGAGTTGCGGCCTCCTCCATTATCTCCTTCGCACCGTCGCTCTGTCCCCGTTCGACCAACACCATGACCCTTTCAAACAACCTTTTTATGGTCATTACCGCCTTGTTTTCTCCCATGAGCGACTCTTTCTTTGTAAGGTTCTCCTGAAGCTCGGCTAGCCTTGCATTGAGATCTCCTGAAGCAAAAGAGTCATTTACTATTGTTGATACAACCTCGAAATGCTCGGAAAGCGATTTGATATCTCTCGAATTCAGCGCTTGAACGGTCAATGAAAGCGTATCCTCTATATCCGGGATAAAAATATTTTTCGATTGAGCTTCCTCGATACGTGCTCCGATCTGTCCCAGTTCTCCGGTATATGTGGTCAGAATATCGGTAGCTAGTCGACTCAATTTTTCTTCGGCCTCCACGAGCTCCCCTTTATCGATACCAGCAGTGATACTCTCGAAAGCACCTTCCATTTCGTCGTTTTTGACTCCCAGGTTATTCAGTTTTCCTACGGCATCGGTGCATTCAATGAGAAGCTGGGCCAAGTATTCCTCTTTTTGCTTCTCCTTAGCCCCCTGGATCTGAGCTTTCGCGTTTTCGAAATGGGCGGTGAAGCGAAATTTATCATGGCCAATACTCTCTTCCGCCATTGAGAGCTCGCCCAATATCCCATCTGCATCCACCCCAAAATCCCGAAGGGTTTCTATTTCTCCTTTCAGGATGGGAATTTCTTGTATAGATTCTCCAAGTTCTTCCAGGTCTGAGAGAATTCGATCTCCTTCCTCCAGTATCTCCGCCAGTTCGGTGAACGTTCCCCCCACCAGGCCATCTGCAGCCGCGCTTACTTTCTCATCCAGGCCGAAATCGGCCACTGCCGTACCCAATATTCCTTTCACAGAGTTGACCCTGGTTGAGAACTCTCTCAAGAGACTGTTGTATTTTCTCATGTTCTTCTTATTTTCGACGTTCTTTTTGATAACGCCAATGCGGTAAGAGAAATCTGAGAAATCATCTGACTTGAATGCCAATACAGCCGCTTCCATTTCACCGGAACCCTCATCGTATCTTATTCCCTCGTCCAAAGCCGAGGATAGGAGAGTCTGTGTCTCCACCAGCTCGGATGTATGCAGCTCCTTTGCTTCTCCGAAGGTCTTTTCACACCAATCCTGAGCTTCATTCGCTCTCTCCATGGCTCCAGCGGGATCGGAGGAGAGCAGAGCCTGGGCTTTTTGAAGCAATTCAAATGCCGGTGCTGGCTCCATCCCGGCACTTTTCATCTTGTTGATCCAGTGAAAGGCTTCTTTCACCCGTAGATTGACGGCTGCGGGATCGGGTCCCGGGGATTTCGGTTTTTCGGAATTGTAACCGCGGTCCAGATCGGGTGCAGGAGTGCTATAGGAGTATTTTTGAGGTACGGGAACGGCCTTAGAACCATATGAGCTGACAGGGGGGGGAGAAACGGGAGGGTCATTGTATGAGTACTGTGGGGGAATGGGAATCGCCAGGGAACCATATGATGAGCTGACTGGCGGGGGGGCGTCAGGGGGGGGGGGCCTGGGGGG
>CAYFHS010000018.1:65516-77077 GCA_964342815.1 uncultured archaeon | reverse complement strand
TCTCTGATTCTGCGGAACAAAGTAGGCATGGTCTGTATTTCCTATATGATGAAAAGAATTACTGTGAGATATTAGGCTCCATAATTCCCGGTTATGATAATTAACGGTGATTATCGGAAAAAATATTTTCCCGTGAGTATGAATCGTTGTTATAAGGTTCGAGATCAAGCCCGCCATTGAAATTGGATCCGAAATCCTATGTGAAAAGTAAATCACCGAATTAGAACGAAGCTGCTAATTCCCGGAGATGATAATTAATTGTGATTACCGCAGAAAATATTTTCCCGTGAGTATGAATCGTTGTTATAAGGTTCGAAAGCTACACCCTCAGAAAAAAGGTTCGAAGTCCTAAAGTAAAATTAAATGCCGAAAAATCGCGGCGGGTAATTCTAATAGATGATAATTAACGGTGATTACCGGAAAAAATATTCGGTAGTGATTATGAATCATTATTATATGAACCAATAAAGGGTAATTTTGAAAAAATGATATTTTTGTCTGCGAGAACGGATCACCGAAAAATGTTAGTCCAATTCCCAATGATGATAATTATTGCTGATTGTCGGAAATAATATCGAATAATGATAGCAAACGATGAAAACAAGCAGTGATTTCCGGAAAAGAGACCATTTGATGAAAATCATCCATCATTTTCTGTAAAAATAATCAATATCGGAAAAAAAGGACAAACCCGGTCTTAAGGAAAGAGAGAAAGAGAACTTCCCTGCCAAATCCCGGTTAAACGACTTGTGCTGTTTACATATACATGGCACTGGACCGCTCTATTGTCTTTTCCTTTCCCTTGAATTTCTTCTTTAATGCTTCCTTGTGGTGTATGATACCCTTGATGGCTGTCTTCAGACTTTCCATGTCTATGAGCGGTCCCTGAGTCGGGAACTTCTCGCTGCCGGGATCCACCTCTTTTACGTTCTTAAGATATTTTTTAATTCCCACAAGAGACGCATCCTCGCATAGAGCTTTCAACTGCGAAACAGAAAAATCGGGACACATTTTCGCCACCTTGTCATAAGAGATGTCACCTGCAAGAGGTCTTCCCTTCAGCTGATCCTCGATTATGGATTTTCTAGTCCCGATATCGGGGAGGGTCACCTCCACCAACCTTTCCAGTCTGCCGGGACTGATGAGAGCCGGGTCCATGAGATCGATGCTTCTCGTTGCCCCCACAACCACGACGTTATTGTAATCGCTCAGCTTGTCGAACTCGGCGTTCAACTGCGTTATTATTCGCCGGTTAAGATCATCCGTTATACCCCCGTGAACGCTTGTTATTACATCAAGCTCATCAAGGAAGACTATGCACGGTGCCGTTCTCTTCGCTTTCTGAAATATTTTCCTAATTGTACTCTCACTCTCTCCCTGCCATCGGTTGATTATTTCCGATGAGCTCATGTATATAAGGTTGCTGTTGCTTGCCTCGGATAACGCCTTTCCCAGCAGGGTCTTGCCGGAACCCGCCGGGCCGTACAACAGAATTCCCCGGGGTGGTTTTGCCTTCATGTACTGGAATAATTTAGGATGTATAAGCGGCCAGCAAACAATCTCCTTCAGCCGTTCTTTTATGTCCTCCATGCCGATTATTTCATCCCACTGAATACGTGACACGTCCGAGGGGATCTCCCGCAGTTCGGAGGGAGTTATCTTTTTCAGAGCGTTCATGAAATCTTCGTTACTAACCTGCAGGTCCTGGAATGCTGTGGGATCGAGCGCCTGTTTCGGGTCCTTGGGAAGGTATTTGTTTATGGCCTCTATGGCCGCTTCCTTGCACAGAGTGTAGATATCCGCACCTGTATAACCAGGGGACAATTTGGCGAGCTCAACGGGATCAACGTCCTCGGCGAGTGGCATGTTTTTGAGATATATATCAAGTATCTCCCTTCTTCCCGCCTGATTCGGTACTTGTATTTCTATCTCACGATCGAATCGGCCTGGTCTCCTGAGAGCCGGATCGAGGGAGTTGGGACGGTTCGTGGCAGCAATGACAATAACCTTATCACGGGATTGAAGTCCGTCCATCAATGTGAGAAGCTGGCCCACCAGGCGTTTTCCAAGTTCCTTTGCATCATCGGAGTCTCTTCTGGCAGCAATGGAATCAATCTCATCGATGAAGATAATTGATGGGGAATTTTCAGATGCTTCCGAGAATATCTTTCTCAAGTTGCTCTCACTCTCGCCGGCCCATTTGCTTATGATCTCCGGACCCCTTATTGATGTGTAATATGCTCCGGTCTGATTGGCTATAGCTTTTGCGATCAACGTTTTTCCCGCACCGGGAGGACCGTGAAGCAGAAGACCTCGGGGAGGTTCGATACCCGCTTTTTCGAATACTTCCGGGCATGTAAAGGGGAGTTCCACCATCTCACGTATCTGGCGCAGAATATCGTCAAGTCCGCCAATGTCATCATATGAGATGCCCTGGGCTTTTTCAGCCGCCATTTCGTCGGGTTTCTTTCTGATCTTAAGTTCGGTTTCAGTTGTAAATTTCAGGAATCCTGCGGATGGAAGGGTACTGAGAACATGCCATCGGACACTATTCTTCCCGATCCCCTTACCAATATATACCTCCACCATGTCCTCTTTTTTGAAAACCCTACCGTTGAGCAGTCTCTTGGCCATGTTTGGCCCCCCCTCGAGAAAGGTATCCGAATCGGGTGCAAGAACAATCTTCTGAGCCTCCTTGAACCCTGCTTTTGCCACTTTCACAACCATTTCCCGTCCCAAACCTGCATTTAGCCTGGTTATAGGATCCAACCGAATAAAATTACCCTTCCCTTTCCTGTCGGGGTAGCATCTTGCAGGTGTGGTCTTGGTGCCGCTTATAGCGATGACATCCCCGGGTGCGATCTTGAGCTTTCGCATGGATTCCACATCAACGTAAGTAATACCCCTTCCGATATCCGGTGTATAAATTCCCTCGACCCTGAGGTTCAAACCAGCGGGTTGAAGTGACGAAATGTCTTTTCCATCCATGTCAATCATCATCCTGAAATAGAGAATATTAACATATATTATAGTAAAGAAGATTAAAAATGTTCCCAAGCGTCTATCCTCGGTTATACCAAGGACTGATATCATTAGCTGAGTTTCAGATGATGAACGCAATTGTGATTATAAATATTGATAATGACCGCTGATTATCAACGGGTTTCTTTCGGTATTTTGTCTTTTTATGATTATTTATCAATACCCATAGAATAGGGAAAACTTTTAAAGCGATTGGTTCCATTATATTACGACTGTTTGATTATATAATAATGTGAGATATATAAATAAGATGAAAAAAATGACTTTTCACCTTGGTTGCGTTTACTTTTAATAGACAGGGCGGTTATATGGCATCTCCCAGACAGGTATTGATTTTTCTAACCGCAGGATTCATTCTTCTTAATATGTGGCAGGTAAGCCCGGTATCAAGAGCTGTTAGCAGAGATGAAATCGTTTTCGACGAGAAATATCCAAAGAACTCCATTCCCGAATTGGATCGCAGTGATATGGATGATAAAATTAAAGATGATTCGATTATTAAACACCGTAATAGTGAGGCTTTCCTTGATATTGGCCCACTTCCGGATTTCCATGAAGGTAATAACGGTACCTGGGTAGACGCTACGCAATATCTTGCCGAATGTGGTCTCAAAGCCTCAGCCCCTCCGGTGAACGCCCGCGTTCCAAGGGCCGGAAGGGATAACGTAGGTGACCGGAAAAATCTCTGGGCGATCAATTACGACAACGGACGATGGCAGCGGAAAAGCGCAACATGCAGAAGTGTGGGTGAGCATTCTTTCATTTACGTCGAGACTGGTGCAAATTACAATCAGGGACAGATCGATAACCTGGAGAATGAATTCAATAAAACCATCTATCCCACCGATACCTCTGTTTTCGGTCCTGAACCGGACGTGGACGGAATACACCAGATTACTATTTTTCTGTACAACATGGACGGTGCATGGGGTACGGGGGGATATTTTACGTCAATCAATGAGATCGTTAATCCGAATTCTCCCAACTATCCATATTCCAATCACATGGAAATATTCTATATCGATCTCGCAGACCTTTCCACATGGGGAAAGCAAATCGCGGCACATGAGTTCCAACATATGATTCATTATAACGGGGACTTCAATGAAAACGCCTGGATCAACGAGGGATGCTCGGACCTGGCGATAATCAAGAATTACGGATTTTCCACCGGTGTTTCCGGTCATGTTAACAGTTTCAAGAACAATCATGATAAGGATCTTACCGTCTGGGGCCAGACGAATCAGGATTACGGCGCATCGGCAGCATTTTTGGATTATCTCGAGGAGCATTATGGAGGTGAATCGTTCATAAAATCCCTTGTCGATGAAAATTCCAATTCGATAAACGGGGTAAACAGGGTTCTTGCCGCTTATGGCTACAAAGAAAGATTTACCGAGGTTTTCAAGAACTGGACCGTAGCCAACAAACTGGATAATCCCTCCGTTGCCGGAGGCGTATACAATTACAAGAACATCACGCTAAGGATACCCGATACCGGCTCATACAATTATACACATTATCCTCTGGGCAAGACTAACCGAAACGTGAATCACTGGGCGGCTGATTATTACCGTTTCACCGACGGGATAGGAATGCTCGAGTTCTCTTTTAATGGTAACGACGGCGCCAGTTTTGCTCTAATGATTATTAAAGAGGGACCTGGAGGAACGGATGTCGAGGAATTGAAACTAGATTCCAAACAGGACGGGGACTTCGGGATATTAGGGTTCGGTCCAACCTACACGGACATGGTGATAGTGGTAGCGTGTGTATCCTCAGGATCCGGAAAAGTTTCGTACAGTTTCACTGCTGACACCTCAAATAAACCGTTGATAATACATGAACCACTGGAGAATAACAACAATATCAATGGACCTCACAATATAAATGCAACCATCGTGGACCCTGATTACAATTTGAATGTCAGCTCTTTGAGGTTGTATTTCAACAAGAATGGTAGTCGGTACTACACCGAATTAATGCTGAACAATGTGGGGAATGATGATTATTCAGCAATGATCCCAGGACCATCCGAAAACGTTACTATCTTCTATTATCTCAGCGCTGCAGATGCGGATATGAACATAACAACTTCCCCTTTCGTGGCGAATCCTCTTGATAACTCAACTGTACACTCCTTTATGGTTATCCCGGACTACACTCCTCCCGTTATTCAGCATCTTCCACTGGTGGATACGGTGTTCAACGGTCCTTTTGAGATCATTTTAAAGGTAACTGATGATTGGTTTCTCGATCTTGATTCCATATCACTATTTTATAATAGAACTTCTTCACCGGCCTTTCAACAGTTGAAAATGGAATCCACGGGAGTGCCCGACCAGTTCAAGGCATATATCCCGGTGATCCCAATGGGAGAATCTATTTATTATTATTTCACTGCCAGGGACAGTTACATGATTCCCAATGCCGCCCGCTTGCCGGTTGCTGATTATTTTTCCTTCAGAGTTCTGGTTCCTGCCGGAGTACTTCTCGTTGATGACGACGAGGCAGGGAATTACACTTCTTTTGATAACTGGTACCGGGATGCACTCAACTATACGGGTCTCGCTTTCGATAGCTATAGAGTACCTCCCGTTGAGGATGGGCCCAACGCAACCATTCTGAACCGGTACGACACCGTGATATGGGAGACCGGTGATGAATGGGGGGATTACATGACAGAGCCCGAATCGGGTCGTACCCTAACTAATATCGATTTAGTCTCTCTTTCAGAGTATTTGGACCAGGGAGGAAATCTTTTCCTCAGTGGCAGTTTCATCGGTTTGGAAATTCGCTATGATATCTTTTTTTCTAACTATTTACATATGGATTACGAAGGGGCGGTCAATTATACAGGTCCCCAGTCGGTTTATGGGGTCGAGGACGATAGAATTGGTGACAATATCTCCATCACACTGAGTAATCGGAGCAGTGATTCAAGAGATCGTTTCATGTGCAACTACAGCGTTTCCGATGGTACGGAGGTTATATTTAACGTACCGGAAAAGAATTTCGATGTTGGTTTCAGGATTGACGAGGAAGATTACAGAGCGGTCTATCTTTCATTCCCTTTCGAGGAGATAAGCCAGGATATACATCGAAATACGATTATGGCAAGAATTCTTGAGTTTCTCTCGCCGAATTTGCTTATTTCCCACGACTCTCTTGAGAACACCGTGGATCTCACTGACCCATACATTGTTGAGATGAGTGTGGAATCCGGGAAACCTGTGGAATTTGCTTACTTGGTTTACTCAATAGACGGAACAAATGAGAAGACGGTTCCTATGGTTTATTCCCCTACCGAAGGCATATATTCGGGAAACGTACCGGCTCAACCGGAAAATGCTACAGTATATTACTATATCATGGCACAGAATGGAAGGAAATGCAGGGGTTTTCATCCTGCGGACATGTCACTTGGTAACATGGATACATGGAACCGGTTCAAGGTCTTTGCCAACGACATTGAACCTCCTTTCATAGTACACGAACCCAAGTTCGATGTTCTCTACGTCGATAACTATACATTCTATGCAAATGCCTGGGACAATGTAGCCCTTAACAGGTCTTCCTTTTCGGTAGAATACACCTTCGATAGCACTCTGGATGAGTCTCGAGTAATGCGTAGCAAGTTCAGTAAGATGAGTCAGGATCTTAATATCGCCCATGTGGAAGGACCACCAGGTAATATATATTACAGGATCGTAGTTGCTGATATTGTAGGGAACATAATGACCTACCCCTTTAGTGGTTATCATGAGTTGAATATTTATTTCCACGATAACCTGGAACGCGACATATTAAATTGGTCTTTTCCAGGAAGTCAGAACATCTGGGAATTGACGGAGAGGAATTCCACAACATTTCCGCCTCTCAGTTTATCCGGTCAGACGTTTCCGAACGATTTTTTCATCAGCACAGGGGCCGACAGCAACTACACGCCAGGCGTCGATTCGAGAATAATATCACCTCCTATAGACCTTACACGGGCGAAGGTACCTGAACTCTCCTTTTACATGTGGGCGAACCTTACTGGTTACCAGGGGGCAGAACCCGGTGATCAGGTGTTCGATGAGTTGATCCTGGAAGCATACGATAAAAGCTATACCACCATTGCAACTTATAATCACAGTACTCTTCCTATGGAAAACGAATGGATGCGTTTGAAGGTGGACCTATCGGATTTTTCGGGGAAAGTTATTCGTATTAGCTGGCATATCGTAGACAGAGATATTACCACCCAATCCAGAGGGGTTGCACTGGATTTCATCAAGATCACGGGGAATTTCAATAACACGGCCCCTGAACTTCATTCTTACTCGATTTTTCCTGAAAGCGGGTTTAACGATACATTATTCACATTCAACGTCACCTACACCGATCTGGAGAATGACGAGCCTGAATATGTTGGATTGGTTCTCGATGATACTTTCATAGCCATGACTCCTCTCGAGGATTGGGATAAAAATCTCTTGGACGGGAAGAACTATTCGGTGAATGTCCTTCTCCACCCGGGGAATCACAGCTACCGTTTCAACACGCGTAACCTGTTCGACGACATCTCAACTCCAATGATCCAGGGGCCCACGGTTCACTCACCCAACTCCCCACCGAAATTCTCCATACCGGACCTTGAGGTTTTTGCAGGTCATCAGTTGAACTATACTGTTCAAGCAATAGATCCGAATAACGATCCTCTGTTTTTTTTCGATAATTCAAACCTTTTCGATATCGACATTGTCACTGGGGCTTTCTCTTTTACCCCGGGTCTGGATGATGTGGGGAAACACTTTGTCTGGATCGGTGTTGGCGATTGGAATGAAGTGATCTGGAATGGATTCAATCTCACGGTGCTGCCAAATAACCCGCCTGTAGTAGCCATTCCGGGAAATCTTACGGCATACGTGGATATAGAGTTTAATTTCACAATTGAGGCAATAGATAAGGAGAACGACACTCTTACATTCTCATCTGCTAATCCGAAATTCAATATTGGCAGGGATACCGGTGAGATAAGATTCACCCCTGCATACCGGGATATGGGGCGCCATGAGATTACCGTGGACATTACCGATGGGATTTCCCTAACTGTGACCATTTCGTTCAATCTTGAAATAGTTCGGTTGAACCTTGCCCCTATGCTCCTGAATATCTCGGTAACACCAAAGAGGGGAAATGAATCAACACGGTTCTATTTTACAGCAGTCTATCTTGATGAGGAAGATGGGGAACCGGAATATGTTCGTGTTTATATCGATAACGAATCGTTCAACATGACGGAGATCAACAGCGATGCGTTTTCCTATGATGTGGGGTTGGTCTACCAGTATAAGGGTACGCTTAAGGCTGGAAATCACAGCTACTATTTTGAATGTAAAGATGATAGCGGCAGTAATGAGAATTCTGTTTACAAGAGCCCTACTCACTATATTTATATCAACAGCACACAGAGCAACGAAGAAGTGGACCAAGATGAAGAAGATACGAAAGGATTGATGGCCGAGTATCTCCAATGGATCGTACTTGGATTTGTTCTACTCCTCACTCTTCTCGTTATTATCATGGTGTCTGTTTTCAGACGAAAAAAGAGGAGACAACAGGAAAAGGAACAGGAGAAAAAATTGTCTTCCACACACTCCTGTCCGGTATGCAAAGCTGATATCGGAAAATACGAGACGGTATGTCCAAATTGCGATTACCGTCTGTCAAAGCGAAGCAACATCTACAAGAAGAAAGACGATTACCCAGAAACGAGAACTTGCCCGGGTTGCTATAGCAAAGTCAGTTCCAAGGAGATCAAATGTCCATACTGCAAGATAAAGCTTGGGCGTAAGAAAACAAAGAAGGTAATAGAGGACGCTCCCGAAATAGTTGATTTTACCATAGAGAAAGAACCTACCCTAAAATACAAGAAACCCGAGCCTCGTAGGAGAACGAGGAAACGCACTCTAAAGAAAAAAGAAAAGGAAGATGAAGGAAAGCCCAAATTGATTTTCAAACGACCGGATGATTATCCCGTAGAGGCAAACGACGATGAAGTTGAGGAGGAAGATTTTTTTGAAATGGAGCTCGCCAAGATTGTGGGTGAAAGGGAAGATGAAGAAGACCAGGTCAAGCATAGGGAATTGCATACAGAGAAATCGAATGAAGATGGAATCAAGGAAGACCACGACGAAGACGAAGAGATAGACGAATCCCTCAGGGAAGATTATACCGATCATGTCCAGGCCGGTATACTGGAGGATGCCGAGGAATCCCACGAAGCTGATTACGTGATGGAATCATTTGGGGATGACTCGGTTGGAGGTGAAGGGATATGGGATGATGATGAGGAAAGCAGTGCAGGGATATGGGATAGTGACGAGGGAAGCAGTGCTGAAGGGATATGGGATGGTGAGGAGGAAAGCAGTGCCGTTGGGATATGGGATGGTGAGGAGGAAAGCAGTTCTGAAGGAGAAAGGGATAGTGACGAGGAAAGCGGTGGAAAATCGTTCCAATGGTTGGATGCAGATGAAATTGTCAGGGATGACGATGACGATATATGGGATGATGATGATTATGAGATCCGGGATACCTTCGTATTATCGGATGAAGATATAGACGAGGAAAGGAGTTACGCTGAAGCCGTATTCGAGGTCTATGACAGTTACAGCGAGGCTGGTGATGCCGTCGCTTCATGGGATGAGGACGATGCCGAGGATTTTTTCGAAATAATCGAAGAAACACCGGAAGAGATGAGATCCAAAGTCCCCCTTACCAAAAAAAAGCTCAAGAAAAAACGGAAAAAAGGGGTGAAAGCAATTCGGAATGACAAAGAATTTGTGGCGGATTGGGACGATTAACAGAATTTCGTCATAATTATTATCGGTCGGGTTCATTTTTTCTTCTTTCGATCCACTTCTCCACTGCGCTGGTAACATAAATAAGAATTGAAATTGTTATGATTACAAAAAAGTATACTATTATGTGATTCACACTCAAGATCAGTCCCGAGCTTGGACCTGTTTCGATCCCGAGATATCCTTTCTGATCTGAGTTCTCGGCAAGTTCAATGTTTTCGAAAACCAAATCTTTTTTTTCGTAAAGTACTCCAATAGTTATAAGCTCCCCCGGCGGTAAAGAGGAGATGATATCTCCCACCTCGTCATATCGTTTCACAGTTTCAATTGTGAAATTGTCTCCATCGCCATAACTTATGTAGTTTATTATCATTCCTTTTTTAAGACCGTTCTCCTGGGCTGGAGACCCCTTTTTTACTTCCAATATCTTTGCCTTGCCGGGGTCCGATATACAACCCGTAAGTGTGGTGACGAGGAGTAGAATTGAGATAATTAAAAAGAAAACGAAGGGGTCGTTGAATCGTTTTGAGTACATCCGAGATGACAATTACAGACAATGATAAAAAACTTGTCATGGGATGTATCCCAGCATATAATGTCGACCCACTACTGGATCTTGTTTATTATAAATAGAATTAATAATGTACAGAATAATAATCTCGATCGGGTTACAGAATTAATTTACTCATTTACAGATACCCTAGTATGGAGGTGGAGGATATTGGGCTTGATGTGGTGGATACGATCCCACTGGCTCTTGCTGAGGAGGATATTGGGCTTGATGTGGTGGATACGATCCCACTGGCTCTTGCTGAGGAGGATATTGGCCTTGTTGGGGTGGATACGGTTCCGGCGGCCAATGCTGGTCCGGCGAAGGGTGATGGGGTTTGTGGCTCTTCTGCTCCTTCTTGAGTCCCTTGGTCACGCCCTTGTCAATTTTCTTCCCCAGTTTCTTTGAACCGGTGGCATCTTCAACAAGATCCCCCGCCGCGTCGCCAAGGATCTTTATGATCTTCTTTCCAAGCTTGTCTTTCATGCGTTTCTGACCCAGGTTCACCCATATCTGGTTGAGCCTTGCCTGTCCAAGGAACACGCCGTATGCCGGAACAAACCAGAGTATGAATAAAATAAGGCCAATCAAAGAAAGGATGCTCAATCCCGTTATCCAGACCAATAACACCAAGATTCCATTTACAGCACCTTGAACAACAACCGGGAGGGCTATCAGCGCCGAAAGTTTGGTTGCCTTGAGAGTATTTTCCTCAGAGGTTCCGCTGGAGACCTGCATATCTCTGACATGGTTGAACATATTCCGGTACAGGAAAAAAGCCACTCCAGGAATTATACTGATCAGAATTCCCAGGATATAAACCAAAATTAAAGAGGGGAGTATTGTTAAAAATATACTCACAAATATGGATCCAAACACCATGGGTAACAAAAACACTGCAACGAGCAGAATAACTTGCTTGATGGGGTTGATTTTTGGGTCATTTTTGTATTCCTTTATTTCCTTCCAGACAAAATATGCCCAAACCAAAACAATGGGGGTAATTGAAAGAAGGCCCCAGATGGCAGGGCTTCTCTGTTTACCCTGCTTTCCTGGCACACCCATTTGACTTCCAGACAGTTGCTCTTGTTGAGGTGGGTATTGTCCCCCTGATTGTGGGTACT
>CAYFHS010000018.1:11630-65416 GCA_964342815.1 uncultured archaeon | reverse complement strand
GACCCTGTGATAGTGCCGATTGTTCCTGGGTTTGCTGCTGTCCGTAGGGAGGTGGATGTTGACCCTGTGATAGTGCCGATTGTTCCTGGGTTTGCTGCTGTCCGTAGGGAGGTGGGTGTTGACCCTGTGGTAGTGCCGATTGTTCTTGGGTTTGCTGATGCCCGTAGGGAGGTGGGTACTGACCCTGTGATAGTGCTGTTTGTTCCTGGCTTTGCTGATGCCCGTAGGGAGGCGGGTAATATTTTTCTGACAAGTCGACACACTCCATTATTGCTCTAACCGTCCCTTTGCTCCACAGTTGGGGCAGGTCACGGTGATGGGTCTCTCGGATGATGTTATAGTGATGGGTTTTTTGCAGTTATGACACCTCACCTTCACGATTTGCTGAGGAACGGCGGTCTCCTCCTCGTTGTCCCAATCGGGTTTAGCACCCTTTTCTTCCTCATCTTGGCTTTCTTCCTCCTCCTCTTCTTCTTCCTCATCTTCTTCTTCCGCTCCTTCTTCATCCTCTTCCTCAGCAGCTTCCTCTTCTTCCTCTACTGCTTCCTCCTCCTCCGCTTCTTCTTCGTCCTCTTCCTCAGCAGCCTCCTCTTCTTCCTCGGGTTTTTCCGCTTCACCGGAGCTGTCCGAGAGCTTTATACGCAGGTATTCCTCGAATGAAATGTTATTCCCTTCAGCATTTTCCCTGCTTGCTGCAATGAAATCGTTCGGGAGTTTCAATTCTATCTTGGTGTAGAGAAGCATTGCTGAGGTGAGTTGCTTAAGCGCAACTGCTTCATCCGTAATATCGAAGTTTCCGATTTCTATTTTTCCTTTGATATCTTCCTTCAACATTTCGGTCGATTTCCAAACATCACCAATATAAATTGTCTCATCTTCTATGTTTATTTTACTCATTCTGCTTACCCCCGGTAAGTTATTGTAAGAACTAACCTGACGTCGAAAATCTCAACTTGAAATATTGTTCGGCCATAGAGACATCGTCCGACAGGTTAGATTCAAGTATTTACATCCCATGCACCGCATGAACGATGGGTGGATCCCCGATATAATCTTTTGTGTTTGGAATTTATCTCCTAAACACAAAGACCGCTTCTGCAATGCAGGAGTAATCTAGTATTATCTTGACCTTCGATAATTGATCCTGGCCAATGCTTCCTGGTAATCCTTGGGGGAGAAATAACCCTTGAATATACCATCGGCATCCACCACCACTACGGCATAGGGATCTCTCTTTGTAACTTCAGGTACCACATCATCCAGAAGCGAATCGTAAGGGATTTCCATGACATCTGTGTTCATCATATCGGTTACAGCCGTATCTGTGGGATTCTTTCCGTCCACGATGGCCTTCAAGAATTCTCTCGCTGTGAGAACACCTTTAACGCTACCTGCATCGTCAATGGCGAGTACCACACCACGGGGAATCGCCATTAATTGTCCGGCAGCCTCCTTTCCGGAGGAACTTTGTGTTATCTTTTTGAACTCATCCGTGATAACAAGGTCCTTGACCCTCATCTGGGAAGCATCCTTCATCGCACCTGTTGGCACGCTCTTTTTAATAACCTTCTTTTTCGCCATTTACATACCTCTACATGAATTATTTTTCTTACAGGAATATCCGTTCCTCCCCTCTAATGGATTTTCTTTATATAACAATATCGGTATTTGTTGATACAAAGTTATCAATTATTTGCATTAGTCCAACTTGGTGATCGTGGAGAGAATCCTAATCATCGCTTTCCTTTTCTTCAATGGTCGTTCGAAATTCATCATGAATTTCCATCAGGATCTTTTTTATATGATGCTCAAACATCCTTTTCAAATCATCATTGTGGGAATCCAAAAAGCAGTGAATTTCCGATACCATTCTCTCATATCTCGAACGGATCTCATCCGGGATTTCGTCTTTGACAGAATCATCTCGAGGTAGTAATTCGACAAGGGTTTCGGATTGTTTTTTCGAATGCGATCCTTTTTGGACAGAGTTCTGAAGAGATACATCCGATCCGGGGGAGGATGTTCCTTCAAGGGAGAAATCAAAAGACGTCATTTCACCCTTGGTTGTAAGTTTCTTTATCCAACCAGCCTGCAGTTCGAGTAATTTTTTATTATCTTTCTCACTTAGTGGTGATGTTTCATTCTCTTCGTTAGAAGCGTTTTCTGTCTTTTTTGTTCCGAACCGTTTTCCGAACGATTCTGGAGATGGTCTGACAACCCTCAATTTTCTTTTCCGTTTTCTTTTCTCGTCTCCCGCAGGGTGGCACATGGACTCATCTCTCGGTGAAAAACGTCAAGTGGGCTCATAGGTGAATATCTTAATTTCAAATCCGTCGTAGACCTGAAACCCCTCGATCTCTCCACCGATTCCCTTTGCTTCCACATCCACGGTCCAGATGCCCGGCTGCGGAGAGAACAGCAATTCCGGCTCAGGGGTTTCGGTGTCATAGAAATCTCTAACATACCATACCTTACTTTTCGGGTCTGTTATTATAATATTCACATGCCTGGTTAGATTGAGGTTAACTCCAAGGATCTCCAGTAATTCTTGAAGAAGGTCGTTCTTGTCCAGGTTGACCGTGATCTCAATTTTCATCCAGGGAGTATCATCGAGAATACGGAATTCCAGGGGATTGGGATCGTATCTCAATTGAGCCGGAGTTCCGGGAATGGATGTGTTGAATTGATAAGAAAGGGATATCTTCTCAGTAATGATGTAATTTGGAAGCTCTTCTTCATAATGCGGTAACACAGCATCCATAAGCTCTGTATCTATACATCCGGTCGAACCCGCGATTAATATCGTAATAAGAATGATCCACAACGAGCTTCTTTTTATCATTTATTCACACCAATCGGATTCGCTTGGGACATTTAATAATTCTTCACCAAGGTTTATAAATCTTGCCATATGACTTCCAGGGAACATAACTTCTATATGGAAATCTTCTCACCCGGTCAATTAGCGGTCCCATTCTTTTTCGACGATGAAATCTTCGATAACTCCTGCCGATGCGATCCGATCTTTATCATTTGCCGATTTCCATTCTCTGCTTGTCCCTTCTCCAAAGATGGTCCCGCATATCCTACAATTCGAGTCTTCAGCAGATAAAGGGATGCCACAGTCGGGACACACGAATTCACCATCTACGAAAGTGGCTTTGCATACTGGGCATGAGTTGGTATTCTGGGAAACCCCGCTGCCGCATACCGGGCATTCGTATTCTCCCTTCTCCTGCTTCCCCCGCTCGGGGTATTCTATGGGCCAGGTTTTTCTCGTTTTATGTTTTTTTGGTATATCGGTCCCGATGCTGCCTGGCTTATAATAGAATTCTTTCAAATCCTTTCTATCAATAGGTCGATCCCTTTTCATCCCCCGTATGAAATACATTTTTATGATTATTACGATGATCAGGACCAGAAATAATATCAAAAAGACCATATAAACTCCATAACCCTCATTTTCTGCTTTAATTTCACCGCTGGCAGGGGTATGCTTCTTTTCCAGAGAAACATCAAATGAATTTGCCCCTGCGATCACGATTCGATCCAATAATGAAACTGGTTCGTATCCCGTTTCATCGACCCTAATCTCGTAAGCACCGGTTTCAAGGTCGTCAATAAAATACGAACCATTGTCGGAGGTTTTAACCGTACGAATATTGACACCGGTTCGATATAATCCCACAGAAACGTCTGAGAGTCCTCGGCCTGCTTGATCCGTTACCATGCCCGTGATGCTTGCCTTTACCTGTGTTGCAGAGCTCTTTGCACGAGGTGCCACGGTCAGTGGATAATCGGCATTTAGAAGTGATATATTCGTCCAGACTATGTTCTTCGATGGGAAGCTGCCGGTTCGCATACATTTCAACCAGGGGCCGGCGAGGCTGTAAAGGTAATAAATTGCAATATCCTGCTTATCAAGGTCTTTCGGAATAAAGAGATATCTTACACTCAAATTCAGCCATGTGAGCTCGCCTTGACCATGGCTCGAGACATTCACGAATATGTCCATGAAGCCGGCTGAAAGCGGTGTAGGATTAATACCTTCCTCAAGCATTAATATTACTGTTCCGTTCGCCATACCGTATCCTTCAACAACGGTCCCGTCCTCCAATGCCAGTTTTTGACTTATCAAATGCTCAGTACGAGGGGTTACATTGATCATAAGCATGGTCCGGAAATCCTCGAAATCCACAATGGTAATATTAATGAAAATATAGTCGATTATGGGTGTGGTAACAATAGGTGAAGTATGGATAAATGAGAAATTTCCATCTGAATCGGAAAATCCTCCCATAGAGGAAATATTCCCTTCCAGTACAATAACTGTAATTGAAACATTTGCCATGGGATTTGAGCCGTTGTTAACGTTAAGGGTTATAGTTTGATACTCACCACTGTAAGAATACTGCGAATGGTCTATAGTAACGTTTAACTTGCGTAACGGAATAACTAATTTCTCTGTAGTAAAAGCTGCCGAAAATTCTCGAAGTGAATTTCCGTACAGGTCAGTGCAAAGGGATGACAGATCAAATCGATAGCTTAAATCGTACGAAAGAAAGGACAGTGGTTTTATTGTTAAATTATCACCCTGCCATTTCAATTCATATTCGAAATGAGGAGATACAGAAAGTGCTTTTATTAGAGAGCTTTCATTCATACTTTCCGAGAACTCAATCGTTAAGTTGGTTTCTATACTGACATTGGCGGAATTATTCCCCGGAGCTGTGGACACGACCCATGGGGAGAGAAAATCGATTTCCGATAGCACTTTTACTGTAATATTCGATCGGACCTCATCTGGTTCGGTCCGGTTTGCTACTATAAATAACGTAATTTCCGTCGTTATGTTAAGTGTCGGGGCGGTATAATTTAGTGATATCTGACCTGAAATATTGGTGGTGCCGTTATAGTGATCGAAAGTACCTGCCGTACAGCTAAACACCACAGCTACGTTATACATGGGTAACAACCCTTTGGTGACTGTAACATTTAGCTGAGCGCTTCCGCCTGATCTAAGGATCGTATTGCTTAGGTGAACTGTGCAAGATAGATTTTCCGCCCGTTTCGTGCTTGGACTTTTTCTTTCGTATGGGGATACTTCAATATTCGAGTCCGTGTTCGAAACTGTGGTCGGGATCGCGAGCAGTACTATGAAAAGCACGATTATACCGGTGAGGCCGAACTTCGCTTGCTTCAACATCATTCTAATGTAATTTATTCGAGTATATAACTATTTTTGGTCGAGAGTTCAAGTGCGGAAAGGGAGATTGAATGAATTTGTCACTACCGACATTTGGCAACTGAAGGTATTATTTAAGTCCGTAACCAGAAATATTTGAAACTGACAAATTATATATACCAGAAATCTCATAATACGAAGAGTGGTAGATATGATTAAAAATAGATCGCGAAGAAGATTATCAAAAGATCGCAGTGCAGATATACTGGGAATGCCCCTGTATCTCTTTATCGTCATAATCGTTACGGTGGTGGCCCTGGGGATCATAATGGCCTGGCTATCTCTAATTGGAGATGCTCCGGACACAATCGATAAAATCAGTGTAAATTCCGGGCAACCTGTTCCAGATAAAATAACGGTAACAGTTGTTGGTGGGGCCGATATCTATCAACCAGCTTCCGCAAATGTCAATCTTGTTATTACTGTTTGGGCAGGTAACAGTAAAGTGGTTGGGGCAGTAGTTTCATTGAGAGGTAGTGGTACCGAGAACGTGTTACCATTGACCACTGCCGCCGACGGGACCGTCACATTTAACAATCTGGAAGTTACACTTGCCCCAAATACAGCTACCGGGGCTGTAGAAGTCACTTGTGAAAAAAAGGATTTCACATCTTATACAGGCAACATCCTGGTAGTTAGAGGATAAATTAAGCGTGATTATCTTTTTTTGTGATGTAAATGACACGAGTACGTAGGATTTTATATCAGGATAAAGACGGTTCTATTGAGCTCCCGATGAAATTGTTTATAATTGCTATACTGATGGCAGTAACCATTCCCGGAGTTTTTGCCGGTCTCAACGAATATCAGGAATACCAGATGAAACTGGATATCGAAATGGAAATGGATAAATTGGTTTCGAAAATTAACTCTGTCAATGGGGCTGGTAATACATCTTCGGATACAGTGACAGTTTCTTTCCGAAATCGCTTTATGGCATCTATCGAGTTTATCAACATCGGTGATAATATCCTACCTCTCAATAAAGATAATACTGGGGATACAAATGCCGAATTGGTATGGTATCAGGTAAAGGGTGAATCCAAGCAATTCATAAAATTGGATTGTCTTGCAACCAACAAGGAATTCAACGGCCCCCTTCCGCTAGGCGAAGGTGATTACAAGATTCGATTGACCCATCTAATCATCAATTCGGAATCATTCGTAACCCTAGAAGTTATTTATTAAAAAGCTATTTCTTCGTTAATTTAACTGAAAACCGAAAATCAATTGAAAAAATATATCTATGTATGCACCAATAAACAGAAGAGGTAATCATATGTTATTCGTCACTTTTTTCGAGACCCTGCCGGGCAAGAACACAAAAGCCATCAAGTTGCTGAAGAATCCCGTCACACCTGAAGGGGTCAAGATAATCCGATCTCTAGGTATGTTCGGTCAACCCGATGCTATGATCATTTTCGAGACCGATTGTGAGAAGAGTGCTTCTGATTTCGTGGTCCAGTTCACAGAGGTTGCCAATATAAAAACATCACTGGCCTTTCCCATGGAGAGCATGCGGTGGACCCAGTGATGAGTCCTCGTCCTTTTTAACCCAGATGTTTGCGTAATCGATAAGAATGCTGCGGTTGCCGACAATGATATCTTTTTCTTCAGCATGGGGAGTTATAAAACCATACCAGTAGATCACCATCCCCGGCCCGTACATTTTCAGGTAAGGTCTCAACTGATTTCTGAAATCTTCTTTCAACTTGCCTTTATCACCGAAACTGGCCTTGGATTCCACCCACTGCAGCTCGATCCCGCCGTAAACAAGAGGTTTCTTCAATTTGAAATCAGGTGTCTTTTCCATACCCATTTCTCTCAAGTCGTTCTCTCGAAGATATTCTGCTCCCATCTCCGTTAACCACTCGGCGATCTCACGCTCAGCCATTATCCCCCGTTCCCGTTGGATACGGTTCCCCTCCGGTGAGTAGATGATATCGTTGGCCACCACCTCTTCGATCTCTCTTTTCAGGCGGGGATTATCGATGAGAGAAGGATCTCTCAGGTAATTGTTGAAGGTTTTTCGCCCCACACCGTGATGAACCAGAACCAGTTTAGCAGTGAGGACCGGTGAAAAATAATCGGATCTGGCGATCTCCAGAAGTGTGGTCCCCCTCTTCCAGTGCCGGTAATGTTGGGTTGAACGGGATTTGATCTTGTAGAATCTTCGAATCACATCCCTGACAGCCCTCTGGGTGTAGATCACCAGAAGCATATCCTCCGGTAGGGTGTACTTCTTCGATAATCGGGGTATGTCTTCGGGTTTGTTCAATTCCCGATATACTTTATTATAATATTGAATGTCCATCTAGAATCACGAACTATTTTTATTATTCCAATTCCTTAAGCAGTTCTCTGTACTCCTCGGGGCTTAGCAGTTCCTCCAGTTCGGAAGATTCAAGGAGTTCGATCTTAACCATCCACCCTTTCCTGTAGGGATCTTTGTTCACCAACTCCGGTTCGTCTTCAAGTTCGTAATTCAACTCGATTATCCTTCCGGAGACAGGCAGGTAACACGGTTCGGACGCTTTTACCGCCTCCACGGTGGTGAAGATTTCCCCGGCTTCAACTTCATCGTCCTTCTCGACCTCAAACTCGATGTAGGTGATATCACCCAATTGTTTCTGGGCAAAATCACTCACCCCGACAAAACCTGAATCCCCTTCCACTCTTATCCATTCGTGGTTCTTCGTGTATCTTAAATCCTCGTCTATCTCGAATTCTTCTGACATTATCTCACCTTTTGATTATTTATTGTACTTGCTTGCCCTTTCGAGCATTTCATCCTGCTCAGGAAATCTCGATATTATTGCAGCTTCCTCTGGAATTATGGTTTTATTTCCCACTTTCCACTGGTCCCGGGGCAATTCTTTAGGTGCCTTTCTTCCGTGGGGTAGCGGGAATATATTGATCTTGGCACCGATTCTCGAATCCCTCTTCCGGATGTATGCCAACCCGATCTGATGATCACCCACAAGGACGGAACTGGACACGTGACCGATGCACTGTCCCCTCCTGTTCGATACCGGGTCACCAGTATGGAGCATCTTTACGTTTGGCTTGTTCATCCTGAACCTTGCAATATCCATTTTCACGCCTTCAGCCATTTTGAGAGCTTTATGGCGTCCTATGAAGTAGGGTTTGTGTAATTTAAGGAACTGAGCATACCCGTTCTCCATAGGGAAAACGCCCAGAGGCCCCTCTATCTCGTGGCCGTACAGCGGGAAACCCGCTTCTGTCCTGGTGGAATCCCGGGCCCCCAGACCTGCCGGTTTGACACCATATTTTTCACCGTGTTCGAGGAGATCCCTCCACACAGAAACTGCATTGTCCGGATGAACGAATATCTCGAATCCGATGGGTTCTCCCGTGTATCCGGTGCGGGCTATGATCACTTCGATTCCCTTCAGACGGGCCTTCATAAACTTCGCTTTTTCAAGACATTTAAGCTGCCTTAAATATTCCTTATTGATGGACACAAGAAGAACGTTAAGCGCTTCGGGACCCTGAAAGGCCAGGTCTATTTTCATGTCCTTTCCGGATGAAGGGTCCTTAAGGTCTCTTATAAGAACCCCGGGAGGCATTTCCAATGCAGGATTCTTGGCATCAAAATTGTACTGATTTGAATTTAGAGCGTTAACCCAGTTTAGGATCTTGTCAGCATTGGCTGCATTCACTACCATCATGAATCTTTCTTTGGAAAGGCGGTAAATAAAAATATCATCAAGGACCTCGCCTCCAGGTCCCAGGATATATGCATACTGGGTCTCTCCTGGGACTATCCATCTGACGTAGTTGGACGTCATCATATCCAGGAAGTCTGCTGCGTAAGTTCCTGAAAATTCCAGGACACCCATGTGAGCCACGTCGAACAGGCCAGCTGTTGTTCGTACTGCAATATGTTCCTCGCTTATGCCCTGGTATTGAACAGGCATTTCCCACCCCACGAAA
Source organism: uncultured archaeon (assembly GCA_964342815.1). Lineage (GTDB taxonomy): Archaea > Thermoplasmatota > Penumbrarchaeia > JASLWR01 > JASLWR01 > JASLWR01. The sequence goes on along the minus strand of CAYFHS010000018.1, from coordinate 56,214 downwards.
GGTACTATCCTTCCACCCAGTCTAACGTGTTCTTCATAGAGAGGCGTTCGTTTGAGACCGCTCCCGCCGGGGGTCCACTCCCATTTCTTCTTTTCATTAGTGTTGGGAATATTCCTTAACAATTGTTTTCCACCGATGAAATAGGGCTTAGTGAGATCGAAATTTCCCGGGTCAGTCTCGTAGAGATCTAGAGCAGTAACTTCAGTTCCATAATCCGGTAAACCGGACTTTTTTCTGTAATCCTCGATCATATCAAAGCCGGCGGAACAAATTCCCGGTACCTTTTCCAGGAGGTATTTCCAGAGTGATGGGGCATTATCGGGATGGGTGTAAAGATGAAGTACGTCAGCTTTCCCTGCAGTCTCGCGGCATACACTTAGTTCAAACCCGTCTACTTCTACGATTATATTGCGGCCCACTTTAAGATCATCGGTCCCGGGGATAGTCTCGGACAGGGGGCCGCTTTTATCGGTCGTTACCAGTAGACAGGTTCTCCGTACCGCTCGATCTGGATCGGTCTGCAGATCCTCTACCACAACCGGGCCTTCGACCTTGGCATATACGTCATCCTCATCGAATATGATATAGCCGTCGGCAAGCCCTCGTAACCATTCTATAACGGTTTCTCCGTTCACGGCAGAGGTCTCGATAAGGTAGGTATCAAACCCATCTCGCTCATCTTTCACGCGATGAACGAGAATGTCGTCCAAAACTATTGCCTTTTCGTCCAGTAGAAAAGTGCGTTTACTCTCACCAAGTTCCAGCAACATGTTCCCGGTGGTGATCTGCTGCAAGAACGGACGTAGGCGTTCTCCGTCGCCTCTTAGGCGAATTATCTTGTTGCATCCGCCGTCACTGATAAAAGTACTCGAATTCTCGTTTCGTGGATACGAAGGGAGCGACCATCCATGATGGTGGGACATTACCGCACCGGCTTTCAGATGTATATCGTGGAGAGGAGTTGTTCCATTTTGCATTTCCGGGACCAAATAATGAGGATATCCACTAGAATATTCCGTTGGTTTAGTATCAACTTCGCGAATCAATGCTGCCACATCGTTCTTGGCTTCCAAGAGGACCTTAAGTGAGATCTTTCCTCTTCCAACGTCATCCAGCTGTCCCACATAATGAAATGGAACAATATTGGATAGTATTTTATATATGATATTTGCGAGAACACGTATGTTTTCCCGGGTGAATCCTCTCTGGGTGATCCATGGTGTACCGATGCGTATTCCAGTTGGATGAGTGGCGTTTTCGTCCCCGGAGATCGTATTCTTGTTGACGGTTATACCGCATTGATCCAGTATCCTTGTTGCCAGTTCCCCTGTGACGTAATAACCGTTCTTCCTGCCAAGACATTTTAGGTCGATGAGGAATAGATGCGACTCGGTACCCCCGTAAGCCAGTTCAAGACCCAGCTCACGGCACACCTCTGAAAAATATTTTGCGTTGGCGGCCACATTTTTTGCATATTCCCTGAACTCTTCACTGCCCGCTATGTTGAAACAGACAGCCTGAGCGGCGATATTGTTCACATGAGGGCCGCCCTGCTCCCCTGGGAATACTGCTCTGTTTATGAGTTCCGCTTTTTGAGGGTCCGTGGTTAAAAGGATCGCTCCCCTTGGACCTGCAAGAGCCTTGTGGGTCGTGCTCATGATCACATCAGCATACTCTATGGGGTTGTTGAGTATACCTGCCACGATCAATGCCGCAATATGGGAGATATCGGCGAGTAGAAGACATCCCGGGCTTGACTCGTCGGCGATCTTCCGCAGTTCTTTCCAGTCAATATCCCACGGGTAAGCACTGTAGCCGGCTATGATCAATTTCGGTTTTGATTCCACAGCCAAGCGTCTTATTCTATCGTAATTCAGCTTATTTTCTCCTGTCTCGACACCGTAGGAAATAATATTGAAATTAATTCCTGAGCGATTGATCTCACTACCGTGACTAAGATGTCCGCCGCAGGTAAGAGCCATGGATAACACGGTATCCCCCGGTTTGAGAAAAGCTGTGAAAACCGCATTGTTACCCGGGGCTCCGGAAAGCGGTTGCACATTAACATAAATTTTTTCTGCCGCTATTTTCTCTGTTGCGAACAAACGGGCAGCCCGTTTCTGAGCCAGGGATTCAATAAAATCGACGTATTCGGTTCCCTTGTAATATTTATTGTCCGAATACCTTCTCAAATACGATAACTGGTGTTTGTGATCCAGCAGGTTTTCAATGTTATCGATACCCATCCTCGTAGACGGATAGCCCTCGGCATATATATTGGTGAATACGCTTCCAAGAGCTTCCCGAACCGGTTTAGGGGAAACACTCTCCGAAGCGATCAAAATAATCTTTCTTTGTTGACGTTCCTCTTCCAGCTTGATGAGATTGTCAGTATCTCGATCAATTTCACCCAGTTCATAATCGAAATAAAAGGTCTTTGGCTTACCTGTACCCATGTATTCACACCCATCATCGGATGAATCCCGCTGTATCATAAAAAAACGCTATTCTATTCTAATATTAATTTCCGGCTTTTCTTATCCGAACGATTTGACAAGGGATTATTCTCAATCAAAAAGCGCGATTATTTCTTCTTGACCTTCTTTTTCTTCTTAGATTTCTTTTTGGTTGAAATTCCCGCGGATCCCGACCGATCCTTTCTTTTTGCCGATGCTTTCTTTTTGGTTCCGGATGATTTTGGTTTTTTTCTCCGAACAGTCTCACGCTCATCCTTCTTTTCGTCTTTGGCTTTCTTCTCCCCTTTGCTCTTTTTCTTTTTTCCCTTACCACCTTTCGAGACATGAACCATTGCGGGCCGAATTAATTCACCCATCTTCTTTTTTTCCTTTTTACCATCCTCTCCTTTCTCCTTATCATCCTCGTTTTCCTCATCTTCAGCGTCCTCTTCCTCATCAAGCTCTTCATCCTTGAACTTGAAACCTCTCTGCAGTTCCCTACAAACGATATCTTCATCATAATCCTCGTCATCCACCATGGCTACGGCTTCGTGAAGTCTAGGATCGAATTTCTTGCCGATACTCTCGATCTCTTCTATGTCCTCTTCTGCTAGAATCCCAAGAAAATTCTTTCGCATCATTTCGACCCCATCCAGCAGTCCTTTGGCTTTTTCATCAGGGTCCGTGTTCTCGATGGCCCGATCGAAATTGTCATAAATGCCCAACATCTTCTTTATTAACCTCTGGTTCCCCCTTACTTCGATCTCCTTTTTCTCTTTTTTCGATCGCAGTTTGAAGTTATCGAAATCCTGAGCGTACAGATCCAGTTTGTTCTGATATTTGTTGATGAGCGCTTCCTTGGTATCCCGCTCAGAAGCAAGTGTGTCAACTTCCTCTCGCAGTGATCGGTATGCACGTTTAAAATTATCCAATGCCTTTTCTATTTCCATGTTCTTCTTTGCGAGTAGCAGGACTTTTTTCTTGTCCACAACTTCGCGTTTCTTAATCAACTTCGTGGCCGTCTTTTCAGGGCTAACTTTTTTGGCAGTTTTCTTCTTTTTCTCATCCTTCTCTTCATCTTCCTCTTCCGGTTCCTCTTCGTCTTCATCCTTTTTTCCTTTAGTTCCAGTTTCTTTTTTTGGGATGGAAAACTTTGTTTTCTTCTTTTTTTTCCTTTTCGGTTTTTTTCTAATTTCTGTCTTTTTCCTGGATGATGCTCGGATCTCATCATCTTCTTCTTCCTCATCCGTTTCTTCATCATCCAGTTTAAAGGTCACCTTTCCTTTTGCTTTTTTATTATTAGCTTCGTTCTCCTCATCTTCCGATTCGAGGAATTCATCCTCGAATTCAATATCCCCATCATCTTTCTCGACGTCATCAACCTCCTTGAGGTCATCATCCAGTTTGAATGCAATTCGTTTTTCAGATGATTTTTTCGTTTTCTGACTGCCTCTAGTCACTTTTTTTTTCTTCTTTTGCCGGCTTACCAATAGGACCACCTTTTTGTGTGATACGGATTCAAGGGAACCTTGTAAAAACTTTTACCCTGTCATCAGGTTAGGGTATCAGGGCATTGTTATTTTCTAATATATAGTTTATGAGAATTTCCACTTTTTTCCAATCACTTTCCATGCTGTATAGACTTCCATTGACAACAGCTGTTTAGCTTAACATCTCTAAAAACTCTTTTATATTGGTCAACTGTTCTTCCGCCCTTGGAGAATTTAGGTATTTGATTTTTTTTTAGTGATGGATATGCAAAACTATGACAATTTGCGGGAACGGACCGAGTCGCATAAAAAAAAGGTTATAGAAATATATGGATCCATAAAGTATGATATTGAATCCAGGCTGCAAGAATTCAAGAACGTTTGGTTAAATGGCAGCGAAGAGGAAGTTTTCCATGAACTGATCTTCTGTATACTGACCCCTCAATCCAGTGCAAAAATATGCTGGGAGACCATATGCAGATTGAAGGAAAAAAAAATCCTATTGAATGCCGGCCCCGAAGTAATTGCCGGCGAGATCAACAGAGTTCGTTTTAAAAACAACAAATCGAGGTATATCGTTGGAGCCCGAGAGTTCTTTTCTATCAATGGAAATCTCTCCATAAAAGCTCGGTTAGGAGATGAACAGGGGGAGAAAGATAAACGCGAATGGCTGGTTAAAAATATAAAGGGGATCGGGTACAAAGAAGCCAGTCATTTTCTGAGAAATATCGGCATGGGAAAGGAGCTTGCCATTCTTGATCGGCATATTCTTAAGAACCTTGTTTTGCTGGAAGTGATCGACGCCATACCGAAAACAATTTCAAGGGAAAGGTATTTCGCAATGGAGAGAAAAATGGCCGGATTCGCAAGAGACATAAAAATACCCCTCGAACACCTGGATCTGGTATTGTGGTACAAGGAAAAAAAAGAGATATTCAAGTAATTTTTTGTAGGTGAGCAAATGAGTTCAAAGATTTCACATCTATTACGAGAACACGAGAAATACCGCAGCAGGGGACTAAACCTGATCGCTTCCGAAAATTATCTGTCCCCCTTGGTACGAGAAGCATTGGCAAGTGACCTGGCCGGCAGATATCACAGCGAATGGTATGGTGGAACCTGCTATTCGCGTGAAATAATCGCCGCCACTGAAGAGCTGGCGAGAGCTTTATTCAAGGTGAATCATGCTATTGTGACACCGCTTTCCGGGAACATATGTGATCTGACCGCTCTATTTTCCTATACTTCTCCGGGAGATACGGTTGCAATGCTTCCATTCAGTGTCGGGGGTTACCCGTTCGGCCTGGAAAGATTCCACAGAAAAAGGGTTGAAATCCCAGCCGATCCTGCAAGCTTCGAGATCGATGTAAACGGTACCCTCGAATCGATAATTAAAAAAAATGTAAAACTGGTGATACTGGGATCATCCTTTCTCTTGTTCCCCCAACCCGTCCGGGAAATTTGCCGGAGCATTGGGGAACTGGACCAATCGGTTCATTGCGTTTATGACGGTTCGCACGTTTTAGGATTGATAGCATCAGGTGAATTCCAGGACCCGATCCGCGAAGGAGTCGAGGTGCTGTTCGGCAGCACTCACAAGACATTCTACGGGCCCCAGGGGGGTATAATGCTCACGGATTCCCAAGACCTTTCGAAGCGTCTAAGAGCCCTTCATGATATTGATACTGACAATGGTATCGGTCTGGTGGATAACGTACATATGAACCGTATAGCGGCCCTCGGCCTTTCTATGGAAGAGATGGTATCGGATCAGGATTACGGCCGCCGTGTAATTAAAAATGCAAAGGCGTTGGCATCCGTATTGTATGAAATGGGTTTACCGGTTCGTTTCAGGGAAAAGGGATTTACCGAATCACATCAGATACTTCTGAATCTCACGGAGAAAACTGCGGCGGAGTTCTGTCATAATCTTGAAAATTCCGGTATCTTCATCGATATAGGCGGTAGAATTGGTGCTGCGGAACTTACACATCGAGGAATGGGTATCTCCGAGATGGATGAGATCGGCGGATTGTTGGCGGAGGTATACAACAGCGGGCCTGATGAAAATATAAAAAAGAAGGTCCGCGAACTGGCGGACCGCTTTAATTGAACCACATTCGTTTCAAAGCTGCGTGCTGATCGCCCCATAGTACCCCTGAGGAACATAAAGAACATCATTGCTTATTCTTAGTGTGGAGGCATACCCTTGAAGGAGCAGCATGGACTCGAATTCCATCTCCGGAAAGCCATGTGTTGAATATACCATCATGGAGGAGAGGGAGGAATCGTGAAACACGATATGTCCCTGATCCACCATCTCGATATTCAGGGCCCCCTGGAGAGAGGCTGATAATTGCAATACCGGAACGTTCGGTTCGGAAAAGTCGATTACTCTGAATGAAGTGTTCGCTTCAAGGTTTCCGGAACCGCGGTAACCGTAATAATAGTAGTAATTGTATGGCCGGTCAACAACATATGCTGTCTCTCCGTCCATCACCACCTCTACCCATCCATTCCCGAGATTAACTGCTGAGGTGATCTCGGCAGCATCGTCGTATAAGGTCAGTGTATTCAGGGTTATGTTGGACCGGTCGTCACTCCACTCGGAAACCGTATATATGACATCCTCACCTGCACCGATCATCCTGCCGGGTATGTTGTATTCTTCCATTAGCCGGGGCGCGGCCGTATCAACGCAGTCGATCCCAACAACGTGATTCTTGTAATACCATTCATAATAGTAATAATCGTACCAATCCCCATTCCATTTATTGTATTGAGAACGATTAAGGACATTAACACCGGTCATTCGGTGCTGTACGTACACGGTACTATCCCAAACAGAGAAGCCCACGAAGGAATAGGTTTCGAGCTTTACGGAACCGGGAGCAGGAACCCGAGAGAGATCGGAGAGATTGAAAACGAACAGTTCATCGCTGCCTTTCTCCTCAGATGTCGGAATGTACTGGTCATATTCTTTGTTATACTCCCATTTCGAATATGGATGTTCTCCGATATGATAGTAGATCAGCGAATCACCGGTAAGGGCGAACCTATCTTCACCTGAATTAGGAAAATAGACTGACCGTGAAAAGCGTGACCGGTCGATCATTATGTCGTCCTCATAATACCCGTACCAGGGGTAGTAATTGGTCCTATCATTGAAGGTAACTCCGTCGGGGAGTCCCTGTAGGTCTGTGGCAGTGATGTCCCCACCAGCGTTCAGACTTACCCTAAATAACTTTCCACGCATTTTTTCATCCTCGTATACATTGGCCGCGAGAATTAGCTCATCATTTATACTGAATAATCGAGCCCAATTGGATTCAAGTGTCAGAGTGTCGATAGCAGTGATGTCGTTCGGTTCCACGACACTGCGAAGCACAACACTTCCATCATACCAATCCTGAACCATCTGGATCACGTATTCTCCAACCGGCACCAAGTCTTTTACGTTGACACACAGATCTATCATTTTAACCAAAGACGGGTTCTTAAGGTCGCTGATGTCCATGACCTGGAGGCTTTTAAAAGAGGTTGCCAGAATCCAATCTCCAACGACCCTGGTCCGCTCAATAGAATATGGACCGGAAACGTTACCGCCGAGCCAGAGGTCTCCTTCCGCGAGATCGAATCCAACGATCTGTACACCCGAATTGTCATTTCTATAATCTTTCGACCATGATGTGTAGGGTACGATTACCACATTATGAATCTCGTCGACGGTAAGAGCCTTCGGTTCCCAGTTGGCCGCGGAATACGCGTAATCACCGCCAAGACGAACCCTTTCCTCCATAACCACATTGTACGGGTCGCTCACATCGAAAAGAGATACCGCAATGTTCCTCTGGCCTTCCGAGTCGTCAACTCCCAACGCAATGATCTTCATTCCCCTGACCTCCATGTGCGTCACCCAACCGGGCATTTCGAAAACATCGCATAATTTGGGGTTTGAAGGATCTGAAAGATCAAGGACGTCCAGAGGATCTATTGCCCTGGGTAAATGTATGGTATAGGCCCTTTTACCCGCGAATCTCGTTGCCATCAAGCTACCAGCATCGTCCACAAGCAGAGTTCCAAGGGCATTGATATTATTCGGATTAGAAATATCAACTATATATAATCTGGATTCACCGATTCCCTTCCTGAAGTGGGTTACCATTCTGAATGTATTTTCATACTCGTCCATTTGATACTTGTCGTGCAATTGACCTGGAACCCTGAATGAATCTCTTACGACTATGTCGCCATCCGGATCTTCTATATCGAGATAGCTTATATCGGTATAGTAGCGGTACCAATCATCGAAAGGATAGTCCCACAATGATTTTTCTTCATTTTTCTCAATTTTTTTCTCATCCACCCCTTCTCCCGAATCGTTAACCTTTTCGAACTGCTCTTCCCTTACATCCTCTTCATATATCCATACGGGTTCCGCGATATAGAAAGCTGTGGGACTGGCGTGAACCTGGCTTGAGCTTCCCTCGAATCTAGCCTGATCTTTCATTCCCAGGGTGTCGGGATCCCCAAAATCGATACTGGTTACAATTGTCTCCTCCTTTCCTTCATTGTTATACCAGTACCACCCGTAAGTGTTGGTGGCCTGGTAGATGACATGCCCGACTCTCCTAGACTCTACCGGGAATCCCTCCAGTTCCACGATCTTGAGGATTGCCGGATGAGATGGGTCCCCCACGTTCACGATATATATCATGGTTCCCACATTACCGCTCTCATCCCCGGAAATTTCTTCCTGTCCCCAGTATCGGTGCCAGAAGTTGTAATCGGTCCTCACGGTGATAACAGCAAGGAAATCAACGACGTACATCTCCACCGGATAACCAATCACGGAACACTGTCCGACAATGTGAGCGTCTTCCGGATTTGAAATGTCAACCGCCAATAATCCTCTGTAGCTGTTCAATACATACAAGGTATCATCGATCACTTTTACGAGGTCGGCTTCCTCAACTTCGCGAACTTCCTCGTCACTAGCTCCTGCTTTCATTGAATCGGAATCCGCGTCTTCGGAATAACCTGCTTCTTCTCTTGGAGCTCCGCTCTGGTTATCTCCCGAGCTCCCTTCACTTCCATCGGTGAAGTTGTTAAGACCTTCCAATCGAGCGATCTTTTCCAGCTCCCCACCAGGAGTTGCCCTGGCAATTCCTGGATCCGTTGTCACGATCTCCGGGGTTTCAATGTTTTTCGAATATTCCTTCCATTTTTCAAGATTTATCCCACCAGCGGATTTTTTATTATTGGCAGTATCTGTTCCCGGGCCGTCCAATTGGTAAATGCCTGCTATGACTGCAGCACCCAATAAAACGACCACAGCTATAATCGGAAATATTTTACTCATAATGTTCACCTTCCTTCGATTTTATGCTTATTGAATTGTCGAAGATTATTAAAATAGATTTTGGAACGAACATCGAAATGTTAATTGATATTTGTATCGAAGACTATTGATCACTATCTTCAACTATTGAAAAAAACCGCTATCTCATTCATCATATCGTGAGATTTTCTTATTTGGAAATCTCCAGGAAAGTGCTTGTTGAACGTGCTTTGGGCGAATCTTCGGTCCATTAGCATTACCACACCACGATCTTCCTCGCTCCTAATACACCTTCCTGCCGCCTGCAGCACTCTCGAAAGAGCCGGGAACAGGTAGCTATATTTATATCCCATTGATTGGCCGAACAGTTTTTTGTAATAGCCGATGAGCAGTTCCACTTCTAGGGAGGGAGGGGCCAGCGGTATGCCAACTACCATGACCATCTTCAACAGGCCGTCCGGGTAATCTGTCCCTTCCGATAACGAACCACCCTGCACACCCAATAAAATTCCACCCCCCATGTACCGGAGCCGTTCAAGCTTTTGAAAAAGTCTTTCTTTGTCAGCTTTCTTCATACTTTTTTCCTCAATGACCAGCTGTTTAGGCAGCCAGGAGTCGGAAAGCTCAAGCTCAATCTCCTGGAGTAGTGCGTAAGATGGAAAAAAGACGGCAAGATTACCATGGAAGGTCCCTGATGCTTCGGTAATCGTCTCTGCCATCCTCCGGTACATATCCGGTCCGCGTTTCTTGTACAGCGTGGTAACGTCTTCCACGACGTATATGGGACGGTTCTCCCTGGGAAAAGGCGAACGATACTCTCGAAGAACGGTTCTTTCGAATCCCAATCCCAGTATATCGGCGTACATCCGTGGGGGAAAAAGGGTTCCGCTCATGAGTACGGCGGAATGCAGTCCGCTGAATACCGGTCCCGATATGGTAGACGGGTCAAGGAGTCGATAGCACAGACTGGTCCTTCCCTTGGTGGTGCCGAAGCGGACCGTTCCAGGCTGGTCCTTGGACCACGTTTGCAGGAATTCACCCAGATGCAGTATGGTGTTTGTCCCTTTTCCCGCTTCAAGTCGATTTTCTCCCTCTTCTATTAGCCGATCATATAACTCTTTTATACTCATAGGGCCGTCGAGAGTTCCCTGCAGGATGGCTTCAATTTCATTTATTAATTTCTCTTTGGGGACTATCTTCTCCCGGTCTTCCCCTATGGACGAAAAGATATTTGCGAAAACGTCCTTCATCTGTTTAACGAAATGATGCAGTTGAGGATCGACCTCCTGCAGTTCAGACATGGCGTCTCTCATTCGATTGAGGGTGATGTCGCCGCTCAGATGAGAACGAATACGATCCGGCAAATTATGTGCTTCGTCCACGATGGCGATGATGTCATCGGGCTCAAGCTCCATCTTTTCCAACATTGCAGCGGCGATATCTGAAAAAAGATAATTATAATCGCAAATGATAACGTGAGCGTATTTTGCAACGGAAAGGGCTGCCATATGGGGACACATCATATGTGCCACTGCAATCTCCTTTAACTCTTCAACGTGGAGGATCTCCTCTTCGATCTTTCTATAAACATCCGTCTTCTTCCCATGAAGATATGGACATTTCTTCAATTTCTTTTCCATTTTACAGAATTCGTTGAATACTGCGTGATATTCCCGGGCAAAACCGCGTGGGCACATATCCTGTTTGGATATGATATCCACAACTACGAGATTGACCGCTCCTGAGTGTGCATTCTCCGATAAAGAATCTCTCGGTCGCGTCTTTTTGAGAAGTTCCAGAAGATATGAGGATTTATTGTAGATACTGCGAAGGGTATCCACAGCCATCTTGTGCTGGCTCTGTTTCGAGGTCAGGAAAAGAATGGTTTTCTTCTGCTTTATAGCTTCCTCAAGAGCCGGTACCAGCGAGGCCACGGTCTTGCCTATTCCGGTGGGAGCGTAGGCAACAAGGTGCATACCTTTAATAAAGGCTTTTTTACAGTCGTTCAGAAAATTGATCTGGCCGCCCCTTATTTTTCCGAAAGGGAACAAGGGGTAACCGAGAGGGGGTTTACTGGTGCTTGTTTCCGATTTCTTTTGAACATTTTTTCCTACCGGTTCTTGAGACAGTGGACCCTTCGTTGCCCGACCGCGGCTGCCTCTGACCAGGGTTGTAAGGCTTCTTCTGCTCATCTCGGATATACCCCCGTCCTGTTCACCGCACCTGGGGCATTTTACGGTTCTCGGAGGCATCAACTGTTTGCATTTTTTACAGAATTTCACCGACATCAGGAAATCTCCAGCAGTTCCAGCCCACCATTACACACGGCGTAGATAATCATTGTGCTCGGATTCTGGTTTTGAATGAGAAATCCGGGAATAATATCAATTTCTCCATCAATCCTATGCGATGTTAATTCCATCTTGTGTTGATCCCATCTAATATAACAAATTACCATTATTATAGAGATAGATTTTTATATTCGCAGAGATTCGTATAATAGTTAAAATGGAGGTGAACGTTTCAACCGCGAATTACGTGAACCTCCGGGAAGCGATATACATGACTGAAAGTAGAGCCGACAGGGAAGTCAAAGGGCTTGTCCCTCAGAAGAGCGATGTTCCGTATTATCTGGGTCTGGCAGGATTTTGGTTCTTTCTTGTTGTGGGTTTGATAGTAGCAGGGATCACGACAAAATACTTCGTTCCCGTTGTATTTCTAATAATATTGGGATGTTGTATCGTTCAGTTGATCTACATAATAAAATCATTTAAACGTGATAAGTCAGCTACGGGGACTACCGGGAACGTTATAGGTATCCTGATATTGGTCTTCGAACTGCTTATAACTGCAGGAGTGGGATACTTTGCAGTAGCAATCTTCCTTTATTAATAGAGGTTTTCGATATTGACCTGTATTGACGTATGACCGATAATGGTTTGTCAAGTTAAATGAATCCTAAGACTGACCTGTAAATACGGATGGTGAAATCCGTCTACGCTGACAGATTTTTTCCAGAAATGATAGAAGGTTTCGAGGAGATTTGCGATTATAACAATTTTTTAATACCATTTCCGCTTTCCCAACATCATGGATTTATCTATAAAAAACGTTCATGAAATAAAAAAATTCTACAATATAATCGGCATCCAATCCCTCACAAGACTCCATAGCGGTTATGCCAACACAAACTACAGGTTGAGCACGGAGAGCGGAGATTCCCTCTTGAGGATATTTACAGAAAAATCCCTAAAAGATATTCAGCACGAGATTGACGTTTTAACATATCTTCAACAGGAAAAATTTCCCGCTGCATTCCCGGTTCCAAGAAGTGATGGAGAATACATTACGAAAAGTTTGTATGGAAATATTGTTTTGTATGATTATATCGAGGGAAACGAAGGCTCGATAAATCCACGGACCGTTGCCGTGATCGCGAGGACAGTTGCCCGGTTGCACCTTCTAAAAGGATGGGTACGGTATGAGAAAGAAAATGCATTGAATATCGGACTATGCCAAAGAACGATATCGCGTTTCAACGGTTCCAATCACCAATATCCTGAAATATTTGAATATTTCATTGAACAAACAGAATTTCTCTCGAAAGCGCTTTTAGAAAAACTCCCGGTGGGACTGGTTCACGGGGATATTTTTCCCGACAATTCTTTATGGAACGGAGACCAGCTGGTGGCGATTGTTGATTTCGAGGAAGTATGCACCGATCATTTTCTCTATGATATCGGGGTAACAATCAACGGATTCTGCTTTATCCATAACCGGCTGGACCATGAATTGAAAGATATATTTTTAAAAGAATACAATTCTATACGGAAGATTGAACCCCGAGAACTCGAACTTTTGCCATTTTATATCCAGTGGGGGGCTCACGCCATGATCTGCTGGCATCTTACGCATTTACTGGATGGTGAGGACCCGCGGAAGATGGCCAGGCTCCGTTTTTTCATGAAAAGGGTGCAGGAACTTCGGAGAAATTTACAATAATACTAGTCCCTTATAACGTCGAAGGCATCGTTTTCCGACATGGTCTTATTCGTGATAAACAACATCACTATTAGCATTATTAAATGCAGAATGGTCGGATACGTGAGAAAAAGGCCGTCCTTAAATATGAATCCGCACGCAACTGCACCGGCGGACATCAAGAGGGCAGCACCGAAGAAGAGCATGGATATCTTTTTCGCCTTTTCCTTGTCGATTAGGAACTGAACGTCCGGGTCGTAATCATTTTCATCCTCCATTTCGCTTGCGAACCGGGATCCCAGAATGAAATACATCACAGCGGTAATGAAAAAGGCGATATTGATGAGAATCCCCGGGACCGCGCAGCCGTAGTTCCCTCCTTTCGGGTAAATAAGTACGAGTATCAGGTTCAAGAGGATTAAAATATTCATGAAGATAAGCACACCCAAAAGGTTGCGAAGCTCCTCTCTTGCTTCGAAATCCTCGCTCTTGCCCATGAGGCGAGTCACTTCGTCCGATATATCAAAGTCATTATCGCTCGCCATTTGATCCCTCATATCAGAAATTCTCCGCAATTCCCGCAACGTGAATCACCGACACCTATGGCGGAGACACAGTTCGAACAGTAATATTCCTTTGCGGGTTCTCGGCTGCCGCATTCCGGGCATTCCCATTTCTCCCGGAGGAAGGGTCTTGTTATTCCGGCGCATTGTTGGCAGATTCCAACCCGTTTATGAAGCTTGGCCCACTCCCCCTGGTTAAGTATCGCTCGGATCATCTCTTCGCGTGGTTCCGGCTTTGTAAATCCCTCTTCGGGACCAGCCTCGTAAGATGAAAAATCCCTGTCCTCACCAGGGCCGAATACAATATCCCGGAATTCATAGGTTGCAAGATAAGGTTTTCCAAGTCTGTGTGCAATATAGCAAATATCGTTGCAGGGCAGTTTGTCGAAGAAATCGGGAGAGAAGATGTCCCCGGCATCCTTGGTCGGATCCGCCTGTGTCTTTATGACGGCATCCAAAAGTCTTCGTCCCCGAAAAGAGGTCTGCTTATCATCCTTAGGAACGAATCCTTCAGCCCTGTAGAGATATACGGTTTTCCCAGCGTTATCAATAACCAGAACCGCGTGGTATGTTGCAATTGTTGCCTCTTTTCCATGTTTTTTCTTTACCTTTGTCGTCCTTGTCTTGAATGATAATTTGTTTATGTCAATTTCGATCTCCTTCATTATTCTATTGTACCCGGACTCCTCCTCTTCTTCCTCATCGTCCTCGTCCTCATCTTCATCTTCATCTTCATCTTCGTCATCTTCCTCACTTTGTTGTATAAAGACAAGTTCATACTGGTACATCTCCACTGAGGATAATGTTACCGGTTCCTGCTCTACGCCGGTTTTCTCTGCAAGGACTTTCTCGAGCTGGTCTTCGAACTTCTTCTTTTCCCCGGGAGCTTCGTTCTTGAAGCCAAACAAACCCAGAAGTTCCACCTTAAGTTCGATATTCCCGAAATGCTCCTTTACAAGTTCGTTTATCATTTTTTCGGGCGCGGATTGGTAATCCAGCAGGAAACGACCGAAGGCCATCTGGGCAGGGCTGGTGGTATCGGTTATTTTTGATATCACCGTGGAGACGGCCCATTTCTTCCACTCATAGAAATCCGGTTTGAACTCTTCATCTTCCGGTATGTATTTTTTAAAATGTCTTAGAAGTATTATCAATCCCAGGCAGAGCCGCATTTCCTCTAGTTTAAAACTCTTTATGTGAATCGAAAAATCATCGAACAGAGAAACGGTGACCTCTATGGCTTCATCGCTTAGGTCGATCTGGCATTCTGGGCATGAAGGATATTTTCTAACTAGCAGACCCAGCATTTCCCGATCTGTGATTATTTTCAATGGAACCATTTCACGGCATTGAGGACATATTCTCTCTTGTGTTTTCAGCACGGCCTCCTTTATATCCGCATCTTTTATTCGTTTCCCATCGCGTAAACGACGTGAATGCTCAGTGTCGCATTTCGTGCACTGGTAATCTTCGAATAGACGTGTCTTACGGCAGTTCCTGCAATGGGAAAGAAAACCAATTTCCTCCATGGTATATCACTAATAAATTGTTTTTTCAAAGGACGGAACGTCCATTGGGACGGGCCGATGTCGATTGACCTATCCACAAAATCCAGGTCCTCCTATATAAAATGTGGTGTCGATTTATAACTCTTGTTTGAGAACAGAACGGGTTGATCGAAAATCAACATTTCCCGGGTCCAAGACCATGAGAGCAGCTGTTTTACTTGTCGTCTTCCCTTGCACTTAGTTTTCTCTTTCTCACGAGATACGCAGTAATAGCTGCCAGGAGGACAAGAGCGATAACACCCAGCCATATCAGAAGCGAGGCCAGGCCGCCGCCTTCGCCCTCAACAGGGTTCATATCCTCCAATCCCTCTATTTCTCCCATATCGAAAACCAAACGCTCCATGGTGAGCCCCTCGGTTGTCTGGGGGGATCCGATAGCAATGGGTTCCAGCGGTGAGGAGCTTGATTGAATTGAAGGTAAAGGTATGGAATTTCCATCCGCAGGGAGTTCGTCGAGACTTATCTCGATACCAGCGTCGAATTCAACCTTAATTTCGCTGTACGAAGTCCCTTGGAACAGATTCAAAGCGGTAAGGTCGATTCCCTGCCCTTCAATATTGAACATCCACTGCTGGTTTCGATACTTCGCAAACTCGCCAGAATCCAGGGCGAGCACGGAATGCTTTTGGCCCGAAAGACGGCCTGAAGCTAGATTCTGGCGCCAGTCGATATTACCGTCCAGATTGGCATCGATAACAAGTGCGAGGGAAACCGCAGAAAACTCAGGTACATTTATCACCCTGTAGGTAAGATCAATTATCATTTGATTAGCAAATTCAGGGACAAATACAAAGTGGCTTTGATCGGTCTCCAATTTCTTCTGGTTGTTTGTCTGGTTTGTGAACCGCGTCCATTCTCCCCGCCATCCGGTTGCCAACTGGGTTGTAGGGTAGGATAGATTTTTTGTCTTGATCACTTTAAGATATTGTTTTTCAGCATCGAAGACCGTGGCATCGGGATAATCCACTAGACCGTCCCCGTCGAAATCTCGGGTCCGCAGCTCCTCCAGGGTTCTGGCCAGAGCCACCGCTTTTCTAACATTAACCAGACCGTAACCCTGGGCAAAATCGAAATTATTCTGGAAATATCCCACTGACCAGTTATCCGGTATTCCGTTCTCTTCACTCCGTTGCATATAATCCGCACTTGCTTTCATGATCAGCTCGCTCTCATGCATTCTGGTATCATCTCTCGTTGACCATTCCGGATCGTCACCCTCATAATGGTCCCGTACGTCAGAGATACGCATGGAAGGACATGCCTGCCAAAGAAGTGCGATCACGCCGGATATGTGAGGAGTGGCCATGCTTGTACCTGAAATGGCGAAATAGTAGGGGTCGATCACTTCAGCGTTCTGCTTGGTCATGGCGCTAATTAGAGTACGACGGGCCGCAGTGGACCATATCCTTACGCCGGGGGCCGCGATATCCGGATAGGTACTATTATATCCATCCATACCCCGGGAAGAGAAGCTGGCGATTCCACTCCCATCCCTTTCCGCTGCGGCCACACAAACTGCAGAAGGAGTGTTGCCGTAGTTGCTGCTCCGGATATCCTCACCTGTTCCACCGGAGTTCCCAGCAGCAAAAACACATACGACGTTGTTTTCAAACGTAATCTTATTTATTGCCATGGAGATCGAATCGTTGGGACTGTACGTTCCGCCGCCGGCTCCCCAGCTGTTGGATACGACCCTGATATTGTAGGGATTGTTGTGCGGTTTGGAATGCTGATACACCCACTCCAGGGCACCAACTGCATTCAGTATGAAAAAAGCTTCACCGGTGGAAAGGCCGATCAATTTGGCGCCAGGTGCAACGCCTCTTCTGGCACCACCGGATGCATCACCATTTCCGGCAACGGTACCGGCACAATGAGTTCCATGGCCGGATGAAGTGTCGGAGTTTTCAACCTCGGTCCACACCATATCCGCATCGGATTTCAAGTTCATTACGGTCTTTTCCTTGTAATCAAGGTCGGGGTGTCCGGCATCTATACCTGAATCCAGCACAACTGCGGTGACCCCTGTTCCGTCGATCTTTCCCTGGCTTGCTCCATCCTTCGATTGAATTATTGAATACATTGCATCGGTTGCCTTTATGGTTTCCAGGGAAAGATCCATAAAATAAACCAATTCTTCGTTATACTCGATATAAAAAATCCTCTGATTATTATTGATCGTCCGAACCTGCTCAGCCGTGGCCAAGCAGTGGAAAATATCGAGACCGGGAAAAGTATGCAGGACCTCGATTCCAGCTCTTTCCAGGGATAATCTATCGTAATGACCGAACGTATCCCCGAACTGTACTATGATGTCCAATTTTTCATTTGGAGCCGCCTCCGCCATCTTTTCTTTCAAATAAACATCGATGGCATCGGCTTTCCTTGGAGGACGAATATATTTACTGGTCAAAATCGATGATCCATGGTTATCAAATGAGTTCATCGATCCGTTTAAATCCGGAATAAGTGTCTCGTTCCCTGAACCGATATCGGTGTGATTCCCCAATGCTCCAAGGGGTGAAAGAAGGAAGAGCAATACTATACTCGCCACTGTTATTTTTATCAATTTTATATTGGTCATAAATTTCGCCTGATAGATTTGTAATTTGCTTGATACAATGATTTCCTTTGATTTATTTTTACCCGTTGTTTTCCCTTTTAACAACTTATCCGACACGCACGTCGGCCACGCAGTGATAGATGAAGGGAGCATAGGATTTAATTACTCTCAGATCCATAATTTCGTATACCCTTCCATTTTCATGAAGCACATCTCTAAAAGCTTTATTCACAATAGTTTCACGTTCTTTCTTCTTGCAGGTATAATGAAAATGAATGATCCCTCCGCTTGGTCTAAGAAATTCCAATGCCCGTGGGATGAAAATGTTGGCTGTAGGAAGATATCCCATTATAACCCTGTCTGCTACACTGGTGGGCCCGACTTCCCTGTTGTCACCTAGAATTGGATCCACGACATTTGTTACTCGATTTTTTTCCAGGTTCAATTTCAAATATGAAAATGACTGCGGATTCTTTTCTATAGCATGAATCTTACGAGGTCTTCCGTAGACAGCCAAAGGCAAAGTGAAATAACCAATACCGCTAAACATATCGACCACGGTTTCATCAGAAGCGTCTATTTTTGAAAAATGCACCCTCTCGTCAATATTCCCCGAGGAAAACATAATTCCCGTTACGTCGAATGTATAACGTATACCATTCTCCAGGTGTGTAGTGACACTTTTTTTCCCTGCAATTCGTCGAAGTTCGGGTGTTCTAAATTCGCCCCTGATACCATCATGGTCCGCGAACACCGCGGTCGCCCCCAAGACTTCCATGAAAGCATTTGCCATGAGCGATTCATATTCTCTCGGAACTTCGTTCAACCTAATTATGAGTATTTCACCAAAGCGCTCCCATTTTCTTGGAACTGCATACAACATATGTTCGGGAAAGCCAAATTCCCTCAATCGGGCAATTACCCTATTTTGCGGTGTCGTTTTCTTTTTAGATCTTTTCAGGCCTTCTCGTTCAACCGGGGAACAGCTTGGTAATTCGATCTTTTCCCGGTGCTTTATTGGATTTATCGAAGCGTATGCATCCCATACTGCCAAATCCAGTTTTTCCATTTCATCAGCGGTAAGTGTTCGACTCAACGGTATGAATATATAATCCCCGTCTTCTTCGAACAGGCAGGTTTTTTTGAGAACTCCCATAAATCGGATCTCATTCCGGTACAGTTCTCCATAAATTTTGTTGACCCTTAGTACCTGCACGCACTGCCTCCGTTGGATCCGGGGGGATGCCCGTCTATGCAAATTTCGGACAAACCTTTTTTTAATAATATTATTATAATGCATTGGATGTTCGTTGTTTCCCTGATAAAGACCCTGAGGCCGTACCAATGGTACAAGAACTTGTTGTTGTTCGTTGGTCTTATTTTCTCCTACAACCTGACGAACTCTGATTATTTCATCAAGACTCTTCTTGGTTTTGTTTTTTTCTGCCTGATGTCAGGATCCATTTACATCCTTAATGACGTGGTGGACCGAAAGAAGGACCGACTACACCCCATAAAGAGCAAAAGACCGGTTGCATCCGGCGAACTGTCCGTGAATTTTGCGGTAATTGTCATGATATTATTGTACGTTGGATGTCCACTGGCGTCCTATTTTCTAATCAATGGTTCTTTTTCTTTGATCCTTGTAATCTATTTCATCATATTTGTTCTCTATACTTTCCTGCTAAAATACATGGTTTTGGTCGATGCATTTACCATTGGCGCCGGATTCGTACTCCGTGCCATCGCAGGTATTACTTCCGTTGAGGGAGCGAGGATGTCGTGGTGGCTTATCATTTGTACATTACTGCTGGCTCTCTTTCTGGCTTTTGGAAAACGTCGGTCAGAGATGGTGGAAATGGGCGGAAGGAAAGCAGGTGAATATAGGCGTGTCTACAAGGGCTACTCCGTAGAAATGCTCAATCATTTTATCACAATTACAGCCTGCGCAACCATTGTTGTATATTGTCTGTATTCCGCATTGGCCCCGCATAATGGCATGGTCCTGACAATACCCTTTGTTGTATTCGGAGTATTCAGGTATCTTCAGTTGATGCACATCCGCAATATGGGTGCCGAGCCGGAGAAGGTCTTTTCCGATGGGTACATGGTGACAGTGATGGCTCTGTGGATTTGTACGGTATTCTTCGTCTTGTATGGAAAGGTGGACATTGTTCTTGATTTTATTAAGTTTTAAAGTCGATTCCAGTAGCTTGCAAAGCAACATTAATTATAAACGAATACATAAATTTAAAGTATCTTTATAATAATATTATCGCTCCATAGAAACAGGAAAAAAAAATTTACTCCGTACAGAAAAAAATATTCCAAGGAAAAACTTTTGTACACTATCTTCATTAAAGGCAAAAAATGATCAATGGTGATATGAATGTCTGCGAGTCTGAACGTCAGAACCATCGTAATCGTCCTATCTTTAATAATAATGGCAACCGCTCCCGTATGGGTTTCACACCAACACGTCGATTCGAATACCAGAGATAAACGGATCGTACCTGTGGAGCTAGAAAGCGAGAGAACCCGACGAGTAGATAATGCAGTGGTGACGTCAAACGACGAGCCCTATGTGGATTACGTTGGTTATTATATGGATGGATTGATGTTCACAACAAATATAGCGGGAGTCCATAATAAAGCGGTAATTCCAAGGTCAAATTATTATTATAATTTCGCATCGGGGGGCGAGGGTGATTATAAAGTTACTACCAATACTATACAAGGATTTAAAGATGCGGTTTTAGGAATGAAAGTGGGGGAGAACAAGACCATTATTCTCCCACCAGAAGACGCCTATGGATTCAATAATACTGGCAAACCCCAATTCAGCGGCCGCACATTGATGTTCTTAATTTTTGTTTTATATATTGATGATGTATCAACCACTGACACTGATGGAGACGGCTATGGAGATGATGCCGATTATTTTCCTACCAGTAATAGTATCCACTACCAAGACTATGATCACGATGGTATGCCGGATCCAAAATATCCCGAAATAGGAGGTCTCGACTTTTTTTCATCCAATAGCTATGAATGGCGTGATTTTGATGAAGATGGCATCCCGGATGGCCAGGAACCTGACATAGACGGAGACGGAATACTTAATCAAAATGATGCTTTTGAATATGATGCCAATGAGTGGAACGATACGGATAATGACGGTATGGGGGATAATCGCGATTGGGACATTGACGGAGATGGTTATTTCAACGGCAATGATGGCGTTCCGTATGAATCCACACAGTGGATAGACACTGATGGGGACGGTTACGGTGACAATCAAAGCGGTAATGATCCGGATAGATTCCTTACAGATCCTGCTGCTGCAATTGATACGGATGGGGATGGATATCCCGATAACTGGAACCCTGGAAAATCAAAGGAAGATTCCACCACGGGCATAACTCATACCGACGCATTTCCCAATGATATCGCAGCTTCGATGGATACTGATTCTGACGGCTACACCGATAGCTGGAACCCTGGAAAGAGTAAAAGCGATTCGACAACCGGTCTGAGTCTGGACATGTTCATTTCGGATCCCGCGGCTCATAACGACACGGATGGGGATGGATATCCCGATGACTGGAATCCCGGAAAATCCGAACAGGATTCCACATCTATCCCAAAATTGAGACTGGACGATTTCATCAACGATCCGGCAGCTAGCATGGACACTGATGACGATGGGTATCCGGATAGTTGGAATCCTGGGATGGGTCCTCTTAACAGCACCACCGATTTATCACGTCTGGATGATTTCCCGACAGACCCTGCGGCCTCACATGACTCCGACGGGGACGGCATACCGGACGAATGGAATGTTGGTAAGAATGCAGGGGATTCCACCACCGGTCTTTTAAGGCTTGATCATTATCCAAACGACCCTGCGGCCTCTCTAGATAGCGACGGGGATGGAGTTCCAGATGAATGGAACCGGGATAAAAGCGCAGCCGACTCCACCACAGGCCTTGAAGGGATCGACAATTTCGTAACCGATCCGGCGGCTTCTGTCGATAGTGATGGCGATGGATTCCCCGATAGGTGGAACGAGGGGAAGAGCGCTTCAGATTCCACCACCAATCTTAGCCATACTGATGCATTTCCAAATGATCCGTCGGCTTCTTTGGACAGTGATGGCGATGGGTATCCTGATAAGTACAACACAGGTTACAATCAGTCAAGTTCAACCACGGACCTTGAGTTGGATGTCTTTCCGACCGATGAGACGCAATCCCGGGATATTGACGGAGACGGTTACGGGGACAATAAAACCGGAAACAATGCAGATGCGTTTCCCACCGAACCGACCCAGTGGAAGGACAGCGATAAAGACGGTTACGGGGACAATAAGACCGGAAATAATGCAGATGCTTTTCCAGCCGATCCCGCCGCAGCCTTGGACGCTGACGGTGACAAATATCCCGATGAATGGAATCCGGGTATGGACGAGAGCACTTCCACCACTTACCTGAAGCTCGACGCATTTCCGGATAATCCGACCCAATGGTTAGATAGAGACGGTGATGGGTTTGGAGATAATGCCAACGGAACCTCTGCTGATGCCTTTCCGGACGATGCAGCCGCCAGTTTGGATACCGATGGTGACGGATACCCCGACGGCTGGAATGATGAAATGAATGAAAGGGACTCAGAGACGGGCCTTATCCTTGATGCTTTCCCCATGGATCCATCCATAAGCAAGGACACGGATAAAGACGGATTACCCGACGAATGGAACCTGGGAAAAGGACCTGGAGATTCCACCACGAACGTCACGAAGCTGGATCCGTATCCCTTGGACGCTCTAAACAAAGCACCAGTAAAGTCTTCCTCTTCGTTGGGTCTTATTCTTTTGATATTGGGAGGCGTCATGCTATTGGCGGTCATTGTTCTGGTTATATTCCTGCTCATTAGACGGAGATCCTATTCCAAGGGTCTGGATGTCGATTCATTCTTCGTTGATGATAGAAAGAGCATGGACGAGATAGAACGTGAAGAGTATGATCCCAGTGGGTGGGGAGAGGAAGCGGAACAGTTCATGGTGGGTGACGATGATTATCCTGATTATGATGATGAATATGATGATAATTGGTAGAAAGTAAAAATAGACAAGGAGATGTGAAATTGTTTGGGTTAATGGAAAGTTACAAAACCTGGGTACAGGTTGTGGTATTCGGTACCATTGCACTGATACTCCTTTTGGTAATAGCGTTGGTTGTATTGACTATCCTTTCCAAGGGAAAACACAAAAGGATATTGGAGAATATAAGCAAAGCCGTCAGGGGAAACATAAAAGTGAATACAAAAATTGGTTTTTACCCTCCTGAAGAGCAAGGAACCTTCGGACAGGAGAGCTTCAAAACCACTTTCGAAGATGATGGCGAGGTCGATATGAGCGCGTTTACCCTCAGCAGTGCCGAAAAACAACAATTCCCCCAAGAGCAAGTGGTGGAACATAATGCACAAGATAATCAGGTACGGGATTTCAATACTGTTTCCGGTTCCATGGTGGGGTATCAACAACAGACTTCATTCGCAGCAGCCCAACCCCTTCAACAGTCACAAATGCCTGCACCGCCGGTTCAGCAGGCCCCAGCACCCATGCAGCAGGGATATGGCCAAGCCCCCATGCAAGGCGCTCCCGTACAACAGCCTCCCATGCAGCAAGCACAGATGGGACAAATACAGCCAGGTTACCAAGCACCTGGTCAAGCCCCTCCAGGACAGATACAACCAGGGATGGTTCAACCTCCGCAGTGAATAAACAGTCCATTCTTGATGCAAGAATCAATAGCCGTCTATAGTCGGAGAATCAAAATTCCAATTTCTTGGGAGAGAGGTCGCTTCATTGACTATTGTTACCCTGATAGCCTTATTTCCCACGTCGCTGGGATTTGAAGATAGTCCAATATAATACTGAGCCGTGTATGACTATGATAGAGCCGATTTATGTCGATGTGCTGAGGGGTTTAGCCTTAAAGGGATGTCTCCATGATTTCATCCTTCTTAAAACCGTAGAATTAGCGGAATGGTTAGGGAAGAGCCAACAGAGCGCTTCCTCATATCTAATTCAGCTGGAAAAAGTTGGATTGATCAAGCGGAGCTACACAAAGAAGGCATCGAAGATAAAAATCACCGAATCGGGCAGGAATGTTCTCCTTGGAAGGTTCAATGAGTACAGGCGCATATTCGGCCCCGGTAGGAACAAAAAGCTGGTAAGATTAACCGGTACCCTTGAATCAGGTTTTGGAGAGGGTGCTTACTATATTTCTCTGGTGCATTACCGGGACCAGATAAAAGAAAAACTCGGCTTTGAACCATTCAGCGGTACTTTCAATATCAAATTGGACCTCGAATCCATTCCCGGGTTGGATGCGCTTTCTTCAGTAGATTGTATCCGGATAAAAGGATTTACGGACAAGGGGCGGACCTTTGGGAGTGTAAATTGCCATCCGTGCAAGATAGAGGGTGTGGAAGGTGCAATAATAATACCGGAAAGAACCCACTACCATGATCGTATAGAAGTAATTTCACCCTGGTTTCTTAGGGAGAAACTGAGTAAAGACGAGAATGATCCTGTGTCAATGGAGATAGACATATCAGCGAAGATATGATGTTGGGAAAAAAATTCATCTTAGCAAGTAAAGTCAGGAACATTTGGACTGACTTCTTGGTAAAGACATGCCCGCTTTGCTCCGCAACACTCTAAAGTGTTGCTGCGACTATCGGGTGGTTGCCCGATAGTCATGTGCAATACCCATGCTATTGCTGCACCCTCGGCAAGTATGCCTACGGGTGACATAGAAACAAGTTTCTATTAACCCTAATAGAATCCTCGATTCTATGTCGGGTGCCAGAATGGGACGGCTTTACACGTAAAGACGGGAACAAAGTGACTGTCTTCTTGGTAAAGTTGAGCCAGAATGGGTCGGCTTTACACGACAAGTCACCACTTGTCCTGTGTGGTGAGCAGTTTCACTCTGGACAATCAGAGATTGCCTCAATCCCTCAATTTCAAGATGAAATCTACGGGCTCCAGAGCATTGGTATGCACCTGCTCCTTCGGTACTTGCGTACCTACAGGTGGTGGAGAAAAGTTTCTCCGATATTGCGCCGGGAGCCAGTATGGGTCACCTTCATATGAGAAGCAATTGTTAGTAAATTACATATGCCAAAATACTGATTAGGGGGGTGAGTTGTAACACATGACATCTGCGAATAATAAACCCGGATCAACCCCCGAAATGTGCAAGGGACCTTCGGGTTTTATATTGATTTTCCTGGGATTCATTACCGTTTTTATCATGTTCAACATGGAACTGAGAATGCAGATCGCCGGTTTTATCGGAATCGTGTTGACACCATTGATCGGATTCGACTACAGATTTCCTCTGATAACATTTCTCCTAGCTGGTATGATACTGGTTGCCATATCGTCCACAATAAGACATTTCCAAACTGACTGGATTGAAATGGCCAAGAACCAGAAACAGATAAAGACCATAAATAAGGCTTTGAAAGAAGCGAAAATGAGCGGTGATACTGAAAAGGAGAGAAAGATCACTGTATACCAACAGAAAATGATGTCCATGCAGCAGAACATGATGTTCACCAACATGAAGATGATGGTTTACACGATGCTCATCGCTATTGCCATATTCACTTGGATATGGGCCGATTTCATCGATGGGCTGGAAGTTGCTACCCTGAGCGTCCCCTGGAATCTCACAATGCATATGATGGACAAGGTCAATCTTTGCTGCTATTTCCCTTTTCCAAAGTGGATATTGGTTTACATGCTGATATCATTCCCATTGGGGATGGGTATCCAGCATGCACTGAAGAGATATTCGTTCACAAAAAAGCTCAATGAGGCCTTGAAAGAAGAGCGAAGGAAGATATTGGTTATGGTGGAGGATCTGGAAGCTTCGGTTACGGATTTCGAGGATGAGGTCAGTTTCCCGCTGGATACCATAAAAGATAAACTAGATAACGCCAAGAAAATGTACGCCGTGAATGATTTTACCAGGGCAATGGAATACGGGCGGGTGAGCAAGGAAGAATTGGAAGAGACGAAAAAAGCTTTTTATCGGACACAGAGAAGGGTGGATGATATTGCCAAGGCGGTGACGAAAGCAAGGGCGGACGGTATGAATCCCAATGAGCTGGAATCAGAGATCGAAGTCGCTAAAAGGTCTCTCAAGAAAGGTTCGTTCAAAGACGCTTTAAGCAGAGTCCAGGAAGTGAGCAACTCACTCCGGAATGAAAAGAAGTATTACAGAAAGACCCTGGACGAGGCAAAGGAGATCCGGTCACTTTTATACGGTATAAGAAAGATCAGTCCAGACCACCTTGACAAGCACTACGAGAAGATGGAGTCGGACATAAAGAAATCGGATTACAAGGGCGCTCTGAAAAGATCACAGGAGATGAGAAAACAGATCAATAAACTGAAAAAGCACGACAAGAGCTACGAGAAGGTGCAAAAAAAGTTCGGCCAACTTCTGAAAATGGCAAAATCAATGATGATGACGGTGGAAGATGAATCAGCAGAATATCAGGGTATCAAGGCATTGTACAATTCACGAGAGATCGAGGGAGCTGTGGAAAGGGCGGAAGAGGTTTACAGAAATTTGAAAAACAGGGTGTCAAAGAAGAAAGAGGTTTCTGAGGCGTTCTCGCATGCTAAATTGATTCTCACAAATGCCCGAGAATACGGGGCTGATGTTACCGATGCCGAGTACAAGTTCAAGGATGCCGAAAATGCCCTGATGGTGGGGGAGGAGGACCGGGCGCTTGAGTTGCTTGCGAAAGCTACACAGGAAGCCGAACGTCTGAAAAAACAGATATCTCGAAAGAAAAAACGAAGATGAGTTGATGTTAGCACTTACTATCGGTGGCCTTTCTGGAACAGGTACCACCACGGTGGCAAAACTGCTGGAAAAGGATTTTGATATTGAATACGTCTATACAGGTGATATCTTTAGAAAAATGGGTGCTGAGAAAGGGATGAGCGTAGGGGAATTCGGGGATTACGTGTTCCACCACCCGGAGATAGACCGTGAGCTGGATGCAAGACAGGTAGAACTCGCCAGGGATTCGGATATAATAATCGAGGGAAGATTGGCCGGCTACATGGCATACCGCCACAATGTTCTTGCTTATAAAATCTGGCTGCATGCTCCGCCCGAAACGAGAGCTGAAAGGGTTGCAGGACGTGAGGCAAAGAAGATTGCAGCAGTAATGGATGAGAACGAGCGAAGGGAAAATGGCAACAGGAAGCGTTATATGGAGATATATGGCTTCGATATAAACGATACTTCCTTTTACGACATAGATATAGATTCCTCGAAATATCTACCAGACAAGATACGGGACATCATTGTGAACGATATGCGCGCAAAGGGTCTTCTACAAGGGGGGAACGGGAACGTCCAGTGAAAATTTACTACCCATCGAGCGGGAAAAAGAACCAAAGAACCTGCTCATCAAAGATCTCGACCCAATAAATCTGAATGTCGGGACGATCCCTGAAGAACGCTCTGTGGAGGATCTGGTAGACAAGGGCGTCGTGAATATCGACAAACCGAAGAATCCCACCAGTCATCAGGTATCAGCATGGGTTCGTGATATATTTGGAATCGACAAGGCAGGTCACTGCGGTACACTTGACCCGCAGGTAACCGGAGTTCTGCCGGTAGCTCTTGGGAGGGCTACACGGATGGTTGACGCACTTCTGGGGGCGGGAAAGGAATATGTCGGGATAATCCACCTGCATAAGGAGGTAGGAAAGGATAGATTGAAATCAGTCATTCGGGATTTTACCGGCAGGATATACCAATTTCCGCCTGTAAAGAGTGCGGTGAAACGCCAGCTGCGGGTACGTGAGATCTATTACCTGGAACTTCTGGAACTTGACCGAAGGAACGTTTTGGTCAAGGTGGGATGCCAGGGCGGTACATATATCCGTACACTCGCTGTTGATATCGGTGATGCACTAGGCGTTGGTGCGCATCTCAAAGAGCTCCGTCGCACGAAAGCCGGGCTTTTTCCCGAGTCGGAGTGCGCTCAGCTCCAGAGCTTGAAGGATGCGTGGATTACTTATGGTGAAAATGGAGATGAGTCCGCCATTAGAAAGTTAGTAAAACCCATGGAAACGATGTTAGGCGGACTTCCGAAGATTATTTTAAAAGACACTGCGGTGGATGCAATATGTCACGGTGCTGACGTGGGGGTGAACGGTATATCAAAGGTGGAGAACGGGATCAAGGTCGGGGACCGGGTAGCGCTTCTCACGCGCAAGGGCGAGGTTGTGGCACTTGGTGAGGCCACACTTAGCACCGGAGCGGTGATGAAGGCGGATAAAGGGATCGGGATTCGGACGACGAGAGTATTGATGGAGACCCTGACATATCCCTCAATGTGGAAACGCAGCAAGAAGGATTGATATTAATTTCTTGGAATCGGTCGTCCGGGCTCACTTCGCCTCGATGTATCTGATGACACACTTGGCCTAACTAGCGGATTACCGGTTCTCGGCCTGTCGGCCTTCACCCAAATTGCTCCCCCTCCGATCTTGTGAGATAGAACTCCTCCCACCCACGCAACTTCGGGAATCCGCAAGACGTTATGCGAAATTACAAACTGCTCTCTGGAAAATGAATTTTTTCTTTATCATCAAAGCCCAATATATAATCTACTCTACGAAGATACTGCCGGTTCAATTATTACTTTATGATTGGCTATGGAAATGTTCATCTCATCTCCATCATGTAGGCCAACCGCATCCGCAATTTCTTTGGGAATTCTTACCGCAAGGCTTCCTCCGATCTTGAATGCCTTTCGTTTGAATAATGACCTGAGCTTTTCGTATTCGTCTTCATCTATCCACTCGTCTTCACATTGGGAACATATCTCAACATCGGCATATACACCAGGCGATAATTCTCTCTTTTCTTTTCCAAGTGGTTGGCCGCATTCGGGGCAATTACTCATTGTACTATCCTCCTTCAACTGTAATGATCCATACAACTCCTTGTTCGACTTTGAACTTAATCCGAATCTTTCTCTTGCCAATCGTTCTTTCGATAATTCCAATATCTCCTTCACTCTTCGGTTTTTTAATGTGTCTACCAGTCTTGATCATATGGCGTAATTCCTCAATACTCATGTCAAAGCGTTCGATCAACCGAAGGGCAGCATGTCTTTTCAATTTAATGGGATATGTATGGATGTCCACATTCTCACAATATACAATATATATCTAATGTATATATTAAAATTTCTCTTAGATTTTGCAGAAGAGATATATGAAGAGTGAAATCGAGTATTTGTATGGTATGGGCTTTGATGATAATAATTCATTTAATCACAGAGAGTGACAAATGGAAATGTAGATTTTCCCGATGATATATCTGTATTCGCAGCCCCTTCGGTCCTGCGGAATCCATTTTCGCTTTGCTCAAATGGCTTCTCCCGTAAAGCCGATCCATTCTGGCTCAACTTTACCAAGAAGACAGTCACTTTGTTCCAGTCTTTACATGACAGGTCAGGACAAAATAAACTGATTATCAATCTTAGTTAGTTTCCGATCTTTTCGAATAGAACCGCCAACAAAATCGACTTGCCATTTGTCACTTGAAAATAAACGGCACATCGGTTCGGGAACCGGACCATGGAAAAAAACGAATGTCAAATTGTCTCTTCGGCTAATTTGAGCATCGTATAACGGCAGCGGTTCCCGACAAATGATATATGACCGCTCACAGCCATGATTAAGAGACACTCCTATGCTGATTTCAAGCAGTTTGTAATACTCCGTTCGCTATCGCTCATCGCGGTGCTAGCGCACTCGCATAACTAACGTTATGGCCTCTTTAAGTCCTTCAATTAAGGGAACGGCGACGAAAGGGAGTAAATATTGGGCGTAGCGAAAAAAGCTAAGGTACAATATTCTCAGGTCAGAGTCAATTTACTAGAAATAAAGCCACATTTTGGACAATATATTAAATTATCACCTGCATCATCTTCCGGATTGTCATCAATAAGGTATTCTCCACAGTCAGGACAAAGAACATCTGTTTCCATATCAATTTCCTCATTTATAGCATTGAAGTTCCATCTCAGTATTTCGGTTTCTCCTAACTGATCCTACCACGAAAAAGGTAATACATCGATTCATTTGTTTGAAGGATAGAATCTTTGAATTTCACCTGAACCTATAGTTTGATTGGTAGGAAACGTGACTCTTGGTGTAGATTACTTCATCCATGGTGGTTTTTCCGATTCTTCATCGGGTTTTTCCGATAATTCGGGCGGTTTCCCGGGAGGTAGTGCCGGTAAATCCTCATCCGGTTCTTCCGATGCTGATGGCTCAACACCGGGAATATCGAATATCTCCGCCTCGTCAACCGTTTCGGGGCCGTCATCAACTGCCATTAGCGGAGGGGTTTCTTCCACATCATCCCAATCATCGTAAGAATTTTCTGCCGGAGTCTTTAAATCTTCCTGAGTCGTGGCTGGCCGTATTTCCGGGGCCGGTTCCGGCTCATTAGGTTGATCATCCCAGATATCATCTTTTCCTGTATCTTCCTCCATACTCATTCCGCAGCCCGTGCAGAAACGGTAAGGTGGAGCAAGTGGTGCACTGCAGCCCGGACATTTCTTGCTTTCGGTATGAGCCTCCCCTGCCTTGGGAGGTGTAGCAGGACTTGCTTCATCACCGTTAAAATCCCAGTTTTCCGGAGCGGTTTCGTCGTCATCCAGATCCAGATCGAATTCGTCCTCGTCCGCGGGTTTAAGGTCTTTCGCTTCCTTATCCGTTTTCTCCTCTTCTGTTTCAGGCTCACCAGGACTTATTTCTTTTTTCTCCCCGTCCCCCTCATCGTCCTCAGATTCCTTTGTATCCTTTTCCTCGTGTGAATCTACCTTGGGGATATCTAGCTCCTTCTCCTTCTCAACGTCATCATCATCCTTGTGCTCGATAAGTTTGATCAGCGAATCCCGGACCTCATCATCAGGGTACTCCTCGATATTTTTCCTTTCGTTTTCTAATTTGACAAGAACACCCGCCCATTTCTTACCCTCAACTTCCGGGGCTTTTTCCATTCTTTTAGATATCCGGTCCGTATGCGGTATGAAAAGCCACGGTACAATATCGGAACCTGTGCTCAAGAGCTCGATGATCTCTTCTCGGATCTCGGGGGATTCAGTTTTCACCTTTATTATATCCTTGCTGCAGCTTCTTAGCGCATTTGGATATTTCACCATCATTTTTATTAATTTCTTTCTGGCATCTTTGCGCTTTTCAACATCAGGATTGTTTAAGGTTTCGGTGTGTTTTCTGGCCTTTATTTCCCTGAAAGGTGTAAGCTCACCCATAACTCCGAACATAACTAGGGATAGAACGAGAATGACTGCTGCTCCCCCCCCAACGATGATCAGTGACCAACCGGGGATCCACAACTGGCTGAACAGCAGATAGACTGCCATGATTCCCAACAATATTGCAATATTCAAAATTTTACTCAATTTCCAGATACTGTTTCCGGGCGATCCCTTGAACGGCAGCAGAGGGAAGAAGGCAAGGATGATACATGCCATTGCACCGGGATAGGCTACTGTGAATCGCAGGAAACCGCTTTCTATTATGGAAAGTGCACCGAAAACCATGAGCATGGAGAGGAGCACCAGCGAAGAGGCCAGGACCCCGAACGCCAGCAGATATTTCTTTGCCTTCTTTCTGTGTTTCCATTTCCGGTCTTCGATCTCTCCGATATCCCCCATGGGGGAGCCGAGAATGCAGGTCACAACCAGCAGGAAAAGACCTATTATCCCCATTCTCCATCTCTTTTTCACCTTTATTTTATCACCGAGCCAAAACAGGAAAAGATTCTTTGCACCCATCAATGTCACAACTATCAGAAGCGCGAAGGGTATCGCAATAAGCAGGTCCATCCAACCTTTCCAACCGAAAAAACCTCCGTTGATGAATAATGAAAAAGCAATGGTGGCAATTCCCACTGATATGAGAAAAGCCCGGATAGGTACGCTTTTCTTGATCTTCTTTTTAAAATTTTTCTCGTCCACCTTATCATCCAGCTTCTCCCCGCCCTTTTCCACCAGGTCTTCAATTTTTTCCTCCGCCATATCTCCAAAGAGGGCACGCAACTTGTTAAGTAATTTCAGAAACCAGCTCGAAGATCCACCCGCACCGGAAGCCGCGCCCTGCGCTGTTGCCCCACCGCTGGCTGCTCCCGCGCTCCCCGAAGCTGCGGCACCTCCCCCGATTATTGCGCCCACTCCTGCAGATACTCCGACGGCTACAACGGTGGTGACTATTACAGCTGTAAGTGACGCAACCACCTGGGAGATGAAAACCTTTATTGATTCTGAGCTGGCAGAGCCATAACCTCCGTCAATGCTGTGAGCGCTTGCAGATATTATATAATATTTTTCATTTTCCTCGTCCGTCGTATCCCATTTTACCGTTACGCTGGTATCTGTTGGCCCAACCGTAACGTTGATAAACGTGACATTTGCCCAGAACCCTTCTCCGTATCCGTACTCTTCTTCGTTTACAGATTCATATGGATAGATGGTGACGTTTACACTCTTCGTTCCCTTGGGTATTTTTATTACGATATCGATAGTACCGGAAACGGTGGCGTTCATTTCAGGTTCGGTTATTTTCACCTCAGCCTTCAAAACTTTAATGGTAAATGGTTCGGACAGGGTTCCGTTCGCTTCAACAATTATCCTGCAGCTCCCAAACTTGGCCGAGTATGGCAATCTCATTTTAATTACCGAATTATTATCGCCGTCGGTCTGCCATTCGGTAATAGCCCAGTTCTCCCTTGCCCACATGACCTCCGCGTCCTCGCCCTGGCCGGAAACCATTTCGTACCAAACGGCAAAATTGAAGGGTAGCGGTAGGGATGTGGAATCGAAACCAGTCCCGGTTATTGTGATCTCCATATCCCTGTAAATTGAATCCTTGGGTGAAATTTCTTTGATTTTCGGCAGTTCGGTAAGTGTAATGGTGAGGTTGTTGGATTTGAGTCCCGCCTGGGTAATAATGTAAAATTCACCGCTTGAAATGCGGTCCGGGAGCTGTGTTATGTTGATCGCAATGTCAGTCCATTCGGCGAATCCCGGAAAATGATTGATCTCTCCATCTACTATACTGTAAAATACCACCCGCCCAGGGCTGTCTCCCAGATTTTCACCAATGATCCGGAAAGTACCCCAAAACGGTCCTTGAGGAGGGGATATGGAATTGATGGTGGGCATTGCATATATCGAGAAATTACGATAAGACCGATTACCATCTTCATGCTCGACGATAATGGTGTAATCTCCCTTTGTCAGGTTATTTGGAACTGTGAAATTGATAGTAAAATTCCCCCAATCGTCAAAACTTATCCAGAATATATAACCCGTTTCATTTTCAAGACCAAGTTTCCCGGATCTATCCCCAAAATCCGCTCCCATGATCTCGTGAACGGATCCTATGTAACCATTAGCAGGAGATACGGATTGGATCCATGGAAAGGCCCTGGTTTCCTGAAAGGTATTATCATTACCTTTTTCTTCAATTACCGGAACGCTCCGATCAACTTCTTCCCGAAGTCCCATTCCAACAAGGATGCTGCCAAAAAGGATTGCGGAAATGAACAGAAATATCATGCTTTTTCTGATTAATTGTGCGGTCTTCATTGAACTCCTCCTCTAACTCCAATAGAATAACTGTATTATTTAATTTAAGTATTACATTTCTAAAAAAAAAATCGATTTCTTATTCCCCTTATTAAAGGATGACTTTCACTCCAGGCTCCATCACAATTACCGTACAATTTCTACAATTGGCATGAACGAGATGACGGAATTTTTCGGGTTCCTGTTCCACCTGAGGAAAGGTGTTATAATGCATGGGAATGACCTTTTTGGGATTCAGGAGTTTGACCGCTCTCATGGCATCGTAGGGGTCCATGGTATAGGTGGAGCCGATGGGAAGAAGTGCAAGATCGATATTGTATCTTTCGGCGATCAATTCCATGTCCCGGAAAAGTGACGTATCTCTGGAATGATAGATGGTAGTATCGCCAATTCTTACCACGAATCCGCAGGGAACCCCCACATCGCAAGAATGGTAAGCCGGAGTAAAGTATATCTCAATATTGTTATCCCCAATTACGCCACCGGTGTTTCAGGGAAGGACATTCGCGGCACCCAGATCCTTAGCCCGATTAGCAAGCTCGAACACACCTACAAAAGCTGCCCCGGTTGCCCCGCTTATTCTGGCGCCGTCCTCAAGTCCGTGGTCACTGTGGTCATGAGTTACCAGAATGTAATCAGCGTTCTTGATGTCCCTGTAACTGCCAAGTGGCGATAGTGGATTACCGTCGATCCATGGATCGAATAATAATTTCTTCCCGTTCAGAGCTATCATAAAAGCAGCATGACCCAACCACGTAACTTCGATCTTGCTTTCAGCCATTGGAATACCTTCAGTATTATATTCTCACAGTGTATATCTTTGTTCCGGCCAGTTCGGTCAGATATCTATGGCTTTCTTCCAAACGCTCTGCCGCAGTTGTAAGACCCTTCTCCTTGTACCTGCGAATACCCTCGGACAGGCTGATCTGTCGATTCTCGGCTATGAGATTGTCCGCGTATGCAACCAGTTTTGCTTCCAGAGTCTGTGGGAAATAATTTTTCTTCTCCAGCCCATTCTCGTATGCTTCGTCCGGTGTTAAACCCGACCCAATATGGTTCTCGATAATATGAATTACATCTTGTGGTAGGTTCAATTCTCGCGCGATCCGGACACCCTCCATAACGTGCTTGATGCTGTGGGTTTTACTTCTACCAATATCGTGAAGCAGTGCCCCCATCCGCATAATCTCGAAGTTCACTTTCTGTGGTGTACCATTATTGGCGGTGATAAGTTGGCCTATCTTGTTCGCGAGGCGTTCCACCATCTGGCTGTGAATGATAACGCTGTCATCTACACCGAATTTTATCAAGGTCTGTATACATTTTTCATAGTCCATAATATTATTGGCCATATGTTTTATCTCCCTTCAAGCGAAAAATCCCGGTTGAATCCCGTTATTATTGTTCTATCACGCGCTTATTCCTGTCATCAGGTATGATCTTTATTTTACCGCCAAAGTCTCGATCCATCCAAGTTCCTTTCGAAATGCGGTCTAGGAAAAGTGCCAGTGCGGCGACTTCGCTGTGTGGTTGGTTCCCTACCGAGACGTTTAGATCCGCTCTTTCAAAGATGTATCGCGGTACCTTCTGTGCACCGACGACGGTGAGAATATTTTGGTTTTCATATTCAGTTTCTAATCTCCTAATCCCATCCGGTAAACTCATTCCATACATGGTAAGATGGACCACGACCCCAGTATGCTGCCGCAATATCTCTTTTGTTCCAGAGCACACATCCACCTGAAAATCCCCACCAAACATTTGTACCACCCGCTCCAGGGTTTTCTTCATTTTAAGATCGTTCCCGGGAATATATATCTTCTCCGCCCCCAAGGCCCTGGAAACTAAACCGACGTGAGTCGTGATCCGTTTGTCCCGGGATGGACGATGTCCCATCCGAAGTACTTCGATCATATCCGCCCCTGATCGTATCTTTGTAGGTATATTGATTCAGCGAAATCGATCCTTCTGGATTCCTGCTTCACTCCGGTACCCGCTCTGCCTCGGCGTAGCTTAAGGCACGCCTGGACAACCGAAGGGTAATTGCGAGTGTAAGCAGAACTAGTTCTGCAATATCGAAGAAAATCGGTTTCTCCATCTCCCTCAGCAAGTGGGCTTAGGGATAATGTCAACGGACTGCGATTTCGCAAACTATGACAGGTAACGGCGTCAAGTTTCGAACATATTATATCATATAAATAATTGGTAAGCAGATCGCAAGAAATCGGAAAAATTTTATGATTCAACAAGTGGGGCCGTCTAATTTATCCTCTCTATTCGGTGTCCCCGGTGTTCGAGACGTGTGGAACGCCTTATGAGGCTTTTGAGTTCAGTGGAAGATATCTTCAAGGCTTCCAGGACGTCACCGGAATACATACCCACTTCAGTTACGAAATCATATATCTCGTCTTCGATCTTTTTAAAATCTTCTTCATCCATGATGGCGGTTCTGAGAGCAAGAGACAATTCTTTCATGGAGCAGGCAACGTTTATGTGAATACTATCGTAATAAGCACGATAGGCTTTTTCCTGATTGTGGTTATCCCCAGGCTGCCAAAGTGTTTCCACTAGTTTCTGTTTCTCGAAAAAGCGAAGGGCATCTCCCCCTTCCTTACCGTATTTCGAGAAAATTATCTCCTCGGTGCACCAGTCGTTAATGAGTTCATTGAAAATCCTACGTTTTATCGGAGTATCCACTGCAAGCAGCAGGGGAACAATTTCGGTAGGTTCATTAATGACTTTAACTCTTGTCATGCCGGATGGGGTAAGGCAATTAAACGTTATAAACCTTTTTTAAATAAAGTACCATTAAGAGAAAGAAAAACCTACTTGTATGGATGTGGGCTGTTAATCATCCATTCTTGTAAATTCATACAAAAATAAATAAAGCCCCGAGAGTTTTGATGCCAGGAATTTTATCGATAACTGTTATAGTATTATCAGGTTTCCCTGACAAAATTACGAGGGACTCAAAATGACGAGTTCAAAGTATACTATCCCCGTCACAAAAAGAGCAAACGAGATAAAATACGCTATCCGGGACATAGAGGTTTATGCCTCCAAGCTGGAGAGACGTGGGATCGATATATTAAAGCTGAATATTGGTGATCCGGTAAAGTATGATTTCGACACCCCTGATTTTGTTAAGAAAGCATGCATAGATGCGATTCAAAAGGGTAACAACTTCTATGGTCCCTCAGCTGGGATCCCAGAACTGTTGGAAAAGATAGTAGTGAAGGAAAATAGGGAAGGGAATCCGATATCTCAAGAGAACGTAATTGTCACAACCGGAGTGACGGAAAGTTTACAGATACTTATTGGGGCCACCTTTCAGAAAAGGGAAAGGTTTCTAATTCCAGGGCCGAGCTATCCGCCCTATATCACTTACACGCGGTTCTTTAACGGAGATCCCGTCCCCTACAGAACTATGGAAGAGGAGGACTGGCAGCCGGACATTGACGATATCAGGAAAAAGATCACCGATGATACCAGGGCCTTGGCAGTGATAAATCCCAACAATCCAACCGGTGCTCTCTACGGAGAAAAGACTCTGAAGGAGATAATCGACGTTGTGGGGGAGCACAAAGGGATGTATCTTGTATCGGACCAGATATATGATAAGATGAGCTTTGAGGAAAGTGCGGTGAACATGGGTTCGTTGAGCAAGGACGTCCCGCTGATGGTACTGAATGGAATTTCAAAGGTATTTCTTGCTCCTGGTTGGCGCTGCGGATACATGGCTCTGAACGATCCCACGGGTGCCATGGTGGATATCTGGGACGGAGTACTCAAACAGGCAAGGTCCCGACTCTGTTCCAACGTACCCTCACAGTACGGTCTCATGAAGGCATTCGAGAAGAGGTATGACGATTACCTGGCTGAACTGAACACCAAACTTAAGAAGAGAAGGGATTTTACCTACAAAAGGATCAACGAGATCGAGGGACTTTCCACACGACTTCCAGGCGGAGCTTTTTACATCTTTCCGAAGATAGAAGACCCCAGATACCAGGATGATGAGGATTTTGTATTGAATATTCTAAACAAGTGTCATGTTCTTACCGTACACGGTTCCGGTTTCTGCCCTGTTTACGGCAAAGGACATTTCCGGATAGTCTTCCTACCCGAAGAGGAAATGCTGGGAGAGGCTTTGGATCGAATCGACAGCTTCCTTAATGATTAGTGGTTGGTATACGATAAACGATTTCAACACGAAAAACTTATAAAGTCTTTCATCATCAATCCAGAACATGAGGATGCTTCCCCCTTCCCCGAAAGATATCTACGAGACCACCGAGATGTACTGGTCCGATATCGTTGATGTAATAACTGAGATCAACAAAGACGGGAACGTCTTTTATTCAAAGAATTTTGGACTGATCCATTTTGAGGAAAGGAACATCCATCTCGAGGAGGAGGCGCCTCAAAGTATACAGAATTATTCCACGAGTATTGCGTTATTCTACAATGAACGATATAAATTGGTCATGCGATATGGTGACTCTACCACCCCATTGACCGGGGACCTGTATCTTTTTTTCAAAAACCAGGATGGAAACAACAAAAGGGTAGGTTATCTGAAATGCGACCGTGGCATTATTACATTGAGAGAGATGGAGCCCGTGGATGTTTCTGGTGAAATTATCTTTAAAAGCCTTTGGCTGGCACTGCCTGGACCCTTATCTTTCTTGATCCATAAGGTCAGTGAAGTGGAAGTGGATGTATTGAGATTACATCACAAGGGAAGACGCTGATTTTTCATACTACAATAGAATCACTCCTGGGCTCTAAGGGAGACCGCCGGCTCTACTTTTGACGATAGATAAGCAGGAATGAGCGAGAATATTACCGAAATGAGATAGATTGAAGCAGGTATTAATATAACCGCCCACACCGGAAAAACAAAACCGGTACCGCCCCAAGCGGAAAATGATAGATAAGCAGCGCTCATTCCTCCCAAAACACCTATTATTATACCTGAGAGACTTGTGATACTTGCCTCTAGTACAAGGGAAAATGCGACCCTTCTTTTTGAGAATCCTATGGATCTCAGCACACCTATCTCATATTTTCTCTTGGATGCCGATCGGTAGACCATCACTGCTATACCAGTGGTACCAATGAAAACTCCCAGTATCAGGAATATCTGAAATATTCGAAGATAAGACGCCTCGAAATCCAGATTATATCTCGCCAGATCCTCAGTCACAGCAGCATCCATACCATAGTAACTCATCTCTTTCTCTATAGCGTCAGTCTTTGCCTGCAAATCATCATTTGTCTTCAGTAAAAAAAAGCTGTATTTTGCTGTGAGAGGGAATACTTTTTCGATATTTTCCTGACTCATGATGAACATCCCTGCTAATATGGAACTATCCATCATTCCCACAACTTTGATCCTCCATTCATCACCCATGTCGCCGGTGATGCTGAAGGTATCTCCAAGAGCGCTGTTGTACACCCAGATAAGCGTGTTCTTGTCCACCACCACTGGTATATGCTGCTCCGAAGGGTCAGATAGAGCCCGCCAAACTCCTCGGTCACCCACTCCTTCGTATATGTGATCGGCGAATTTTATATTGTTGTTTTCAACAAAGTCTTCAGGGACGCCTAAAATTTGGGGCGGGAATCTGGCGTTCATGTTGGAACAGGTTCCACCCGGCTCTCCTACCGACCTTATTTGAGTTACGGATGTATCGTCGAGAAATGTGAAATTACTTTTTGCAAGATCGCCGGTGAACGGTATTGAAGATAGTACCCGTATATCGTATCCCCCGGTATGACCTTCAAGCTGGTTTTCGAGATTTGCGCTCTGATATGATCCGATGACCGAAAGGGCGGTTATTATAAAAACCACGAAAGCCACCGAAAGTACCGATAGAAATACCCCCTTTTGCCGAATCATCCCCGATACGGCTATCATTCCTTCGGCCCCCCTTCCAGCCAATTTTCTTGAAAACCACATGAATCGGTTCCTATATAACAGAAAAAAGGCGGCGATCAAAATGATTCCATTGAACATGAAAATTGTCACGGTAGGTCCACCATCTCCTTTCATATTTACCAAACCATAGATAATGACATAAAAAATCATAATCGCTGCTGTTAGATCAAGTATACCACAATGGGAGGGCTTCCTTGAATGAGCATATAATCCGGATCCTAGCAGTATCAAGACCGGGCCCAGCAGAGCAATTTCGTAATTAAATGAATTGAGCAAGAAACAGCTCAACAGAATTCCAATGATCATAAGAATAATTCCTGTGCGTGGGAACCGTATACCATGGGAACTTTTCTCTGTGCGACCCCTGCTTATTGCATCCGTGATCTTCATCCCCGAGACCTGGATAACGGGGATTATAACCGATATGATACATATGAATAATCCGAGAGCGAATGAAATCAGCAAAGTATAGTAAGAAAAATACAGGTGGATATCGTTGGATTCGACCGAACGGCTCCAAATGGTATTGAGCGCGTGAACTATCCCGCTGCCAACACCAACACCGACCGCTGTCCCGATTCCAGCGCTGGCAATGGAATATACGATTCCTTCGGTAAAGAATGTGACAGCCACATTACTCCTTTTTACTCCTTGAGACCTTAATATACCTATCTCTCGTTTCCTGTCAAGAGCCATGTTCCTGAAGATATTGATAATCAACAAAGCACCGGCTCCTACCACGAGAGCCCCGAAAGCCAGGAACATTCCGGTCAGCACCCAAAGACTTTCCCCGGTGGCCAGGTGCTCCGCCTTGACTTCTTTTATCGAAATTCCGTAATTGTTTATGCCCACGGTGTTATTAAGCTTCTCAAGAACGTTTTCATGATTCCCCATGGTTTCGATCCGTAAATGAGTGAGATTCCCCTGGAAATTACCGAAAATGCTTTGAGCAAGATCAAGGTCGATGTAGCCTTTGGGAATTCCCCGGTACTGGTCCCAGTAATCCAGATCCCTACTTTGCAGGGCAGAAAGGTCAATATCGAAAGGCGGGTCCCATTCACCGCAAGTATCGATATTTTTTATACCGGGAAGCTCAGGCATCAGCCATTTGTTTGATGCCTTACCGTCCAGCTCTATTACGGCTTCGACACGTAGTTCCATGCTTTGAGTGTGCTCTCCGTAATTATCATCCAAAATCGTGTAATTTATGCTAAGAAAGTCATGAAGCCCTGCTCCCAAAGCCATTGCCGTCCAGTTGCTAATAATAATACCGTCGTTTTTGATTTTTTCCAGTACAAGACTGTCGCCTTCAGAATAAAAATCCCCGAACCTTTTGTCACGGGCAAGGTCCAATCCTGTGATGGTAGAGTAAGCGAGTATTGAGCCGTTATGGGAGATAGAGTCTACGAAATACGTCAGTAGTTGCGAGTTAATCCGTCCTTTTTCGAGCGGAGCCAGATCTTCAGAATCGAAAAGAACATTCTCATGGGTTATTATGACGCTCTGGTCATCGGTTTGAACGCTGTAGCCAGCTTCAATATAACCTATTTCTCTATCCAGTATTTCCCTCAATCTCTTCGATACGTCCCTCCCCTTTTCAACTCCGGAAAATTCGTCCCCGGAATTGGACAAGATCACGGTATTGATATTTCCCTCGATCCCCATTCTTCTCTGCAGGACGTCCAATCTCAAAAATAGATTATTTACGTTTGTGTTCCTGGACAATAAATTGATACCAGCAAGACCTTTATTCTCCGAGACCTCCTTTATTGATAGTTCTATCTCGTGGAATTGATCTGAGGAAGTGAGAAAGAACGCATCAGACGGATTCGTGTTTCCCAGCTTCAGTGTGATCAGATCACCGCGGTTCACTTTTAGATTACGGGCAAGAATGCTGTTGATAACACACTCGTTCTCCTGGATGTTGGGAATCTTTTCCCCGCTGTAATGGAAAAAACCGAATTCATAGATTGAATTGTCGATACCGTATACATTCACCGCATTCTCGAGGGCACCGGATTCATTGTGGCGGGTGGTACCAGTGAGAGCGATCATGGGAGCCACCTTGTCCGTCAATTTATTTAGAATAGGATCATCATTTATAACGGTAAAAAGTGATTGGGAGAAGAATTTGGGTGAAGTAACCGCCACGTCTATATCACCAAGAGCTTTTACGGATTGGTCCGCAACCATCTCATTAAGGCTGTCCCCGGTTATGAGGGCTCCCGCAATAACCGAGGTCCCTATGACACCTCCGATCACCAGACTTACTGCCTGGGGAAGTCTTTTCGTTGTATTTCGAAGACCTATTTTGAAATAAGGATTGAGTCGGAACCGTAGTATAAATAGAATAATAATGATCATGAGGATGAACAAGAGAGATATCCGGAAAAATATGGTGGGAGAATTCTGCATTTTCTATTTCGCCTCTTTTTTTATTCTTTTATTGATTCATAAACACCGTCGCAATAAACCAGATACCGGTAAATATAAGCATGAAGGCGCACACATTCCTTACCCAAACCTGTCCTTTCTTTTCTCTCAGGAAGGAGGAAAATCTTCCCGATACAGCACCCAGAATGATAATGGAAACCGAACTGCCAATCCAGAACATAATGACAGACAATATCATAACTATTATTGATTCTTCTATGATCGAGATCAACATGAAGATAAACGGCGGGCAGATGAAGGATCCGATAAGCATTCCCATAATTATTGTTACGCCCCCCTTGGCATATTTCGCGGGGCATATTTTCAACCCAGGCAGTTTTAACAGGGTCCAGAGGCCGTAAATAATTATGACCGCTCCCAGAATACCAGGAAGATATTTGAATCCCTTGATCTCCGAAATACTTTCCACGTCGTTGAGAAGTTCGGAAAAAACAAAGTAGAAAAGAATGCCCATGGTCAAGTAGACCAGCAGGCGGCCAAATGAGAATATTACCACCGTAGAAAGCCCTTTTTTACCGGTATCGTCCTTCGAGATTATGAAGGGAACCAGAAAGGGCATGCATATCCCGAGACAGGAGGCTGTGGCCCCTAGTCCTATTATCAGTGAGCTTAGCACTGGCGAAATATTCATCAGAGTAAAGATAGGCTATATTTATTTAAATCTTGATAGCGTATTATTGCATTAAGCAAACTCGGTTTTTCCGGACTGCGATTTTATACCATAGATAATATTCAGCTACATCCTTACGATTTGTGATTCCATGAATACAAAGCCTTTTCCATTGTCTAATTAAATCAAAGCGAAACGTCCACAGGAAGATAATATGACCCGTTACCTCAATCGATGGATCTCGGCATTTATCGCAATATCTCTATTCGTCATACCTTTGCATGCCAGTGCAGCAGATAGTGAAGGAACTTGGTGGAAGTTCAGAGGGAATCCCAATAATGACGGCTTTTTCCGGACAGAGCTTGATTTGAACTCGAGCGTCAACTGGAAATTCCAATCCCATGCCGCAATAAGAACGTCACCGGCCGTTGTGGACGGCAGGGTCTATTTTGGGAACAATGACGGGAAATTATTCTGTCTGGACGCATTCAACGGTACGGAAATATGGAATATATCGGTGGAGGGAAGTTTCGAGTCTTCCCCTGCGATACAAAATGACACGATATTTGTTGGGTGCAACGATAATTCGATCTATGCATTAAATGCCACCACCGGCGAGGGCGTATGGAATTTTACTACCAACAGCCAGATCAAATCATCACCCAATTTATACGGTGATCTGGTCTTCGTTGGTTCCTACGATAATAAAATTTACTCCTTCACCCTCGAGGGACGGGAAGAGTGGAATTTCACATCGTTCGGATATGTCCACACCTCCGTATCCATCAGCGACGGATTATTATTCGCAGGTTCCTGCGACGGGAAGCTTTATGCAATTGATATTCAAACGGGTGACCACGTCTGGAACTACACGACCAGCTATATACCGTCCTCCCCAGCGGTGCTTGACGGTATGGTTTATTACGGTTCAATGGATATGAACATATATTCCCATTATGCCAATAACGGCACTTTGCACTGGAACTACAGCACCGGGAATGATATCTTTTCGTCACCTGCCGTGGACCATGAGGCAGTTTACGTGGGCTCCGGCGATTCTCTGTATTGTATCGACGCCGAATCGGGGGAACTGAGATACAGCTTTACAACCGAGGGAAAGGTGAAAAGTTCCCCGGCCATTACCGAGAGATTTCTTCTATTCGGATCACACGACAATGATCTCTACTGTCTGAATAAATCCACAGGTGTGGTACTATGGAAATTTAGCGCCGGTAAGGGGATCGAATCTTCTCCCGCCGTATATGCCTCCAATGTGTATTTCGGCTCTGACGACGGAAATTTATACTGCCT
Organism: uncultured archaeon; assembly: GCA_964342815.1. Lineage (GTDB taxonomy): Archaea > Thermoplasmatota > Penumbrarchaeia > JASLWR01 > JASLWR01 > JASLWR01. The sequence continues at coordinate 12,195 of CAYFHS010000018.1, read as the reverse complement.
CGGCCTTACAAAAGATATTAGACCCCCCGACGTCAAACTCGAAAATCCCCCGGAGAACCTGGAGGCGGGCGTTCCTTATATTCTCAAAGGGAAGGCATGGGATAACAGGCATATAGAAGGGGTTTGGATAAGCTACGACAACGTCAGCTGGGAATCCGTGGTTACTATGGATGGATTTTCAAACTGGAACTACTCTCTTGATACCTCGATATTTAAAATTGGGGAGAACTTCATTTACATAATGGTATCTGACGGTTATCACAATATAACTCTTAATCAAACGGTGAATGTCGTTGGACCGAAAAAAACCGGAAATGGACAAGTCTGGAAACTCTCATCTACGAATGTTATTTTGGCGGTATTGATTATGATCGTTTTAGTTTTTTTGTACCTTAAGGGAAGACATCATTGACAAGGTTCTTAACCCGCCTGCCGAATCCACTTTCCGAATCCACTTTCCGAATCCACTTTCCGAATCCACTTTCCGAATCCACTTTCCGAATCCATTTGCCGAATCCATTTGCCGAATCCATTTGCCGAATCCATTTGCCGAATCCATTTGCCG
>CAYFHS010000018.1:0-11530 GCA_964342815.1 uncultured archaeon | reverse complement strand
AATCCACTTTCCGAACCTCCCTCCCTCCTCATCAAGAACACGCAGATGAAGATTACGGTATCGTTTGAAAGCGCGAATGCCGCTAAATTTATAGACGATACAAACCATGTGGAAATACGATGGAAGAGAGCTTTTCGGGAATCGAAATAAAGACAATTATGATCGCAGGTATGTTATTCCTTCTATTCTTGGTTAATACCTCAATTGCAGCTGGTGAATTCACCAGAGGGAATAGTGATTGGAACCAGTTCAGGGGGGATAACTCAAACAGCGGGATCTATCCTTCCAAGGGAAGAACCACTGATGAACTGCTCTGGAAGTTCAAGACTGACGGAGGGATCGAATCTTCCCCGGCAGTAGTGTCCGGAAAGATATATTTCGGTTCCAAGGACGGATCCGTTTACTGTCTCGATGCACAAACCGGTGTCGTAAAATGGATCTTTCCCACAGGAGGTGATATTTCCAGTTCGCCTCTGGTGTCCAAAGCGAAATTATACATCGGTAGTGGAGATAAAAAATTTTACTGTATCAATGCCGAGTACGGTATTGAGCAATGGAATTTTTCCGCTGGCAGAGGGATAATGAGCTCTCCCAAACTGTACAAGGAAAAAATATACTTCGGTGCTGATGATGGAAATATCTACTGTTTACACGAAAATAACGGTACAATGGCCTGGAATTATTCAATTTCATTCGGCGGCAGCGTATGGTCCACTCCCGCAATTAAGGATAATCTACTTTATATCGGAGATTCATCGGGAAGATTGGTCTGCCTGGACGCAAAATCAGGCGAGTTCATCTACGAGATTATAACGGACGGCGACATCTATTCCACGGTTATGATCGAGGGAGACGATATTCTATTTTCCTCCGGGATCGACCGGTCGCTATACCGATACAACGGAAAAACGGGGCAAATTGTATGGGAATTCAAGGCCGGGACGGATATGTACACTTCCGCAGGCATGAACAAGGATAGAATCTTCTTTTCGGATTACGAATTTATATATTGTATACCCTTCGAGGACCCTGATGACAATAAAATAATCAGTCCGGGTGAGGTTATTTGGAAGTTCGAAGCGGAGAACTTCGAGGGCGGATCGTCACCACTTATTATTTCGGATATTATTGTTATTGGAATGGGTGATTCATTATTTTCAATAAATTATGAAAACGGCACCGAGGAATGGAGCTTCAAGACAGCCGGAACCATAGTTGCCTCGCCTGTTTTCTCGGGAGCGAATCTTTATGTCGGTAGCACTGACGGTTACATGTATTGTTTGAAAGGAGTTGAAATCGGTGAAATAGATGGAGAGACGGATGAAACGGCGCAAGACGAAGAATTGAAGCTCTATCCGACTCTTTTGATCCCGATTATTGTTTTTGCTATTTTGGACATATTATTTTTGGTGATTTTGATATCCCGCAAGAGGAGGTTGAAAAAAAATGATTCGTAGATATTTAGCCCTATCTGTCATCCTCATACAGATCATTTTATCCATTTCATTAAAGATCCCGTTTGCTGTAAAGGGCGAAACGTCTACCGAACTACGCCCGGACTGGTTGACGGTTGAATGGGAGGCACAGAGGACTGATTCGCTGGCGACACTGTGGATGTGTGACTGGTCTCCGGACGGTTCCATGATCGCGGGAGTCTATTTCGACAGACAAGTGAACATTTACAATGCCAGCACTGGAGTGCTGGAACATTCCTTCGGTATTCCGGATACTCGAACTCGCTGCGACGGATTGGTTCCTGCCGGGATCCAGCATCCATTGCGTTATCTGTCGTTCTCTCCCGACAGCAGGTATCTTGCGGTTTGCGGGGATGACAAAGTAATCCACATCTTTACCACCTCGGATTGGACCGAGAATAAAAAGCTCTCCGGGCATCTGGGTTCCGTTCTATGCGTCGATTGGTCACCTAACGGTACTTGGATTGTCAGCGGGTCAGGAAGAGAAAAAGTAAATGGTACGGGCGTCTCGAAAAATGTCGCAAAAGTATGGGATGTGGCCACGGGGAAATGTATCCGAACCCTTGCTGATCAGACTGCAGGACCAATTATTTCGGCCCGGTTCAGCCCCAGTGGATCTAAACTTGCAGTAAATTCTGACGACACCACCATTTGCATCTATGAGACCGGTAATTTCTCGCTTTGGAAAAAACTCGAAGGCCATACCTCCGGAGTACTGGACTGCGATTGGTCTTTGGATGAGAAGAGGATTGTGAGCGGAAGCCGGGATTATACAGCTAGGGTTTGGGATCTTGAAGCGGGATCACACAAGAAATACGAGCACGATAACTGTGTAAGAGGCGCCCGATGGTCCAGGTCAAACGATTATTTTCTAACTTCAGGTATAGAGAAGAGAGCCCGTATTTATAATCCCGCAGTATCCGAGCCAATAGTTATATTCAGGGAGGGCGAGAAATACGATTCGAACGTAATGGCTTCAAGATGGTCTCCTGACGGCAGTAAATTCGTGTCAGCTCTAGGGAAATCCCGCTATATAGTAATGTATTCCATGAAGGAACCGGTGGAAGAGTTTATTATATTTACAAAGACCCGGGTCGGTCTGGGCATATTTACTTTTGTATCGGTGGTTTTCGTGATCCTTCTAGTTATCAGACCATTCAAAAAGAAACTAAGGCGGAGGCGGGGTTGAGTTGCGGATAAATCTTTTTCGAAAGCTGAGCTGTTTCTCTCTGTTTCTCGTTCTCATTACAATTTCGTTTGCTGGCCCGATAAATGCCGAGGTCTCCGGTGAAGATTTCAATACCGCACCCGGGAGATACAATTCAATCAAGGCCGGCGACATTGACGGCGACGGCAAGATCGAACTCGTCTACGGGGATTACAACGGATATGTCACCGTTTTGGAATATGTCCGGGGCGATTTCTTCCTCGAATACAGCCTGGAGGTGGGCGGTAATCGCGTATGGGGAATCGAGTTGGGGGACGTGTACGGTGACGATGGGGTTGAAATTGTGGTTGGGAACGGTATGGGAAAAATATTTGTATTTTCCGGGGAGGACGGCAAACTGCTATGGAAATATGAGGGATCGGGGAGGGATGCCCATGGAATCGCTCTTCATGATTTTACAGGAGACGGCAAGGATGATATCGTAGTGGGTACGGCATACAAGACCGATGAACCGAACGGGATGTTCTATGTGATAGAGTGTGGCACCGATAAACCCTTCTTTATGACGGCGAAGGCCAATTCCAGGTGGCGGGCTATCGACGTGGGAGACGTTGACGGTGACGGTATCGTGGAGGTTGTGGCCGGATGCGGGGCGGCTCTGGGCGATGTAGCGGGTGAAGGTTACATTAGAGTATATAATGTCACGAACAATTCCAGGGGGAAACCCGAATGGGAGAGCGACGATCTGGGAGGATGCGTGCAGGGGCTGGCTATACGCGACGTCGACAATGATGGGACTCCGAACATAGTTTTATCGAACGGTTATCGTTATAACGACGGTTGGATCTATATTTTCCAGTATGATCCTGCAGATGGGATTTATAAAAAGCTTTACAAAAGCGGCAACCTGGGACCAAAACCCTTTGGCTTTGCGGTTGCGGACGTTGATGACGATGACGTTGAGGAGATAATGGTTGGAAATCAACCCGGTTATCTCTATATTATCGACGGAATGACCCATGATATCGAATGGAAGAGTCCATTATTAGGCACCGATGTCATGGGAATTACCGCAGTGGACCTGGATGCGGACCCACAGCTGGAAATAATTGCTGCACAGGGGGGTTACCAGGGAAAGGGGGATTACACAAGCGGTTACACTTCGCCGCATATCTACGTGATAGACGGAAAGACACACGATATCGAGATAATCCTGGGAGAGACCGATGTTTTCAAACTGATTCTTCAAATAATCCTGCTGGTTCTGGTAATATTATTTCTTGTTGAGCTTAGCGTATTGACAAAATCGATCCGCAAAGGGAGGGGACGGGTATAATGTGGCCGGAAGTGGCGGCAGCAGCCATGATAGGTGTTTCTTTCTGGAATTCCTGGGTCTGTTTACTTCTGTCGTTTGGCAACCGCACACATTCTAAAAGCATGGCTCTCTCTTTCATTCTGGGACGTTTTATCGGTATCATGACGTTGGGAACTATAATTTCTCTCTTTGGACTTTTCATCGATATCCCAACCGATATTTATACCCTGATCTTCGGGATAATTACTGTACTGTTTGCACTTTTTATCTTTGTAAAACACATCCTACCAGGATTGCGGAGGGCAAAGCGAGTGAGACGGGAAAACGAAGGATGCACAAACTGCGCCTCATGTCCCACGGGATGCGGCACAGAGGAAAGAACGGGGTGCGGGGGATGCAGCATGCACAGTCCGCCCGGAAAAATATCTGGAAAGACCGGTTTTCTATACGGAATGTTACGTGGGGCCACACCATGCCTTAAGATGCTGATACTGGCCCCCCTTTTGATCACCACGGGATTCCCTCTGGCAATCCTTCTCACCGCGGTTTTTGCCATCACCTCCAGCGCATACCCCATCATCGGTTTTCTTATCGGGGACCTTATCACACAACTGGCTGCTTTGAAGGCCAATCCAAAGATCTCATTTACTCTCAATATGATGAGTCTCCTCACCCTTCTTGGCATTGGGATTTACTATATGAATAAATATTTTACCGGACAATGCGTCGTGGGAGGGGGATGATGAGTCTCATTTTGTCGTTGAAAGAATGGGCGAAACAGAAACGGATCACCATTATCCGCAGGCTCATCGCATTTTTTATATTCATACTCCTGAACAGCCTTCTGTTCGGAATGTTCGAATTTGGAAGAGACCCTACATTACGCTACGTACTGCTCCCCAATGCATCATGCCGCTACATCGTCAATGCTCCAACCTACTGCTATTACTATTCGCTGCAACAATGGCTACAGGGAGGATATTCAACCTTTTATGTTGACATGATCACACCCATGCTCATAATTTTATTATTGATAGTTGCCCTTGGAAGAACGTGGTGTTCCTGGGCTTGTCCTTTCGGATTGACCCAGGAGCTGCTGATGTCCATAAGACAGTCCCTGCGAATACCTCATTTGCAGCTGAGTCGGAAATGGATCTCCCTTCTGGACCAGCTGAAATATGCGGTTTTATTCTTTACTCTCCTGGTGGCAATAAGCATTGGAATCCCGAGCCTTGGATTTGGTGAATATTCCGCAACCCTATCACTTCCTTACTGTCAGATATGTCCCGCTCAAGGTTTTTTTACATTACTTCAGGCACCCTTCGGTATCACTTCAGCAGCATTACCAATTACCGCGATTATCGTTCTCGTACTTTTCGTTGTTGGATCATTTTTCATAAGAATGTTCTGGTGCAGGATATGTCCCATGGGTGCGCTTATGGCATTGTTCAATAAACTATCTCTGATATGGCTGCGCAAAGACCCGGCTAAATGCACGAAATGCCGCATATGCCTGCGTGTCTGTCCACAGGATTTTCATACGGTTTATGAAGAGATGGAGAAGGAAAATATTACAGGACCCGAGTGCACACTTTGCGGCAGATGCGTGGAGTGCTGTCCCGAGCAGGGTGCGCTGGGTTTGCTGGCATTCAACAAAACGATCATTGAATCAAAACCCAACAAATAGAGGTGTGAAGATTGGGAATTTTCAGGAAAAAAACGGATAACTCTATTACCGAACTGTCGAATGTGAACCAGCCTCGTTACATGCGGGAGGACATGAAACAGGACATAGAGGAACAGAGGGAAAAGACGACTAAGGGAAATATGGAGATGGCAGTCCGGAACAGGGAATACCGTGAATCCATGAAACCCCGACCAAAGGCCATGAGCTATTTCGACGAGATGGCCGGCTGTGACTCGCCTCGCATCGCCGAATTGAAGGAGTTCAAGGAAAAGGGTGGAAAGATCGTGGGAAGCCTCTGTGTTTTCACACCAAATGAACTGATCATGGCAACGGGAGCAAAGGTTGTTCGTTTGTGTTCCGGATATTATGATCCAGTTCATCCTGCCAATGAGCTGCTGGGGGATGCCGGGTTGTGTCCCATGGTGAAATCGACACTGGGTAACAAGATGGTAGAATCGGACCCCTACTTTGAGCTATGCGATCTTGTTGTGGCACCGGCCACCTGCGACGGGAAAATGAAGCTGGGTGAAATACTTTCGGATTTCGTGCCGGTATTGATGCTCAACGTCCCCAGGGTCAAGACCGGCGACACAAACTCAAAGACATGGCTTGAGGAAATGAAATTTCTCATGTACCGCCTTGAGGACCTCACCGGAGCTCGGATAAAGAGAGCATCCCTGAGAAACGCGATTGGTCAATATAACGAGGCGGTCCGCCTCTGGACTAAACTGATGGAAACGAGAAAACGGAACCGGGTATCCCTCTGGGGTGCCGACATGATCTTGATCTCCCAGCTTTCTCTGATTGATGACCTGCCCCGTTGGTGCGAGAATATGGAAAAACTGTTGAAGGAGATAGACGAGCTAGAATCCCGAAAGGAATGGGTGGCAAGAGAAAATTCACCAAGGATTCTTCTGGCGGGCTCCCCCATCATGTGGCCTAACTGGAAGATCCCCAATCTTGTCGAGGAATCGGACGGGATAATAATCATAGATGAGCTGTGCTCCAGCACTCGGCTGCTTCAAGACCCCGTGGTTATCGATGAGGGGTCCATGTCATCCATGGTGACGGCCATTGCGGAGCGGTATCTTTATCCATGCACATGTCCGTGTTTCACTCCCAACGACGAGAGGATAACGAGAATGAACAATCATTTAGAAGAATACGATCTGGACGGTGTACTTTTCCACGTTCTTCGGGGATGTCATTTGAATAACCTGGAAGCTTCCAGGATCGATATGGAGCTCCGAAAAAATCAGATTTCCATGTTGAAATTGGAGACGGAATATGACGAGGGGGATGTGGAGCAGATCAGGACAAGGGTGGAAGCTTTCCTGGAAATGATCAAGTCCCGAAAAGAGTTCAAAAAAACAGGAAAACAGGCGGTGGAGGAGGTAAAGGGATTCGGGGATACGAAGTTGGAGGAACTGGCGGGATTGGCCGAAGAGAAAAGATTATTGGGAAGCAGCCGGGAAAAAAAGAAATTAGATAAGTCAACGCGGGACGAATATTTTGTAGGAATCGACGTTGGTGCGTTATATACAAAAATGGTTCTCGTTCGCGGTGGCGAGGTCAAGGACAGATTGATGGATTCCACCACCATGGATCCCAACTCCCTGGGTTACCGGATGTTCAGAAAGCTGCTTCGGAAGAACCGTCTGAAGAAAAAAGATATTACCGGTATTATTGCCACAGGGCAGGGGAAGAACTCCATCGAGTTCGCAGATATGGATGCCACGGAGATATCGGCCTTCGCCAAGGGAGCCAAGGCCCAGATGGATTCTGTTAGACTAGTGGTAGACATAGGAGGTCAGGGGATAAGGGTCATGGACCTGGATGATGGCGGAGTATTGTCGTCGTTCAAGACCAACGACAAATGCTCGTCGGGTACTGGAACGTTTCTCGATACAATGGCGGCGTCGCTTGGCGTGGAACCGGATGAAATGGGCGCTCTCGGATGCGCGGCTGACTGCCCGTCCTGCGTTGTGGCGACGTGCACGGTTTTCGCCGAATCCGAAATGGTTTCACTGGTGGCTAAAAAGATCAACAAAGAGAATATCATAGGGGGATTGAACGAGATGGTGGCCAAAAAAGTGTCTGCTATAGCGAAGTCCATGGGAATCAAGGGCGATATTCTGCTCGCCGGGGGAGTGGCTGCCAACGAGAACGTGGTGTCAGAGCTTGAAAAGAGGATGAAACACAGTGTGACCGTGGCCGACGAACCGATGTTCGTAGGTGCGTTCGGTGCCGCATTGATCATTGCTTCAGCCGGGGGTGATTCCTGATGGGGGATACGCTGACAGCGGGAATCGATCTTGGGTCCACTTACGCAAAGGTGGTGGTAATGAAGAATACGGAAATTGTGGGATATGCAGTATCTCCCACAGGATCCGACCACGAAGAGACAGCCAAGAAGACGATGAAGCGGGCGTGTCGTCTGGCGAAGATCAATCCCCGGAAAGTGGATTATATGGTGTCCACGGGATACGGCAGAAGAGTGGTAAGCTTTGCAGACGAGAACATATCCGAGATAAGCGCCAATGCCACGGGAGTGCAGCATATTGCACAAACACAGAAAATACGAACGATCATCGATATAGGGGGGCAGGACACCAAGGTAATTGCGCTTGATGACGATCTGAAGATGACAAACTTTGCCATGAACGACAAGTGCGCCGCCGGGACCGGACGGTTCCTGGAGATACTAGCACGGGTTCTGGAAGTCGATCTCGACGATATGGGGGAGCTTTCTCTGAGCTCCAAGAATCCCGTGGATATCACAACGACCTGTCTGGTATTTGCTAAATCAGAAGTGGCTTCACTTATTTTCAAGGGCGAAAAGAAGGAGGATATAATTGCAGGGATACACAAGGCGGTGGCAAGAAGACTTGTGGGTATGGCAAAGAAAGTGGGGATCCGTGATAACGTATTCTTCGATGGGGGTCCGGCAAGAAACATCGGAATGATAGCTGCTCTTGAGGTTGAACTGGGCCGGAAGATGGTAGTGCCTCCAATGCCCCAGATCGTGACTGCCACGGGTGCGGCGATAATAGCGAGGAAGATGTTTTTGAAAAGGCAGTAGATGTATCTAAATGGGTGTACTTTTTGGCTGAGAATATTGCGTTTAAGAACAAAAATTAAGTGATATTTATAAATGAGGTGCCGTATTATTCAAAATCAGGGTGTAAAAAAATGCTGAACAAGTCATTGACCTTTATAGCATGCATATCTGTATTACTGGTCATCTGGAGTGTAGGATGTATCAACGCTGATAAAAAAGACAATGGTACCGAGGACAATAATGAGGATGATGACGATAATTTAAAAATCGAATCTTCAATTCCAATGAAAGTTGAGACCATGAATGAGGAAGATGGTGGTCATGAACCATACAAATGCAGTTCTCACCTGGTAGATCCCGATGTGGGTACGCAATATCTGGTGCTTGTAAAAAACCCTGGTATAAAAGAAGATTCGTTCATTTTTGAATCTGACGCCCCGAACAGCTGGAATGTAACCTTTTCGGGCGGTGATGAATTAAATCAGATTCCGGGAGAAGAATGGGGCTACAAAATTGTAACGATTACCACCGAAATTACGGAAAAAGACACTTTTCAGGAAATTAAAATTAAGGTGAGATCAACGACAAATTCGTCAAGGACCGGATATATCACAACAAAGAATACTGTTGATCTATTTAGCTCCGAAGAAGCTGATCTGGATAATCACCCGGCGAAGGTCGATTACAATTTGGTGTATTACGGCGGTGGAGAGATATTCAATGAGTATGGATGGTACCACAATCAGGGGGGGGAATTCGAAGCAGAGGATAACTCGGTCATTATCGGTTTTGAAGAGGGCCTCAAAGGGATGAGGGAAGGTCAAAGCAGGGTTGTGGAGATACCCCCGGAAAAGGGATATGGAGAGGACGATTACAAGCACTTGGGCGGCAGACCGATGATATTCGAAATTAAAATGTTGGATACAAATACTGAAGATTGAACTATTTAAGTTTCCTAATTTTTATTACGAGGAGCTAAATCATGAGTAAAACCATAACATATTTTCATCAAATGAAAAACAATTCAATACTAAAGAAATTCCATTATGAAAAATAATATACCGGGACCGAATTTTCACTAGATCACGGTGATAATGCGAGTATCAGTTCCTGTTGCACCAGCGCTATCTGTTATTCTGAATGTAGCAGTATAGATGCCTGCCTCATCATATGAATGTTGTATATTGCCGCATGTTCCACAACTATTATCATATATCCCATCGCCATCAAAATCCCATTCAAATTGGACAAAAGAACCAGTTGAACCGGAACCAGTCCCGGTAAATGAAATTACTTCACCAACAGCTACCGTTTCATCATGACCTGCATTTGCTATGGGACCTTCATCGTCCCCAATTGGCAATAAGTTATCCACGGACATATCATCCGGGAACATTATGAAATAAATCACAATTCCAATAACAACAATAAATGTAATAGTGAATGCAATTTTTATTTTCTTGCTTCTCTGTTCATATTCCAATTTCCGCTCCTCCGCTCTTGTTAATTTTCTTTTATCCTCTATCTCTTGTTTTTCAGGATCAGTACCATGGACCTTGGAAAGATGTCTTTCATAATTTTTCGGATTTAGTTTACAACCACATATTGGGCAATCTTTCATTTTTCTTTCTCGCTGCGCCATTTTTCCACCATGAACCAAATATGATTTGATTATTAATTGTAATTTTATATGTAAAATTTTAAAATAAAAAATCCTCGATATTAATATTGTTATAATAGATTTCTTTAAAACGCGATGTATTTATTGAGCGTAAATCAGACTTTATTGTTTTCATATAGTCAATTTCGAATTGTTCTTCGCCTCCATTTATTATACATCCATTCCATCATATATATTGTTTCCATTCCCGTTTTCCCATCTCGTAAAAACCGTTTCGGTCATTCTGGATGAAGGACGTCTCTTAAAGGTGTCCTACCTAGCCCGCACTCTCCCGATCCTTATAACTTCCTTAATAAGCCGTTACAGAGCTTAGAAATTGTAATTCATGGAACAATAAAGAGTAAAATCTATAGTGTATGAGGATTTTATATAAGGAGAGAAAAACAAAAATTAATGAGGTATGAATATCATATCTACCGGCCAGCGCATTGGATTATTCTTGATGGTATTAATGTTATCATTCATCATCATATACTTAATTTATTTTATCAAACTCTCATATATATTGATAAGAAAGAAAAAAAAGTTAAATGAAAAATATATAAAATTTGAATTTAAATTAAAACAAAATTCGACCTGTAAAATAGAGTTTTACCTTGTCAAAAGAGTTGGAACATTTCAAATATTGGTGAACAATAATATCACAAATCAAGGATTATTACGTGGTAATGTAGTAATGTCATATATTGATGATCTAAAGAAAGAAGCGATCTTTATTATGATCGAACCCAAAAAACCTCGGAACCTTTTTCCTGCATTTCGTGGTTATAGGTATATGGTTTTCATAAAAGGGAAATTGAAATATACTTTCGAAGATTAGACTTGAGACAGGAAGTATCGCATATGATGGACACACCAAATCAAGGAATCGCAATACTGGCAGCATTCCTATTTTCTCTCGCTGGTGTTTTCAATCTATATCAGATCCGCCGCTTAAAAGAAGGTAAAAAACATTTATTTGAAAGTTTATCTAAAGTATTGATGGGTGATCGCCATATCATCTCCTCCTTCGCATATTATCTTGGACAGGGCGTGGGAATTATTGCTTTAACTATTTTTAGTTTAGCTGGATTATATATGTTATTGTTATGTCAACGGCGCTCCAATTTTCCCCAATTTCGGCGCTTGAAAATTCCCCACTTG
>CAYFHS010000017.1:0-77301 GCA_964342815.1 uncultured archaeon | reverse complement strand
TTTCGCTGAATCAGAGATTCAGCTAACTTGCCAAGACGTGACTTGGCAAGCCGTTACCTGTCATAGTTCGCGGAATCGTGGCCCGTAGGCACACTTGCCGAGGGCGCAGCAACGCCTGAAAGGTGTTGCGTAATGAAGTGTGCGCCCGGAGGATCAATTCCGCTTCATAAAACCTACGAAGGAGGCAGTCACACCTTTGAACATATTGTCAAGAAATATTGTGCTATCCTGGATTACAATCAAGCCTTTGGGGCTATGATTTCTTCTTTTCTTTCCATAGAGGACCTGCTCCCGTTTCACTCCGGTGTAACTACGTCACACCTGAGCCCTCGCCTTTTAAGCCTACGGGCGACGTAAGAAACGCAGGTCCGACCCAAAAATAATATTGAGAAAATGGAGGAGGGCTGCCCTCTAGGTCGGCGCCCACTGCGTTACGGTGCATTTCACGCACCTGCGTCCTCGGCAGGTGTGCCTACGGACCAGGGCCGACCTTAGGTGATTTTGACTTTCTCCTTTTGTAATCGTAGGCGAGGCCTGCGTACTTTAATATCGCAGGCCTCGAATAAGAACACCTAGAGGGTTATGGAATCTAAGAATAACACATTGTCAAGAAATGTCATAAGATACTCATTACTTTTATATTCTCAAATAACTGTTCCAATATCATTTTATAACTAATGAAATAAATATATTATAGGGAGGCAAAAAATTGTCCAATGGAACAAGAACTCCTAGAATGCTGATGGTATTTTTGTTAAGCGTACTTTTCCTTCTACCGGGCTCAATGATATTTGTGAACAGCGATGAAGTTCTCACAACGGTTGGAGACCTCAATAATACCAGTTCCGACCGCGATTCACCCCGGCCCACCAGGGCGCCGCAGTTCACACCCGTTCTTGAATGCACCGAAAACACAACGAAGTCAGCCTACCCGGGTGATGTGGTTATTTTTAACTGTACCGTTACCAATGAGGGTGACATGTATGATGACTATAGTGTGGATTGTATCCCGATTCAAGGGTGGGATATTGTCTTCCATCCTGATAAGTTCCCCCGAATACCGCCGCTTTCGAGCCCTTTGAATGATTCAGAAAAAATAAAAAGTTTGACGGTTCGTATCGTTGTAGGGGATTTATCCAATGCCAACGTGGGCAATTATTCCTTCGAAGTAACTCTGCGTTCCTCACTATCCGTCAACACGTCCAAAATAAATTTTACTGTTGAGGTGCTGCCTCTCCACAGAGTCGATATAACTGCCCCTTCACAGAAAACCCGACTGCCTGGTGAAGAGGTAATCTACGAGTTCCAGATATGGAACACGGGAAATGTCAACGATACATACGAAATATGGATTGAATCTTCCGATCCCGACTGGTCAGTCAAACTTGTTGACGACTCCATGGAAACACTAAATCTCCATATTGGTAAAGGAGTGGTCGCCCCGGTTATCGTGTTCATTCCATTTGATGCGGATGCAGGTTACGTCCATGTGACCACTTTTGCCGCAAAGCTGAAGGGAGAGTCCGCGGCTCCTGTGGAGCGGAGTTACGTAAAGACGATAATCGGTAACATAACGAGAATTGAGGTGGATCGAGACGGGCTGGGAAATACAATGGAAGGCATCCCTGGAGATGAACTTTCATTCACCTTTGAGATCATAAATAAGGGTAACGGCCCGGATACGATCATCGGTTCACCCGGTACCTTCGTGTTATCCCGATCCCCTGTTATACCTGTGAACTGGGTAACCGATATTGATAGTTCCTCGATAAATGAAGGCGGTCTACCCAAGGGCCTGGCAGCGGACATCTCCTTTGGGGTACGGATCCCGCCATTAACCCCTGCAGGAACCTACGACTTCGTCGTGGACATATACAGCGATATTCCCCTGACACATCAGGAGACGGTTTCGTTTTCAGTAACCGTATTGACGTTTCATAATGCGGAGATGGAATTCAATGTTACATCGATGGATGCTGATATTGGGGACAACATTTCCTTTTTCGCTCGGCTAAACAATACGGGAAACTTACGAGACACCTACTCGCTAAGGATCGAAGGCCACGATTCACATTGGATATGGATTGGTAGACCAAAATTCACTGTTGATTTCGGAGATTCATATCAGACATTTTTCAATGTACGTGTGCCGATGAGCGCCCCGGCCGGTATATATGAATTCCTGTACACCTTGTTTTCGGAAGGTGATGAGAACATCACCTTTGAGCAGAGGTTTGAAGTAAAGGTGGCAGAAACCCTGGATTTTTCGTTTTCTGTTCTGAATGAAACCTTAGATGTCGTGATAGGAAGTGAAATTCTCGTACATTTGATGATAGAGAATAATGGAAATGCCGATCTGCCGATCTCGCTGGATATTTTTGGAGAACCCTGGGGAATACTGGCGTATAATAATCTATTCCTCGGATTTGGTGAGGTAAAAGAATTAAAATTGTCCTTCAGGCCCCCGCATGGGATCGAGCTGACCGATTATGCCTTTCTCATCATCGGCGAAATATTCAAGGAGACCGGCTCAAGGGAGAATATTACACTGAAAATAAACTTGCTGGAACCCGGGCCGACCGATGAATATTTCGAGGTTCTGTTTTCCGGCGGAGCGTATGAACTGCAGATCGAAGGCGAAATCGACAATTCCACCGTAGTATCATCTGAAAATCCGGATGGTTTTACTAATTTATGGCCTTCGATCCCGGATGACGTCTTTCAGGAACGATATGTAGTATCAGATACCTCTCGATTGGATATTACAGTACGTCTGGACGGGGAGAACATATTCCATGATATTTCGAACGAAAAATACTCTCTTGTCATCATTAAAGCCCGTGGAGAGGATCGGGCTTCAATAGTTTTTACGGATATGTGTTTCGAGGGTAATTCGGAAGAGCACGCGTTCGAGATCAAATGGCCCCAATTCAATAACCCTTACAGCATTCTATTCACACGCCTTTTTAGGGATAAGGGGTACCAAATAAGTATAAAGGATATGGTCATGGACCGGATAGAGAGAAACATATATAACATAAAATTCCACAATTATGAATATGACTTCACAGTCATCAAAGTGGAAGCAGATGGGAATTCATTGGCGGTGGTTTTAAAAGATATGCCAATTGAGGATTCGGATCGTATCGAGTATGAAATAGATTGGTCAAAAGTCGTAACTAATGAGGGTAATGCAGTGCTGCTTTCATACCGAGATGAAGGAGGCTCCGTCCTGAGTACCTTCACTTTGTCGCCGGTGTCCACCGGTAAAGACCTGTTTGAGGGAGAGGAAGATAACAGCTTTTTGTCCATGCAGAACCTCCGTCTTATTATAGGTATTCTTATTTCAGTGATTCTTCTGGGTACGGGTGTGGTGATAAAGGGGAAGAAGAGGCGCAACAGGAACATGCTAACGAGGTATTCTGTAATGGGTGTCATATCAATGAATGAGAACGGGATCAATTTCGATGACCTTTCTGAGAGGATGGGACATATAAAAAATAAAATGAAATTGGATGATAAAATTATAAAGAGAAATCTGAAAATTTTAATCACAAATGATCATGTTTACACGAAATCCATTGCCGGCATTCCCCATTATTACTCTAAAGATATTGAAGATGAAATTCGATTCGGAATGAATTGAGTAGCATTGAAAAATGAAGATTGGTAGCTGTTGAACTGGATGGCGCTATGGCAAACAATGGACGAATATCTAATAGTCCTCCGGATTTTACAAAGGTACGGATCCTGGGGATGATCGATGACGGCTTGCTACACAGGGGCCCGGGAGACCCAACATGAAAAAGAGTTGGCGCTCAAAGAGCAAAGCGAATCTCAGGGGAAAACCGGCTGAGGGAAATGAAGAGGAAATACTTTGCACCCTGGTCGGATTTTTACTTCTTGAGGGACCTGTGGAATTGAAAAAATTTAACAGACGCGAAAGGCTCCTCAGGAAGGCCTACGGTTTGACCGAGGACCAGATGAAGGCTTTTCTCAAAAACACTTTTTCTCGAAAATTCATCAGGAAATACTGCAATAACGGTAAGACATATGTCAGTCTGGGCGACGCTTCGATAAAGGTGGAGGAAGGGAGGACTGTGTCAAAAGCCATGGTTGAGGGGAGTGGCGACGGGGGACTTATTCAGGGTTTATTAGATCAGATCAAGTGCGCGTCTATCTATCTCGGAAGGACCGGATTCACCACTGCAGAAATAATCCGGAAGGATGGATATGAGACGGTTCGGAGATTTCTTGAAAAGGAAAAAGTCGGACTGGAAGAATTGGGGATCATTTTTGATAATTGCAGTTATCCAATTTCAAATGATGGTCATAAACTGGTAAAAAGAGGATATCTACCGAGGTTCCCTCGTTATTTCCTTCGGGAGTTCCACTCACTGGTGTTGGAGATGAGGGAAAGGAACAAGGATATTCTCCAGCAGATATTCCTGATCGTATCGAAATACGAAAAGTACTACGGCAATAATCACGTAAATAGGGATGATATTGCGGACGTTTTTGGAATATCGGATGGTTATTACCATGATCGGCTCAACAAAGAGATCAAGGAATTCTATCCTAGAAAGTATCTTGACAGTCGCTTGAAAACACTCGAGAAGAGAGGATATGTCGTAAAATCGAAGACCTCGTCAAACCAGAACGTCTATAGCACCACGAAAAAGAGAATGTTCATACCGGATATCATTGAAAGTGAGGTCGATCGCGTCATGTATCGGAGATATCACAAAGGATTATAAAGTAGGTTTTTTGTGGATGATCTTAACTGTTTTATGATATCTATCCCTCCTGTCTAAAAATGTCATAAGACTTTCAACATTTATATATCTCTAAATGATCATGGATGTTATATCAGCTTAATTTTCGGACCGACGTGCGGTATGATTTCTGCCCGGTTTCCGATCCAAGTGATTTACGGAGGCAGATAAGTATGCTAAGAAAACGAAAGACCAACGGAGACCTGCTCACTTATATTCCTGGACGATTCTCAACAATCACTTTAAATATTTATATTCCCATATCTCATTTAATATACCAGATAGAGGTGGGAACGGATAAATATATTAGAATTAATTCAATGGAGGGATGATTTTGATTTCGTACGTGAAAGGTCATTTTAAAGCCATCGTAATAATGTTTGTGATAACTATAGTCATGTTGACTCCTTTTTCCGCTTTTACGGATAATGCAAGAATACCCGAAACAAAAGTGTCGGAACCGGAGGAGGTCGATGATGATTCAACCGATTCGACACGTGGACCTCAGTTCACGCCCGTGCTTAAATGTAACGAAGAGGGTCCTGATCCACAGACCAAAAAAGCCTATCCCATGGACCTTGTCTCCTTCAATTGTACCGTTACCAATGAAGGTAATTTCTATGACGATTATGTTGTGGACAGCACAAAGATCAAGGGATGGAATATAATCCTCTATCCTGATAAGTTCCCTCGGATACCGCCGCTTTCAAGCCCCGAGGATGATGCAAAGAAAATAAGAAAGATGACAGTTCGTATCGTGGTAGGCGACCTTTACAGTGCAATGGTTGGGAAATATTCCCTTGATGTCACTCTGAGATCCAAACTTTCTTCCAACAGGTCCACATTGACATTTAATATTGACGTTCTTCTTCTTCATAGGATCGATATTAAGACACCGGATATGCAGTACAAACTTCCCGGGGAGGACGTGCTATATGAATTCCAGATCCAGAATCTCGGTAATGGAAACGATATTTATGACCTTTGGGTCGACAGCTCTCATAGTGAATGGGTTGCACTGCTGGTGGATGATACGCAGGGTAGGTTGAATATACAGATGGGGCGAACGGTGGTGGTGCCGGTAATAGTGTATCTGCCCGAGGATGCCGATGCGGGATTCAGCCAAATTACCACTCTATGTGCGAAACCCATCGATTCGGAATATGCGGAGATCGAGCGGGGTTTTGTTCAGACCATTGTGAAACACATCTATGAGATAGATATTGTTGAGGACGAGACGCTCATTTTGGAAAGAAATGGGCAGCCCGGAGGCTATTCGACCTTTACCTTTACCATAATCAACAAAGGTAACGATCTGGACGATGTCATCGGCAACCCTGGCACTTTTGTCGTTTCGGACAGTCCAAACCAACCCACTGAATGGGAAGAATGGGTGGATTCTTCCGATATCCGGGAGGGCGGACTGCCACAGGATCTGGAAGCTGATATAGAGTACAAGGTCAAGGTTCCGCCGAGCACTCCGGTAGGTAAATATAAATTCACCATTGACGTGCTTACGGATGTGCCCTTGAAGATCCAGGACACTGTGGAATTTACGGTAAATGTGATTCCAATATACAATGCTGAAATAACGTGTAACCTTTCCACGGAAAGCGGGTTCATCGGCGATAACGTATCCTTTGGCATAATGCTGCGGAATATCGGTAATATTGAAGATACCTATACCTGGGAAGTGGAGAGTGATTACCCGCAGTGGATATACATCCCTGAGCCGCAGTTCACAGTTGATTTTGGTTATACCACCGAGCCTACGTTCTATGTAAAGATCCCCATGGATCAGGCTGCCAAATCATATGAATTCATTTTGAAACTGGGTTCAATGGGTGATAAAAACATATCCTTCCAGCAGACCTTCATTCTTAATGTGGAAGAAACCCTCGATTTTTCATTCGAAGAGACGAACCGGACCTATGATGCAATTCCACATGGTGAGACGTTGGTTAAGCTAAAAGTACATAATACCGGCAACGGCGACGTTACCCTGTCCTTCGATATCTTTGGAGAAAAGTGGGGATTGCTGGGCCAGAAAAATCTATTTCTCATGTACCGGGAATCCAAAGAAATGGCGTTATCTTTCAAACCACCTGCAGACGTTGACCTGAAGGGTTATTCCTTCGAGGTAAAGGGAAGGATCACAGTTGGAGCGGATGTGGTTAAACAGACAACGATCAATATCAGAGTTGTCGATTTTGAATTTGCGTTGACCGATCTGTATCTTGAGGATGTCGTTGGCAAGGATGTTTATATGGTAGAGAAGAACGTGCCCCTGGGTCTTTACGTCGACGTTCTTAACAGGGGAGTCCAGTTCTTTGATTCTGAGAAGTTCGGCAGCGAATTGTGGGTGAAATTCTATTCTGGTGGAGAACTTATCCATCGTGAAAACATAACCTTTATGGAAAGCAACTCCTACGTACGGGTCAAATTCAACCATACGTTTTCCAAAGAGGGTGATTTCCAGATAACGACCCAGATCGAGGGTATTCAGGATTCAACTCCAATGGATGATAAGGGAAAAGGCCATTTCAGTGTTATGATACCAGATGAGGAGAGAACAAACGTAACTGTTACCGAAAAAGCCGGGATCTCCTCTCTCGATTATGTATTTCTTTTTCTTATCATTTTCTTCGCCCTCATGATCACCGTGTTCACCATGATCTTCATCAGAAGAAAATACAACGTTGAGGGCCTTGTCTATGATGCCACGGTAGATTACGACGCAGAGGACGATTCCTTTATAAGCGACGAGATGGACATAGAAGATGCCAGCGAGGATCGGGATATCGAAGAGGGAAAGAACATGGAATATCTGAATCAGCTGAACCGGTCCAGGTTCGAAGCCCAGATGCAGGCCATGTATGGTGGAATGGAAGGATACGGAGCTCCCGGATATGATGGATATCCCCCTCAGCCCTTTTACCCCCAGCAGCAGCAAGCTGATTATTTCATTCCGCCCGGATCCCAGCCTATGATGCAGGGCTCTCTACAGCCTGGAGGGGTCGGCGAGGGAGCCCCAAGGATCGTATCTACATCGCCGGTCTTGCCCCAGGGACCTGCAGTGGTTGACGTTTCGTTACCAAAGACTACCAGTGTTCCTGGTGGAGAAGTTCAAATGGCACTCCCCCCTGCTTCCATTACCCAAGAGGGAAAAATGGATGAAGGAGTTGACATTCAAGGACTCTTGTCATCCATCAAGCGCACGGCACCCATCGCCGGAGCGGTAAAAACATCACCGGTTCTTACCACCGGGGTAGCCCCCGCAGCAGCGAAAACTTCCCCTGTTCCCGCTGTTACAACGCCGGTTGTAGCGAAGACCGCACCGTTCCCGGCTGTCATGACACCCGTAGTAGCAAAGACCGCACCAGTTCCGGCAGTCACAACACCCGTAGTAGCAAAGACCGCACCAGTAGCGACAGGCACAACACCGGTTGTGGCAAAGACCGCACCGGTCCACGCCGTATCCACACCCGTTGTTGCGAAGACAAGTCCGGTGCTAAGCTCACCAGCACCTGCGGCCTCTTCACCTGGGAAGGTGGAGAATGTCGCCGATACTACGAAGAAACTCGAAGATATATTGGCGAAATTGAGAACCTGACCGATCTGGGATATTCAGAAACAGATACTGTGGTGGTAGTCACGGAGTGTCTGTGAATTAAGGACATCCATTGCGCCGGTCCTTGCCGGATCTCAGACCTTAGGAATACCACCTCTTTTAGAATAATGGCGATTACATTAGCACTACCGAATGCTTTGGTTGTTGAAATGGATACGGAGACGCGGTATATAACCATCATAATTATTTTATTCGTTTTGATAGTGGTATTACTGATCTTTTATAGATGGCATAATAAGAGAATACTTGAAAAAAGAACACCGGCAAGAGTATCCCGAACTTATTCGGAAGAGATCGAGTTGAATGCCGATTACGGTACCAAAAGATATCTTTGCCCGGAATGCGGAGCCGAGGTCAGTATCTACGACAATGTCTGTCCGGGGTGCAGCACGGTATTCGAGGATAGAAAGTTCCGGTGCCCGGCGTGCTCCAACAGAGTTTTTCCATCACAAGTGAAATGCAACAAATGCGGTGAAGAGCTTGAAGCGGATCCTTTCGTATGTCCTTATTGTGAGGACATACTCTCTCCGACATCTAAATTCTGTCCTGGGTGCAACGAGGGTTTCTGGAGTCCGATACGTAAAAAAATGAATTAAACGGGATTTAGAAAAGCTGCGAAAGGGAAATAGTGCCATTTAGATGAATATATCAAGGTACAAAATTGAATTATCATCCCTAAAATGAATTAAGGGAGAATGATATTCTCTCAAATATCAGGGGGGTAGCAGATTGCGGATAAACAAATCACCATTTATAATTCTGATATTAATGCTCACCGTATCCGTGAGCGGCCCGGCCATATCACAGACATTGTGGGACGATACTGCATACTCAATTAGCTCTCAGTTGAAGGTTTCCGTAATAAATAATGATTTGCAGAGCTTGTTGGACCGTTGGGATGAGGATACCGAGGTAAATCTCTTAGCCCGCCTGAAGGGTGGTTCCGATATTTATAATGAGAAGCTTTTCGAGAAAATTGGTTTTCAGGTGACTGGAACCTTTCACGTGGTACCTGCCCTTTCCCTCAGAGGACCCGCCTCAGCCGTAAGGAACCTTGCATCACTCAAATCAGTGGAATGGATCGAGAACGACACGCAGGTGGAGTTGATGATGGAAGCGAGTCTTCAGACGATTAACGCCACGAATGTGTGGGAGACCCGGGTCATGGAAGAAGGGATCTATTACCGTGATGAACAGATTGACGGTTCCGGGGTGACCGTTGTTGTACTGGATACGGGTATCGATGCTGACCATCCTGATCTCGATTATGGTGAAAAGACAATAGTGAACCTGAAATCAGATATTCCTGGCGGCCCGTGGTACGAAAGGATCAATTCAGACACATCCTACGGCCACGGAACCCACTGTGCAGGGACCGTGGCAGGTAACGGTGACGCTTCTGCAGGGGCTCGGCGGGGTGTGGCACCCGGAGCAAATTTGATAGGATTGAGCGTGGGTGACATAGGGATAACCCTGACAAATGTGCTGGGAGGACTCGAGTGGGTTTATGATAATTCCCGGCCCTATAACAATCAATATAACATCCGCGTGGTATCTAACAGCTGGGGTACTTCCGGAAGAAAATGGAATCCACAGGACACCATCAGCCAGGTTTGCTACAAATTGGCGGATGAAAATAACGTGGTCTGTGTTTTTGCCGCCGGAAACGACGGTGGTAATAACCACGATGGCCAAGAGATAACAACATCACCCTATGCGAACACACCTATAAACATTGCAGTGGCAGCCCTTGAGCGCGACGGCAGCGGAATGGCTTCGTTTTCATCACGGGGAAAGAGCGATCTCATAGAGACCTGGCCCGATGTGGGTGCTCCGGGAGTGAAAATATGGTCGTCACACGCAAGGAAGACTGTGATATCGGCTCTTGATAAAATGAGAGGAGATAATCCCAATCCGTATTACCTTGCCATCAGCGGGACGAGCATGGCAACCCCTCACGTATCGGGTCTGGCGGCACTAATGGTCCAGGCATGTCCATCGCTGGGTATGAGCGAGGTTCATGAGGACTGGTCCGAGACGGAGGAATACGCCGATATCGATTGGTCTTCCGCTCCCGAAACGAGGATACACGAAATTGAGGAGATTATGGAGCTGTCAACTGTATTTCTTGGCAAAGGCGAGGGTGTTCCCGAGCTGGAACAGCCTGTCAGCGGAACCAACGGTAGACCCATGGATTTTGCTCAGGGCTATGGACTGATAAAGTGCGATACTGCGGTGGGAATCTGCCTTACTTTACAGAAGATGAGGGAGAGGTATCCCCTCCGGCATATATCCGTGAGGGATGCATATGGGGTTTTCACTGAAAATGAGGTATTATTCATCTCGGATCTGGACGAATATTCTCCTGATTTCACCGCTTCTTGGGAAGGGGAATATTCACGGTGGAACGATATGCAGCAGTCGGGACTTCTCGACACCCAGAATCAAAGTAAATATGTATTCGTGCCAGAGACCACTACCCACGTAAGGTTCGTAATGACATATCAGGTCACTTCATTGGATGACCTTCAGACTGGAGATCTGAGCTATGCCATCGACATTGGCCCCGATGGACGTAACAATTACGTGGGGACTTTCGGAGTTGGAATGCAGGGTAAGAAGGAACTGAGCGTGGACGTTGATGCGGACAAGGTTGGGAAGCTCTGGAGGATCGATATAATCGGACGTGGTTTGAAAGTTCCCCTTACTGCTTTCAACCTTGATCGGAGTTACGTGGAGATAAGGGTGGAATACGATGCTTCTCTTACCATTTCAGGGGATGCTGACGACAACGACACTGCACCATTCCCTCTCATTAACAGCTCTTACGAACCATTTATGGTAAACTTCTATCCCGCGGATGAAATGGCCCGTCCGAATACTCCTGACGCTACCGCATCCAGGACGAGGATGTTCGTGTATGATATGGATCGAGCGGATTTTCCGGTTTACGAACCTCATCTTATTGAAAAAGAATGGGACTGGTGGCCTATTGTTGTGGTGGCGGCAGCAGCGCTTTTTATAGTTTTCGCCCTGTTAATACGAAGAAGAATTATAAAAAAGCGTTCCTCAGTAAAAAAGGATGCCACCGTTGAAGAGAAATAATTCCGGGTAAGGGAATGCGTAAGGGCGAAGGTCGGGACCCTTTTTCTCATTTAGAGCTCATATTATAGAATAAAGGTATACTTGGGAGAAAACTTGTCTCGGCTAATAAAGCTAACGCTAATTAGGGGAAAAACGAAATTACCTAAATCGTACTTAATATGAGACGGGTAATAAAACTAACCGATCAAATTTATCGGTGTGACGGGATGGGATATTCTACACGTAAAGACGGGAACAAAGTGACCGTCTTCTTGGTAAAATTGAGCCAGAATGGGTCGGCTTTACACGTAAAGTCAGGAACATTTGGACTGACTTCTTGGTAAAGTTGAACCAGAATGGGACGGCTTTACACGTAAAGTCAGGAACATTTGGACTGACTTCTTGGTAAAGTTGAACCAGAATGGGACGGCTTTACACGTAGGCCCAGGGGATGATCACAACAGGTTTCTGCGTGTCCTTGAGGACACCGGTGACAATCCAATCTGCCACGATCTGGCCTTTACTGGCTCCCATGACGATGAGGTCGGCGTTGATATCCTTTGCGAATTCGCAGATGGTAGGTACGATCTTTCCTTCCTTCAAGTAAGTTTCAACCTTGACTGCGTAATCCTTTGAGCTTTCTTCGAATATATCCAGAGCGGTCCTCCCCTCATCGAATTCGCCCACATCCAGAATGTGGAGCACGGCCACTTCAGCTCCCAGTTTGTTAGCCATATCAAGTATATATGCGGCGTTCTCTTTGGCTGGTTTGGGCCCTGCTGTCGGTACGAGCATCTTCATTTTTACAATCCTCCAAATATTACGTTGATTTTATGTATATATGATAAGTTTTTATTCGTTATGCTTTTAAATTATATTAAATTAGTGAAGATTTTGAATCGTTAAATAACGTTGGATCGAATGTATTGGGTAATAATATTTCAAAGGTGTCGTATAGGCGAACTGAATAAGCGGTCAAGCCATAATAAACTTATCAAGAAAAATAAATACCATCGTATGAAAAATAACTAAATTGTTATATAAGTTAGTGATGATAATATGGTGGATAATGGTATTATAATATTATAGCTCACAATAAAGTTAATTCTTCAGGTTTTAATATGTTTTCATCTAAAAGAGCCCTTGCGGGAGTTCTTATCATATGCGTCCTTTTCTTTTCGATGTTTATTGTAAGGTCAGTTAATGAACCTGCCGAACAGCAAATTGAAAAACCGGTCAAGGTCAAAGGGGCTGATGTCAAAGATAAACCTCTAATAGATACGATCACACGTTCGGAACCACTTTCTTTTCATGCACCCACGTGGGAATCCGGTGATTACTGGGTACTCGTACGGGATGGCTCGGATATCATGATGGACGAATCAGATGATCAGAGATCCACAGTTACCATCCATGATGAAAAGACCTTTAGGATGGTCGGGATCGAACCGGTAACCACTTCAGCCGGGACCTTTCAATGCTACAAACTCGTTCTCACTGGATTAGTAAAAGCTTCCGGTGACGGAGTCCAGTCACTTGGGGGTATAAAGGTAAATTACCATTTCGAACTGACAGCAGAGATCACCGGAGAGATATGGGTAAGAACCTCGGATATGGCCTTCGTAAAGATACATTATACAGCAGATGGCGATGCTGAGACAAATACCGTTCTGGGTACGATCCATCAGTATCAGGACCTGTACATGGAATACGATGAACCCGAACTCACCTTCGGTTTTCCAATGATTCCCGGTGTTATGAATACCTACTTGAACGATGTTCGTGTAACCGGTGTAAAAAATATTGAAGGGCAGACCAACGGCGATGAGGCCGTGGACGAGTCACATCACATAGATATGCAGCGTAGGATAAGTGATTCGACCCAGTCTGTGACGATACCCTCCGGGACTTATGAATCTGGTGCTTCTTATCATTTAGCAGGGAGTTCTTTCGATTGTTGGAAGGTCAGTGGGACTGATATTGGGGGATACCATTCCGATGGAGATTCGATCAGTCCCCCGTCGGGAGGAACCGTGGTAACATATTTTTCAGCTGAAACCGGTTTCTATACGAAACAGGTAATAAATAATCTGTGGTCAGGATGGTCGGGTACTAATGAATACACGATCCAGTCCACCGAGGTACTGACCGATTACAGTTATAGCTCAGAGCTGCCGGTGATCGAAGCTGTCCATTCCGATCAGTTAATAAATGATGGAGTCCACCAAGGGAACGCCACTGTGGAGGTATCTGACAAAGATGGATTGTTGGATATAAAGGACGTTTTCATCGACCTCTCATCCCTTGGTATGGGCGATCATATAGAGATGTATGACGATGGTGCCAATGGTGATGTCCTCAAGCACGACGGTATCTTTACATTGACAGGTATATCCACAACAACCACTCCTCTGAGCTATTATCTCCCTGTGACGGTTCGAGACTGGTCCGGTAATGAGGTAGGGGGTATAGTGGAGATGAGAGTAAGTGATTTCAGGGATCTCCCTCCCATGGCAACGGAGATGTCCTCTTCTCCCGTGGTTATAAAGAATGATGGAACGGAGTTTTCACTTCTTTCCGTGAAGGTGGAAGATGACAACGGCCTGGGAGAAGTAACAGTGGATCTAACGCCTTTAGGGGGAATCCCAGAGGCCCTGATGTACGATGATGGAACCCACGGCGATACTCATCCCGACGATGGAACTTTCTCACTTGAGGTAACTGCTTCGTTGAACAGTACCGGAGGAGCAAAACTCCTTGAGATCAGGATCAGAGACAACGGGAACAACGAAATCAGCGCATTTATCTCACTTATGATTCTTGACTGGAACAAGGCTCCCGAGATTACTCCCCTGGCGGTTGAAAGTGTAAAAAACGACGGGGAAGATATGACACTCATCTCAGTAGAGGTGATAGATCGGGAGGATAATCTTGACAATGTTCTTGTAGACCTAAGCCAAATCGGTGGCGAGAGTGCGGAACCGCTCTATGATGATGGAAGTCATGGAGACGAATTGGCGGGTGATTACGTTTATTCATTGGAGATTACAGTCTGGAAAAACTATTCATATACCACGTTAATATTGGACATTACGGCGGTGGACAGTGCCGGTGCTTCCAGTATCGTAAGCGTGTATTTGGATGTGGTAAGCGTTGGCTCCCCGCCTGAGTTAACCGATGCTGCGGTTTCCTCCAGCGTAATGAATGATGGATTTGATCTGGTCAGGATAACCGTGGATTATTATGATAAGGAGGATAATATTAACTGGATTAAGATCGACCTTACGGATCTGGGTATTGCAGTACCAAAAGGAATGTTATTACATAAAGGTCAGGCTGCCATCGATCTGACGGTTGGCCCGGAGATAATGCCCGGCTCCTATAATCTCACCATAACCGCAATGGACCTTGATTGGAAAACCGCGAGCATTCAAGTTAGTCTCATGGTGGTTGAACCAAGGGAATTTGGGGAAAACGTCGATACGGACAGCGATGGGATTCCCGATTGGTGGGAAAAGAGATACGGATTGGACCCCGCCGCACCGGGGGATGCCAACGAGGACTGGAACAATAACGGTAGAACGAACCTTGAAGAGTATTTAAGAAATTCAAATCCCATAACTTCCACTTATGACCTTGTCTTCGTAGATTCGGATTACGACGGAATGCCTGATTGGTGGGAAAACCGCTATTCCCTGGATCCATACAATTCCAACGACGCACAGAAAGATGCCAATCGAGACGGTGTTACCAATCTTCATGAATATTACAATGGGACGAATCCGAGGATTGTCGGTGGGGCCCTGAAAGATACCATGGACAACTCTGTCATGGAAACCACGGTTACCGAAGGAGAGCTGGTAAGGTTATGGGACAACCTATTTTTAATAATGATAATAACCGGAGTTTTCCTTGTATTCTCGGTAATACTGTTTCTCTTGGAAAGAAGATGGCGGAAAAGAAGCATAATCAGCGATGGTACGGCAAGCCAGAAAGAAATGGCTGAGCTGGAAAACCGAATCGAGAACAAGTTGGACGAACAGAACGTACTAATAAAGGACCTCATAGATGTCATAAATGAGGCCTCTTTGCTCAAGAGAAAGATTTAGATTATTAGAATAATTATATTTTTGGAAGATATCGTTCCAGGTATGTATAGAGGGATTTTGCGATATCACTTTTCTGGGTCTCTTCCAACTTATCGTAATCCGGTAGGGTATCGAACCTGGGCAGGCCTTCGGTCTTGATTATCGCCAGGTGGTCCCTCATGTATTGTACTCTTCTTAAACTGGGGTCGTGCCCTTCATCGCCGTACATATTATACACGTCGGTCTCGGGGTTGACAAGAACGATGTCCATCATTCGGGACCCAATGTGGTTGTATCCGCCTCTGGCCAGCACCACGTTCTTACCTATGTATTCCTTGTTGTCGACAAAGGGCAGGGGGCAGGGCTTCATACAAAGCATCTTAGATATGTTGGACATGCAGTCCACAAAGATTTCGGAGTAACTGGGATAGGTGGATCTCAGATACAATTCCGTGGGTTTTGCGTTCGCAGGTGGAAGAAAGGATGCGGCGGAAGGATCTATCTGCGGCCCTGTGTTCCGGGGGCTTGACATCTGGGAGCGTGGATCATAGCTGGATGTCTGGGGATAATTCTGCGAGTTCCAGTTGTTGGCTGGATTTCTCTGAGGGTAAGTCGGGTAGCTTGGATTCTGGGCCTGGGCTTGCTGTGGTGGCTGCTGATGTCTGTACCAAGACTGGTTTAGCTGCTGGCGTTGATTTGCAGGAGTGGTTGTATTCGCTTGTGCCCCTTTTTTGAAAACATAATAGACGAGATCGTTGTAGGGATTCGAGGAAAATGCCGGATCTTCGATCTCCACCAACAGCTCTGCTCCCAGTTTTTGTGCATAGGCCTTTGCAGCTCTTCTTATCCTTTCCACTTCCCAGTTCTTGTCGAATTCGAATGAGTTTTCCATTTCGGACCAACCCTGCTGCCGTAAAAGATGAAAAAATTTTTCTCTTTCCATCCGATTGACTGCCCTGAAATCGAGATTGACCCGTTTCTCCTTTCCTTTTCCGAACAATCCCATCTGAAACCACCATTAAAATTCAAGGAGGTAATAACGGAAACTCTTTTTAATCTTTCCACGTAATATATGAATATCTATTTTAACAAATCCGACATTCAGCAGGTGCGTGAATTCAATTCCCACCCTGGAAGATATACAGACTGCGGCAAAAAGGATTCGTGGAAAAGCCCTCCGTACGCCTCTTATTTACTCGGGGATATTGTCGGAGATCACCGGTTGGGATATCTATCTCAAACCCGAGTGTCTCCAGCCGGGAGGGGCTTTCAAGTACCGCGGCGCTACCAATGCAATTTCTCTATTGAGCAAGGAGGCTAGACTAAAGGGAGTGATAACGGCTTCCTCGGGAAACCACGGGATAGCGGTGGCACTGGCAGCCGAGAGGGCCGGTGTGAAAGCGTTTATTATCGTACCCGAAGATGCTCCTTCGAATAAAGTAGAAATAATAAAGAATGCGGGCGCCAGGGTTTTGCGTTTCGGTGAAAATTACGATGATTGCGAGGGGAAAGCCGAGGAATTGGCTGGAGAAGGTTACTATTTTCTGCACCCGTTCAACATCCCGCAGGTTCTGGCAGGACAAGGAACCGTGGGACTCGAGTTGAACGAGGACGCACCTTCCGACCTTCACGCAGTACTGGTTCCCGTGGGCGGCGGAGGTCTGATCTCGGGTGTAAACCTGGGTTTGGCTCATACCAGGCCGAATGTAGATGTAATTGGGGTTGAGCCGGAGAACTGCGCCTCCTTCTCGGCTGCTCATAGTGCTGGAGAATTGGTTGAGATCGAGCCCAAACCCACCTGCGCCGAGGGGCTTCACACCAGAAAGATCGGTGCAATAGCATTTCAGATACTAAAAGATGGGCCGGCTCCGGTGAAAGTAACGGAAAAAGCGATCTTTGCCGCCACCCGCTTCTGTCATGAAGAACTTAAACTGGTGGTGGAGCCCTCGGGGGCTGCGGGCGTTGCAGCACTGCTGTCGGAAAGTTATAAACCTGCGGGACCTACTGCTGTGATACTTTCTGGAAGCAACCTGGATCGAAAAATGCTCAGGATCGTTTTGGACGTCCATGACAGATTATGATATATCGCTCCGCTTGGACTATTTTATCAGCTTTCCACCTTTATGGAGTTGCTTAACAATCATCGTCTCTGCCACCCTTAAAAATTCTTCTTTTCTGTTCTCCGGAATGGTGGCTCCTGCAGCAATATTATGTCCTCCACCGATACCACCAAGTTGCTTGGCAGCGGCATTCATAACTTCGTTCAGTTTCAATCCATTTGAGACCAGAGTCTGGCTTCCCCTTGCGGACACTTTGATCATCCCGTCATCCTCGCTGTTTGCAAACCCGAAGACGGGTAGTGATGAATCCACTTCATCCTGTGACAGCACCATGTTGGCCACGATTCCAACAACGCTTTCGGGTATCCGATCCCCACCGTCGAAATACTGCAGTTTCTCCATTACAACAAGCCCGTTCTCCTTTAAAGTCTTCAAGCAGTCTACCAGGGTCTGTCTGTGACCCCTAAGGAGACCCAGGGCCTTCTGGAGATATTCTCCCCTGTCTCCGACACAGACCTTGTATCCCACGTATGCGTTCTTGTACCTGCCGCATGAATTCAGCAGGGTTGAAAATTCCTTTGCGTCACGAAGTTCGGTGTTTTCCTTTTCCCGCGGCAGTTCGTACACCTCTCCGATAAGCTTCATCGCGCTGCTGTGACCGAATCCCTTTTCGATCAACAATCTTACCAGCTCTGAAATGATCTTTCTCCTGTTTTCCGGTGAAAGCTCGGTCCATGATAACCATCTCTCCCCGTCCTTCTGTTCTATATCGAGGTTCTCGAGAAATGCTACGCAATTCCGCTCGTGGTTGCTAAGACCAGGCAGAATAATGTCGGATGAATACTGTAATAACTTGTAAACCGGCCTTGTTTCCCTTCCAAAAAGGTAAATGTCGGTCAACGCGTTCACCACTCCTGATTCGATCCCGTCCCGAAGGATATCTCTATTTGTACCGGTTAGCTTTCGTTCCTTTTCCGCTTGTATATCCCCAACAGCCCCCACTATGGCAAGTGCGGCGAGGTCACGGTTTTTCATCGATAAGGCCTTACCCACGAGGTAGGCTGCACCTGCACCGGACAAGTCATTGGAGCCATCCCACCCGAAAAGGTGTGGATTAAGCTGAAGTGGTTGGACTGTATCATCATCTCCGCTGTTACTCGCAATAGCTTCGCTGAAGGCCAGTATATCGGTGATCTGATCACGCTCCAGCTTCGGTGGTTTACTGGGCTTAGCCGCGGAGGGAACATGATGGTCGCAAATAATGCACTGGAGTCCCTCCAGGTGCTCAAGCATTCCGGCACCCAGGTCCGTGAACCACACCAGAGGATTTTTTTCGTTCTTTAAACGGTCTATTGCAGCAATGTCCAGTTGTTTCAGGAATTCTACTTTGTGGGGAATTCCCCTCCTTTCCAGCACCACTGACGCTATGGATCCCGCTGTTATACCGTCAGCATCTATATGCGTCACGATCTTTACGAAATCCTTTTTATCTATAATTCTTGCAAGTTCAGCCGCTCTCTTCTCCAACCGAAAATCCCCCAAGTCGTAAAAAAAGAATATGTTCGACAATGGCAGCTCAAAGATAGGCAGTGTTGAGATTATCCGGTTCTTTGGGTTTCGCCGGTTTGGTCTTTCTTTTTTTCCGCGTGACCCGCTCCTTGTCGTCCTTTGGATGGGGCCTGTTGTGTTTCTTGATAACTATGTCGGTTACCCAATCGTAGGATATCCGGTGATAATAACCGTCAGAATCCACCAGATGAAGCCCGCTCTTGTGATGAAGGACTCTGCCCTCTATTACCCTCAGGGTATCCCCTCCCACGATATATACGATAACATCGTCGTCGATTCGTATCCCAAACCGCCTATTGTTTATCTTGCCCGTGATCCGATCCCTGTTTTCCACAGGTAGCTGGTTGAGGGTATTTACGGGTAGGGTTTTACTGCTCATTTCCGGCTCTTTTTCCGTTTTCAACGGTTCATTCTTAATATTATCAGATCCGCTTTTCTTTTTCTGCATACGAGCGAATAATTGTTTACCCGAATAGGTCAGCATGAAACTACCGTCATCGAACTCCTTCACTATACCAAGTTCCTGGAACCACCTCAATCTTTCCTGAAAATCCCGCCATCTTTTTCTGGATGAGAATTCCTCCTTTTCTCTTTCTGAGTTGACCTTGGTTATTATTTCTTCCCGTCCGATGCGGCCCCCTTCCCGTAGGCTGTAAAAGATATTGAGAAAACCACCGGAGTTCCTGGCTAGGTACAGAAATACAAGTTGCTTATTGTAACTTACTTCTCCTGACTTGTGGTTTTCCAATATGATAACACCGTCTTCGGTCAACGCTAAAGAGTCTTCCTTTTTCTCGATAAAGTGCAGTGTCTCGACAAACAGTTTATCGATCAATTTTTTTTCCATTTCCTTTTGGGATTTGAATGCTGAAGATTCCTCTATATTGAAATATGCAAATATCTGCCGCATGTCCTGGCCTCTTTCGATGAGTTTTAGAGTACCGATTATCTTATCATAGAAGCCGTATTCCGAAAAGAAGTTGATGTTCTTCCACGTCTGGGTGGCCAAAGTCATTGGAATTCCCTCGATAAATTTATATCCGTTCTCGTTGTCGTACCACTGCGAATATACCCCCCTAATTTAATTTAATCTATAACTAATTTATCTCATAATGTATTTATAGGATTTGGACGATATAAGAGGGAACACAAGTAATTTGGAAATGATCTAATATAATAAAATCATACAACTAGTTTGATCACCTTGCGATAATAAATTAATATTGCTACCGGTTAAGGCATTACCGGTGATGGTAATTCCAAGATAACACTTCAACATCCTCCTCTCTCAATACATGGGAATTTCCCATTTCGGGCTTCGAGAGATAATATAACTCTGGCGGCGGAGAAGGTTACAGCAGTAATTTGAAGTAAGGTGGTATGAACTGGTTTTTGATTTTATAATAAAGACACACTTGACGGTGAGTCACCATTGACATGTAGTGACCTGCCAAATAAAGCAAGGATGTCTTATCTCTCACATGAAGTCATATCCGGTGTAAAATGCAAGATCAGCGAAGGTTGATGGAAACATTTCTAGCTAACCCAAATTGCATGTCACTCCGGAATGAAAACGATGTGTTCATGGGTTTCCCATGGGTATATCACCAGAGAAAAGTTTCCATAGACTTGTAGGTCGTACCACCTCACCAGGAGTATGACCGGAAAAAACAAATGGAAAAGAACGTCCTGATAAATTGGATGTAGACTGATGGATAGGAATAGCAAGGACCATTGAAAGTAAAGTCCACCAACGACAGAAAATGCTGGAAAAGTAGTGTACTCATCAATCTCAATTAACAGGACAAATATGATTTGCAAAGAATAAAGAGGAGAAATAACATGACAATTGATCCAAGCACAACAAAATATTTGATAGTCGCAAAGATAAAAGCGGAGGGTGTTGTAGAAAAACCTGATGTGGTGGGTGCGATATTTGGTCAAACCGACGGGCTGATAGGAGATGAGCTCGATCTTAGAGAACTGCAAAAAACTGGACGGATGGGGAGAATCGAAGTGGAGATGCATTCAACCAAGGGAAAGAGCGATGGAATAATTAGCTTACCATCAAGTCTCGATCAGGTGGAGACGGCCATACTGGCTTCAGCACTGGAAAGTATCGATCGAGTCGGTCCCTGCAAGGCCACAATTACCGTTTCATCCGTGAACGATGTGAGATCAGAGAAGAAATTGAAAATTATCGACAGGGCCAAGGAACTGCTTCGCAAGATGATGAAGGAATCGAAAACATCTGGAGCAAATCTCACAGAGACTGTGAGGCAGGCTGTTCAGGTGGAGGAGATCTCACTGTACGGTCCGGACAAGTGTCCCGGTGGACCCAATATCGAGACTTCCGATGCCGTCATAGTCGTCGAAGGGCGCAGTGACGTTCTGAATCTTTTAAAGTATGGTATTAAGAACTCAATCGCTGTGGGTGGAACAAATATTCCCACCACGGTGAGGGATCTGACCAAAGAAAGAATCGTGACCGCTTTCACAGACGGTGACCGGGGCGGTGAATTGATACTCAAGGAGCTGCTTCAGGTCGCAGAAGTGGATTTTATCGCAAGAGCTCCCAGGGCGAAGGAAGTTGAGGAGCTTACCCAAAAACAGATAATCAAGGCGCTTCGCAACAAAGTTCCCGCAGAGCAGTTCATAGAGATGTATCCAGTGGTTTCACATAAGAATGGAAATAAATCAAAGAGAAGCACCAAGGAATCGGCTCAAAGCCCTTCGCCACGATATAAATCGTCCAAGAAGACGAAACGCGAGTCCGCTAGGACTGAGAGGAGTAGAAGTGTTTCCAAAAGCCTTTCTAATGACCACCAAACATTTAAGACGATACTGAACGACCTTTCTGGAAAATTAAAGGCAAAGCTTCTCGATAAGAATGCCAAAGAGATTTCTGAGGTTCAGGTCAAGGAATTGGCCGCCACTCTGAAATCGAAGGTGAAGGGTGTTCACACCGTGATATTCGACGGTGTAATCACTCCCAGACTTCTTGAAATTGCTACCACCAATAAGATAGCAAACCTAATAGGGGTCAAACTGGGGGGGAATATCGATAAAAAACCTACCGACGTGACCGTACTTACCAAGAAAGATCTGCTATAAGATCAAGGTATACCCTGAAGCGGTACTGACTAGGACCAGTATTGTGACCAGCTCAATGAATTGGGAAGGGAATTTAGTTCGGACGGTGG
Organism: uncultured archaeon; assembly: GCA_964342815.1. Taxonomy (GTDB): domain Archaea; phylum Thermoplasmatota; class Penumbrarchaeia; order JASLWR01; family JASLWR01; genus JASLWR01. The sequence continues at coordinate 54,891 of CAYFHS010000017.1, read as the reverse complement.
AGCGCACTCTCCAGGGTGCGCTCCTTTCCGTCCTTATAATGGATTTCCTGAATCTCGGTACGGACACATTGGTTCATCGTATTCTTACGATACCAATTACTATACTCTTTCTACTCTATCGCTCTTTGTTCTAGGAAAACTGTTCGGGCGAAAATGAATACAAAGAATTATATTATTAAATAGAATTAATATCATTGAGAAAAAAAATCAAAGGAGGGAATAAAACGATCATCGGTGATGGTGAGTTCAAAACACCTTTCGTCAATCGTGAAAATGATGTGGCGATATTACAGGGTTTGGTCAAGGGAGCAATGAAACGTAAGGGTAACTTGTTATTGATAGAAGGGGAGATTGGTATCGGCAAATCCCGATTGGTGGAGGAGATCCACAGATGGATCGAAGAATCAAATGCAGAGATAAGGTATCTAACCAGCCGATGCATGCATCACGGCAGCGGGGATCCCTACCTGCCGTTCATGGACGCTCTGAAAGGCTACTATGAACAGTCTTCCGGTTGGTACGATGTCACCCCTACTCTTCTAATGCGGGTTGAGGATCTTGACGATTTGAATCAACCCTACCTTCCCACCCCTGCAGTTGGCAGTACCAAGATAATAGACCTTGATCATCTTCGCCAGGAAAGAGACCAAATGTTCGAAAATACCACCCAGTTACTTATCAATATTGCCTCAGAGAAACCTTTGATCCTTTTTCTGGATGACATCCACTGGGCCGACAATCCCTCATTGCACCTGATCCAGTATCTTGCTCGGCATACGAAGAATGCAGGGGTACTGATCATCGGGGCTTATCGTCCCGAGGAGCTGCAAAAGGTCGGGGGCAAAGCACATCCTCTGATTGAGATTCTGCACAGGATGAAACGGGAAAAATTGATGAGCAAGATCTCCCTGAGAAGACTGGAGCGGCATGATGTTGAAAAAATGATCTCACTAATATTCGGACGAAGAGGTCTGCCCCAGGGTTTTATCAACCACATATACGAAACCACCGAAGGTAATCCGTATTTCGTGGAAGAGGTTCTTCGCTCGTTTATGGAAGAAAAAATTGTGGACCTTGCTGATAAGGATTGGTATCGGACGATAGATACGTCCCAGGTTCGGGTACCCGAGACCATAAAGGATGTGATAATAAGGAGGATCAATCGGCTGGAAAAGGATGCCATAAAGGTACTTCGTTATGCTGCGCTTATCGGTCGTGTCTTCGACTATCGGGTATTATTCAGACTTATGGGAATTGACGAGGAGAGGTTGTTGGATTGTCTGGACGATCTGGTGGGAGCCCGGTTGATTCACGAGGATATGGAATCTGAAGAGGAGACTTACAAATTCGATAATACAATCATAAACGATGTAGCCTGTGCGGACCTCAGCAGGAGCAGAAGACGCGTAGTTCACAGGAAGATCGCCGAAATTATTGAAAATCTCTACGAAGACAAGACTGCTCTGGACATCTATGATCTGGCCCGACATTTCTACCGGGGAAAGGATTACGCAAAGGCTGCCCCCTATTTGATAAGTGCCGGAAAGACCGCGGAATCGTTATATGCTCTCGCGGAGGCTGAAAAATATTATGATCTGGCTTTCAAGGCTCTTTCTGAGTTGGATGGAAGTTTGGATAACCGGCAGCGGATGATTACCGTATTCGGCCGACTCGGCAGGATTTGTCAGATAATTGGGAAATGGCAGATGGCAGAAGAATATCACAAAAAGACCCTGGTGCAGCTAGAGGAAGCGAAACACGAGATAAGCGCCAGTGCCTCCGAACCGCGTGAACTGGGATTCTTCCCAAGTGAGATGCTCAAGGAAAGTTGGTGGGATGAACGAAGAGCCGAAGCGTATCGTGAACTTGGCTATATCAAGAGATATCAGGCAGACTGGGATGAGGCTGTCAAGTATTATGACGAGGCCCTGGATATTGCGTCCGGGACCGGGGATCTTGGCGGTATAGCTGAGGCGAACCGCGGTCTGGGTTATATTCACTGGAGGAAAGGCGAGTATGACGATGCCATATCCCATTACAAGGAAAGTATCGATAATATTGAAAAGATCAACGACCCGGCAGTTGGAGGGGTTCTGTTTATAGAACTGGGGAACGTGTATAACAGCCAGGGAGATTGGCTGAGGGCTGTGGAATACTATGAAAAGAGCATCGAGACGCTTGGTGAGCAAGGGGATCTGAGAGAAATGGGGCGGGCTTACAATAATCTCGGTGACATATACATCCAGAGAGAGGATTGGGAAAAGGCCATAATGTACTGTAAAAGGTCGGAGGACACCTCGAGAAAGATCGGAAGCAAGTACATGATGGGATGGTCATCTTTCAACCAGGCGGAATGCTATGCCAACACGGGGGACTTCAACAAGGCATTGGAGAAGAATGACTCCGCACTGGAATTACTCGAACCACTGAAAGACAAGGTGGGTATATCTGCCATCTACCGGAACTATGGGACCATATATCGGTTAAAATCGGACTGGGACCGAGCAGTTGAATATTTCGAAAAGAGCATTTCCATACTATCGGAATTGGACACCCCCTTCGAGATGGGTTATGCAAATTACGAGTACGGCATGATGTACATGGACAAGGGTGATCGGAAAAGTGCCAAACCCTGCATGAAGAAAGCCCTGGAATGTTTCGAAAAGGTTGGTGCCAGGAAACGGGTCGAGATAATCAGGAGCCAGTGGAAGGACCTTTAGGCTAAAAAGGATATTTCCGGGTTCTCGATGCAGTCTTGACGGCAGGTTTCGCTTTGGCTTTCTCCATGGCTTTTACCCTCAGTCTTCGCCTGGACAAGAAGTTCCCCAGCTGCACCGATAACCATCCAAGTATACCCAGTGCGAGACATATGGAACCGAACCAGAACAGTTCGCCAATATAATGCTCCGCAATCGTAAGGCTTGCAGCGATACACATTAGAGCTCCCATGATTATAAGCACCGTGGGTATCTTGTAGGATCTCAGATAAACTTTCATGGGTCCACCTTTTTTTACACTATCTGCTTTTTCTTCCAAACCACCATGGCAACGATGATCAAGATAACGACCACGAATATGGCTATTACTATACGCCAGTTGAATCCCTCTGATTCGTCCGGGCCCACATGAATTGTTATCTCTCTGTTGTTGTTAGTGATGTCATCCCTCTCACGGATCTGGTCATCCTCGTCAACCTTAATCTCAAGTTTGTGTTTCCCCAACTTGTCCGAGAGGTTCCAGTCGAACACCAGTTTGTGATCGTCGTCCTGTAGAATTCCTTCTATGTTATCTGAAAGCTCATCTACCTTCTCATCGTCGAGATATACATTAAAATCGAATTTACCAACATCGGCCTGGTCGCAGTGAATTGTGACATACATGGTGACGTTCTTATCCTCGTCAGCCATATCAAGGTTTGCAAAGCTTATGTCGGCAATGCTGATGTCAGGAGTTGCAATAACAGCATTTACGGTTATTATTTTCTCCTTGATACCCAATCCGGCCACTCCTATATTGAAGGTTGCGCTGCTTTTGGTAAGGTTTGGAGCGGTTATCTTGAACGATACGTTCTTGTAAACGTCGTCCTGCTCATAACTGTGAAGGATCCCAGTGGTATTGAGCGGCTCATCCTGCATCGTTATATTCCAGAGCGGGGATGCATCCTGCTTGAGATAGAATTTTATCTCGTCCGCAGCATTTCCCTTGTTCATCACGGTTATGTTGAATCTTTTTGTCTCGTTGGATCGAAAACCCCTGGCGAGCAAGTCCTGGGAAAATATTTCGACGTCGTATTTCGGGTGGGTGTTTATGTTCAAAGTTATTTCTTCGGTATCCCCTGCCTCATTCTTTGCTTCGATTTTGAATTCATTGAGCCGGAATGAATCGAATGAGGTTCGTACGACAATCTTCGCTTCGAAAGATTCGCCAATATCCAGTTCTTGTTCTCTTGGCGTGATATCGGTGGACCACCCCTCGGGTAGATCCTTCCCGTTGAGTGTAACTTCCTGCTTTACGTTTCCCTTGTTCTCAACATTCAAATGAAGCTCAACGGTCTCTCCCTGATTGACGGTTTTTTCGAAATTCTCCTCTCCAACCACTTCCCGGATAGACAGCTCCAGCGTTCGATCGTACACCTTTGACAGGGTGAAATCCAGGATAAAGGGATTGAAATCCACATAATGATCGGTTTCGGGATACTCGTATACCATTTCCATTCCATATTCATTGCTGGTATAACCCTTCATTTCGATTTTATACTCTCCAAAGGGCAGATAGGTCTCGTAAAAACCATCCTGGAATGTGAGTTCCCTTTCGATATCGTTTCCTACACCCTTTATTGTAATGTTGTTATCCTGAGAATCGATTTCCCTGTGTTCGACCAGATCGGTGTCCGTATATTTCACAGCCCCGTAGACGTTCGCTCCCGGGTCCATGGGAATGGAATAGAGTTTGTCCTCACCAAGGGCGACCGTTTCCTCGGCTTCATAGATATATATAACGTCATCATCGATGGAGAGTATCTCAACGAAATATTCTCCCGGGTATAATTCCGTGGAATAATAACCATTAACATCAGTGGTGGCGTTTGTATTTCGACCTGTCTTGGAATTCGTGGTAAATTTGATAATGGTATTAAGAGGTGCTGGTAGCTCGTCGGGATCCATTGTGTCATTTCGATATATATCCATGAAGACGGTACCGTGATATTCGAGTTTACGGGGCCCCAAAGCAATGTCGAATGTTTTATTGTCCAAGGATACTTCCCTTGAGAAAATATCCGGTATGAAACTTTCCGAGCTTGTCGAGAACTGATATTCCCGTTTATTGTCAAGGTAAATGGGCAGGAAAACGTTCCACTGGCCGTCTGCATTCGAACGGGCGGTGTAGTCTCCAGGACTTCCCACGGGGCTTACGCTGATATCTGCATCAGCAATCTCCTCTCCCGTATCGAAGGTATTATCCGCATCTTTGTCCCAGAATGTCTTCCCTTTCACCTTGATGTATTTCGTTACCGGAAGATAGATCTCGTAAGGTTCGTCAGGCATTACAATTACCAGTTTCGCGGTATACTTAAAAGAAGAGTCGGATGTCAGGTGATCTATGGATATGTTGTAGGTCTTACCGGGTAAAAGCGATGTGCTGATGAAGCCGTTGTAATCCGTTGTGTGAGTGGATGTGATATCAGCGGATATGCTAACGGGAACGCTGAGCAGTTTTTCAGCACCCTGGAATCCGCCGTCCTGATTAATGTCGAAATAGACCGTTATGTTGAAGGGACGAGCTTTTTTCAGAATGATGGAGAATGGGCTGTTTCCAGGGGAGATGTCCATGATCTTCCTGAAGAGGAAGTTCGAAGAGCCCTCAATGATACTGGTTCTTACGAAATACATTCCGAAGGGAACATTTTCATCGAAATTCCCCTGCTTGTCACAATTTACCTCGGTGGTGGTGTTGAAGTGTATGGATCTCAGGGTCAGGGTCGCGTTGTCTGCAGGGCTGTCAGTTTCAGTCTTAGCCTTCCCAGAGAAGCGTACCGTTTCATCCACGAGGAAGATAAGCTGCCGATCACTCTCACCCAGATGCAGGGTTATGTTGGTTTCCATCTCCTGGCGGACATCAGTCCCGGACAGTATGAATTCTTTCAGATATTTTACTTTATATTCGCCTGGTACCAGTGCCCCTTTCTTGGGATTTCCCTGCCTGAAGTTGTACGTGGCATTCACGGCAGCCGGAGTTGTGCCTGAAAACTCCAGTTCGTAGCTCTTCAGGAGCTCGTCTTCCTTAAGCTGCCCGTCAAGGTCCCGATCAACTCCCAGGAATATGTCGAAGGTGACATTTTTTGGTCGTATCGGAGGCTGTATTACGTCATCTTTCCCGTCAAACACGGTTACGGTGGTTTCATACAGAGAAATTTCATCTGTTTCAATCCGCATTACATAATCTCCCAGAGGGAGTAAGCGTGTGAAAAACCCGCTTTGGTTAGTATCGGCAGTAAAGACATTCTCTCCTTGCCGGAATTCCACGTGTGCAGGGGTTAGGTTCTCATATAACGGCGGTGCTTCCACGGTATCATTGGTTGCATTGGGGAGGGTGACGTTATCCACGCTGAATGGGGTTTCTTCTTCACCCTCGGTCACATTTTCGTCCGCTCTTGTACCGCTGTCGTCAGTTTCGGCGATGGAACTTGTGGAATCTTCAAATTCCTCGGGGATCTCATCGTTCTCTTCCAATTCCGGTTCAGTCTCCCTAAACTGTTCCGATAGCCGCATTATATCGATAGTACTGTTCCCAATGGTCAAGTTCATGTCGCCGTTTCTATCCCAGAAAACGAAACCGTAAACGGGATAAGCCCACTTAGCGATGAGGTCAATGGTGATTTCTTCACCTCCGGTTCCCGATACGTGTTTTGCGGCTACGCCATAATCCCCTTTTAGGAAAAGATCGGCGGATATCTGATATTCACCTTCTGGCAGATAGACCGAAAAATAGCTGCTGTCGTTGGTGGGAGCGAAGTAATTGCCGGACTCTCCTCTGAAACGGACAAGTACCCCCTTTGTTGAATTATCCTCCTCCACATCGATCTCATCATGAATGCCAAGAGTACCCATTATCTTTATTGAGCTGCTTAACTCAATATCCTTAGAATATTCCACACCAGCACGGAACTCGGCTTCTTCCAAGCAAGTGTAGTGCTCATTACCTTTCGTATAATCAGCATATATAGTGTAGTTCCCGAGAGATAGATTAGCAAGGTATTGGCCGTTTTTATCGGATGTGACCACTATTATGTTTTCCGGGTACAGCTCGTCAATGAACTGTATTCTGGCGTTCGGAAGCGGCTGCTTATTATCATCAATCCCTTCATAATAGACTTCGCCGGATACGGGAACCACCTCGGTCAAGGTAAAGTTGTGCTGGAAAAGAGCTCCCTCTTCGAGGTCGATATCCTTCATGAGCCTCTTGTACAGGGTATGGTCTACCACCAGGGAGTAGTTTCCCGGGAGAAGGGAACCAAAATTAAAAAAGCCTGTTTTGTTCGTGTCGGTATGATATAAGGTACCGTTTTCATTATCTCTCAGTTCCACGTGTATCGAAGGCGCCCGGGTCCCGTTATCGAACGTTATGTTCCCGGAAATGTTCCCCATTGGCAGTAAAAGGTGCAATGTGAAAGCATTGAACCGCTGATTTTCGTTTGGTACCACCGAGAACGGATCTTTGATCTTCACCGTATGACCGTCCGTCATCACCCTTATATCGTATTCGGCGGGCAGCACGTTCGTGATGTTGAATTCACCGTTTTCCAGACTGTCATTGTAGGTTATTTCACGACCGTCCTTAGATACGATCTCCACAACCGCTTCTGTAGCCAATGTATCGAAAATATCATATTCACCGTCGTCATTGTCATCGTAGTACACTTTACCATCAATGGAGGATCTTTTTATGGTGAGGTCTTTTTTAATGATCCAGTTGCCGCGCCTCATTGCCTGGTCATCAGTGATCTGCAAAACCGTTCGGTTCAGTACAGTTTTCTCATTTCCCATTAATTTTGAGAAGAGCTCGTTTTCTTCGTCGTATCCGTCCTTGGATGCCACAACCGTAACCTCTCCGAATGGAAGGGTCAGATTGTAATTACCGTTCTCATCCGTGATTGATACATCGTGGAGAATACCGTATTCATCCACTGCGGTTATTCGGACCCCTGGCATGGGTGTTCCGTCCTCCCCTTCCGCTCTCAATTTTCCCACCAGCTGCGCACCGTGGTAGTATTTGAGAAAGAAGGCGCCCTGTCTGAGACCGGATATCTGATATCCGCCTTGCTCGGCGTACAGTTCGTATGCTTCATCGGAGTTCATGGCGGTGAAATCTTCCGGGAACGATGCGTTTTGGGGATCCATGGGGGTGTAGTAGGTAGTCCGGTACACGAGCCTGAAATGGCTCATGTTCCATCCCTGCATCGGTTGAAAATACTGGTTCGAGGCGAATTCACCCGTGGGGGAAAGCAGGGGTACCCCGAGATCACCTGCACCGAGGTCTTTACCGCTGTAGCCTATATAACACCTGTAGAACATGGAATCGTAGAATTGATCGGTGTATTTCAATTTGTAGTCTGTCACCTGATCTCGGAATTCGGGTTCTTGTAATATCCTTTCTTCCAGTTCCGTCATGGTCATATCGCCTTCTGTGGTAACAGCAATATATTCCAGAAAATCCTCCACATCCTTGTCCGCCAGTTTAATTGGAGCATAAAAGATACCAGTGTTCTGTGCCGTGAACGGGAAAAGGCGATAATCCACTGCGAAATATCTTATGCACTTGTCTGTGATCCCCTCGATATCAGCCATTAGATCGATTATCTTATCCTCTCCTAGCGGCATCAGCATTCCTCTTACCGATGCATACCTGGCATTCCCATAGAGCAGCTGCAGGTATTTGCCGTATTTTTCCGGGTTATTCTTTATCTCTTCTATGTATTCCTCGGGATATAACAACATCTCGAATATCTTTTCACTTGCGCTGAGATCGGACGAATCGATGTTGCTCTTGAATTTTTTCTCGGGCCCGAAATATTTATCGCTATCGAGGATGTCAGAGATCTCCTCTTTCATTTTAGGATCCTTGATACCGCCTTCTATAGTTCTGGCAACCATCAATCCAACTGCCTCCGATTCATTCTGGGAGGCGATGAAACTTCCAGCAAACTGGTAACCGTACTGGAAATTATCTGCAGCCGTGGGATGTTGTCCGAGATAGGCGCACCAGAAACCGTAATCCCACCAGCTAACGAAACCGGGTCTTTCCTCCGGTGGCCTGTCCACGTCCTGTTTACTAAGCCAATCAAATGCATTTCTCCAGTATTCCGATGTGAATCCGTGACCGAAGGCCCCGAAATATTTGTTGTTCGAAGCCGTATCACTTTTAATGAAATCGGGAATTGACCTTGCAACTCTGTTATTCATCTCAAATTTCTTTTCATAAGGCAGGGAAGCATCTATCGCAAACCAGCAGGTGGGGAATATTACGATAAATACGATGAATAGAGTGATAATCACATGCATTGGTTTGGTCTTGTGCTTGAAAGTTTTCCTGTAGGGAGTTAGCAGGTAAAGATTAATCACGAAAAGAGCAAAGGCCGCGAGTCCCGTGTATATTTGCGGATCGAAGAAAAAGGAAAGCACCCAGAGTTCCAGTCCTACGAAAAGCACCTTTCGGCCCGTTTCCTTCCTGTAAGATTTATCCGAGAACAGGAAATAGATATTGAATAACAATATTCCACAGGGAATTATGGAATATCCCACCGCCACAACCATTGGTTTCCAAGTGAACAAGCTGTCGAAGGAACCTGTATCTTTGAGTCCGATTATTAGAAATGTGGCCGATGTGATCAATATTATATGAAGAATCGCAAAAGTCCTTTTGGTTATAAATATGAGTATCGGGAGGACCATTATCCCCAGGGCAGCAAGGCCGAAATACCAAATGTTAATATTATCCAGCATGACAGTTCCGAAGTTGTCCCATTTTAGGTTTTCATCCAAAATAATCATAACTATGACCGCAACGGTCCAAATTGCACACATGGCAACCATTATCATTATGGCGGGTCTTTTATCGTAATTATCATAGACGGCCACGATAATTGGAATGGCTGCCATTGCGATCGCTGCCATAAAGACAAACAATGTGTACTTGTATCCGAATCCATGATTTATCCCCCACCATCCCAGCAATAGCAGGGACAGGCCAAGCATCAGAGTATAGAATATCAATATCTTGCTCTTCAGGTTTATCTTTTGGATCAGGTCGTACAGCACCCATCCGGCAACAATGGCTATCACAGGTGTCGCGTTGAACATGAAACGAGCGGCCGACATGGCCATGTACACGGCAACGATGGCCCAAACAACGATGAAGACAAATTCCCTCTTCCAGTGTTTCGGCACCTGAAAAGCCGCTTTCACGATCCCTATCACTGCGAGGAAGAACACGATCATTGCGTACGACACGATAAGCTTGGAAAATGCGGGAGGCTGAGCCTCAGCAATTGTGGAGTACAGTTTCGTCTTCACGAAATAACCCTGTCCCGTTATCAGAGCTTCGGCAGCTGCAGGTGCAATGATGCTCAGGAAGAGATAGCCAACAAGGGACACTATCACTCCCAGAGGCAGCACTATGATCCATGGATAATCACGAGTGGGTATAAGCAAAACTCCGATCACAACCACAGCCGCAAGGAAATAGACCGGTGTGGCCCAGGTTCCGAAACTGAGAACGTAATAGTACGGAAACGAGATGGCCAAAGCAGAGAAAAGAGCCAGAAAAGTACAAATAAAAACGCCGGTTGAATCAACGTGTCTGAAGCGATCGAAAAGAAGCTGAAGCATGTAATATATGATTATGATCACAAGAGCGTACGGAAAACCTTTCCAGGTAAGTGCGATGGTTGCCAGCGAAACGCCCGAAAGAAGCGAGTAATACAGTGATACCTTATTTTTTCTGAAGAAGGTTGAAAATCCCTTATAGATCGAATTCGTGCTTCGCCAGTCCTTTACCCAGTCCTCGTGCTTAAGTGTGCGATATGCCCTGAACAGCAGGAATATCGACAACACCACGAAGAAGACGACTATAGAATCGTGATCCGAGAATCCCGAAGGAGACCTTTCGATATGGGAAGGCATGAATGCCATGAGAAATGCGCTTATTACGCCCGCCTTTTTACCAAACATATCCTTGGCGAGGAAATAGACCGGAAATACTGTCAATGCTCCCCAGAAGGAAGGTGCTAGATACATGATAGATTCCGTGGCGAGTTTTACATTGAATCCGAATAACGGTGAAAGAATGATGCCGAAAACCGCAACGAACCAGTTGTAGAACGGAGGTCGCGGATTAGCGCCACCAACCGGATAATTCAGCATGTTGTCCTCTATCAGATGTGAATGAGATTGCTGGATGTAATCTACTACTCTTTTGTGATAATAGGGGTCGTTCCCTGAAAAGCCCACGTCCTGTGCCATGGGAAAATAGAAGTAAGATCTCAGGAACATACCCACCAGAAATATTCCCGCCAGCGCCAATAGTAACCACCAATTACGAGAGAACCAAGTATCCTTTCCCTCGTAAGCTCCAATACCGAAATAGGTTTTGAATTTGGTGACCAGGCTTTCTTTTTCTGCCTTTTTCCCCGACGCTGATGATAACGTTTTTTCCCATTTCTTCGTTCTTGGTATCTCTTTCACCATCAGATCCACCTGTTGAATATTCAGCAGAATCGGTCCCTTCGGGCACCCGTTCCACTTCGCAACACCTTTCGGGCGTTGCTGTGCCCTCAGAAACATTCTGTTTCCCGACATAGAATCTGAGATTCTATTAGGGTGTAGAAGAACTTCGTTCTTCAGGCACCTACGGGCTGCGATTCTGCGAACATTATCATATGCAAACATCGATAAAAGTCGATGTTTGTCCATTTGACAATATACGGGCATCGATAGAATATCTGTTTTTTTCAATTTTAAGAGTCTTATATGTTCTCTCTTACTTGCCAGATAATATTATTAGTGCCCATGAATTGCCCTATTAGATTTTCCTACCACATTATTAATGTTATATTTAACATTACTCACATGAACCACGAGACCTATCAAAAAGTCACACCTGCCTTAATACTCTTATTCGATGAAGGATTATCGTTGAAATTGGGTTGAAATGAAGGCGATTGACCCCACAAATAGACATAATATGGTTGGAGAAGCCCAACAATCCCCGATGTATCCCGAAATATCTCTCTTTTCCCTGGTCAATTCACCTCGGATATACTCTAGGAACCCAGTTTTGACTTGAAACGAATATTATTATTCGACCGTATCAGCTCCAAAGGTCATTTCAGGATTTTTCACTGACCATCTCGGAGGAAAGATTTATATCGGCCTTTTGTGTTCCCAGGGCCAGGTAATTATCATGCCGATGCCTTTGGAGATACTTGAAAAGACGCTCAATAAAAAGATCGTCCTGCTTTTGAAAGATGGTAGAAAACTTACTGGAACTCTTACGGGTTACGATGATTACATGAACATGGTGCTTTCCGAAACCGAGGAGGATCTGAACGAAGTCAAGAAACGGCTCGGGATGGTGGTGCTCAGGGGTAACAACGTCGTAAGCATCGCCCCCTTGTGATTTTTTCTCCTCAATATCGGGCTGCCCTCGCCGGTCGGGTGATAGATATGTTCTGTGTTAACTGTGGGGCCGAGGGAATCTTATTCGATAGTCTCTGTGCCGCATGTTACTCCCGAAGAGGGAATCTCGCAAAGATCGTACCATCATTTCCCATCACGATTTGTACAAGATGCAATTCATTCCTCGATAAAAAAAGATGGGATAATTACACAGACCTTGACGAATTGATCGAGAGCAAGATAGTATCAAAAATCCGCATTGATTCCAACCTGTCCCTTGAAAACATGGAGATTGCTCACAATCCACGTGACGAAAACAGCAGGGAAATGCATGTCATTCTAAAGGGGAACGTGGGAGGCATGAGTCTCGTAGAGAACCTTTCCGTTCTAGTTCACTTGAAAAGAGGCGTGTGTGAAAAGTGCTCCAGGATCGCCGGGAAATATTACGAGAGCATATTGCAGGTTCGCGGCGAAGGATTTTCGCTGGACAACAGTACTTTGGAAACGGTCAGAAGGATGGTGTGGGACGAGATAGAAAGGACGGCAAAGAAGGATCGGGGTTCTTTCATATCGGATGAGAAAGATATGCATTCCGGGATGGATTTCTACCTAGGACGTATTGCGGACGGTCGGAACATTGCTAAGCTGCTCGGCCAAAGGTTTGGCAGCAGGATCACGGAATCTTCTTCTCTTATAGGGCGGCGGGAAGGCAAGGATGTGTACAGGGTCACGTATCTAGTTCGGATTCCGCCCTACCGGGCAGGGGATTTCATAATTTTTGGAGGCCGAGGCTGCCGTGTGGAGCGTGTAAACACGAAAAAGGTAGTGATGTTGGATCTATTGGAGGCGAAAAAGCTGTCTGTGGACCGGCGTAAGCTGCGGGGTGTGGATATACTGGGAAACGAGGAGATCGTAGAAAAGGCCGTAGTGACCTCGCATGTGACCGGCTCCAGAGAAATAATGCTTCTCCATCCGCATACTTTCAAGTCGTTGGAAGTGATAGTACCAGAAAAAATTGAAATTCCCCGTGAGGGGACCGAGGTTGATGTCATAGTAAAGGATGAGGAGGTCTATCTAGTATGATCTTTAACATCTATATAAGGACAGAGGGGGAGAATTAAGTGGCAGATTACAGCGGTATTAAAAGCTCATTGGACGTTGTCAGGGCAAAGATTGCCCGATATTGTGAAATTTCAGATCGACCGACTTCGTCAGTTTCCCTGATCGTGGTGACAAAGACCCATCCGCACGAGGTAATCACAAATTTGCGTAAACTTGGGATTAAGGACGTGGGAGAATCCTACGTGGACGAGTTCAAAGCGAAATTTCCTCGGTACGAAAATGATACCGTTCGATGGCATTTTATCGGGCACCTGTACCGCAAGCACACTCCAAAGGTTGTGGGTAAGGCGGATTTTATTCATTCGGTTGATTCGCTGCGTCTAGCGAAGAAGATTGATTTTACCGCGGAACAGCTCGGGATTCGACAGAAAATATTGCTGCAGGTGAACACGTCGGGTGAGGGGACTAAGCAGGGATTTACACCGCGGTCGCTAATGGAAACCGATACTCTGGAGGAACTTACCGGCCTGGAGAATGTAGCGATAAAAGGTCTTATGACAATGGCCCCCTTTACAGATGACGAAATTGTTGTGGGAGACTGTTTCCGCGTACTGAGGGAAACCCGCGATACCCTTGAGGAGATGACGAATTGGAATCTCCCGGAGCTGTCCATGGGCATGAGCAGTGATTACGGCATCGCCATTGAGGAAGGGGCGACAATGGTGAGGGTAGGTACTGCGATACTTGGCCATCGGAACGTTAAACTGTAGTCTTGAATTTATCGAAGATTCAATAATTGGGTGAATTAAATGGATGGCGACCGAAAATATCTGATCTCGGCAAAGGATATAGGAAGAACGTACAATCTTGGAGAGGTTGAGGTAAAGGCTCTTCGCGGATTGACACTCACCGTGGAGCAGGGGGATTTCCTCGTGATATTGGGCCCCAGCGGTTCGGGAAAGACGACGCTACTCAATATTCTCGGAGGTATAGATACTCCCACCACCGGCACGGTCATTGTGGACGGTCATGATATTGGCACTTATGACGAAAAACAATTATCCGGGTACCGAAGAAAAACCGTCGGATGGATATTTCAGTTCTTCAATCTGATCCCGTCGTTAACGGCTGTGGAGAACGTGGCCCTGGCACTCGAGATGGCAAATGATCGAAAAAATATAATGGAGAGAAGCCTGGAAGCACTCAGGGAGGTGGGGATCCCGGATAAGGCCAATATGTTTCCGTCGCAGCTTTCCGGCGGGGAGCAGCAGAGGGTTGCCATTGCGAGAGCTTTAGTAAAAAAACCGAAGATAGTTCTCGCAGACGAACCAACCGGTAATCTGGACTGGGCAACGGGTATGAAGATTGCTAAGCTCATGAAGGAGTTGAACCTGAAGGAAAAAATCACATTCGTTGTAGTATCACATGAGCTGAGCATTACCGAGATCGCAGACCGTGTGATACATCTCATGGACGGTGAGATATCCTCTAAGAAATCAGTGGAGCCTTTGACCAAAAAGGTGATGGAGTAATGATAATACTGGTAAAAAAGGCATTGCGGGACCTTTGGCATGCGAAACTGCGCACAATTTCCATCATCCTAGCGATAATCCTGTCCGTGGGGATGGGTATAGGTCTCGTGAATGCCACCCAGGACGCCTTCGAGACCTTCAACGGCAGGTTCGACGACACGAATTACGAGGATATCGACATACATTTTGAGATTGGCAACGTCAACATATCCGAGATCAATGAAATCGAGGGTGTTGAAACGGCCATGGGACGCCTGTTCATTCCCACCCAGGTCCGGATTGCCGGGAATAAATATGAGGCACACTGGATATCCGCTCCGTTCTATCCGCAGGAGCCGTACTCACAGATCAACGGGTACACCCTCGTGGATGGTAATTATTTTAATAATAAAAATTCACCGGAAGGATTGATTGGAAATTTATTCGCCAAGGAGAACGGTATCGAGACCAGTACGGCACTGACAATATTGCATGGGAACGTGTCATTTGAGCTGAATGTCTCCGGAATCGTCGGCTCTCCCGAATACATCTATGTAGTGTCGGACGCCGGGTGGCCCCAACCTTCTCTTCTGCTTCCACTTTTTACAAGCTACGAAATGGCCGTAGAGGAGCTTGGATTGGAGGAAGGGACATACAACGAGTTGTTGATCCGCGTCGAGAAGGGCCGTGATGTGAAAGAGATAAAAGAGCGGATCGAGGAGAAATTGGCACAAAAAGATGTGCGGATTACCAGGTCGATCCTGGGAACGGAGGAGATGGATTACCAGTTCTCGCAGGCCGACGCCGACGGGATGGGTAAGATGGGCTGGGCTTTCGGCATCATCATTTTGATAGTTACCGGAGTGGTCATCTACAATACAATGACCCGCCTTATTTCATCACAGCGCTCGTACATTGGGGTCATGGGGGCCTTGGGAGGCAAACGGAGCGCCATTCTGCTTCATTATACCATGTTCGGCCTGTTCATGGGAATTCTCGGCTCGTTCCTGGGGCTATTTGCAGGTATCGGCATGTCCTATCTCATCGTATACGGTTACTCGAGCATACTTGGTCTTCATAATCCGGTTTACACGATATTCTGGATCTATCCGGTCATTTTCGTGCTTGCGGGAGTTTTTATTTGTACCGGAGCCGGATTCTTTGGAGCTTTGAAGGCTGTAAAGATAGGTCCCCGGGAAGCGCTGAGCTCAAACTACCATGCTCAGGTATTCTCAAAAAAGCCGGTAGTGGAAAAGCTGTTCGATGCATTGGCTCGTAACCGAAAGATAATGCCGAGGATAACGGTCCGCAACCTTTTCAGGAACAGGGCCAGGACGCTTCTCACGGTTGTCGCTCTTGGTTTTTCCATGATACTGGTGTTTTCCACGCTGGCCCTGGCCCTGAACTTTCTGCAGCCCATCGAGAAGAATTATGACGAGTACGAAACCTGGGACCTGGAAGCGGGATTGACGGGATATATGGATCAGAATGAAGTGAAGGATATTCTAAGTTCACCAGGTTTTCAGGGAATCCTTGGTGAGCCTTATTTGAATGATTACGTTCCGGTGAGCTTGAAGGACAAGATGAACTTTGCCCACGTTCAGGCGTTCGTCAACGGATCGAAACTCCGTAACTTTCACGTCATTGAAGGAGAAAAAGACTTCGATAAAGGTGTACTTGTGGGCTCGATACTGGCCAACAAGCTGGATCTGAAACCGGGATCACAGCTCTGGTTCGTCATAGGAAACGACACTTCAACGGCCACAGTGACCGGAATTACCGGAGAACTTTTGGATGAAAGCATATTCATGACGCTTTACCAGGCTGAAAAATTATTATATAACGAAGGGAACGTGAATGCGGTCTTAATAGACCAGGGTGAGCTGAGCCGGGACGATCTTGAGGAAAAGCTACGGGATGAGCTTCCCATCGCATCATTTTCCTATACGCAGGATGCTGTGGACGGTATGGAAACCATGATGGCCAGTCTTACCTCTATGTTTTTCGTATTTATCGGGTTCGGAATGATGGCGGAAGTTCTTTTCGTTTCCACCACGGTTGTTCTCAATGTCCTTGACCGGGAAATGGAGTTTCTTTCATTGAGGGCCATCGGGGCCACTCCCGGCAGGGTGAGGAACATGGTGGTGGGAGAAAGTTTGATAGTGCTGGTGGGCGGGGTGGTGATCGGTCTTCCCCTGGGCCTGCTTACCACCAAGTGGACCATGTCATATCTTGTGCAGGACCTGATGTATTTTGAGATGGAGATAGGTTTATCCGTCTACGTGCTGACTGCGGTAATTGCGGCAATTGCCACCGTTGCGGCCTCCATGATCTCGGGACGGCATATAATCAAGGCAAATCTTGCCGATACAATAAGGCAGAGGATTATAACTTGAAGAACTTCATGGTTAGGGGATTTACCGTCCTGAAATTCCTTCTTTAAAATCAGTTAGACCGGGCAACAGTAGACTATAAATGCTTGTTTGACCATATATATCAATGATGTCATCTATGATACAAATATCAAACGAAATGCGGGACCAACTTAACAATCTTAAATTGTATGAGCGTGAATCGTACAACGATGTTCTCGAGAGATTAATGGAAGATATGCAGAAATTGAATGATAAAACAAAACGAGAGATCGCAAATTCTCTTAAAGAAATTGAATCTGGGAATTTTAAAACACATAAAGAAGTACGTAAGGGATTGGAATTCTAACGGTCTTTATTGGCGTTAACCCTACCAAGATTATCTTTTTCTTCATTTTCCGGTGGCTTTCTTTTACCCTTGACTGATACAACAATAATAATGGCGTTAAATAATATAACCACAACGGTCACCGAGATCCAAATCCAGGTCTTTGAACTACTATCTGTTGGGATTTCAGGACCATCTTCATCCGGTGCTTTGTTTTCAGGATCGTTTGGGTATATATCCAGTTCTAATGGAGGGGTCGACGTTGAGTCACTTTGGTTCATACCGGGATTCCACCGGTCCGGTTTCTTGTCGTTGTCCAGATCTAAGGATGCAGAAGGATCAAGAGGAAAATCGTCTATGATATCTGGAATACTGTCATTATCGGAATCATCAGCTACAATAGATGGTCGTTTTTCCCATTGAAAATGAGGGGGTTCGACATATTCGTTAATTGCCCATATTTCACCAAAATCCCAACCCGCCTCTGTGAAAGTGCTTTTGGTCATCATTTCAAAGGTCATTATCCCCTTGCCAGCTCCACTTGAACTTATACCGGATGCTTCTATATCCCAGTAACTATTATTGATTATCGGGCTAGTTTCCCCCCCTAAAAAACCTCCAATAGAATAGTTACCATACAGTTTACCTATTGAATAACAATTTTTGAAAACACCCGGGCGTATTGAGCGATTTGTATGGTTTCCAACAAAACCACCGACACTAAAATTCCCAAAAACTATGCTTTTTGAATAGCAGTTTTCAATAATACAAAACAATGACGATCCACCGGAATACAATCCAACAAATCCTCCAACATAATATTCACCAGATACATTTGTATCTGAATAACTTTCTTTTATGGCTCCACTATTTTCCCCAACGAATCCACCAACATATCCAATACCGGATACATTCGCAGTCGTTGATGATTTTTTAATAATACCACCTTCAAATCCACCTGAGTTCTCTCCAACAAAACCACCAACACCATAATTTCCAAATACATTAGTTTTTGTAATACATCGTTTTATTGTTCCATGATTATACCCAACAAATCCTCCAACATTACTAAAGTTCCATCCAATAATTCCATATATATTACCCATTGAGAACGAATTTATTATGTTTATATAGTTAGAGCCTACCAATCCACCAATATTCCTATCGCCTGATGTATTTGCACGTGAGGATGAGTTCTCAATAATGCCAGTATTCACTCCTACAAGCCCTCCGACATCTCTGCGACCCGCAATGTTTCCACTAATCGTACAGTTCTTGATTTCACCATAATTATGACCCACAAGACCGCCAATATAATCAAAACCATGTATGTTATTCTTAATTAGTGTAACATTAGTAATAGTTGCTTTTTTACCAAGAATCCCAAAAAATCCAATTTTTGAAAACTCACGAATAGTGACTTTCATGTTCGATATCAAATAACCGGATCCATCATATTTTCCTGAATTTAATATGGGAATGTATAGGTTAGGTTCGGATAACATATCGATATCGGCGGTCTGTTTAAAATTATACTCACCATATGCCGCGAAAGGAAGCATTTCTTTTATATCTGATGTATTTGAAATATTGTAGTAATCCGAACCAATGATCTTGGAAAGATAATCATCTATGTTGAGTGTTTTTCCATTAACTATCCACTGATCAAATTGTTTTTTAAGGATTCCATAGCGAGAAATTACGTTTCTTCGATTTATAGTGGTTGTATTAATACAATAGAACGAATTTTCGATTCTCTCATAGTTTAATCCCACCAGTCCTCCGATTTCCGCATATCCAGATATATTAGTGTTTGAAAAGCAATTCTGTATCGTGTCTGAATTATATCCCACTAATCCGCCAATGCCATACTCTCCACTCACATTCCCCGCTGAAGAACTGTTCTGAACCACTCCAGTATTCCAACCCACTAAACCCCCAACATCCGATTCTCCATTCACATTTCCTGTTGCTGAGCTGTTCTGAACAGTCTCTGTATTCTCACCCACTAATCCACCAATCATAAATCCGCCCCACACATTTCCTATTGCCAAGCAATTGTTAACCATACCTCTATTCTCACCTACTAACCCACCTACGCTCCATTCTCCGCTCATATATCCTGTTCCCAGGCAATTCTGAACTATACCATAATTCAATCCCACCATCACTCCAACATTCCAATCGCCAACAACTTGACTATCAACTATTGAAATATTGCTGATATGTCCTCCATTACCTATACATTCGAAAAGTCCAACAGGATTCTCGGTCGGTCTTTCAATATAAAGGTCTGAGATTTGATACCCTTGGCCATCTATTTTTCCGATGAATCTAGCTTTGTAATCGTCCCCAATGGATTCGAATCCTTTACCAGAATCCCAAGTCGTCGTCTCTGAAGCATCAATGTTATTAGTTAAAGTATAATTCGCAGACAAATCCAAATTCATATCCTGCAGCTGCGTAACATTAGATATCTGATACGGATTTTCTTTAGTACCATCCCCGCCTGCGAACCTGGTTCTTATGTATGGATCATCTTTACTCTGTATCACGCTAGTTGATAGGTGCGCTTCCCTTTTCTCTGGTTGAGTTAGATCAAAACCGATGATACAATATGATGAGAGGAGGAGCAGAGTCAACGCCAGAGTAACCGTTTTTTTCAAATACATGGCAATTCCTTTAGGATTTTGTCGAGATACATTGTAAAATAAGGTTTTCATTATATAAATAATAGAGTACAAGCGAATCAACAAGTAAGAATCAATAGTTGTCGAACAAAACTTTATTTTTCTAAACTTGACAAAGGATATTTATATGAAAGAAATTGTATTTTATTATTGGAGGAATCCGAATGAACATAAGCCGGTTCTTCACTGTTTTCCTATTCGTTATCTTCTTAATTACATTGACAATAATAATTATTCCCGAGATGTCGATTGCATCTCAACCTTCAGGGGAGATAATTCTACATCAATCTGAACAGGTCGCCGAGGTCGGGCCCGGTGAGGATGGCATAGTAAACTTCACTGGTGAAGTTAAGGTGAACTTGACCGGAATTGGGAAAAATGTGCAGATGGTAGTGGTATCATTAACAATAGAAGCTCCTTGGCCTGCCTCCATTTCACCCACAACCATGAGCTGGGATCCACAGGAGACAGATGTTCCTAAAGAATTTGAAGCGGTAGTTAGGGTTCCGAACTTTACTTCAGCCACTCGGGTAGAAGAGATCATTATCAATGGTACGATAAAGACATATCCTGGTGCATTATTATCGAACCTTCCGTCTGCAAAGGGAATAATTCGAATAGCCGAGTACGCCATGTTAACTGTTTCATGTTGGGATCCATATATTGAAGCGTTACCCGGAGAAAGTGTTTTGTTCCAGTTGAAAGTAAAAAATGATGGAAATGCAGAAGCAAGCATTAGCATGGAAATAAATGAAATAGATGATATGGTCGAGCAGAGCTGGACTTTTGAAAATGATAAATCTAATTTTATTATAGATAAGAGTCGTGAAGAATTAGTCGGTATTACCGTGTCTGTTCCTACAAACGCCCTTATAAATTTGAACTCATTCGACGTTTATACGGTCCTGCGCACTGGAGATGAGATGGATGAACAGGTCTATGAGCTTTTCCTGAATATAACCGGGGAGGAAAATGGTACGAATGGAGATGGAAAGATGAAGTCGGGGGGTGAGATGGCGGATGATGAAATCATACCGGGATTTGAGTTATCCTATTTGGTCATAGGCTTATTTATAGCTGTTCTTTTTTTACATAAGTTTGTGACTAAATTTCACTAATACATACAGAGGAAGCGCACGCTACAGCCCATGTACCACAAGATTGTTTATAATCGTTTTTCTTACTAAACCCGTTTTGATCAGCATCGCTATAAGGACGTTTGTATCAGTTATTATCCTCAATTACTCCCCTTACCCTTGCGCCAATCCTTGACCATCTGGACAAATTCATCCGCGGTAATATCCTCGATTGTTAATTTTTCCAACTTCTTGAGCATTTTCCTTTTATCGACTTCTTTAACAAATTCTCTTACTTCCGCTTTGAACCATTCGTTTCTCGTTTTGTATCCGGAAATATGTATTCTACTGTCCAGTTGCGTCGGCAAACCCTAATCGATCCTGAAGATTACTTGTGTATCATGCATATATATCATTTTTACTATCATCATGCTATCTTATATCTTTATGTATAAAATCATTCAGAGCTATTCCATGTGTCCATTGCTAGGGATTCACTCAAAACCCACATTAATAATAATTTACCCGTAAAACATATATGTTGTTGGACATTTATTAATTATATCAGTAAAAAATGAAATTGAGGGATATAATGACTGTCGTATGCGTATCACCTAGATTTCGAATCACGATCCCAAAGGAAATTCGGAAAACAACTGATTTGAAGGTAGGAGACAACATTTCATTTCTTAAGAAGGGTGATGAAATAGTGATGTTCAAAGTACCCAGCAATCCACTTCAGAAGATGCGGGGCTCTATAAAGACAAATAAGAATGTCAGGAAGATTCTCGAGGATTTGAGAAATGAGGAGATAAACGCTGAACAAGGGAAGTGAATCATATGAAATACTGCTTTGATGCTACTGCCCTGGTTGTTTATATAACCGATGATACGGTTAGCAAGGACATCGAAAGGATTATGGTTAACATTGAAAAGGGTAAATATGAAGGGATATTGTCGGTTGTGAACCTGGCTGAATTCCATAGAGCTATGACAAGGATCATTTCCGAAGAGAAAGCCGATAAGTATGTCACCTGGCTGAGAGAATCCCGATTGTATATTGTTACACCGAGTGTTGAAACTGCCTGTTTGGCATCTATAAAGAAGCAGAAATACGCCTCCTCGAAGGAGCCTTTTGCATGGGGCGACGCATTTTGCCTTGCTACTGCTATGGAGCATGAGGCAGATTATATCATTACTACTGATTCTGAATTCAGAAATGTCAAAGAAATACCGATAATCGGGTTATGAGAAAGAAACCTGCCGCCCCCGCAACTTCGCGAATCCGCTATACATTAATCACGGTACAAGCCTATATCTATCCCTCGGGAACAGCACGACCTCCCGCACATTTCGAACCCCCGTCAGAACCATCATCAAGCGCTCGAGACCAAGCCCCCACCCTGCATGCGGCGGCATTCCGAACCTGAACGGGTCAAGATAAAAATCGAAATTCTTTGGATCAAGGTTTTTTGCCTTCAAATTCGATTCCAGTAACTCTATGTCGTGAACGCGCTGTGCCCCCGAAGTGATCTCTTTTGGCCCGAAGTTCAGGTCGAAGGACCGGCAGACCTCAGGCGTGTTCTCGTAAGGCTGTACGTAAAATGGTTTTATCTCCGTAGGCCAGTGCGTAATGAAATAATACGACGGGTAAACTTCCGCTATTACCTTCATGGCCTCCATTGAAAGGTCCTCGCCGAAATCGACGTCTATTCTCTTGGCCTGCGCAATTTCGATGCATTCCTCGTATTTCACTCTCGGCATTCCGGCTTTCTTTGCCTTTTCCGCATCGTAGTTGTCCATGTAGCTTAGAATCGTCTTTTCGATTGGCTTGATGTCGAGTGTATCAAACTTTTCTTTTGGTTTCAACAGCTGTTTTGGCTCTTCACCTACCGCCTTCGCCCTCTGGTTCTCCTTTTTGATTCTTTTATTAGTGACAGCCACGTTTTGATTTACCTTGTTTATGAGTTTATTAAGCGTTTTCCGGCCGTCGTTTATGGACTCGATCTCCTTTTTGCATTCGGAAGCTCTCTCAACGGCGGAACGGACCACCTTCTCGAGAACGTCCATTGCATCCCACTCGTCCGCAAAGGACATTTCGATATCTATGGAAATGAACTCGTTTAAATGTCTGACCGTATCATGCTCTTCCGCCCTGAAGGCCGGGCCTATTTCGAACACCCGGTCGAAACCGGCACCCATGAGCATTTGCTTGTACAGCTGTGGCGACTGGTTCAGATAACATTTGTTCTTGAAATAATCTACCTCGAAAAGCTCGGTACCTCCTTCGGTAGCCGTGGCGACGATCTTGGGTGTCTGCACTTGAACGAAACCCAGCCCCTGAAGTCCCCTGACCATGGCATCCAGTATCTCGCCCTTTATCTTGAAGATAGAATAAATTTCTCTCTTTCTGAGATCCAGAAATCGCTTATCCAGCCGCGTGTCCAGCTCTGCAAACACCTTGTCTGACACACCCAGCGGCAGGGGTACTGCGGACTCGGCCAGAACCTTCACCTCCTCAGGTATGATCTCGAAACCCCTTGGAGCACGTGGATTTTCCATAACCTTTCCCTTTACCATTATCACGCTTTCTCTCGAGAGGTCCGAGAGAGAGTCGAAAATTTCCGGTATCGTGCTCTTTTCAAGAGTGATCTGCAGGGTTCCTGTCCGGTCCCGCAGCTTTAAAAACGCCACTCCTCCTAGGTTCCTCAGCTCTTGTATCCACCCGCCTACCACAACCGTTCTCCCGTAGGAATATTTCCATATGTCGCCGCAGTAATGGGTTCGACGCCAGTTTCCAAGCGTTCGATCCTGTGCTCCTTTATCCTCGGTCATTTTAATTCACACTACTATCGATTATAGAAAAAAATTATTTTATGATTCCCCAGCGGCTCCTATAACGTTTCCTCGAGGTCGTCTAGAAGTGAATCAAGGTCATCCCCTAATTCAGTGTCTCCGGACTCGGCCGAAACCTCTTCCGAGCTTTCTGCTTCCTTTTCCTCTTTTTCAGCCTTTGGGCTTTCTGTCTCCACTTTAGCACTGTCATCAGCTGAGGTCGAAGTGCTTTGATCCGGGGTGGTGTCTGTAGTGACACCTTCTCTTACAACCGGTTTCATTTCCGGCTTTATTTGCACGGGTTTTTTACTTTCCACGGCAACGGGTGCCATGATGGCTGACTTTTTCTCCGCTGGTTTTTGGTCTCTTGTCTCCTCGGCCTCTGTGATTGGTGGGTATTTTGCCATTGCGGAAGGATTTATATTAATACCGCACCTGACGCAGAAGTTCACCCTAGCGTAACAGGGAGTGTGATATGCTTCACCGCATTTGCATCTTCGGTGGTCGTCGTCATCCCTTACTATTTCGTGGCATACCATGCATGTGGACAGAATAAAACCGGTACTGGAATCCACGGGGGCAAAGCAGTTCTTGCAGCTTCCGGCAGAGAGGATGCAGTTCCTGTGATAGTACTCTCCACAGTCGTGAGCAATCATCTCGTCATCGTGCCAAACGTCCATTTGACATATCGAACACGACGTCAAGATCATTTTATCGTTTTCGAAGAGCGCTACACCGCAGGAAAGACAGCTGTTATTGTTCACCTTTTCTGCGCATTTCTTGTGATACATCTGGGTACAACCGCAGAGGTATTTCAGCGCTCCCTTTTCCACGGCCATCCGGCACACGGGGCAGGTATCGAGGGGTGATGCCTTTATCGGTTTTCGGCTTTCCTTTGGTATCATTCTCATTGACGTCTTTTCCTTCAGGGCAGAAGAACTTTTTTGTATTGCTTTTTTCTTTTCAGGCTCTTGAAAGTCCATGTTTACTTCATAGGGCGCTTTCTTGTTCACTTCAGCCCATCGCATCAACGTTTTATGACGTGTGACACCGTCGGGCTCCGAGGTGAAATCCAGAGTTATGTCAACCGGGATACGGCCGACGCCGGTGAACTTGATGGCAACAGAGGTGGTCTTTATATCTTGGGGATCGATACGGTCGAAACTGATCCCTCTCCTCATCTCGAAAGGACCTTCAAGTCGAACCGAGAGTCCCGAGATAGGGAAGCTGCCAACGTTACCGGCCTTTACGAGAGCTTCTCCCCACATGCCCACTTCGAACCCTTTTCCTCCAAGACCTATCTCCACCCGGATATCCAGTTCTTTTTTCTTCTCTATTAGCTCGTTGTATATCTGGTTGATGGACGTTAGCGCCTCGGTGATATCCCCACCTTGTGCTTTTATAATACTGTCTTGTACCTTTTTTTTCTCATTTTCTATATCCGTCTGCAGACCGATATCCTCCATGAGCATTCTGCATCGCTGAACCTTTTCATTGTATTCACCCTGAATTGCCCGTTCTCTCTTTTCCAGGGCCAACCGTGCCAATTCTTGCTTCTTTTCCCCGATTTTCTTCCCAAGCTCATCAACGCTGTTTTTCAAATTCCTGATATCATCCAGGCTTTGCGCCTCTTCAAATTCTTCCTGATATTGGGTGTGTTCTTCTTTCAATCCGGAGGTGTCATCATCCGGATATTCTTCCTCCAACTCCGCAATCTCGGACCCTAACGTGTTCAGATCCTCTATGATTGTCCCCTTGTTCTTGTCTCTTGCCCCACTTTCCAGGGATTCTATTTCATTTAAGGCTAGCTCAAAGTGCTCTGAACATAGACCAAAATCTCCCTTTTTCAGTTCTTCCTTTCCAATGGAATATTCCTCCAGTATCCCCCCGGTATCGATGCCGAATTCACTCAATTCCTGAATCCTGCTTGATATGGAATTTGATTTTTCCACGAGTTCCAGGTACTTTTCCCTGATATTCATGGACAGCTCTTTGCTCTCCTTGACGCTTTCCAGGGCCTTATCGATCTCGTCATTTTCAAGCTCTTCCCCGGCTCGATCAAGTATGGACAAAGGCTCCGTCACATCGATATACTCAGGGGCCTTCCCCAGGATTATCTTTGTCTGATTGATCTCTTCACTTACCCGATACTTTCTCTTTTTCATTACGGCTTCATTTACAACCAAGAGAGTGTCCTGTGCCCGTTTGTATTCTCCTGCCGCCATAAATGATTTGAGGAACTGGAATTTACCGATCTCTTCAGATACATCAATTTCTTCCTGTCTTGCAAGTGTGACGTTGGATTTGACCTCTTCGATCTTCTTTACAGTATGGTTGAAATCCTCCACGATTTGAGCAATCTCGGTGTCCAAAGTAGTCGCTGATTCATTTGCTTCGGAAAATTTTCCGGAATCGAATAATTCCCTTGTAGCAGTGAACTTGAGCTTGATCTCGTCGCAGTTGATTCCCTGCTGCGTTGCCTGGATCAGATCTTTTCGGCATTTTTCCAACTTATTTCCGACGCTCTTCCAAAGCTCGATCTCGGTGTCTATCGAAAGTGGGACCATCTGAAGCAGACTTTCGACGTCGTCATAATTACCGGACGAGATAAGGTTCCCGGCCCTCTCAACCATCTCCAAGGCTTCACCGAATTGAAGCGAGTTCTCTTCTTGTGCGCTCTGGATGCTCAAATATGCATTATTGACAAGCTCTGCCATCTTCCGCCTCAGTTGTTCTCGTTCTATTTCCTCGGGAGATGGTGATTCGGCTTCCGCGGTTTCCTCTACTTTCTCTTTCTCATGTTCCTCTGCAGCTGTATCGTCAACAGCTGTTTCTGCTTCAGCTGATGTTGTTTCTGTCTCGGTTGCGGTCTCATCTTCAGAAACAGGTTCTTCCCGCGTCTCCACAGCAGTGTCCATTTCGGCCTCTATTGGAGCTGCCTCAACCACCGTTTCCTCCTCTGTTACGGTCTTGTCATCGGTTTCGGGTTCCCTCTGTGTCTCTGTTTTTATCCAGAGGCGTATCTCGTTGATCTGATTTAATGCGGCTTCAAGTTCTTTATTGCTCATTTTAACATTCTGAACTGCTGCCTCCTCAGCCGCAATGGATTCATTTACAAGTGAAACGTCCTTTCCCAGGGATTCCAGCGTTTCCACACCGCCCTTTAAAGCATTGATGAGATCGGTGGTAAATGTCTTCTGAATGTCTCCAAGACCGCTGTTCAGTTCCTTGCATATAGCGAAGAACTGTTTCAATTCGGCAGTGGACACGATGGAATCCACCATCTGAGCGGCACTTTCCCTGTTAATGGCGATACTGCTCATATCCGCTCCGGATCCTTCCAGAAGCTCGATCTTTCGAACGTAGTCCCGGTAAATTTTCCGACTCTTGGCGATAAGTTTGTCGAGCTTTGTTGGCTGAGCTTTGGCTGGAGTTCCCTTTGGAGTCCTAACCTTCTTTTTTACGGCCTTTTTTACAGCCTTCTTAACAGCTCTCTTCTTTACGGCTGAAGGTTGCTTAGCTTGTTCATTTTCATTCATCAAAATCAACCCTTGATTAGCAGGTTAATATATAAATCTCTTACGGGTGAAGGAATATGATACATATGTACCTTGCGATGCATATCTCAGCTATGATGTTTAGCTAATTCTCCTTAGCTTTTGACGGTTTCGGAAAATATTTTTTTTCCCGGGTAAGAGTACATGCTACGTATCCCCCGATCCCCACCCCCATCCTGATAAAATACCAGACATTGGTCTTTCTTGTGAGAAGCTCTCCTATATCATAACTCCCCCAGAGACTTCCGTGTTTCATCTCAAGCTGCTTTCTCCCAACGCCGTTCCAGAAGGCTTGCTTGAAAAATGCAACAATGGTGGACCGCGCGTGGTGATATACGATAGCGTTTTCATTGTATTCAATGGAATATCCCGCCATCACCGATCTCAGGTTAAGGTCCATATCTTCAGCTGTTATGAAAACCGGATCGAAACCGCCAACCTGATCCAGTACTTTCTTTTTAAAGGCAAGATTGCATGAGGGAAGCGACAGATCATACCCTTTATAGAAAACCTCCACCCTCCCAAGTTCCACAAAGGGCTGGTACCCAAAATTGACCAGCCGGCCTCCAACCACATCAGACCGCAAGAAACTTTTTCTCAATTCTTTCAACCAGAACGGGTGCGCCATTGTGTCCCCGTCAATGAATGCAATAACATCTCCTTGGGCGATCTCAATACCTCTATTCCTGCTCTCGCCTCTGGTACCGGGGAATATCTCCAGTTTAATAAAATCGTATTTTCTTTCATAGGAGCGAACTATCCTCTGAGTATCATCTGCAGACCCTGCATCCACAATGAGGACCTCGAAAGGGCTTTCCTGATTGATGAATGAATCCAGAAAATCAGGCATGTTATTCTCTTCGTTGAAAACCGTCACCACCACGCTAATGAAGATATCCGCAGACATGGAAAATCACTTTTTATTACCCTTCATCTGCATCATTATCATTTCGCCGATGGTGAGTCCCGCCGATGAAGTTCTCCTTTTCTCAGTGGAGACCTCCACATTCTCGGTGAGTTTGATACCAAGAGCTGATTCTAACTTTTTTACTAGCCGATCATCAGGTCTTATGGATTTCGTTTCCAGCTTGGCGATTATCGATTGTTTTTCCTGTATCAGCCTGGCCAGTTTTTTCTGGTTAAGTCCCATTTTCTGCCGTCCCTGGCGTATCTTGAGATCATAATCAGTTACCAGCTCGTTTGTGATATTGGTATATATGTCCCGGCCTTTTTGTCTCCTTTCCCTCTTTTCCAAACGTTCCTCCACGGAATCTCCGTCCTCGGAAGTCTTATCTTCCGCCGGTCTCCCCTGGCGCACACCGTACCTTGAGCACCTTGAACAAACTTGCAGAATGCTCTCTTCAATAAGTGTCGCGCTCAATCTCGGAGCGTCATTACCGCATAATTCGCAGATCATAATATCACCCGATACTGTTAGCAGCGTTAAATGGACTTGTATTTATTGAAATTTTTTAATTACCCGTTGCCTTGCCTTACAAAATGCCCCTTATTTTACCGACACTGAGTTTCATCGCTCTAATGGAATAATAGAGGGATTTCGCTTTAATTTCGTCAGACTCATCTCCTGCAATGACTCCTCTTTCCGACATTTCTCCACCTGCCATGTATAGAAGAGACGCAAGATCGTTGTATATCTCGAAACCCATTTCCTCATCCATTCCTGCGGCCTCCAGATAATATTTTTCTCCGGTCAGGGGTAGTCCGGCAAAGAAGAACTCCTGGCCAAATTCCAATAACGTGAGAGGGTCTTGTGAATTCGAGCACATCACGTCAAGTTCTTCCAATTGAGAATCCTCCTTTATAGCTTTCCTTTCGCTTTCGGCTAGCTTTTCTCCAAAAGACAGTTCCAGCAAACCGTCTGTGCCGCTCTCCTCGTATTTCACCAGTTTATCTAGATATGTAGTAACTTCTTCTTCTCCAAGGCCAAGTCCTTTTTTAAGATATCCGAATGATTCCCGGTAAATGTCTTCTTTCTCCTTTCCAGGCTGCCTCTCCAGAAACAGCATACCATAATTACAGTAACCGTACGCGAGATCGATATACACCGCCGGTGCGTTCTCGGGTACCAGTTCGGCGACCTTCTCGTACAATTGAGCACCCTTGTCTAGAAGCCCGTTCGAGAGACAAAAATCCGCATAGGCCGAGAGATACTGGTCATTGAGTGGCTCCAGCTCAGTTGCCTTCCGGTAAAGCTTCGAGAGGTCCATCAACGAAAGGCGTGTATCTCCCACGGAAGCCTCGGCTTTCCCGAAATAACCCAGAGGGTCGTTGGGGGATTGTTTTATCACTTTGTCGAAGGTCTTGATCGCCTTTTTATACTTTCCATTCTCTATACTGTTAAAACCTTCTTCAATAAGAGAGTCTGTGTCTTTGGCAGCCATGAGATAACCTCTGAAATTACTATATCTCGCTAATCGCATAGTTGATATTTAGATTTAACCCCGACTGCGTGTAGTGGAGAAATCACCAACGAGAATTATATTGGTCCCCAAAAAAAGTATACCCCCATCTTAACATGCATCTTCATAGACAATTCTCCATGCACTGACCCGACGGGGGCTTGTGCGGTCCAGGGGTTGGCCCTTGTCTCATTCCAGGTTTAAAACCACGGTCGACCGGGGACCCATACTGGACCGGTTATTGCCCCCGCCTTGCACTGGATATCATATGATAAGCATTTACCTACCAGGAATAAAGCGCCGAAAACGGTGTTCATACCTTTCAAAACAGCCTTCTGGGGGGCGTAAAGTGTATATGGATATTAGATAGATTAATATTTCGGTGATATGAAAATCCATATGAAACAGCCTTTAGGTATGCAGTCAATTGAAAAGAAACCTTTATAATGACCGATTTCTATGTATTGGCTTTGTTCGACTTATAATTTTACCGATTGTCGAGGGATTTAAATGGGAAAAACAGACCAGGTCGGGTCAAGAACGACTATTATAGTCTTTACCGTAATCATCATTGCATCATTAGCTCTCCTCGCAACCAATTTTGGATCTACTGCGGGAAAAGAGAAAAACTCACCGGTATCCACGATCGTTGATTTGTCTCTTGAGGAGGACCATGATGAGCCCGCGAACCATGATATGCAGGGGACCGTAAAAATCCCTCTGTCTAGGGCCGTGAACGCCAATGTTGGAATGGATTTCACACCTGGTCAGGGAGGCCAGGGTATGAATTTCGAGGATGGTAATCACAATCATCCAGGTGACTGGTCTCTGGCCCACAAGAATGGCTGGATCACTCAGGAAGCCATAACCAATGATGATTTTGACGATACCGAGGACGTACCCCAGACCTGGACCAACGGCGAGGGAATATACAGTCGTGTCAGGCCCGATGAAGATCTTGCGGATGGCACGGGTGCCGCCGGCGCCTGGTGCGTACAAGCCGGTGAGAACGGGGGTATTGCCGTAAGCGAGGACAGCAGGGGATATGCCCGGTGTTACCGATGGTTCGACCTTGACGACTACATATACTGGGACGATTACACCATAACCGGTGCCAGGGTATGGGCCGATTACAAGATATCCAGCGGTGATTTCGATCACAATAACAATTTTGTGATACTGACGTCGTTCATTGGGGATGGCAATACCTATCCCATGTTGGAACATTTCAAGACGTCATCCGATCCATTGGCCGACAGCAACGGGAAGTGCCTGGATTTCTGGGATCCAAACGATCAGGCCTCAGGTGTTACCAATCCTTCCGTGAGCGTTAACAATAAGTTACTGGACTCTCTCAGCGGAGGCGGGAACCTGCCTAATTTTTTTAACACACATGCCGTGAACAGCAGGGAATTCGTTCTTATCTTTGGTCTCCAAACCCGTTTATATGGCTCATGGCCTTACAATTTCGAATATTTCAAATTCTGGCTAGATGACGTCTGGATCAGCCTTGATTACACCGCCACCGACCTGGCAACCACAGTTTCTGCAAATACGGCGGAGGGATATGCTCCATTCGACGTAAGCTTTTCTTCGAGTACCAAGGGCGGTTTGTCACCATATTCCTACCGCTGGAATTTTGGGGACGGGGGAACCTCACAGTCGGTCAACCCGTCGCACAGATTCAACAATCCAGGCACATTTAACGTACAGCTAACAGTAACCGATGACCAGGCTCGGACCGATTCCGATATTAAAACCATTGTAGTACACGCCAAGCCCGCAGCATCCATAGATACGGTTTCGCCGGACCCAGCCACTGTCTCCGAGAGAGTGTCGTTCAAGGGCAGCATGTCAGGAGGGTGGGGGCCCATGAGCATGGCAGACTGGAATTTCGGTGATGGCAGCACCACCACCGGCGAGGCGCCAAATCACGTTTACACGGGTCATGGTACCTTTACGGTCAAATTCAGGGCAAAGGACAGTCACGATACCTACACTCCATGGGTGAATTACCAGATAACCATAAACCGCAAACCCACGGCAACCATAAGCGGGCTCTCTCCCAATCCGGCTACTGTCGGCGTTAGTATCAGTTTCACCGGGACCGGAGCCCACGGCACGGGCTCACTCTCATACGAATGGGATTTCGGCGATACCAAGACATCGTCCTCACGCACGCCCACACACAGCTATTCGACTGCTGGTACATATACGGTATCTTTCAGAGTAAAAGACAACCATAATATCTGGTCAGCAGCTGCGACCTCCACCGTGGTGGTAAATCAAATCCCTCAGGCGACCATAATATCGGTGAGGTCCAATCCCGCAACGGCAACTGAGATAATCTCATTTTCGGGAAGCGGCTCACGGGGGACCGGCTCATTGAGCTACCTCTGGGATTTCGACGACGGTTCTTCCTCATCGGCACAGAATCCCACCCATGCATACAATCGGGAGGGAAGCTACTCCGTTAAATTGAAGGTCCAGGACAGCCAAGACGTTTGGTCTCCCGTGGCCTCGGTGGCTGTTACAGTGAATGAAAGACCCACTGCCGAGATAAGCTCGATTGCCCCGGCCGCTGCCACCCTCACGGAACCGGTAAAGCTAATTGCAGCCGCCTCCGGGGGAACCGGAGGCATAGGTGAGTACTACTGGGACCTGGGTGACACTTCTACATCGAATATCCAGGAACCCACACATATTTACGCAAAGCCGGGTACTTACACTATCACTCTCAAGGTAAAGGATTCCCACAACATCTGGTCGGTGCCGGTGTCGGGTACGGTACTGATAAATCCCCTACCCTTGGGGGAAATTTTATCTATGGCTCCGAATCCGGCCACGGTGGGAATTCCCGTTTCATTTTCAGGCTCGGGTTCCGGGGGAACTGGCGGTGTTGTCGGATTTATGTGGGACTTCGGCGACTCGGATGCAGACGATGCCGCTAACGTGGATCATGCATACGTGAAAGAAGGCACGTACACGGTAACTTTTAAAGTAAAGGATTCCCATGATATATGGTCTCAGCTCATTACGCGTACCGTCGAGATCAATCCACTACCGCTTGCGGTTTTGGAATCCGTAAGCCTCAATCCCGCCACGGTCTCAGAGGAGATCCAGTTCTCCGGTTCTGGTACTAGAGGTACCGCCGGGATCAAAGAATATCAATGGGATTTCGGGGATGACATCGCAGATCAAAGTTCTTCCCCTTCACATGGGTACGAGGAGGCAGGGACATATCATGTCTCTTTCAAGGTCAGGGACGGACTTGGAGTGTGGTCCTTGCCGACCACAGTGGATATCGACATTAATCCCCTACCCACAGCGATAATAAAAAGTATCTCACCATCGACAACTACATACGGCGGTGAGGTAAGCTTATCGGGTGCCGGGACTGGTGGGACCGGCGGGATAACTGAATATAAATGGCAGTCGTCCATCGACGGATATATATCAGACATGGCGGAATTTTCTACCGGGACTCTTTCCGTTGGAATTCATACTATTTATTTCCAGTGCGGGGATTCACACGGCGTCTGGAGTGAATCGGCCACACAGGTCTTTACTGTAAAAGCCGATCCGGGTGCCGCCACTGCTCAAATAGAATCGATTTCACCTGCAGAATGCAGTTACGGAGAAAAAGTGTCCTTCGAAGGTTCAGCCAAAGGGGGCAGCGGCACTTATATTAAGTATATGTGGCGTTCCGACATCGATGGAACCATATCCGGTAAAGCTGCCTTCATGGCCAACAACCTCTCTGTCGGTGATCATATCATATATTTCAAGGTTCAGGACAGTAAAGCACGCTGGTCCTCAGAAGTTACCGGTTCTGTAACGATCAGGATGGACGACGATGCACCCATTGCAGAGATAATTTCCATCGCACCTTCGCCATTGTATACGGGAGAAGCTGTTTCTTTCATGGGAAAAGGAAATGGCGGAACCGGTATCCACATTGAATTCCGCTGGCGTTCCGATCGAGATGGTTTGCTTTCGAGTAGCGACACCTTCACAAGTTCCTCGTTAACCGCCGGAAGACATGTCATATTTTTTTCGGTCAGGGACTCGGCCAGCCTATGGTCCGCCGAGGTAAAGAAGGAGCTTTTGGTCATGGATACCGATGCAGCCCCAACTGCATCTATCGAAAATATCCATCCAAATCCATCCGTCCAGGATGGGGAAGTCGCGCTAATAGGTCGCGGTGAGGCAAAAACCGGGGAGATCGTGGAATATATCTGGTTCTCAGACATTGACGGGGAGCTGGCAAGAACCGCTTCGTTCAAGATAAAATCACTCTCCGTTGGACACCATATCATCAGCCTCCGCGTCAGGGATTCGGGTGCTAGGTTGTCCCCTCCTTTCCAGAGCTTGCTGGTGGTAGAGGGGAAAGAAGGCGCTCCCGTTGCGAGGATCGAGCTGATGGAGCCCGCCCTTCCAAAGGAAGAGGATGAAATAACCTTTAGAGGCCGTGGTTCAGGTGGCAGCGGTCAGTTTGAAGAGTATTCATGGCGTTCCTCGTTGGATGGTTTTCTATCAGATGATCCCGAATTCGAAAAAACGTTGAGTGCAGGAGAACATATCATTTATTTCAAATTAAAGGATAGCCATGGATTGTGGTCCTCTGAAATTAGCTACAATCTGACAGTTCTTTCAACAAAGAACCGGCTCGACGCTTATCTCATAGTGATACCGGAGACGCCCGTTGTAGGAGAGATTGTAACGTTTCGGTCGATAAATCACCGTGAAGAAGCTGAAGAATTCCTTTTCGTGTTTGGCGATGGTGACACAACCGAATGGATAAAGAATGAGGAAACCACATATTCATATTCACAGGCAGGTACATACATCGCTCGGCTCCAGTTGAGGGATTCAGAAGAGAAGCCCGGAGATTTCATACTACTGGAGATCAAAGTAAAGGAAAAGCAGATGGGCGAGAGCGTTGACGGGAGTGTTTCGAGCCAACTTTCAGGCTGGTATTACTACTTGTTGGGAGGTATTGGGATCGTATTGTTGTTCATAATTGTGCTGTTTATTGTTATATCGAGGAGGAAGAGCAGGAAAAGGTCGATCATTGAGGATATGGAACCCCGGGAAGTAAAGATAGATTATTCGCGGCAGAAGAAAAAATCATCAAAGGATGAGACCGGAAGGGTTGTTCCGTCGGATCCATCATTTCAAAAGGGATTCAAATATTCGAAATCGGGCAAGATCATCGATGAAAGTGCGATGATAGTTCCAAAGTTCCCTGATTCCTTTGGGCAGGGATCGGCTGTAAAAAGTCCTCAGCCCGAACTTTTATTGCCGGAGTTAACCGCCGTGGAAACAGGTTCCGTGCCTGCTTTTCCATCCGAAGAGATAAAGGGGAAATTCCCGGAGGAAATATCTCTTCAAGCCTATGAGCTTCAGGAGAAACCATTCTTGAAGTTCGAGGGAAAGAAGCCTGACTATTTGGACGATGAATTGCCTGGTGGGAAAAAGGAAAAAAAGTTACCGAAGATCATCCGAGAGGTCAAAGCCGAGTCCGGCAAGCCAAAAAAGAGTAAGGCTCCCCGGATCATTCGAGAACTTAAATCGGAGGATATTGGGGGAGCGAAGCTCCCGAGGATTGTTGTGAGCTCTCAAAATATTAAAGAGCCTGCCGCAGTTCCAGAATCCAAGGAGAAGATATTCGAAAAAGAGGATATGGTAAATGAAGCTGGACGCGGGGATAAACAGATGGTTTTAAACGGGAAGACGAAGGAACGACTGGACTTCCTGATAAATAAGTTTCAGAATGCTGCCTCAAATAAAGTATCTGAAAAGAAAGATAAACCTCATATAAAAGAGCATTCGCTGAACGCGGATATTGCT
Source organism: uncultured archaeon (assembly GCA_964342815.1). GTDB lineage: Archaea > Thermoplasmatota > Penumbrarchaeia > JASLWR01 > JASLWR01 > JASLWR01. The sequence goes on along the minus strand of CAYFHS010000017.1, from coordinate 19,014 downwards.
GCAGCGTCCGTTGATGATCCAAATGTCGAAGGGGATGCTAGCCGATCAGTACGATCGTGGTTCGATGACCTGAAAAATAGGCACGGGGACTCAGGGGGCGAAAAGGAGGATGAATTGCCCGAATTGGTACCGGAATAAAATTTTTCCCAGAACCTCGATTATGGATTTTTCCCGTTTGGTCATTCCATTAAGACCGCGGATTATTTATTCGGGTGGCGGTGGTAATGGCGGTTCGCTGGAACCCACGGTTGCAGATGCCATGAGATCATCGAGAGATGGACCGCTGGATTGTGCCGGACCAGGTGGAAGCGCCTGCTGCTGTTGCTGTTGGACCGGTGGAGCTCCTGCTGCCTGCGGGCCGAATCCTCCGGGAACGGTGGTTTGCTGAGGCAGTTGCGGTACCCCGGGCTGCATGCCTGCAACTGGTAATTGACCTTGGGTCATATTCATTCCGCAATTTGGACAGAAACCAACCCCTTTCTTAACCTGGGTCCCGCACCCTCTGCACTGTAGTGTTGCAGGCGGAGCTGCTTTCATGTTGTTACCGCACTGGGGACAGAATGTTGTTCCCTGTGGTACTACAGTACCGCATTTGGTACATGAACCCATACTGACCGTTGTAACAGCAGGAATGGAGGGACCCGGCCCACTACTCCTTGTCTCCTCCTCGTACTCCTCTTCATCGTCTTCCTCATAATCATCGTCATCATCGTCGCCGCTCCCCTTTTTCTTGATTATGATGAAAACCAATATGAATATCACAACCAACACCACTATTCCTATGATGATGTAGATAAGTGTCGGGGATATCCCCTCATCGCTTGCTTCAGGATCCTTGCTTTCCACCATCCAAGTGTAGATATTGTCATCACCAACAGTTCCGGGTCTTTCTTCACCATCCTTTGTCGTAATAGTTATTTGGGTTCCCTTTGGGATGGTCCTGTTGAATTTGGCGATTCCATCACTGTCGGTAGTAGCTGTATAAGTATCATTACCTATTTTGAATTCAATCACGGCACCCACCACGGGATTCCCGTTGCTGTCCTTTATCTTAATGGAATCCTCGGATACCGGGGGTTCATCGTCGTCTTCGTCGTCGTCACCGCCCAATTTCTTCAAGGTAACCTCTATGCGGGAATTCGAAAGAAGGTCGATCTCGTCATTTTTATATGTTTCGTAACCTGACTTGATAACCTCGACATAGTGGGGACCTCGTGCGAGAGTCAAATAATACATGCCCGATATATCGACTTCGATTGCATTTCCGTCTATATGAACTTGCGCATCGTATGGGGACAGGACAATTATGGTCAATACGAATGAATCATCGAGGTCTGGATCGTCGTCTCCCTTTAGTACAAGGTCAAAGTCCTTCCGGTTCTGGCCCGCCTTGATCACTATGGTATCCGCGATGTCCTTATAACCCGTCTTCTTTACCAAAACCTGGTATGTACCAACGGGAATGCCAATTGACATGGGTTTGATAAGATATTCGCCAGTACCGTTCTCGGATTCACCCCAGTGGACATCGGCGCCCGAGAGTTTAATACTGGCTCCGCCTATGAAATGTTCCGAGCCGTTAACGTCAACGGTTTTCACATATCCTTCAAGATAACCGTATTCGGTGGGTCCAACTCCTTCAGCTGACATCAGAAAGTTCTTTTCCTCAACGTCTTTTCCGTCCGCGATGGAGAATTCCGTTGAAGTAGTATTGTAGCCAGCTTTGGACACCTGTATCTTGTATACGCCGTATACCAGTTTCGCTTGATAATGGCCCGTCTCATTCGTGAGGACTTCCGTGGTGTTCCCATTGGCCTTGTTCTCGATTTTTACAGTAGCTCCCGATATGGGGTCGCTAGAGGTCTCGTTTCGTACAACGCCTTTTATCATTCCATAACCGGGCGGTACATCCAGAACATGGAAATTGAAAACATTCGTAGAGACGTTCAGAATGCCATCCGTTACCTTCATGGTGTAATTGTTCTCCCCTCCTGTTGCACTCCACTCATATTCGAAGATTTCACCTGCGGTATAATTCCTCAAATACTCATCCGTTTGACAGGTCATTTCCAGGTCTCCCTCGTCGATTCCTACCCAGCAGTGGACGTTCTCTGCATACAAAGTATCTGTGAACTTCAACTTGAAATACACGGGATCGTCTTTTCTGAGTGATAGCAGGCTATCCTGGTTTGTCATATCTAGGATAACGGGTGGATCATTTGCGATCTGGGTTACTTCAATATTTGTACTACCTGATAGTACGGGGTCAGTTACCGAGGCGAATATGGTATAGGTACCGGCATCATTTATGGTGACATCGGTGAAATATATCGGCATTATGGCGGAAGCGCCGCTGGTACCGCCCCCACCTCCCCCTGCCGCCATTGGTTCTATGGCTTGGGTAATATTATTTTTGAATACCACGTTATTTCCATCGTCCTTGATCTCAAATCCTACCTCGATCATCGGATCACAATTGCTGCCGGAGGTGTTCAGGTCGACAATGATGTCAAAGACTTCACCTTGGAGCACAGAGTCCATTGGCTCTGTTTTCACGCCATCCATTGCCAGTTGGGTGGAATTTTTAATCACAACATTGTCCGAGCCCGTCTTTGTCGTGTCTGTACACGCGTCTGTGACCTTTATTTCGATGGTGAAAGTCGCCTCTTTCGACGGACGCCATTCGAATCTCAGGTCGACATCTACCAGATTTACGGTTGCACCCGGTTCGGGACACTTGAAACCCTCAAGCATGGATTCCCCGGGCTGAACATTCTCTTGATTTCCACCGGTCTTGACGGTAACGTTGAAGGTCAACCCCTCATCCTCTTGTCTTGTACCTGATCTCGAGCTGATATCACTGCACTTGTGATTGCCTATATTGGTAATATCCGCACTGATGATATGAGGCTTCGCCATTAGAATTCCGAATTCCCCTGCAGCGTTATACGGTGCTTCATATAGAGTGATATTATCGATAGTAAAATCGACCACTTCCTGAAAGATAAGATCGTCCTGATGGGTGGCTGGACCTCCACCGTCATATGAAACCGTAGCTTTAACAGTGTACGTATCTGCTTTTGAAAAATTAAAGATACTGTTGAGAACATCATGATTTCCCGGTAAATAGGTTCCCCCAGGTGTTTCATTGGCCTGATTATTGGTGTTGGGGCTTGTAACTTCGACCTTTATTTTGGCATTGTTTACAGAGTCGCCCGCAACAGTGAACGTAACGTTTATTTCCCAGTAACCAAGTCCGTATTTGCCTTGTATAAGAGTACATTCGATAATTTTGAAACCAACGTTATTTACTGAACCCGCCCTTGTTTCCTCCTTTGCCACTGCGGTTGGGGCAAGTAGTGTAAGAGCGCTTATAAACAATCCGATTATTATGAAACCAGTTGTGATTTTCCTGTTCTTCATATTTATTCACCTGTTAATGTTATTTTTTGTTATTTTCGTTGGGAATTATTTGTGGCTAAATTAATAATGTTCATGATATATAAAAAGTACGAGCCGAATATATTTATCGTATACTGCATCTTCTTATGTTGATTTTAATATGATATTCTCGCCATGATTCACACATAACTATTTTGGTTGATGGAGTTTATTAATAACCCAAAGTCGGATCGAATCTAGATTGAGATAACCAGATGGAAATACGACCAAAATGCACCGATTCTATGGAATCCATTGGGGCAAAAAGATTAATGTATCAAAGAATTGTTATCGAACTTTAACAGTGTTATATTCGGCGGAATCGACCCTACGGGCTCCCATTACATCTCGATGTACCTGACGGCACATCTGACCTGCCCGTTTTACTCCGTTGCATCGAGATGCAACTGCACCTTCAGAACCCTTCAGGTTCCTACAGGTGCCCGCAAGTGTCCGGTCAGATTCCGGTGCATTAAAAATGCACCTGAGCCTTCGATTTCCTTCGGAAACCTACAGGCTCCCACTATATTCCGCAATACCTTCGGCATTGCTGAGCCCTCGGAAACATTTTGTTTCCTACGGGCCGAGATTCCGCTAACATTGCTAAGCTGAAAATCTCGACTTTCTTTCGAGACTTTACAGCATACCTGCGGGAAAGTCAGATGAGCCCGCAGGGGTCATCGAGATTTTCACCATTGACAATATGCCATGTGCCGGGTTATACATGAAAAGAAAAGCTACAAAAATCGTAATTATTGTTCTATTAATTCTGGTATTGTCAATATTCATAAACACCATACAAGCTGGGTCTGTACAGGAATACGATGATATCCCGGATTTGGATTCAACGATAAACATACCCGCACCTTCCGGATACCGCCACCGGCCGCTTATAGAGTTCTTCACTGGATTGAGCTGCCCGTCATGCATGAACGGGCCCCACTATGACCTTGATAAACTTTGGGATGAGAACTATGAAGATCCCGAACAACCATTCAATTTTGTGGTTTTTCACGAGTTGAACGGTGGTGGTGAGGACGATCTTGCCACTGCTGATTCGAAAGAACGAATGCGGCATTATCAACCGGGTGTGTCCGGCACGCCGGATACGGAATTCGACGGTGGTTATATCGAACTGGGAGGAATGACCGGTGGAACGCTGAACTATAATACTGCAGTCCAGGCTGTTGAGGATTCCAAGGAGCGATACAAGCGAAATATCAACCCGAGACATCCTCTCCAATCGCTGGGTAATAATTTCAAATACGTTGATCTGTTCGTGGATCAAATTTATAACGGAGACAGTTATGCAATCAATGTTCAGGTCCATTATCTCGGAAGCAATGCCATACTGCCATATGAGCAGCTTCGAGCAAGTTTGTATGTTTTCATGGTGGAAGAGAATGTCGAGGCCTTCAGTACCGTTGAGGGCCGTATGGTCATAAATCGAAACGTCTTTAGAGATTATGCGATAAAAGGTCAGGAGTTCACCCTATCTAATGATGACACATTCATAACCACGGTGGAATGGAAAATACCTGAGGCAAAGGTCCCTATCAGACCAGGGAACCTTACGGCCGTCGCTGCAATTTACGATCTCGACGATACCAGTTCCCAGGAAGGCAACCAGGGTAACAATGCCCAGGTGCCGCGGTGTATTCAGTCGGCAAACCCAGCGTCCAGCGCCTTTGACCGGGAGAACGATCTGCCGGTGATATCCAAGGTCAATACTGTCGTTGACCGAAAAATAACTGTAAATGCAAAGATCGATGACATTGACGGAATCTCAAAAGCAGTAGTGCTTTACAATTTCGAAGCACCCAATTCCACGCGATGGTCGTATGCGGAGATGAATCTTACCGGGGAGGAGGTTTGCGATGACGCCGGAGTATGCTATGCATATGGAGACAGCACCGCAAGCACCACCATCGAAGTCAGCGATTCGGGTAATATATATTTGATGATCCTTGCGTACGATGGCAGTGGGATCGAATCGGGAGGTCTGGGTGCGGAAGGGCGCTCTTCAATATACGATTTCACCATCTCGAAGGGTGTTTCGAGCAGTGAAGCAGACGGGCAATTCTCCATGGGAACCGTATTTTTGATACTGGGTATTCTGCTTGTTTTAATAATTGCGATTTTCCTTTTTGTTTCCAGAGGTAAGCAGAAGGCGAATGGATCCGAGAATGGATCAATGTTTGGAACATTGAAGAAGAATAGGAAAATGTTTTTCATGTTCATTGCTCTGATCATTCTAGCAATGATCATCGGTTCCATATATCTTCTTTCTATGCGAGGCGGGGAAAAAGCACCTGATTTCACTCTGACAGATATTGACGGTAATGAATTCAGCCTCTCGGATTTCGAGGGGAAGGTGGTAGTGATAGATTTCATGGCAGTTTCATGCGGTCCCTGCAATGACGCAATGCCCGATCTAAGAGCCATTTATGAAAAATACGGGGACGATATCGTAATGATATCCATCGATGTATATGAAAATGAAGATGAAGATCAGCTCCGGGAATTTATGAATAAACATAAGGCAACTTGGATATTTGCGAGAGATACGGATGATCTCAAAACAAAATATAATATCGTGTCAATTCCCAAGATCGTCATCATAGAAGAAAACGGTGGCGTTACATTTTCGCACGTGGGTGCAGTTCCGGAATCGACTTTGACACAAGAGGTGGAGAAGGCATTGGGTGGTGGTGCGGCACTTGTTTCTCTGGGTTCGACCCCTTTGGGTTTGGCCGGATTCGCGGTGGTGGTGGGAGTGGGTTCCTTCTTTTCTCCTTGTTCATTCCCGCTTCTACCAGGCTATATGTCATATTATATGGGGCTCGATAAATCCAGAAGCATCCGCCGTGCGTTGATGGGAGGGGGCGCAGCAGCTCTTGGTTTGGTCCTTCTATATATGTTGTTGGGAGTAATCGTTGGAATTAGTGGAAGTGCAATCACACCATACATACCTGTAATCGAACCCTTCGTGGGTGTTATTATAGTTTTCCTTGGAATAGTCATGCTTACGAATTACACGATACCATTTTCAAGAATAACCGAACCTGTAAAGAAAATGTTCGTGAGGAAGAAAGAGCCATCCAATTTGAATAGTCGATTTGAGTCCGCGAAGAAAAAGGGTTACATGAAATTATTCTGGTATGGAGTTGGTTATGCGGGGGCGGCAGCGGGATGTACGGCACCTCTCCTTTTAGCACTCATCTTTACCGCTTTCAGTTCGGGGAACTTTTTTACGGCCTTGCTCATCTTTTTGATACTTGCTTCCGTCATGGCTGCACTAATGGTTCTCGTCACAATCTTGATAGCAATGTCCGCCGGGACCCTCCTACAAAAACTTAAAGTGTCAACTGCATGGATAAAACGTATAAGTGGGATTATACTTATCGTCGTCGGAGTATATCTAGTCGCTTACTACTCAATTGTTTTCTAATGATTGCACCGTAACTTTTTTGGGAGATGGAACATGAGAAGCGTATATTTTGACAACGCTGCAACTACGCCACCCGATCCAGAAGTTATCGAAGCAATGTTGCCCTTTTACAGGAAATTTTACGGAAATTCTTCCTCACTTCATTCTTTTGGCAGAGAAGCAGGGGTAGCCCTGGAAGAATCAAGGGAAAAAATTGCTGCTTCTCTGAATGCCGATGAAAATGAAATTATATTCACTTCGGGGGGCACCGAGAGTGATAACATTGCGCTTCTGGGTATCGCCCTTAAGCATAAAAAATTTATAAAGGAGCATCCCAAGGGACCTCATATTATAACCACTCCATTCGAGCATCCCGCAGTTTTCAATACAGCTAAGTATCTCCAGACGCTGGGTTTCAAAGTTAAATATCTAAATGTTGATCAATATGGTATTGTTGATGTGAACCAGATTCAGGAAGCCATCACCCCTGCAACATTTCTCTGTTCAATAATCTACGGGCATAATGAGATCGGCACTCTTGAACCCATCGGAGAGATCGGTAAAATAACCAGGGAAATGGGTGTCGCTTTTCACTCCGATGCAGTCCAGGCCTTCGGCAAGGTTCCCATTGACGTTCGGAAGGAAAATATAGATCTCCTGTCGCTGTCGGGTCATAAAATATATGGTCCAAAAGGCGTAGGGGCGCTTTATATCAGGAAGGGAATGACCATAGGACCCATAGTCCACGGTGGTGGGCATGAACGGGGTTTTAGATCAGGTACGGAGAACATTCCCGGTATCGTGGGTCTTGCCAAGGCTGCCGAGATCGTCACGACGCATATGGAACAAGAAACGAGGCATTTACTTAATCTTCGGGACAAATTGATCAGGGGTATCTCGACTAACATTGAGCAATCTTTCCTCAACGGACATCCAGTAAACAGGCTGCCCAACAATGCACATTTCAGGTTCACTGCTGTGGAAGGTGAGTCTTTGTTGCTATTACTTGACAGCATGGGAATCGCAGCTTCAACGGGCTCTGCCTGCTCTTCAAAAAAACTGGAGCCTTCCCGGGCATTAAGGGCCATTGGCATCGATCCGGCGGAAGCACATGGTTCTCTGAGATTTACCCTGGGCCGCAGGAATACGGAAGAAGAGGTCGATTACCTTCTTGAGATACTGCCCAATATCGTGTCAAAATTGAGAAATATGTCCCCTCTTTGGGGGTAATAAAAAAAGAAAATTAAACGGTCTAAAAAATATTTTTATTCATATCTGTTATATCGCCGTGTAGTTCCCGAGGGGTGATTGAAATAACATCAAAAGAAAATATAGTTGAGAAGATCCAACAGCTTAAAAAGGAAAAGAATGCAATCATTCTAGCCCACAATTACCAGTTGCCGGAGGTCCAGGATGTGGGTGATTATCTTGGAGATTCCTTGAATTTGAGCAAGATCGCTGCCGGGACCGATGCGGATGTGATCGTATTCTGCGGGGTGGACTTCATGGCTGAGAGCGCAAAGATACTCTCACCCGAAAAGATAGTTATTCATCCCGTAAAGGAAGCATCATGCCCCATGGCCGCCATGATAAATGTTGAAAGCCTGCGTGAACTGCAGCAGGCCAACCCGGAAGCTGCTACGGTGGCGTATGTGAATACCACCGCTAAGGTCAAGGCGGAAGTCGATATTTGCTGTACTTCTTCCAATGCGGTGCGGGTTGTAAGAAGTTTGCCCAACAAAGATATCATTTTCGTACCCGATATAAATCTGGGATTATACGTCCAAAGGTTCGTTCCCGAAAAGAGATTTATCTTCTGGCGTGGTTACTGCCACGTTCATCAGAATATTGACACGGAAGACCTCCGAGAACAAAAAGAGAAGCACCCTGAAGCAGAGATATTGGTACACCCGGAATGCCCCCCAGCAGTAATCGATATGGCGGATCATGTTTTTTCGACACAGGGAATGATGCAGCACGCAAGAGATTCACCGCTCCGTGAATTCATCCTAGGTACCGAGAGAGAAATGGCCTATCGATTACGTAAGGAGAATCCGGGCAAGAGATTCTGGCCAGTTGAAAATGCAATTTGCACAGCAATGAAAAAGATCAAACTCGAGCATGTATTGAATAGCCTTGAAACGCTTGAGCCAATGATCGAACTGCCTCCGGATATTATCCAACGTGCCCGTTTACCTCTGGAAAGAATGGTGGATATCGGAAGGGGAGACTAATCGATGATTCCGTGTGTTGAGCCTGATAATGACAAACAAGCTGCGCAGACAGTGGTCCTTTATTCGACAACTTCGGACGAAGCCGAGGCAAAGCGTATCGGCCGGGCCCTTGTGGAGGAGAAGCTCGCAGCATGTGCAAATATAATTCCAAAAATGAGATCGATATACCGGTGGAAGGGAAACATAGAAGAGGGTGACGAATGCATATTGATCGCCAAAACGACTAAAGATAATGCCGATGACGCCATATTGCTTATCAGGAAATTGCACAGCTATGAACTGCCATGTGTCGTCGTCATACCCATCATTGGTGGATTGGATGCATACCTCCAATGGATAAATGAAGGGACCCGAAATTATGAGAAATAATGCGGTTTCGAGACTGCGTCAGTCCATGGTGGTAATAAAATATGAAAATGATATCCCTTGTTTCGGGAGGTATAGATTCCCCTGTAGCAACATATCTGATGGTAAAACAAGGTGTGGAAATGATCACCCTGCACCTGGATAACCGCCCTTTTACCGACGAGCGGGAAATTGATAAAGCAATTGCGTTGGTGAAACATCTCGAGAAATTCTGTTCCACCGTGATAAAAAAATATCTCGTATCCCACAGGGAAAACCAAGTTGCCTTTGCCCGAAGCTGCAACAGACACTTGCAGTGTGTTCTGTGCCGTCGAATGATGCTGCGTGTAGGCGAGAAGATCGCCGCTATGACTGGTGCCTCTGCCCTCGTCACAGGTGAGTCCCTGGGACAGGTAGCTTCACAGACCATCGAAAACATAAGAGTGGAGAACCAGTCAGTGAGGATTCCGATACTACGGCCTCTCATTGGAATGGACAAGGTGGAGATTATTGATATCGCAAAAGACATTGGTACTTTTGATATATCCATTAGACCGGGAGTCTGCTGCACGATAGTACCGAAAAAACCATCCACCCGTTCGGAGTTGGGTCGAATATTGGCCGAGGAAGAAAAGATCGACATCGATTCATTGTTGAATTTATCCATGGAAAGCCTGGTGATTTCATAAAGAAAATTTCGATATTGCGATATAGAAACGGAAGCACAGAGACGGTAGAAGATACCCTGGCCGAAGAGAGAATGCTCAATGTAGAAATCCAAGAAGGATTGAGTTTCGATACAATAATTTCTCCTGGGGATATCCGGTTTTTTGTATACGGCCATATGTATACGGAGGGTTTTGTCCGAATTGTGGATGAACTGGAAGAATACCGGGAATGGGAGAAGGAAGATGTAATCTATGTGACCGTCCGAATCAAGGATTTTGAGGTAAAAAGATCGTTACTGAAGAGGAATTACAACATAATATGGACCGAATGCGGAAGCGGTAGCGGAATAAAGCGGAGCGGGGACCGATTAACCAAATTCGATACAGGACTGAATATAAAGAGCTCGGACCTTTTGAAGATCAATTCAGAGATAAAGGATAGGACCGAGGAACACAAGCTGACAGGGGCTTTTCATTACGCATTCCTGTTTGACAAGGATATAAATTTGATCGATCTTGCGTATGACATCGGTCGGCATAACGCTGTGGATAAGGTGGTTGGTAAACTATTGATAGGGGGGGTTGGAATGGAAGATAAAATACTGTACGTAACCGGTCGGATAACCTCAGACATCTGTCTCAAATGCCTCCGCGCAAGGGTCCCGGTGATAGTCTCCAGGAGCGCCGTTCTCGATTCAGCCGTGCGTATTGCTAAAAGATACGATATGGGATTGGTCGGATTTCTTAGGGGCCGAAGGTTGAATATATACAGTGATGGAAAAATAATTACATGAATTATATTTGGTATCAACCAAAAACTATTATAAAGTATGACCATGATATTCCATTATCTGTCTCGAAAGAATTTTATCATGATAACGACAAAACAGCTTTGAAAGTAGAAGATATGACTGTAAGGGGTGAAAAAAATGAAAAAGAGTTCGCAACTGTTGATAGCGATATTGTTTTTGACCGCTGGATTAATGCAATTTTCGGCCACCGGTTCCGGGAGTACCAGAGCAAGCGCCCAGGTACCCGTGTGGAATAACGGTGATTACTGGGAATATAATGAGGCGTATAACACCAAAGAAGTGAGTGGGATGGGGGGATCCTCGGAATATGCTTGGAACAATCGCGTAAAATATACAGTGGCGGGAACGTCCATCTACGACGGGCATACCTGTTACAACCTGACGATTTCCGGGACCTTCAACGCTGCGGGAAGCTCGATGAATAAAGCCGGGACGTATTCAGGGTTCAGGTTGATTCGAAAATCGGACCTGGCCATGGTTTACGAATATAGGTACGAAGATGGCAGCGGTGGTGGAATGGACTATTACTATCATTACTTCATAAGCTATTCCCCGGTGGAGGATTATTACGCCTTTCCCATCGAACCCGACGGACTTCCGGATGCATGGAATGTCATGACGACCAAGACAGTCCACAAGGTCGGAAATGCCGGGGGAATGAGCATCAACAAGATAAAGCAAGCGACCATAAACCTGGCTGCCCAATGCTCGGGAACCGAGTCGAAGAGCGTCCCTGCAGCTTCCAATGTCCAATGTTATAAAATTACCGCTTCGGGAACCGCCCAGAAAGACAACAGGTGGTATTCTGTCGATTACGGGACATTTCTATATGTTGATTATGAAGAAACCTATAACAATACTGATACGAAGAAAGGTATTGAAGAACTTTTCGATACATCTATTGCAGTAAATAACAAACCCCAGGTTAGCTTGTTTTCAGCAGACCCTGATACTGTGGCAAATGACGAACTAGAAACCACTCTATTAAAGGTCAAGGTTATCGATGGAGAGGGTTTGGCCAGCAGCAATCCGGTGATAATCGACATATCGCAGCTGGGAGGGGATGCATCACAAGAAATGTATGATGACGGTTCCCATGGCGATACAAGCGCCTCCGATGATTATTATTCCATCGAAATCACTGTTTCCACGGATACTGTTCCGGGTGATTATAATTTAGCGATAACGGCCCGCGATAAAGACGGATTGGTCAACGATACAGTTCTCGGTCAGCTGACAGTGGTTTTGAGAAATTTTCCACCGGAAATTGAAGAAACATCTGCAGATCCAGGGGAAGCGCCCAACGATGAGGATACCGAAGTCCTTCTCACCGCCGAGGTCACAGATCAAAATACTGCAAATGAAAAGATGTTGAAGGATGTCACCGTGGATCTCAGGGCTATAGGAGGTAAAGAGTTCACTCCTATGCTTGATAACGGTGCTGCAGGAGATGTTTCCGAGGATGATGATATCTATTCTGTAAGAACGGTAATTGATATCGATACCATCCCGGGAACCTATCAACTCTCGGTGAGAGCAAGGGACTGGGCGGATGAAGAGGTATTTGATCAAATCTCTCTTAAGGTTTTGATTGCCAATAATCCTCCGGTGCTCTCCAATCCCAAGGCGCTGCTGGAAACGGTTCCAAATGATGGGAGCACTGAAAATTTACTAACTGTCGAGCTCGATGACCCGGATGAGGAGGATTCCCATGCCGTAGAGATAAATCTAAAGGATCTGGGCGGTTCGAAATACTCACCTATGACGGATGATGGAAACGACGGGGACGAGCTTGCTGATGACGGGACCTATTCATGCTTGCTTATCGTCCCGACTTACATCGAACCCGACGAATATGTGGCAATGATAACGGCGAGGGATGACGGGATCAATCCCATGGATGTTTACCAGAATATTACCATAACTGTAAGCGCGCAGCTTCATGCACCCACCATAGATGACGTTCAGCTGTCTTCGCCAACAGTTCCCAACGATGGGGAAACCGAACTGACCTTTTATGTGGATGCCAACGATGAAGATGATAACCTGGAATCGGTGTTCGCAGATCTAACTCCTTTGGGTCTCTTATCCAACTATGAAATGCAGTATGATGATGGCAGTGAAACATATACTTTAACCATAACCGTGGCAGACAATATCGATGAAGGTGATTACCAGATCACCATACAGGCTGTGGATAAGGACGGATTTGAAGCTGAAACCAGCATAACTGTGCGGGTTGAGGAAACCACCGCTCAATTATATCCCGGTCCTCTCAAAGCTCCGAGCGACCCCCTCTTCAGTCCCAAATGATGATGAGACCGAGGTTGTCCTGTCGGTAATCGTGGCAGATGAGAACGGTATTTCAGACATTGATAAGGTGACCATCGATCTCGGTGATCTTGATGAGGGTAATGTAAAAATGACCGACGACGGATCCATGGATGATGAAGATAGGCGCAAGTTTACCTGTACTATAACCGTGCCATCGACCATTCCGGAAGGAGAATATCAGCTGGAGATCACGGTAATTGACGGTGAGATAACCGAAGAACCAAATACGGTGGATGAAGAGTATATAACACTGACTGTCACCCAGGCTGTCAATGAGGATGATACAAATGGTGATTCCAAGGATGATTCTCCTGGATTTATTGGGATTGAGGCTCTCGTAATTTTCTTGGGAGTGGCAATACTGTTTTCGAGAAAGTACCGCAGATAACTTTTTCGGTTATGTATTATCTCATAACATTGACAAACTTTCACAGATCTTCGAATTGATCACGTCCTAATAACCGAATAAACCCATTCGGCGGTCTTTCTCGCTTCCTCTTCCGAATCGGTCTTCATAAGAAGCCTTCCGTCGGGATAAATGGTGACTTCACAAAACTGCTCTATGATAAGAAGAACCCTCGCGTTGCAGATTATTTTCGATCCTTTATCCTTGAAACTACCTTCCAGATTGGGAAGTTCAAGCTTCATCGACGTATTTGGTACCGCTTCGTAAGCGCCTTTGGAGCTGCAAAGCTCGAGCATATAGAAACTCATTTCAGCACAATACCCTCAGCAGTTCCTCGATCTTTTCGCAAAATATTTTTGCTTCGTCCATTGTATTGTAAAGATAGAAGGATGCCCGAACGCTCCCGTCGATCTTTTTTCTATTGTACCAGCTGTGCAGACAATGCATACCTGAACGAACCATTATATTCGCCGAACTGTCCAGATACATTGCGACATCATGAGGATTCATCCCGTCGATATTGAAATTTAATATACCCCCGCAGTGCCCGGCATCATTCACACCCAAGAAAGATATCCCCTGGATATCCCCAAGTCTTTTCGAAACATATTTCCAAAGCGTATTCTCGTATTCCCTTATTCTTTCCCGGCCAACGTTCTCTATATAATCTACGGCCGCCCCGCCTCCGATTATTCCAGCATAGTTCTGGAGCCCGCCTTCGAATTTCCTCGGAGTTTTTTCGTACTCGATTCCTTCGTCCCCAATCTTTGCAGCGGTTCCTCCACCAACAATGAATGGTGAAAGTTTTTCAAGCACATCCGACTTGCCGTAAAGAACACCTAGGCTGGGTCCCAGCATCTTGTGAAACGAAAAACATAAAAGGTCAATGTCCAAGCTCTTCACGTCAATCTTTCTGTGACCCGCGGATTGAGCCGCATCAAGCATGACCAGAGCATTGTTCTCATGAGCAATATCGGTAATTTCTTTCACGGGCAGAGTATATCCGTCCAGGTTCGATGTATGGTAAATGCTTACTAGCTTAACGTTTCCGGTACATAATTCTTTGAATCCCTCTAGATCGAATGTATCATCTTCTTTTGATCTTGAAGAAACGTGTTTAATTTTCCCTAATTCCCCAAAATTCTGCCAGACCAGTTGATTGGAATTATGCTCCCGATCAGTGGTAATGACCATATCATTCTTTTCAAATATCAAGGAATTGGCCACCAAATTTATGGCTTCCGTGGAGTTCTTCGTAAAAACTATTTCGCGTCTATCCTCAGCATTGAGAAATCGTCTGATATTTTCCCGGACATCTTCGCATTTTCTCGTTACGTCTACACCCAATCGGTGAACGCTTCGTGCCCCGCAGGACCCCATGTTAGTATAATAGTCGTTCATGGAATTCATAACCTGCTGGGGCATCAGCGTAACGCAAGCGCTGTCGAGATATATGATGGGTTTTTCATCTATCTTTTTATCCAGTAACGGAAAATCCTTTCGTATTTTTTCGATTTCCATTTTCGTGCCCTACCTACCGTTTGCTTGAATGCCCAAACCCTTATGGCTACGATTGAGAGTGTGGCGTACCACCGGGATCGCGTTCAAATGATAATTTTAAATCTTGTATAATTCTGCTGTGATCATCACACAGCCTGCCGCTTTTCACTTGTGCTTGTATCAGCTCATCCTGCCAGTGTGCGTTGAACAATCGACAGTTTTGATCATTGCAGAAGGCCCTGCCTGTTGTATGATAAAAGACGGCTTGCATTATATATCCTTTCATAACCTCGGTCAGTCTCCCGTCGTCGTGCTCCATGACCCTACCTTCGAAATGCTGGTTCAATATTTCGGCTGGAACCGTTGTATTTCCAAGAATTATCCCCATCTGTTTCATGCGGTAGAATTCTCTGGGTTTGGCCGGGGCCTCCACAACACCGCTGGTGGAGATTACCGAGGGGTATCCCGATATGATCACCCGTGCGTGATAGCGCCTGTCATTATCATCGAAGGTGGCTATGAGCCGGTTGGTAAATGCAATATGTATAACGGCCATATTAAGTTCGTTTTCCGCTAAAAGGCCTCTCAATAATCCCTGAAATTCAAAGCCGTCATATACCACACCGATCCTTCGAATTTTCGACTCATCCAGCAATTTTTTCTCAAATTGTATCTCGCCGGGTAATGGTTTGAAATCCTCTATGATCCGTTTTTGATCCCTGATTTTTATTCGAGCCAGTTTACCTGCGAATTCCTGATAATTTTCAGTAGGAAGAAAATGTGCAATGAATCCTTTCCTAAGATTCACTTTGATACCAGGAATAAGGTCAGTAATAAACTTCTTTAAATCGGATAGAACCAGGTTTCCTGAAGTAATATCATCATAGAGTATAACGGTTCTGGGTCTATTTATTATTGAGGAGGTCATAGGCTATTTCAGCCCCTTTCTTGCCCGATAGAAGCATGGAACCGAAGGTTGGGCCCATTCGGGGTAATCCGTATGTGGTAGATACCGACATACCGGTGGCTATCAAGCCGGGATAGACCTCACCAGTATGTTCAACAACCAGATCTTCGGATTTTTCGACCCACATTGCACCGAATCCAACGGTCTCAATCAAACCCCTTTCCTCCAATTTTTTCACTACCACTGCATCATGCCCGGTGGCATCGACCACGATACGAGATTCCAAAGCCACGGGATCTACACAGGTTATTTCTCTGGGCAATGCGGAGATTGGGCTCCAGTTTATCACAGCACCTGCTACCCGATTGCCTTCTCGGATCACTATGTCGTCGAATTTAGTCATATTTAGGATCTTGGCTCCGGCTTCACAGGCTGCGGCGATCAATTTCGAACACGCCAATGGGCCCGGAGTCATATACAAAGTCTCAGAATATGCTTCGTAACTTATACCAAGTTCATCCAACACTTTTTGGGCAGGTTCCCGAATAGTGATTGTGTTCATGAGATAACCACCGATCCAGAATCCACCCCCTAGATAATTATTTCTCTCGACCACAAGGACTTTCACGTTTTTACTTGCAAGTTCCCTGGCTGCCATTAATCCGCTGGGTCCGCCTCCGATGATTATAACATCGCTTTCAATATACTCGTCCATGTCCTTTGCGAATTGTCTGATTATCGCTTTCGTGACGTCACTTTCGCTTGCCTGTCCAAAAATCACTTTTTCACACCTTCCTTGATTACAATTCAATCCCTAAACTTTGGTCAGGCGGATGGTACAGATTTATATATAGTATTTACGTTTACACTTTAGAAGACGAATAACATCTCATTAATTGAATTTCATGCCAAGTCCTCCAGGGGATGGAATTACCAGCAACGATAATAAGAACACCGGAAAACCATGGATTTGGTGAAATAAATGCGGTGTTCGGGTGATATGATGAATGATTGGAGCAAGGAACCGATAAACAGGACCGAAAGGTATTCACGGCAGATGCTCTTACCCGAGATAGGGCCTGATGGTCAGAAACTTTTAATGGATTCCAAGGTGTTGGTTATAGGTTTAGGTGCATTGGGGGGGCATATCGCCAATAACCTCGCTAGGGCTGGGATCGGTCATATCAAACTTGTGGATCGGGATGTAATTGAGTTGAACAACCTGCAGCGTCAGATATTGTATGACGAAGATGACGTGGGCCGCTCAAAGGTAATGGTTGCTGCGGAAAAACTGAAAAAAATCAATTCGGATATAAGGATTGATGCATATCTGCGAGACTTGAATTTCAGCAATGCCGAGCTTATGATCAAGGGAACAGATGTAGTTGTGGACGGTACCGATAATATGGAAACGCGTTTTCTCATAAACGATGTGTGCGTGAAGAATGAGATTCCTTGGATATATGCCGGAGCCATTGGGACGCAGGGAATGACCATGACCATAATCCCCCATGATTCACCCTGCCTGAAATGTATCATCCCGGGGATACCTCCGGCTGGTTCTCTGGGTACCTGCGACACCGCTGGGATATTGAATTCCGTTACCTCTATTGTGGCAGCCGTTGAGAGCGCTGAGGTGATAAAGCTGCTTTTGGATAGTAAAAACATAAATGATGGACTTTTCATGATAGACGCGTGGACGCATAGCTGGGAAAAAGTAAATGTTTCCAGAAAAAACGATTGCAGATGTTGTGTTGAGCATGATTTTGAATTCTTAAATGTCAAGAAACGGACAATGGTGACGGCACTATGTGGGAAGGATGTCGTCCAGATAAGCCCAATAAAACGAAGTGATATTTCACTTGATGAACTGGGGGCCAAATTAGGGAAGGTGGGAGAGGTCGAATACAGGGAATTCGCGCTCGTGTTCAAATTACCAGGCTTCGAGATAACGATCTTTAAAGATGGCCGGGCAACCATAAACGGGACCAGTGACGAAAAGACCGCCAAATCATTGTACTCGAAATATCTGGGAATGTAGCTATCTATTACCTTAATTATACTGAAATGAACGGGGATGTCGCATGAAGAATTCTTTTATCGTCATCGGCCCGTTTTTCGCCATTGTTATTTACTTTTGTATATGTCCGTTTCTCACTTCATACATACACAAATATTCGTCTTGGATTGGGAGAGTTATTGGATGAGTTTCGACGCTAACTGCCGGGCCACTGGTATCGGAAGTGTTCCTTTCACATCAGTTCATGATGCATATGAAAATATTCTCAAGAATTTTTCTATTATCCCCTTCTGGCCTCAGCTTCCCAAACTGAGACGATCTGAAGAGATGAATTTCCAATACCTTGACAGCTTTCCGGGTTTATCTTCCGACAGTGAAAAGTTGAGGGTGGATACGGATTCACTGGAAACCGCACATGAGCTGGAGAAGTTCTATTCGAATGCAGCGGCGGAAAACCTGGATTACTTCGGTATAAAAGAACGAAGCAGTGTAGGTCTCGCTAGCATGAAAGAACATCTTTCCGGAACGAAGGATATGGTGGCGGTGAAGGGACAGATATACGGTCCCATAAGTTTAGGTCTCCAGGCAACCGATCAGAACCTTGAATTCATTATATATTAGTATATAATGCAGACCATCATTTTTACTAAATTGAATGGAAGATTTTCTAATCCCCGGAAAATTTGACTATAATTTAAGATACAATGCCAATCGTATTTTTATCAATAAACTTTATAAATTCTTTTTCTAGATATGTGTTCTTTTTCACAACTTTCCAATATGCAATAAATGCAGGATTTCGGATCGTACCTATCATATTATATTGCCATTCACTCCACAATTCGATATCAATTTTTTTATGGTTATGATATAATGACCATTGTTCATAACATAAATCAAAATATCGTCTCATAGTT
>CAYFHS010000016.1:42514-86010 GCA_964342815.1 uncultured archaeon | reverse complement strand
ACGCGGATACCGACGGCGACGGCCTAACCGACTCCGAGGAAGGAGAGATGGGAACCGATCCCACCAATGAAGACACCGATAATGATGGTATACCCGATGGAATCGATCCGGACCCTCTCGTATACAACGACAGATTCGACACCGATATCATCATAAAAAAGATAAACGGTCTCGGCCAGGGTGGCTGGGGTGGACTCGTTCTCCGGAAGGGCGAGACACTGACCATCGAGATAGAACTTGGTTTCGAAGATAACCCCGCTACACCCAGCACGTTCCCGGAGCTTACCTACTCGGAGCAGCCGGACAGCTGGGGCCCACTGAATGTGACCATCTACTTCAACCAGACCAGCTACGGACCGGATAACATACCCAATACCGGAGACGACGAGATCCAGGATGGAGAACCCGCTGCAACCACTGCCTGGACATCCATCGTCAATCAGGTTCGAGTTGACGGAACCATGAAATACTTCCAGCAGAGTATTCAGGTTACGGTACCGGATAGAGTATTCGCAGGTGCAGTATCCATTTCGGCCCATGCGAAACTGGGAATACCCGGCACGCTGACCTACGAGAACTCTTGGAACGTAGTGATGTAAATAATCGGGCTTTACTTTTGCCCGATTTTTTTTCTTTTTTCTCATTTTTTTTCCTTAGCGTAAGCTAAACAAATCTATGGTGTTTCTCTCGCCGCAAGAGGATTTCTATTGTATTGAAAACAAAATTATTTATGTTTTGTATATATTGACAGTATCGGGAAGAAAATGGAGGATTTTCGAGTACGAGTGTTGAACGGAACATACAATGTGGAAGGATTGGGGGTGAGAATAGATCTCTTCGGAAGGACGAAGGATGGTAGATCGCTCACTATGAGATATAATGGATTCTATCCGTATTTTTATATCGTATCACCTGATCAAAATGTTATTCAGGATTTGATGGATGATCCGGAAGTAGTTAGATACTCTATGAGGATGCTGTATGTAAATAATGTTAAAAAAGATTGTATGAAGGTTGAAATAAAATACCCTTTCAAGGTACCTGATTACAAGAAGAGGTATCAAAATCGATTTAAAATACTAGCAGCAGATATTCCGTTTATTCAAAGATTCTTTTATGATCTGAACCTCGGCTCTTCGTTAAAGGTCAAAGGGGAAATTGTCACCGAAGCCGCAGTAACTCAAAATTATACCACCGATCTCGTTGTTGACGTAAAAGATATTAAGTTCGGGCATTCATTCAAGACAGATCTGAAAATACTGAGTTTCGATCTGGAGAATTCTATAAGTACCGGACGAATTCTCTGTATCTGCTGCGCTATTAGGGAAGGTATTGACGATATCAGTTTCAAAGTACTTCGAGGAGTGGAATCTGATATATTGATGGAATTTATTAGACTTGTAAAGGCAGAGGATCCCGACATTCTAACTGGTTACAATATCGACAATTATGATATTCCGTATATCCGAAAACGAATGGCTTTAAACGGTATGGGTGATTCTCTGGAGCTGGGTAGAAATTTGTCACCTGTTACCGAGGACAAATTTATGGGGTGGAACTGCAAGGGTAGGGTCATCGTGGATGCCTGGTGGCAGGTAAAGAAGGAAAAGCGTCCGAAGAGAGAATCTCTCAGCTATGTTTCTACGAAATTCCTTGACGTACATAAGCTTGATGTTGATTCCAGTCGGATGGATGAGGAATGGGAGAGGGATTCCGAAAAAGTAATAGAATATTGCAAGAGGGATGCGGAACTTCCAATTCTACTAATGGAAAAACTTGGAATAATCCAGAAACATATCGATCTCTCTCAGGTCAGCCGCCTTCCATTTGGCGACGTGATCAAGGGAAGAACCTCAACCCTTATAGACTCTCTTCTGATAAGGGAAGCAGAGAAGAAGAATGTGGGTATACCTCTAAGTATTCATCAATCCAAGAAAGACAGTATTACAGGAGGGTACGTTCACACACTGCAGGCAGGTCTTCATCATTGGGTGTGTGTTCTGGATTTCAAATCAATGTATCCTTCCATCATCATTGCAAATAACATCTGTTTTTCTACAAAGAGCAAGGAGGGAGACGTGTCAGCTCCCAACGGGGCTCAATTCCTTTCAAAAGAGAGAAAGGAAGGGATACTGCCGAATATACTTAAGAAACTGATGCATGATCGGGAGTTGGCAAAGGAAAAGAGCAGGGAAGCGAAGGATGAGGATGAACAAAGATATTACGAGGGTTTTCAGCAGGCAATAAAAGTGCTGATGAACGCTTTTTATGGGGTTTTTGCGTCCAATTTTTACAGATTTACCGACAAGAGCATTGGGGGTGCCATTACTTCATTCGCTAGACAGAATATAAAGAGAATAATCGAAGAACTAAAAAATGAAGGTATTACCGTTCTTTATTCTGATACCGATTCGATTTTCGTTCAATCTCCCTTCAGTGCCTTGGATACATCAATGGCCTTCGGAAACGATCTCGCCACGAGGTTTTCAAAAGAGGGAGCCGTATTGGAATTCGAAAAGGTGCTGGAAACATTCTTTGCACACGGTGCCAAGAAACGGTATGTGGGTAAGGTTGTATGGCCTGCAGAGGGATTGCTAGTAAGGGGTTATGAAATCAGGAGAAGCGACTCCTTCGATCTTCTAACCGATACGCTAAAAGAGGTATTTTCACTTATTCTCTCCCTAGACGATGAGGAAGCTCCAAACAAGGCGCTGAAGCTAGTTCAGAATGTTATTGCTGAGACGAAACGCGGGTTGGTGGATCCTAATCAGCTGATAATCTCCAAAACGGTCCAAAAGAAAAGCCATTATAAGGATCCTGAAAGACTTCCCCATTTCCAGGCAATGCAGAAGTTGGTGTCCAGCAACCATGAGTTTACCCCCGGAATGAAGGTTTCCTATATCGTCACCAATGGAAAAAAGACACCACAGGTGGTTGAGCCCGTCCTGATGGAGGGGGATGTGCCAGCGGCTCCCGATTGGGATTATTATGCTGAGAGAATGGCAAGGGCTCTTGCTCGAATAACCGAGGTTTTTGGTTATGATAAAAAATTTTTAATGGACGGAATATACCAGCAATCCATTGATCAATGGACAGGAGAAGAGGCGTCAGCGGAAGGTACTTTTGTCGAACAATCTAACTACAGTAAACAGGATAAATCAAAAAAGGAAAATGAGCACACCAAAAAAGATGCCACGCTCCTTGATTTCATGTAAAAGGAAGATTTCTTTTAATCGTCTTTATTATACCTCATCATACCTAATGATGTTTTCAAAGAATCATCGGTATTCAGATCATATCTCTCAAGTAATTTTTTCAATCGGGCCATCTGCTCCTTGTCAAGAATGTCGATCCCGTCATCCTGTTTTTCAGCTCCATCTATGATTTCTTCCTCAATTTCCCTCTCTATTTCATCCCCATCATCATTTGCCGTATCCTCCGTTTCCTCAGCCTTTTTGCGCAGCTCAATATCATCGTAATCCAACATATCGTGGTGGCACATTGGACATTCCTCTACCCGGCTGGCACACGAGATATGATAATTCTTAGAGCAGACGCAGGTTATAAGGGGTAAGCCGGTCTTGATATACCCTAGACAGATGTTACATCTTGTGGATTCAGGCAGCACTCGTTTCTGGGGACGTTCCCGTTTTTCTATGGTGGGCATCTTTCCATCGGCTATGATTACCTGTGGGAGAATCTTTTCGTCCGATATCTCCTTCAATTTTTCATCAGTATCATTAAGCTCCGAGTCAAAATCATAGCCGGTTACCTTGTAGAAGTCCTGCCCGGAGATCTCGGATGTCTCTGAGGCGGCAGCAAATCCCTTGCCTTTCGGTGGGACGAATAAATCATCGTCCGAGGTGTCATAGCTTGTTGTATATTGTTCTTCAGTATTGAGATTGTAATATTGTGACGGTGGATTTTCGATATCGGTCATGGTTGAAGGATTATTTTGTAGGTAATTATTGTAGTTTCCAATTTGAGAATTTCCTACTTCCTGATACTGATTAAGATTGACATGGGTCGGTGTTGCATCATTTCTACTTTTAAGAAAGCTATTTACCGCCCAGATCAAAGCCCCGATAAAGAATATGCCTGATATTATAGCGGCAATAACGGCTATGGTCGCGAAAAAATCCATCAATAAAAGAAAACAATAAACAATATAAAAGGTTTTTGAGAGATTATTCATAAAAAATTAATGCTCTGTTATTTTATAAGTTCTTTCTCTGATGCCAGTGCTTCCATCGCAGGATATTGATTTAGCATCTGATAGATAAATTTAATTAATAGAAGTTTCATTCCTATATAGTTATTTTCATACATGTGGAACAAACCAAAAAAGGTGAAAAATATGAACCGACAAAAAAGATTACAGTATACAGCAGCATTTGTCTGCCTGGGAATGATCTTATCATATATTCCTGCTGCATTGGCGGCAATAAACGATAATGATATACCTTTAGGTACCATGAAAGAAGAAGGTAATTGGTGGGAGCATCGAATATCGAATTATACCGCGGCCTCCCCCCTTATCGATGGTAACCTGTCGGATTGGAACCAATCTCATTTTATGATGCATGAGTTGCACGGAGGCAATATGGTTGAGACCGAGTTTGCCATGAACAACAACCAGACCGAACTCTATTTCGCCTGGAGGGGAAAGAACATGACCCTTCCCCCTGGGAACACCAGAAATGGAGATGGGGATGGCCCCATGTGGGACATGTTCATTTTTGCCTTCGATACGGATGACGGCCATTTTGGTTCCGGCGACCAGGCCCTCTACTTCATAGCTTACTGGAACGAGTCGGGTGCATTGAACTTCACCGGGATGGACACCTTTCTCGATGGGGATCTATATGGCGATCGAAAAGATGACGGTCCCGGTTTCAATATGTCCGGGGATGTACAGCAGAACGGCAATTTGAATCTCAACTTCACGGGCAATAAGGTAGAGAACGCTACAGGTGATTACATAATTGAGTTGTCATTTCCACTCAACAGCGGAGACTTGAAGGACTTCAGTCTCCAAGAAAAGTACGGATGGGGTTATGGTTTCAATTTTACCATGATGTTGTTCGATATCAATGATAATATGGGATATGGAATGCAGGAATTATGGGTGGACCTATCCTACCTTGATACGGATGGCGACGGATTCGCCGATATCTGGGAGGACGATCTGGGAACCAACAAGACAAATGCTACTGACTATCCCCCCGATTACGATAATGACGGAATGCCCGATGCATATGACGACGATGCCGACGATGATGGATATCCAAATGACGTTGAGATCGCTGCTGGTTCCAATCCACTGGATGAGATGGATGTCCCACCCGACATGGATGGCGATTTGATACCGGATCTCTTTGATGAGGATATCGATGGCGACGGATTCAGCAACTATGATGAAGAACAAGCTGGAACAAATGCCACCAATCCGGCATCACATCCGGCTATTGTGGTGGGTGATCTTATAACCGACGGGCTTGCATGGCTTACACATCAACAGCACGGTGATGGTTCATGGGATGGCAGTCCGGGAATAACTTCCCTCTGCTTGCTGGCATACCTGAACAATAATATAATCGAGGGAAACGCCACTGTGGACGCTGCAATCTCCTATTTGATCGATGAAATCAATTTGAACTGGGATGAGAACAATCCACCCATCGACCAGGATGCCACATACAGTGCTTCAATGGCTATTCTAGCCTTAAAGGCTACAATGAATCCCGATTACAACGTTGGTATCAATGCCATGGGTGATTGGTTGAACGAGACACAATTGGACGAGAACAACCTTTGGGGAGGGACCAATGATTCGAATCCGATGTACGGAGGATGGGGTTACGGTCACAATGATTCCAACTGGGCGGATCTTTCGAACACGCAGTGGGCATTGATGGGTCTCGATGCATGGGGTAACCTTTCCAAGAATGACGGAATGTGGGCGAGAGCCCTGGTTTTCCTGGAAAAGTGCCAGAGCAATATTTCCGGAGGATTTACCTATATGCCGATGGAAATGGGTGGACCCAAAAGGGGTCCCGGTGGGCCTGGTCCAATGGACCCTTCGTATGGCAGTATGAGCGCTGCGGGTCTCTGGTCATTGATGCTATGCGGGTTGAATGATGTCGATCCCAGAGTTCAGGCGGCCATTCAGTGGGTCGAGAGAAACTATACCTGGAAAGAGAATGCGCACCAGGGCGATCAGTGGTTGATGTACTATTATATCACACTTGCTAAGGCACTCACCATGGTAGGCATGGAATATATCAACGTTGTGAATGGTACATATGTTAATGACGGAGCGCACAACTGGACCAACAATATGACTGAGAACCTGACGGCTATGAAGAAACTCAACGAAAGTTACTGGGAGGAGTCCAGCAACGGGCCTGTACTGGCCACGGCATATGCCATATTATGCCTGGAAACACAGACCCTACCGCAAGGTGCGAACCTATCCGCGGTTTTCACTCTACATTCGAATGCGACTCTACACATATATGATGATAAGGGGCGACATATAGGCCTCGTCCTTGATACCGATAAGATCGAAGTAGGTATACCGGGAGCGACCTTAAGCTACAAGGGACATACATATTCATATTCGTCTTCCTTGCAGGATATTGTAGAGGAGGGTATTGGTGACGAACAGATAATTCTACCTCTTGCAGAGGTCGGTAAGTATACAATCGAGCTTGTAGGTATTTCAACCGGTAGTTACGAGCTTGAGATCGAAGGATATATTGGGGAGGAGGAAGCCAGTTCCGCAGCTTATTCTGGTGAGATCACTCCCGGGGAGGTACATTCTTCGGATGTTGTGGTAACTGCCATGGAAGGTCCCCTTACCATATTCTCACAGGAACCGGAAGAAATTCCTACATTAAGTATATCTCCTGCGGCTGTTGTTGGAGATGCGGAACCGGGAGAAGTGATCACCACGGAGCTGACATTTACGGAAACTTCGGGCATTGGTCCGGTGGATGGTATAGTGATAACCGCTAATGAGCTGGTGTCACAAAACGGTTTGGCGACTATTCCTGGGAGCAACCTATCCATTGACGCAAGTTCCTTCGATCTTGCCGCCGGAGCAATAAAGACTGTCACCGTAAACGTGACTATCTCCGCATCGCAGGCACATCACCTTTACACTGGCCGGATCAAAGTCGAGAGTTCATTGGGTACAAAATACATACCTGTGAATCTGGTTATATCCAAGGTCACCTACAACTTTGCTCTGAGCAGTCCTGATAACACCAATGTGATCGAACCGGGGAAAACCGTCAGTTACTCTCTGATTGTGAATAATCTGGCTGATGGACCGGACATTATCGACCTTGCGGTCACCTCAAAACCTATGTATTGGACGGTAGCACTTTCAAGCGGCTCTCTTTCCTTGGCTCAAGGTGGAACCGATACGGTGATAGTGAACGTGACTGCACCTGCCAATGCTACGGATGGGGCTGTTGAAAACGTTACTATAACCGGGACCTCACAGAATCTAGACACGTTGGTAAAAATAATAACATTTTCCAGCACGGTTAATATTCCGCCCCCACCTGCAATCGAACTTACACTGGGACAATTCAAGGATACCGATGGTACAATACTTTCTGAGGCTACAATAAAGATCATCGTGGGTGCCGATGTTTATAATATCACAGAGACCACCGATACAGGAGGAAACGTGACTTTCTCGATTCCTGCCACATGGGCTGGATTGAACGTCACGGTTCTTTTCTCTCATGCGGATTACAATGATGCTTCGGGAACCCTTACTAACCTTAGGACCATGGTCATCAACCCGGCCAATCTCACTGGATGGATTGCACCAACCAAGATAATCGTGCAGCCGAAGTTTTTAACGCTTACATTGGGCCCGTTCAGGGATAATGATGGAAATATAATTAAGGATGCTTCCATAGCAATATCTGTTGGCTCATACAGTGACACCAAGGCCACAAGCGCGGACGGTATTGCGGTCTTTTCCATACCCGAGGAATGGGCTGGACAACCTGTCACGGTCAAATTCACTCACACGGATTACGATGATGCGGAAGGTACCATCGACTTGCTGATGGAAGAGACCGTTTCACCGGACGATCTGGGTGGATGGACTGCACCTGCCACCAAGGGTGCGGCACCCGAGGAGGAGTCAAGCTCATTATTGGTATGGATAATAATCGCTGTGGTGGCGGTTGTGGTAATCGTTGTTATTATCTTCGTGATAGTGGGACAGAAGAAGAAAGAAGAGCCGATGCCAATTCAGGACGAAGCTGAGAGTGGGGACTCTCTGTCGGACGGGGATGATGACGATTGGGATGAAGATGCGGAAAAACAGTCTGATGATGAGGGGTGGGATGAGGAAGAGGATGATGACGGATGGGACGAAGAGGAAACTCCCAAGAAGGATGATGACCTTGGTTATGATGATGAATACGACGACTATAACGACGAATATGACGACGAAGGCTACGACGATTATGATGACGAAGATTACGATGACAAAGACTATGATGACGAGGGATATGACGACAAAGACTATGATGACGAGGAAGAGGACGAGTTTTACGATTAGGGCTCCAAAGGATTAATAAGGAACGGTTTTGGCCGTTCCTTTTTTGTTTTATTAAAGGCACGAATATGAATTAAAGGAATTCTGACGAGTGGTTTTCTACAACAAAATATTTATTCCATCAATCCGTTAATTTACCCGGATGGGCTTACATAAGGATCGGAATGGGACTGTGGGTTTTTATGATGAGATACCTGCATTTTTCATAATTACAACCGCGGTTGTAATTTTTTTCATTTCAGCATTGAATGCCTACGATAATTACAATGAGCAAAGAGAGGATATATTATCGGTCGAAGACACACAGGAATTTCTGGAAGGTATCAGAAACTCCCCTGCCCTGACATATGACGGTCAGCCAGGGATTTTTGAATCCAGAAAGATTCTCCGATTGGATATTGACAATATCACCAAACTAATGAAAATTCCTGAAAAAACCTTTTTCAGGATCAGCATCACGGATCTTGGGAATTATTTTGAAAAATATAATTTAAATCTAACGAACGCCGTAAATTTTCTAGATCTAGTCACAGTCCGGGAATATCATAACGTTATTGTGACTACTGTCGCCATCTGGGTCAGCGATGAACAGATTCACCCCGGGCAGCTGAAGATAGAGATGTGGAAATGAAATATCGAGTGATGTCTATGTTGGCCCCCCAAAAAATTAAAAGGGACATGCGGGCACAGAGCACATTGATAGATGCCCTGCTATTCTTTGTCATCCTGATCCTTGCATCCACTTTTCTTAACCTTTCGGGTATTCGCGGAATTGAAGAGGTCGTATTGAGAAAGGATGACATGGGTTATGCCCGTGATACTCTCGAAACCCTGTTGAAATGCAGTGTGAATATAACCAATTACACGCGGTATGTGAACGGCTCCCCTGTGGATGTGGAACTCGTACATCGTAATGTACAGGAATTGATGGTGGAAGACCTTATGCTGCGTCAAAATGCAGGGAATGTCGATCTCTCAAGCGTCAAGCTGGGGATCGAAGATCCGATAAAATTTATTCTTGATAATATTACCTCACTTACCCTGACAAACGGCAGTCAGGTTCGTGCTTACCATTACAGTTTGAATTGTGAATATGGGAAAGAGGGATTCAAGATTCTGAAAGGGACTCCACCACAGGAAAGATATTCCAGCCAGGTATGGATTCACATGCGGAATTCCGGTAAAAAAGCGAAAATAACCCTTCTTATTTGGGCTGTGTAAATTCCTTGACGATTATTTGTACCATAAGCATAATATATCCTAAGTAGATTGGCAAATAGGTGTTCTAATGGTAGTAAATCTGGATCGATTGTTTACAAGACGAGCGGCAAAACTAAAGGCATCCGAGATACGAGAACTGCTGAAACTGACCCAACTTCCGGGTATGATCTCACTTGCAGGTGGATTGCCATGCCCTGATGCTTTTCCCATTGATGTAATTCGCGAGTGCATAGATAAAGTATTTAATAATCACATAGTGAACGCTCTCCAGTACGGTACCACTGAGGGACTACCCAGTCTTCGAAAAGTGCTGGCTGCAAGAATGAGGGAGCGCAAGAATATCGACTGCGAGCTTCATGACATAATAATAACAAATGGAGCTCAGCAGGCTCTCAATCTTCTCGCTTTTACATTTATCGAACCGGGAGATGTTGTAATCACGGGAGCACCTACATATCTTGGAGCATCACAAGCCTTTCACGCGTTCGAAGGGAATTTCGAATCCATACCCGTAACAGATAACGGTTTGGACGTTCAATCGGTTAAAAGGAATTTAAAAAGGCTACAAAGAAACGAAATATTCCCAAAATTCATCTATACCGTTCCCTCCTTCCAGAATCCTTCTGGGGTCACAATGTCGCTTGAAAACCGGATCGAACTTCTGGAAGTTGCCTCGGAGTATGACCTGATAATTGTGGAGGATGATCCCTATGGTGAACTTGTTTTCGAGGGAGATGCCATACCGCCGATAAAGTCCCTGGACCGGAAAGGAAGAGTGATTTATATGAGCACTTTCTCGAAGATCTTGGCTCCCGGTTTTCGGCTTGGATGGATCATAGCATCCGAGGAAATTTTGAACAAATTAACATTGATAAAACAATCGGCAGACCTGTGTACGAATCCTTTCGGGCAGTATGTCGCTTATGAATATATAAAGGGCGGTTACCTGGATCGGCAGCTTGAAAAGACCAGAAAGTTATACCGGCGAAAACGGGATGTAATGCTGGAAGCTATCGAAAAATATTTCCCGGAAAACATCAGGTGGACCATACCGAGAGGTGGAATGTTCCTTTGGGTAACTTTTCCAAAAAGGATCAACACGCGTGCGATGTTCAAACGGGCTGTTGGAAAAAAAGTAGCCTATGTTGTGGGTGATGCTTTTTTCCCCGATGGCAGCGGTCACAATACGATGCGGCTGAATTTCTCCTATTCCGATGATGATATGTTAACGGAAGGGGTTCGTCGGCTTGCAGAAGCAATTAAGGAAGAGATGAGTTCATCATATTTTGACGAATCGATTATGGCCGAATTGATATAGGAAGATAATAGGGTACTTCACATGCATAGGAGCTTCGTCAAGGAGACGCTGAAAGATCTCGGGATACCTCCTTTAAAGCGAAGGGGGCAACACTTTCTAATTGATGAAAATATTTTAAAAAAACAAATTAGAGAAGCGGATATCCACAGCAATGACAACATTCTCGAGATCGGACCTGGTTTGGGTTTTTTAACCGAAAAATTATTAGAGACTGGTGCCACGGTAACGGCTGTTGAGATCGATCCTATTCTTCACAACTACCTTAAGGCCACTTTAGATACAAAATATGATAATCTCACTTTGATCCACGGTGATTTTTTATCGGAGGATTTACCTGTTTTCGATAAAGTGATAGCCAACCTCCCTTACAACATATCTTCGCCCATCACTTTCCGTTTATCTGACATGGGGATCAGTCGGGCAGTTCTGATGTACCAGTACGAATTCGGCCGAAGACTCTGTTCCGCACCCGACTGCAAGGAATATTCAAGATTGAGTGTCATGTGTCAGTACCATTTTGTTCCGACCCTGATCAGGAAGATCGGAAGGACCGTATTCTATCCGTCCCCAGACGTGGATTCGGCACTGGTAAGTCTCGTGAGAAGGGAAAGGGAAAAAGTGGTAATAAATTATGAAATTTTCAAGAACATCGTACGTTCGGCGTTTAACAAAAGGAGAAAGAAACTGAAGAATTCTCTTGGATATTCAGGGAAATTATTATTGGAAACCATGGAAAAGGAATCCTCCATAGCTCCATTTTTAGAAAAACGAGCCGGAGAATTAAGTGTTGATGACTATATCTCTATTGCAAATCATTTTTCAGAAAATCAAGTTATAATATAGGGGATCTTGGTATATCAATCCGGAAGCTCAGCTACTGTTTCCAGCTGGGATATTATGTTCCAGATGAGCGTTCTACCGTGTAATGGAATGTTGGGATCATTAGCGAGTTCGTCGAGAATGAAAATTGCACTGGCTATTCTGACATCTCGGGCTTCTTTCTCATTTAGTATAAGTGCTTTCGCCTCTTTAGCGCCTTTGCGTATATTTCTTGGTACGGAAGTATCCTCCGCCAGGTCGTCCAAAACTGTAAGAATTTGCTGTATTTTTTCATTATAATTCATATTTTTACACCCCCATCTCTCATAATCCCGGTTGTTCTTGGTATAATATGTCGGTGGAGAATCCCATAACTCATATAACTTATTTATCGTTTAAGTTACCGGAAAAACCATTATAGGTCATTTTCCTGAAAAAGGTTTGAACAAATTTGCATCCACACCCAGTAAACCAAGAATCTTTTGGACCATGAATTTTTCTAGATCCTTTATATCTTCCGGATGGTGGTAGAAACCCGGTGAGGCGGGTACCACGATTGTCCCTGAGCGGGAGAGTTCGTAGAGCATTTTCAGATGCTGGGTGGAAAGAGGCGTTTCCCGGGGTACGATAATTAATTTCCGTCTTTCTTTTAACATGACTTGGGCAGCCCTGGTTATGAGGTTATCGCCGATGCAGCTATTGATCTTGCCTGCGGTTGATATTGAACATGGAATGATGATCATGGCTTTATAGTGGACGCTTCCGGAGGCAGGGGGGGAGAAGAGATCCTGGTTCGAATATATTTTCCTTGCAAAGAAATCCAGTTCTTCCGTTCTCCGACCTTCTTCGAATTGCAGTATCTCTATTGCATGTTTGGACATTATTAGATCATGTTCAAGATTTAATTCCTTCATTATGCTGAGCAGAGCCGTACCATATCTGATACCGCTGGCACCGGTCAATGCAATGAGGTATCTTTCCTTCATCATTTCCACACTCGTTTCATTTTCTGGACAACGGAATATCCCTGCTTGTTTATTATGCTTCTTGATGGATTTGTATTTTCGAATGAGCTGTTTAGGTTTAAATTGTATTGAATTATCTTAATCCTTGCGCGGAGATGATTGATATGATTTAATTTATATAAAGAAGATGGTATTGAGATAAGGATGCCTGAGAAGAAAGTAAAAGGAAAAATGAATAATGATCCCAATACCCGCTCAAGTCACAAGAGGGAACCGAAACGTGTCCTTCCACATAAGAAAAAATCCGAAAAAAAAGTGAAGGATGAAAACACAGAACTTAGTCCCGGGGAGCACAATGAGAATAAAAGGGAGACAAACTGGGCGGACGGGTTACACCTCGTGGTGGAAACTGAAATCGATTCCACCATTCAGGATCTTGTGGATGCAGAGATCATTGGATTCCAGTTGAAGGATGATATTGACCAATGGGATATGTCAAAGGTCGTAACCGAGGTGGATCGTGGAAAGGAGACCGGATTCTTTACAATGGACGACGCAAGGGTTGTGGGGGTAGACGGAGTGCATAATATCGATTTCGACGGGACGGCATCATATGATCCTGAAAAAGAAAAGGTCGAAGAGATAACAGAGGAAGAATTTATCGAGATGGAGCGGGGAAAGAACGACGAAGTCAAACGCAATCGGAAGGAATACGGGATATATTGTATATCTTGCCGTAATACGCTCAGATGCAGGAATTGTTCCGGAAAAGGTCGTAGGGGTCTTTTCAGAAGGAAATGCAAAGAATGCGGTGGTAGCGGCCGATGCCCTGTTTGTATTGCTGATTTCGATTTGAATTGTCCAAAATGCGGGAAAGTAATAAGCGCTTATTCCATGAGCTGTCGACTCTGCGGGAGAATGTTCAGGTGTGAGAAGTGTCTCGAGCCAATGCCCCTGGGCGCAACGAGGTGCATATCATGTAAGAAGGAGTATTTATGTGATTTTTGCAAACAAAAAGTACCGGTGAACAGAGTCAAAGAATGTCCCAAATGCGGCAAAGAGCTGGATGATGGTACAGCAATAAATTAGAATTTGCTGAACATTGTTTCCGAATCCGATTATTTGACATTCTCGTTTAAAGTTGATATAATTTATACATATATTCTACCATTCTTTATATAATCATATATGGATTTAGGGATAAAATATTTCATTTAATCTCGAGAGGTGAATCCATGAAAACCGTGAAAATGGGACAATTGCTTGCTATTTCAATGGCGATGCTGCTTTTGATCAGCGGTATCGGAGCTAGTGTCGTAGCCGCTTTCAATGAAGATGGAAACGATGATAATATAGAAGGTGAGAAAGAATCGGACAATTCCGAGACTCCCACTGCGGAGGGGAAGGAAGAAGAAGTTTCATCCGAGGAAAAGCCCGGTGAGGATGAAAAACCGGATGAGGATGAAAAACCGGATGGGGAAGATATTTCGAATGAGGATGAATCAGACGATTCCGGGAAACCTGGGGAGGACTCCGCTGGTGATGAGAAACCCGATTATGAAAAACACCCCCCGCAGGACAAAGCTCCCGGGATCGGAGATGCCAATCTGGAAGTGGGTTCAACAGAAGATTTTGGTGGAGGTGATTTTGTTGCAATCCGCGTGGGAAAGGATTCCTGGTTTGCCGTGGTATATGGTACTGAGGAGAATCCCAATTCCGTGACCCTTGTATCCATGTACACGAGATACCTCGGTGTAGCCGATGTGAACAAGCGGGATGATGACGGCAAGGAACGAAATGAAAAGGGGACGGGGATACCTGTTCAGACCGTCTTTGCTCAGCGTTTGGATTATATTTTCGAGTTCCGGGATATTAATGACAACAGCGCATTCGATTTCTACAAGATCGATGAGATGAAATCCGGGGACGAGAAACCAGATAATGAGAATGAGAATGGTGATGGCACAGATGCCAAGGATGAGGAGAAGTCCGGGGAAGATAGAACCAGACAAGAAGAAGATGAGAAAGATAGCAGCGAAAAACCGGGTGACCCCAATGAGAAACCGGGTGATCCCAATGAGAAACCTGAAGAGCCGCGGGAAAGACCCGAATTGAAAGAGACCCACGAGCCAATAATCAAAGCGGTTGACCTGATTGGAAGCTGGGAGCTTTCCAGACCGACATTGATCGAATCCGACGAGAAGCACAGAGTTTGGCAGTTCCGACTTAGCCGGAAAGACCTACCTTACAATTATATTGGAGATGAAAAGAACGAGGGCCCGATCAATAACCGAATTGCTCTTGAAAAGGTAGAGTTCACCTTCCATGTCAAGGTGTCTGTGGAGAATATTACAATCGAGGACATTCCGTACTATGATATCAACGTTACCAAAGAAGGGATCAAAACGACGCTTAAGGGTAATGAAAAGTACCAGGGTCACTCAATAACAGCAGATTTCAAGTTCGACCACGATATTATAGGTTGGGATACAGCCCCTCCCTTAAACGAAGCTGAATCCGTGGAATCCAAGCTCATGCTTGAGACCCATACGCTAATGGGCAATCATATTTCCGCCTACGTCGCAAGCTGGTTGAAAGGGGAGCTTCTTGATATGCTCAGGGGTGGGGGTCATGCTGAATATGCAGATGATAACGAAAAGAAACATAGAATTGAGGGTGAGGAGGGGAAGGATGATCCTGTGGTGATAAATTCCGGTGAAAGAAAGGATATCAGGGAGCTTGGTTCGGCTCTTGAAAATGGAAAGATATCCCAACGTGAGTTTTTTGAGGTGCTGCTGGACGCCTATAAACACCATGAAATAACCAAGTACGATCTTAGGGACGTTTTTCTCTCCCTATACAAGTCAGGTACGGTTGGGGACAAGGATATCATTGGGCTTCTCTTCAAAATGAAGGAACACAAGATAATAGCCGGTGAGGAACTTATGTGGATACTCACTGAGATGGTTGAAGGTCAGGTCATCAGCAAGGAAAAACTCGTTGGTCTTCTGGTTATAGCTTATCAGGAAGGATTCATGCACCGGGAGGAGTTCGTAGACATTCTAATATTCTCCCGGGAGATGGGTTTTCTCACACAGGAAGACCTCGTTTACATAATCATGGAATTGGGAGCTGAGGAAAAATTCTCCAGAGACCAGTGGAGGGACATCCTCATCGATCTTACCAAAAAGGGTTGGATCATGAAGGAAGAATGGGTTAAAATTATTCTTACGGCTTATCAACAGGGAAGGCTGGACAAGGAGATGCTTATCGGGATAATAGAGAAGGTCTTCCATTCCGAGATGGCACCTCCCGAGGATGTGATCTACGTACTATCATTGCTGTATTTCCACGGGATACTGACGAAAGAGGAATGGGTCTACATTGTTCTTCGGATTCATAAAAATGATCTGATCGATGAAAAATTTTTAATAAACGTCTTTTTCGAAGTTTACGAAAAAGGCGGTCTTGAGAGAGAGGATCTGATATCCTTCTTTGCTTTCCTCTACAAAGAGAAGATTATTGAACAGGATCACTGGACAAAATTGATCATCACGGCCTTCAACATGGAGGTTCTGTCCCATGAAGATCTCGTAGCGGTTCTGAATTTCGCCCACTTAAGCGGTATTATCAACAGGACCGAGCTTCTGGATATTCTATGGCTTACCTTTAAGCAGCAGAAACTGCGCTCCGAGGAATGGCTATTCATTCTGGCGCTGGCATATCATAAGGGGATAATCTCCAAGGAGGATTGGTTCCGTATCGTGTTTCGGTGTCATGAAAATGGAATCGTGAATAGAGACGAGATGATGCGCTTCCTGCTCTTCGCTTTCTGGGTGGACTTGATCACCAAGGAGGATTGGATGGGGATGATCGCCGCCGGTTACCTGGAAGATATCTTTGACAACGCTGATATCGGCCACCTTCTCGCAATTGGATTTCAGATGAAGGGTCTCACAAGGCGAGATATCCTCGCTTTCGTCCTCCACCTGTATGAGAAGGATGTATTCAGCCAAGAGGACGTCTCGATCATAATAATACGTGTATTCTCGGGAACGCGAAAGCCTGGTGAAAAGGATTCCTTGAGCATGGACCTTCGAGATCTCCGTTTCTTGCTAATATTGCCCTACTCCAGGGGTAACTTTTCTTTGGATGTGGTAAAGGAAGCTCTACTGGCAGCCCATGAACATGATTGGATGACTGAACAAGAGATCGAAATATTGCTTAGAGATTCTTTCCGTTACGGTTTTATTAAAGTGAATGACGTGAACCTTCTGCTAACGTCGCTGAAGGACCATGGGGCCCTACTCGATACGGATGTGCAGAGCATTACGAGAACCCCGCCCGAGTACCATATGGTATTGGAAAACATAACGAACCGCCAGGATAACAACCAGAATTGGATCCAAAATATCATGACCATCTACATCAATCGTGTGCTGGCAAGAGATGATGTTAGACGAGCAGTGTTCACGGCGCATGCAAGAGGAAATTTAACCTTTGATGATCTTTACAACTTTACCACCGCACTACTTGGGAATGAAACCCTACTGGAGCCCCTGGTACAGTTCAAGTGGTTCGTTCTCAGCGCATATGCCAACGAGGAAATCGACCTTATGAAACTTAAATTTCTTATATTGCTGGCCTATGCCGGCGGTCAAATGAATCTCGATGATCTGAGATGGATATTAGTGGATTCTCATCACCGGAACCAACTTAACCGTGAAGAGATCCGCTGGATTTTATTCAGCAGTCTTGAGAACGATCTAACCACCCGTGAGGAGTTACGTTGGATCCTGTTCCGCAGCTACAAACTCCATGACCTGAAATTTGACGATCTGGTGTGGATGCTTCTGGAAAAGGACGTGAAACTACAGGATCTAATGTGGTACATTAACCGCTCCTTTTCCGTAAACGATATCAACATAAGCGTTCTCCGCGGCCTTCTGGTGGAAGCCTATCGAAACGGCCGACTCAGCCAAGTGGACATACTTCATCTTATCATGGAGCTCGGTAATGCTTCCAAATTATCTGTGTTAGAGCTGAAGTGGCTTATTGTGGGGATGTACACAAGACACGAGCTTCGTCATGAGCATCTGAACTGGATTCTCTTCAGCTTATACCGGAAAGGTCTTATAAGCCGCGTAACCCTCCGTTGGATTCTTGTCTCAGCATGGGAAGATGGTGAATTTGGTCTCGAGGAATTGAGAAAACTCCTTTTCCACGGTTTCATGAAGGGTGAGATCAATCGAACGGACCTGAAATGGATCATTATCACGGCATACATTCGGAATAACCTGACCCGAGAGGATCTAAGGCGACTCATAATAAGAGCTTATGAAGAGGGTGAGCTTAGCCGTGAGGACCTCCGATGGATACTTTTCATATCCTACAAGGTGGGCGAGCTTAGCCGTGAGGACCTCCGCTGGCTTCTTATACAAGCCCACATGAAAGGTGAATTGAAACGAGAAGATCTCCGGTGGATCTTGATCAACGCATACAAGAAAGGTGAGCTTAGCCGTGACGATCTGAAATTACTAATAATAGAAGCTTACAAGTCGGGTGAGCTTAACCGCGAAGATCTCCGCTGGCTTCTTATGATGTCGTACAAATGGGGTAATCTAACATTGGAGGACGTCAAATGGATACTCTTCAAGGCGTATGCAGCAGGTGAGCTTAGTCGTGAGGACCTAGCAGAAATAATAGTACATGCGATCAAGGCGGGAGAGTTGCAGAAAGAAGACCTTGTGAAGCTAATTAAAATGGCTCTCGACGGAGGTGAGCTGAAGCTGGAGGACATTGCCTTTATATTCAAAATAGGACATAAGTTCCGGTTATTTGACGCGGATATGATACATCACCTCCTAAGCAGATTGCACCAGGAAGGTTCTCTTTCGGGAGAGGATATTATTCTGATACTGGTATTGGTTCGCCGGGATGGAGAACTCTCCGAAAAGGTGATGGTGCATATCCTCATAAAGGCTCTTGGAGAGGGATTTCTGAGCAAGGAAAAATTCGTAAAAATGCTTGTTTGGGCCATTAAGCAGGGAC
Organism: uncultured archaeon; assembly: GCA_964342815.1. Taxonomy (GTDB): domain Archaea; phylum Thermoplasmatota; class Penumbrarchaeia; order JASLWR01; family JASLWR01; genus JASLWR01. The sequence continues at coordinate 67,046 of CAYFHS010000016.1, read as the reverse complement.
ACATTGGTGAGGAAGAGGTCCGATATATACTGGAATGGGCTTACAGGCACGGCGAAGGCTTCAACGTCACCAAAGACGATGTCGCCGCTCTGCTGGACCGCCTTCACAAAGAGGAGATGTTCGGGAAATTAAAGCTTAGGGATATTATAGAGGCCAAGGCCATCGAACGCAACACCATCGATTTCGCAGACAACTGGCAGAGAGTTGGACGGATGACCTGGGTATCCGATGTTGAGATATGGTCTGATGCCGATAGCAACGAATCCTATACGGCCCCTGCATACTTCCAGGTTCACGGCGTTGAAAAGGTCGTGGAACTTGTTGATTGGGTTCACCACCGCAATATGACGAAAGGAATATTTTTCGGATTTATGATGAAAGGAGGATATCTATATCCCGCTGCCCATCGTGTTTTCCATGATCCAAATTTTGTTGGAGAGGTCAATTACTTCAACCCACCGGGTAGTGATCAGGCGGTTCCAGACGAGATCGACGAAACTGGCAAAATCAAGTACGAGGATTTCGACGAGGACCAGGAGGCAAACATCCCAGTGAACAAGGACGAGGTTGTTGAGGCCGAGTTCAAGAACCGTCAAGGTCAGAAAGTGGTATGCAAGTTCAAGGGCGATGGAAAGGTAATCTGGAAATGGGTGGACGATTCTGACATTCCCGAGAAGGCGAAGAGTGATGTACCGGATGGTCGGATGATAATTGGCAATTTCATAATAGCCGAGATCGATGGGGACCTGGACTGGTTCTACGTGGAAATACACTACGATGATGACGAAATACCGGAGAACGTGAACGAAGCAGACCTTTTACTCTACTACTGGGATGAGGACAGCAACGGGTGGCAGAAATGCGAGAAAACTCAGGTGGATACGGACAATAACATCGTTTATGCCAATGTAAGCCATTTCACCATTTTTGCGCCCATGGCCGAGCAGAAACAGGTGGGAAGCGGCGAAGGACCCAATGACGGTGTTTCAATTCTTGTAATTGTAATAATTCTCCTCGTAGCAGTGTTCCTATTGGCTACGATTATTGCAATGTTCGTTCGGAAAAGGAAGGATGATAACGGTCTTTCGGTGTCTGAAAAGGACCTTCCAATAAACGAGGACGATGTAGATTGGGACCGTTACCAGGAGTGATGGTGATCGGGAAGTGAGGGGGGGGTAAAATCCCCCCATTTTTTTTAATCCATAGCTTTTTTAATGGGATAACTCCCCTGAATAATCGAGATCCGATAAATTAATGACTCACTTTTTCTTCCGAATCGACCAGACTGCCACTATCACTGTGATCCCCAGTAATGAGATAACCTTGAAACCAGGTGATTTTTCAACTCCTTTCTGCGGAGTTTCGGATACCTCGAAGGAGGGATCGCTTTCCGCGTAAGCATTAACCGCTATGACGTAATAATAATATATCTGGTCGTTCTCCACAGTGTTGTCCTTGTATGATTTTTCGCTTGCGTCCACCATAGCCAATTGTCTTAGGTTTCCGGAACTGGTAGCACGATATATTTTGTATTGGTAGATGGGCGGTGCCCCATTATCCAGTGGTTTGCTCCAGCTTATCTCAATGTAGCCGTCACCAGCCTCAATTTGCACATTTCTCGGGTTTGAAGGTTTTTTATCCGGATTGTAACCGCCGCTATTACCTCCATTCGTATCGTCATCTTCATCATCGTCGTCATCACCGCTGTTCCCATCCCCTCCTGTCTCAGTGATTAATATGTCTTCCACCGGTACATCCCCCATCCCGTTCTCGGTGTTGGTATCAACAACCGCGATTGAGTCAACTACATCCAGTCCCAATGTAACCCTACCAAAGACACAGTAACCGGATCCATCACCTGTTGGATTATCCCAATCTAGGGATGGATTGTCAACATGGTTTATAAAAAACTGACACGTGGCGGAGTCGGGAGCGCTTGTCCTTGCCATGGCGATTGTCCCCCGAAGGTTCCTGTGACCGGAAACGGCGGCCTCGTTCTTGATTGCGGAATAAGTAGCGGTCTTCTGTTTAAGATCCGGGTAAAAGCCACCTCCCTGGATCATGAAATCTTCGATGACCCGGTGGAATATGAGTCCTTCATAAAAATTATCATTATAGTATTTCATGAAATTCTCAACCGTAATGGGTGCGTCGTCGGGGTAGAGTTCCAATGATATTGTGCCGTGACTGGTCACAAACGTTACGTTTATCTCTTTGCGGGTCCTTTCGCCATCCCCTTTCGCCCCGCCAACAGTGAAAAAAACTGCCTGGGTGATCAAGATACATATCACAATAAAAGTGTATTTCTTTACTATGTTCATATTTCCGCACCTTCATTTCTAAATGATTCCGGTAAAAATCATTGCTCGTATTCTTCTATAACCACTCCGAGCCCTTCCGGCCCGAATGCCATGGGAAGCAGTTCCCGTATAGTACTTATTATAATTTTATCTTTTCGTGTATTGGACATAATTATCTCGATATCTTTTCCGGATAAACAAGAGAATTCGAATATCATCTGTCTGCAGGCTCCACAGGGTCCGGTCACATTCTTCTGGTCTGTGTTATCTCCCCTGGCGATTATTGCCATTGACAGGAATATCCGTTTACCAATAGCATTTGCTCGCCCAATGGCCATTCTTTCAGCGCAAATGGTGGAACCGTAGGCCACATTCTCCACGTTAGTTCCGGTAATTATCTCACCATGGTCGGTAAGGATGGCCGCGCCCACGAAGAACTTCGAGTAGGGATTGTAAGCGTTCTCTTTAACTTCGTCGGCCGCATTCAATAATTTCTGTTTTATCTCGTCCAGTTCATCAAATAATACTTCCTTCATTGCAATCATCTCCGATCAATCGTAACCCACACGGATGAATCTAATGCTGGTTTATATAATTTCCAGCTAATACATGTTAAAACAGTCTTCCTTAAACCCGTGACTTACCTAACTATATGATTCGATAGATAATTTCCATGGATAAACGGTTATATATATAACTGTATACGACCACCGATGGATTTAACGGGTCAATTTGGTCTCTTGTTATCGGCTGGGATCGCTATTATTCCAACGGCGTTCTTTATTTACATATCATTGAAACTGGTATACTATAAGTTGGAGGATAAGAAACTCTATTTCATGCTGGGACTCGCTCTGTTTGCGGGAGTTCTGGTGGGAGTTTTCCAGGCTTTTATGGGCGATTACGTCAGAGGAAGCGGGGAACTCTTTATAATTATAGCCGTAGCCGTCCTCTTTTCCCTATTCGAAAATCTCCTAAAGATAGTTCTGCTTAACCTGGAAAGGTTCAGAACAAAACCCGAAACCACATTTTACGGGGTCTGTTTTTCACTGACCGGCTCAATGGTGGTAGCATATACCATGATGTCGACCCTTAGATATTACGACAAGTTTGACTTTGATATCGAAAATCCCTATCTCTGGGTTAGTTTTTTTCTGTTCCTTTTTGCGGCCATCGCGTATCATGCCGCTATGGGGATATATAATGGTTATTATTCGTCAATAGGTAGGTTCTGGACCTTCTCGCACATATCGAGGGTCACCCTGATCTCCCTTCCCTTCAACACATTGATATTCTTCTGGTATTTCACATCTCACCAGGATGTGATCTCGGTGGGAATCGGATTAGTGTATTCACTTGTCCTTCTATATGTATTTATGAAAAAATATTTTCCAATTTCGTTATCCAAGGAAGAACAAAAGAAATTGATTTCCAGTTTTCCATGGAAGCCCGACGATAGAAAAGGGAAAAGCCTGGCCGAGCGGTTCAGGGAGATATCGGATAGGGATTGAATTTTCCAATTTACCATTCAACGTCGAATGAATCTTCATCATCAGCGGATCCGTCTTCCTCCTCATCCAGAGTGACTAATGTGTCCATATCCTCATATTCGTGCGTTTTCTCTGGTTCGTCCGTTTCCTCCGATTCTTTCCCGCCTTTTAATAACAGAACACAAACCACCACAATGATAAATACTCCTCCGCCCACGGCTATCCATAGCCACGGTAGTTCGCCGCTTTCACCCTCTTTGTCCTGCTCAGATCCACCCCCCTTACCCACGTCAAATATCGTAATTTCTGCAGCATATTCCTGGCTGGTTAGTCCTGTGGAATCCTCAACGTAGAGCGTTACTGTGTAAGTACCGGGGTCCTTGTATGTCATCTGCTTTTCAGAATTGGGAAGCCAAAGGTCATTGAAGGGGCTGTCTACACCGAAATTCCACATGAATTTTATTATCTCGTCCCCCTCCGGATCTTCATATACTGCCTTGATGGTGACCTTCTGGCCTGCTTCCGGTTTCATCGGGGAGAATATTATACTGCATGAGGGGGGATTGTTGTCCACTACATCTATAAGATAATCCTTTTCCACAACAACATCATCGTCATCTTTTACTTTGACTGTGAGGGTGAAAGTACCCTTGGCCGAGTATAGATAATTGTAAGAAGATTCACCGACCCACCCTGTACCCTCTCCTTCACCGGGATCATAATAGTAACTTAGTGCGCTCCCGTCAATATCGGTGGATTTTGCCAGATCGATGTTCAGTCCCTTCTTAAGGGATATTTGATTTTTAGAATCCTCGGAAAAGGGAGGTGATAATTTCAAAACAGGGGGTCGATTTGTCACTTCGATTATTATGCTATTGGTGACGGTCCCTCCTTCGTTATCCGTAACCGTCAACTTCACACTGTAACTGCCGTCGTCAATGAACAGGTGGCTAACTTTTGGTCCTGTCCCCTTGCTTCCGTCTCCGAAATCCCAGGCGAAAGATGTTATTTGTCCCGTTGGATCGAGATCCTTGGTCCCGGAGGCGTCGAAATTTATCTCGGTGTGGGTCAGGGCTGTCACTTTGTCAACTTTCAGATCTATTACCGGTACCTTGTTCGCTACGGAAACGTCGAAACTTGCACTGGTCTCTGCATTATCATTATCTGTAATTGTGAGCGTGACCGTATATGTATCCCTGTTCTGGTAAGTATACGCCGCCTCTTCGTCCCAAGAATCACCCCCCGTCACTCCGAAATCCCAGTAAAAGGTCTTTATGGTACCGTCTTTATCGTAACTTCCCGAAGCCGAGAAGGTGATCTCGTCCCCGGCACCGATATTGGCGCCTTCCTCCTTTCCTTCGTAATCGAGCAAGTAAATCAGGACCGGATCTCGGTTTTCAACCACGATCTCGGTCCATACCATGTCCTCAACATCATCCGAATCTGCAACCGTGAGTGTTACGTTATAGATACCGTCATCGGTGAAATTGTGGACGACAGTTCGCTCGCTACTAAGAGTACCGTCATCGAAATCCCAAGCGTAGCTGGTGAGGTCCCCTTCGTGATCGGATGAGCCCCTTGCGTCGAATAGTATGTCCTCATAGGTCAGTACCTTTGTACTGTTCACTGTTAGCTCCGCAGAGGGTCTTGTGTTTATATAGTATGGGCCGAGGGTTACGTTGTTGTTCTCCTCGTCCTTCTCCTCAATTTGGTCGTCGCTGTCCACAATTACGGTGATAGAATGATCTCCGGGGATAGGCTCGCGCCATACCATGTTGAAAATACGTGAAAATCCAGGACCGTTATTCATTCCGAACAGCGTGGTTGTTCCAAGGAGTATTTCGTCCTGAGTTCCGAAATCCATGTAAAATCCAACGTTGATATCCAGTCCCATAAAGGTGTCCACTTGGTTAAACACCTTTGCGCTAATGGTGACGGTTTCTCCAGCCATTATTTCGGGTACCGACAGGGTGATGTCCGATTCCTCTACAGATAGGTCCCCTTCCCGCAGTCTGATGGTCTTCGGTATATAAGTTCCATCCGTCTCCACCAGAAGACCGTGCGAGCCCACATCTTGCTGCGATTCCACAACCGAACTGTCTACAATTGTATTGTCGTTAACGGTTGGTACGGTGACGTTGGCGATGAATTCTCCATCCACTTCCTGTGTTGCAAATATCTGGTCCGAATTATCTTCATCGAACCGAATTTGAGCGCTGGAGAAATCGCATTTTACCGGAACTTGGCTTCCCGGGTGTATTATTCTCATGTCCCCTGGTCCTACGGTCACACCGCTTGTTGATACGTCCCAGACCTCAGTATGGTCCTTCATCAGGTCGTTATTGGATTCCTTTACCACAAGACCGCCGAGGTTCATGTTCTCCATTCTCCACCTCGCAAAGTTCTTGGAATCGGGATGATAATACCACATTTGCTGCCCACTACCGTCATCCACTTTAAATGAAGCGTCCACGAGATAACAGTCATTGAAAGAACCGTAATCGTGATTCAGCGCAGTGGTGGAATTGCACCAGTAATCGGCTGTTACATCGCTGTCGCTTTCAGATGAATTCTCCTCGTCCTCCACCCCGAAATTGCCCAGCCAATCCGGGACGTCCATTTTATAATAAAGCGAATTATAATAAGAAAAATTCGAGCTCCACTGGTCATATGTGTATATCGGGAAGTCGTAATCTTCTTCCCCGGGAGATGCCTGCATGGAGTTCTCTGCGTCGATCTTCACCGTTCCACTGAATATGCCGTATCTCGCATCGACCTCAATATGAAGGTCACGATAATCCTGAAGCATGGCGAGGTCAGATACCCTGTACCACTGAAAACCCGCGATTGATGAATCGTCCTCATTTATTGTGATGGAAACATCCAGGTCAGGTTCCCCGTCGGGAGGATCATCGGTATCTATCTGCATCAGGCCGTCACCCTTGACGATGCCGTTCTCGATTGTAACGTTGTAAGCCAGAGCCTGGTATCCGTCATGACAGGTAACGTACTCGATAGCGCTGACGCGGTAATCTGCCTCGTCTATAAGGTTGAGGTAACCGTCGGGATCAAGCTTGACATAGGATACCCGGTGATACCGCCATTTGAAATTGACGTCCCAGACGGGAAGTTCGGCAAAGTTCGAACGGGTTCCTTCTGCTTGGTAGGATGATGGATGATCCGTATTTTGAATCGTGACTGGTTCCAGGTCGGTATTTTGGATGATGGTCATCAGGGGTATGATGAGTATGATAAAACCGATAAATAAACAGAGCTTTCTGGCCATAAATATACCTCGATCAGAAGATTGCGATATACAATAGAGGATGCTATTATCTTTATAATATTTATTACTATGTGGGATTTGTCGGAGTAAGGCTGTAACTTTGAAGGAAAAAAGATTTTCATATTATGTAAGAAATATTTATTGCCCTTGAATTTGCTTGTTTTACAACAAAATATTATTTTCTAATTATGTGCATCTAAGTATGAACAGGGATCGTAAAAAACATCTAATAATTACAATAGCAGTGACTCTCTCGTCCTTCTTTTTCCATTAATATCATACCAACGTCGTTTAAAATCTTTACATGGTAATTTACTACAATTCGACTGCTACCGATAAGTTTCGATATATTTGTTTGGGAAACTCCTGGATTTTTTTCTATTGTGTTAATAATCCGTCCCTGAATATTGGTCAGCATAATTTTCGAAGGTTGCATTTTATCGAATAAACGAAAACGCCGGTACATTCCATCCTGATAGGATCGGAGATATTCTTCGCGCTCCAGAACGTTCAGATGATGGGCTAGAGTACCTGTTTTCAGATCCAGGTCCTTAAGCAAAGCCCGAAAATGAATCCCCGGTCTTGACTTGATGAGTTCGTATATCCGTTTCCTCGTCAGATGGTCAAGTAGCTTCCTTCTTTTAATTCGCGTGTATAAGCTGACGGAGTAGACTGAAAGAACCAGAAAAATCGAAATGCCTCCCAAGAGCAATAATAGTTCATGGTCTTCTCTTTCCTGTCTTCCCTGGATTTTCTCCGAAATGTAGAAACTTGAGTCCCTGCGAATGAAGGTACCGTTGGAATCGAGACCCTCGAGAGTTACATGATAGTGCCCTGCCGGAGCATTTTCCGGCACCTTCCAGGTATAAAATCCAACAAAATTATCCGAACTCAATTCATATTCGACTCTACCAAAACGGTCATTGGAAACACTGAGAGTAGATTTATTTTGAAAACCGTTCGCATAGAATTTTAAATCCGTTTTTTTTGAGTGGACTCTTGCCCCTTCTAGTATCTGGGACCATTGGCCGGATTGATAGGTGATACCAACATATGGTCTGCTCAGTGGGTTTGTTGGGATTTCAAAGGACATGTTTGTCAATTCGCCATTAATAAAGCCGGATATGGTCACATTTATATTATTTCCGTAGATCTCACTTATCAAAAAATGATACAACGTAGTATTTGTCTGGTATCCGTATTTCTCTAAAAGAATCTCCGAATTACCCTCACATCTCCATAGTCTACCGAGTTCGTCCTCTGCCTCATAGATTTCATATGATGCGACACTCTCCTCTTTTCCCTTACTGTTCTCATAATTAACGTCTACAAGATTCCAATTTTCCGCTGACCAGGTCTTTGTTCGTTTGATCCCATTTTGTAATATGCTGAAGGTGAGAGGCGCGCGATCATAATCGTAGATTGCGATACCGTACCAAATCCCTGGTGCTGCCTGTTCGGCAATTTGAATTCCTATTAAATCCAATATATTTTCCTGAACGATAAATTCTTTTCTTGCAGTTATTGTTGAACCCCCATCCGTATCGATGGATACTTGGATAGCGTAGTTACCGTTCTTGTGGGTGTGAAAATAAGGAGCATTGAATATTGCCATGTAATTCCCATTCTCATCCGTTTCCGGAGTTGAGCCGTAAAGGAAAATAATCTCTTTCATATCCATGGGTAGTGACGATGAAGATAATTCGATATCCAGCGGAATATACTTTCCAGGATTACCCTTAGCATCCACCACTTCAACCTGAATTACCACTTCTTGGTTTTTTGCGAGAGTATAGTCTGAGAGGGTTACATCTATCTTCCAAGGTGGTTCGGCCTCTTTGCTATCTTGTTGAGATGAGGTGCCTCCCCCAAGAACATATGTAAAGAAAGTACCCACGATGATGGAGTAAAACATCATGATCGATAAGACCTTTATTATTCGCCGTATCGTATGTTCTCGAGACATAGAGCTATCCTCTAAGCACATTAATGTACATAAGCATACTTAAACTCATTTGTACAGTTTTTTAACAATCTTACGAATTATGACATGGTTCTTTTTAGCTGTCAAAAAATGCAGATATAACAACGTTGCAGCTATCAAGGGAATCGCTGCATATAAAAAACCCTCATTATTAAAAAAGAACACTAATCCTGAGGCACATATCAGCGAGAGCGAGGGTACTAGAAAGATACACCATTTTCTGTTCATAATTCTTAACAATCGAGTATTAATCAATAACATTATTCCTACACATAATACTATTGAGCTTAGCCCTGCAATCAAAACATCTACTTGTTGGACCAATATACCAAGCAGAACGTACATGATTACAAAAGGCATGAATAGATATGAAATATTCAATTTCCATCTTCCAGAAGTATGGTTAAAGACATGGAAATAGAACAAGGCAATAATTAAACACAAGACTAAAAGAGTGGACCCAATCATGGAAATCTTGTTCCAAGGGAGTTCTTCCTTTTCTTCTTCCTTTACTTGATCCACTTCCGGTGTTGATATTTCAAGCGTTATATCTTCTTTTAATATAGCATTTTTCTTGTCCCATTTGAAATACGAACTTGGATTTGAAGATATGAATTCGTCCGGGGTTAGACAGTTTTCCGGGATCCTTTTATCATATCTTACGTTCTTCAATTCGATCTCTACGTAGAATCTATCAAGGAAAACGTTCTTGGGAATATAATGTGCGTAGAAGTCCGTCCCCTGCGCAACATATGCCACATTCAGAGTGTGTGGTGCTTCAACGGCATAAAGAGGCACAATAACCTGATTGGACTTAATGGTTGGATGTCCAATGGGTTTATTATTGACCAGAATAACCAGATCTTCGATGGAACCGGCAGGTAGAGGGATATATACGGTGATGTTCTTTGTATTATTGAAGACAAAGGCTGCGGAATAATCAAGAATGTACAGGTATTCCATTTCCGCCTTGGAATAGGTCACGTCGATTATTGTGCTGATAACGGTTTCGTTTGGATATATTCCATAAAACAATTCCTGAGCTTTTGCTGGGTAATAATCTTGGATCCTCCGCAAATATTGGTCCCCTTGTTCGCCCTGCTGGCCCTGTTGGCCTTGGTAGCCCTGTTGGCCTTGGTAGCCCTGCTGGCCTTGGCCTTGACCTTGCCCCTGCCCTTGGCCGGATGGGACATTGAGATTTTGAGCCGAATTTCCACCCCAACCCGCTTCTGCTGGAGGTAGCAATATTATAACTATCATCAGAACCAGGAAAATACCCATGATCGAATTATAAATATCATGTCGAATTTTCTTTTTAAAATCGATTTTCGTATCCGTCCTTAAGGCATCGCCATTATTCGTTTCTTTTTTTCTCCACATTTGGAATTCCTCCTGGAGATATCATTGGCGAGCAGCATACTTAACCTCGTTTGTACGCTTATTTATCTTTTATTTATTCATTTTGGTACACTTACTATACATCGAAGAATTTCGATGATGAGATTCTAGCAAATGACCTAAGGATCCGAGAATTGAAGATCATTATACAAAAAACAAATTCTCAACACACATTCTCCGCGGAGGAAAATTATTATAAAGCCGGTCGGATTACCCACCGCTTGATCAATGCCCGAATGGGGTAGCATGGATATCCTCAGGGCCTGCGGAGCCTTGTACTCGGGTTCGAATCCCGGTTCGGGCACTCGATCTCTTAGAGGTCGAGGCTGAGCACACTCACTTATGTTTACTTCTCCTCGATAGGATGAGTTTTCACATAAGTACCGCCGCACTTTACACATCTTTTCTTAAAATCACTGGTCTGGTAACCGCATTTACGGCAGTAATAGTCGAAATAAGCCTCTTCCGTTACTTTTGGCAAGAACTCGTCCGGTATATCCGGAAGGACTTTTCTCTTTTTTTTCTGTTTAAACCACAACTTAAAAATGTTCATGATTTCACCAGCTTTTGGGTTTAGCGACCACATCCAATATTTTCATATCGAAGAATTTCCGAGAGTTGCGTCCCAGTACATATAGAACGGTATCAGCACCTTTTCCCGTACCGGCGATGGCCAGAACCGGTTTACCCTGCGGTATCATTCCCGCGTCACAGGCCATCATCACGATCTCGACGCATACCTTTGTCCCCTGTCCGAACAATCTAAGGGTATCTGCAATGATAGTGGTAGGCATAACCGCCCCCGATCTCTTTCGATAATGATCGTTCCAGGAATGAAAGGGCATAACCGAGGTGAGTATCCTGATCCCCTTTTCCTCGATCTTCTTCGCTACTGAAGACTCGAGCTCCTGGTAATTTTCCCTAACGAATCCCGTAGAATGGGTAACAGCAATGATATTCGATCCTTTCCGGAAGATATCCCCTCCTGCAATCGCAGTATTACCCTTTGTTGTTGCCAGCACAATATCATTGATGTCGTGCTTTATGGAATAATCGGAGGCTGTTGCCAGAACTTGCGATGTGTCCATCTCGCTGGTGTCAAACATATCAAACACCTATCTGAAAGAGAAAGCGACCCTCAACAGGAGTAGAAGTCGTTAATGAATGCTGCAGAAATATTCAAAAAGAGTGAAATTAAACTCAGATCTTCTTATCTAGAAATTCGTTCAATTCAGTGAAATCGATGGACCAAGTTCTTTTTATGGGGCCGTCATTTATCATATAGGGACAGAAAATACCTTTTTCTTCAAGGAAATCGCATAAACTCTTGGCAGTCTTCCTACAGAGATACCGTCTGAATTGAAAAGTCTCTTTTAGGTGCTTTTCCACAACGGTCTGGATTGTTACGTTATGGTCCGAATTATATCTATTGCTTAGCATCTTAGCTGTAGAAGTTACTATCTCATCTTTAGTAGGCATAAATTTCCCCCGTAAACCAATATGGACTTCAGAACATATATAATTTTCTTCACTTTTTCCTTTTTAAAGATAAATATCAATTTCCTTTGCTTCATTGATGTTAAGTTGAAGAAAATGTAAAAATCCAGAATATTTTTTGGTCGTTTAACCTGATTTTTCGTGTTAACTATCCTATAAGCCACTCTGGGAGAATCCGATAATGGGTAAATTTAATATCATTGAAGACGATTATGCTGTTCCCCCAATTTATCATAGAAGGATAATGGTATAAATGCGATTTGCCGTTATAAGCAACGAGGAGTTCCTTCAATCCCCTCCCATCGAAAAGATAATGGAGCATTTCCGCGGTCACCCGGACCACAGCCTTGAGATATTGGCAAGGAATAACCTTCACCACCGTCTGTTGAAGGGAGTAGGGATATTTTTCGTCCTAGGTGGTGACGGCACATTATTTACTCTAACTCATTATCTAAAGAAGGGATTCATCGTAGGTATACATACTGGTCAAGAAAAGAGTGTAGGTCATTTTATGGGACTTTCTCTTGCAACAGAGAGTTTTTCCGGAAAGTTCAGCCTACAGCAAAAAATGGAAGCCATTTTGGAGAATATCTCTTCCAATGAAGATTTCGTCGAAAGATCGTTCTCACAATATCATCGTCTGAAAGCTAAAATAAAAAAGGCCACCGGGATAACTGTTCCGATAGACATGGCCTTCAACGAATATGCTCTCGGCAACAATCTATTCGGCCGCCCGTCAAAATATGCACTTTCTGTACTTTCCGACGGCTCGATTCCTTCCCGCAATGAGTGGCAGCGTTCATCGGGAGTTATCTGCTCCACCCTCCAGGGTATGAGTGGATGGTCCAAAAACATACTCATAGAAGAAGAGTATGATAGTTTAATGAACCAATACAATAAAAAAGAGAACTCCGAGTTCTTTTATATCGTTAGGGAGCCTATGCACCGAATCGAGTACCGAATCGGTTTCACAACTCGACTAAAGCTGATTTCCGATATGGCGGGCGGTATAGTATCCCACGATGGTTTCAACGAGGTCCCGTTCGACAGGAATGACGAGATAGCAGTGGAAGGTTCTCCTTACCCACTAAAGCTGCTTCGAAAAGATGTTGATTTCCATGGAATATTATAGAACATCCTTTTATAGTATTAGTGCATAACAAAAGGGTATCAGTATAATATACCGGAGATGATGTTTTGAACGTAAGGGAGCGACAACCTGACCATTATGACCCACGGCCTGCCTACCCCCCACCCCCGGGGACGAAGGCGCAGAAAGAGCAGTCCGCACCGATCAAGATCGATGGCAAATATCCCCCCACCAAGAGAAAATTCTATATCATTCTCTTTTTCATTGCTTTTGGGCTTTTACTATTGTCGGGTATCCTGAGTGGAACAGTAGGTTATCTTGAGGAACCGGATATTGAGGATTACAGGGATAAGGACAATCAGTATATGTGGGCCGGCGATACTCAAGAGGAGCAGGATGCCAGCGAACAGGCATATAAAGATGATGTAGAGAGTTATGAGGATTCCGATCGCAATTTGAAAGCAACAAAAACCCTGTTTATGAGCTGCGGTTTTATAGTTTTAACATTTGGCCTGGTTATCGGAGCTTTCACAGATAAGTCTCTTTCCAAGAGAACAAAATTGGGAATGTTGATAACCGCTGGAATAATAATCACATTTGCCTTCGGTGCCACAATAAGAATTAATTAAATTAATTTACGTTACCCACGATTAGCAGACTTCTATGGCCTAAAATCCTGTAATTGTGATCAATTTCAAGTTATTATGAACTTCCCTCTTTTGGTACGAAAATATCTGGTAAAGAAGACGATTGATCCAGTTTCGACAAATAGAACTAATCATTCTCTCCGATGAAAATATCAATTCCTCTAATGGATAATATGACTATTATAATATTCTGAATGCTCATTATTACAAAAAAAATATCTATATAATATGTCCTTCATATCTGCTTAACATGGCATTTAACATAAACATAGTTGAAAATGCTCCTATTTCAAAAGAAGCAAAACTGGGTGACGCTCTGAAGATGTTCCTGACACAGATAGGTTATCTGAAAAGGGAGAAGGATACCGAAACCCCCATAAATCTCTTCAAGTGTTTTATCCTAATGCCCGACCGGCACTGGACAATTGAAGAACTTATTACTTATCTTAATACAACTCGTCCCACCCTCTATAATCACTTGAACAAACTGAAGTCTATGGACTTCGTTGAAAGCAAGGTTACCGAGATAGAGGGTTTCGCAAACAAGAAAAAAGTATATCAGCTTCGTTCAGGGAACCTTGAGCGTGCATGGCATTTTGTGGAATTCCACATTGAAGATTCTCTCAAGAATTATAACAAAACGGTATCCAGTATATGGGAAATTGCAAAGAAAGAACGTAAGGAAATGGCTGTGAAGGATACTGATTAGAATTTGTTCGACGCAGGTGAGATTTTGAGGATATTATCGAAATTGAGGTTATTTTTAATCCTTCTAATATTATTAATGCCTATGGTGCTCTTCACTGTCCCAGTGGATGCGGTTGAATTGAATGAGGAAACATTTCAGGCCACGAGAGGGGCTTCATCACTGGTGCTTGAAAGACCAAGATTGGCCCTTCCTGCCATTAGAACTCCCGGTGAAAGTTTCGAGGTGTGGATCAGGGGTGAAGGCATCGAGAACAGTTCCTACTTCAACATTACAATCATCGGGGAAGGGGAAACGTATTCTCTGAAGATTTCTAAATTAATAAAGGAAGACGACCGGTGGATATTGTCCCTGAGATTAGCAAATGATACCCTTGTCGATTTCTATGATATCAGTGTGATTGTAGACGCCCAGGAACAGTATCAGCAGAATGCTGTCAATGTGATCAAAGAATACAAGAATCCTTTCAAATTCGTGCATATAACTGATATACACGTAGATGATAAGAATTCAGTGGCAAATTTTCAGGCAGCCGTTCGTGAAATTAATCTTATCAATCCTGAACTGGTGTTCATAACCGGGGACAGTTATGATGCGGACCCTACCGGTTCAGGCACCCCGGATCAGGATCAGGCGGATATGTTCATCAATATCTGCAAGGGTTTCAGAGTCCCGGTATATGTTATCACCGGCAATCACGAATACAGTTATCGAAATGCGGAAGGTATAAATATTTACAGCAACACCATTAATCCCCTGCTGGATTACACTTTCAATTATGGGAAACATCATTTCATTGGTCTGAATTGCGGCCATTGGCAAAGGTCTCCCATCCCTTCCATTCCTCATCCCGATAACAAGGTGGAAAGTTTCACAGACCAACAAATGGAATGGATAACAAATGACCTGACGAAGCACACCAACGATAGCATGAAACTTATTTTCATGCATGCTCCATTGAAAACCAATAACGGCAGGGATACACCTATGTGGCACGTTGAAGACATGGAGAATCTGATGATAGAGAATGATGTCAAGGCTTTTATTGCAGGCCATACCCATAGGGACGAGATAATCGATGTTAACGATAATGTGCTTGAAGGAGACTGGCAGGCTCCGGACTATCCACTTGTTATCCAGACTGCCTCCGGCGGGTCCGAGGACACCGTTGAAGAATGCAGCTATCGCGTTTTCAAGGTCGATAACGACACTTTTGATTATTATACGTACGACCATGACGGGGACGGAGTGAGAAACTCTGTGGCTTCCACACCTATGGGCCGTATCAAAGTAGAGATAAGCAAACCAAATGACGGCACCCGGGTTTCATCTGAATTTACCGTGACGAACGACCAATACGAGGACCTCGAAGACGGAAGGGTAATATTAAAAATGGCAACTCCTCCTGAAGGGATGAACTATTGTGTTAATGATGGTGAAGTGATCAATGTCGTTGATACTTTAGACGGTCAAAACGTCCATATCCAGGTGTCGGTTTCCGGAATTTCCCAGAAAACCTTTTCAGTTTTTCAACTGGATATTACAGCGCCTGATATTATAGAGGTATATTCCAAATCTGGTAATAACATCTCGGGAGTCTACGAAAGGGGCAACGAAGTGGAGATCATTGTACAGGAAGGAAATCTGGAAACCGGACTCATGGGTTCGATTAGCATCAGGAATGATGAAGACCACCCGCTGATAGAAAACGCTCCGTTAATGGATTCGGGGGGGGGTAGATACACCTACTTTTGGGATACTACGAATGTTCCAGCCAATAAGAGCTACTGGCTAGAAGCCTTCTTGGAGGATGGAGCAGGAAACTTCGACCGCACCCCGGAATTCGATACGGCCCACAACATTACCATCGTGGATACGATCCCTCCGGAGATCAATCGAGTAAGATCCAAAATGAATGGTGATGATGATAACACGTATTCCATCGGGTCCGTAATCCGGATCATTGTAGAGGAGGCCAATGACGAAATGGGTCTCGATGGAAAAGTTTTTATTACACTATCAGAAAATCAATCGCTGTTCAATGGTACATTCCCACTTGATGAAGAGGGTGATGGTAATTATCATTTCAAGTGGGATACCGCCGGTTTGCCGTACGGAAAATATCTGATTGAAACTTTACTTATAGATGAATGGGGGAACCGTGACGATGGTTTATGGCCGTCAGTGGACCTTGTAATCCACTTGATCGATGATTTTCCTCCGGTAGTGGCCTCTGTCGGATCCTTGGTTGAGGTGGATGAGCTTGTTGACGATGATGCTGAATACCCATTGGGGGGATCTGTTCATTTTCTAGTGAGAGAATCCAGTGATGAAGAAAGCCTCTCAGGTGAACTGATAATTTCACGGGAGGATGACCGAACTACTGTTGCTGTCCTGCCGCTTGAGGGAATTCCGGGAAAACCGGGTTCGTACGGTGCGGAATGGAACAGCTATGGGGCGGAAGTGGGAGTATTTCATGTCGATTCAAAGTTATGGGACAGTTCTGGGAACATGGATTCCGATGGAGCCCCTGAAGAGCCTGATCACACCTTCACCCTTGTTGACCAGGATATGCCAAGAATTCTTGATACAGTCCCAGAGGACTCTGCAGAAAATGTACCTATCTCCCCCAAGATCACTCTGAGATTTTCGGAACCCATCATTTCGGATCGGCTGCAGATCGCCGTGAGGATCGAAGACCTTTATTTCAATGAAATTCCATTCCATGTAGAGTGGTTCGAGATGAATGCCACAGCCATATTGGTCCCAGATCACGTACTCTCGTATCATAGTACTTACGTTTTGATACTCACAGACAAGATAATGGACAAGGCCGGTAATCGAATTGATGGAGAGAAATTAATACGTTTCACAACCATTCCATATCAGCCGAAAGAGAATGTCGATGGCAGATATACCATGTTCCCCCCACAGAGAAAGCTGTTATTGGAATCTGACGATTTAACCAAGTTCAGTATCCAGCTAATGAGCAAGGAAATTCTTGAATTACCAGTTCATTATTCATGGTACTTGAACGGCCAGGAGCTCCATAACGGACCCAATGCATCTCAATATATTCTCAACGCCGCGAATCTTTCAACTGAGAACAGTTATGAGCTGGAGGTGCGGGTGACCGGTGAAAGTATCGAAATATCCGATTACTGGATTCTTCAGGTGAGAAATGATGATGATGACGACGGGGAGGCGAGTCAAGGAAATACATACGGTTCTGCAGCACTAAAATGGGCATACGGCGCGGGGATCATTGTCGTCTGCCTTGGTTTTTTCCTGATCATTTTTTATTTAAACATAAGAAGGCGAAGGCATAATAAGATGCTTGAGGATGAATTGAGGTTTCACATCTCCAATGTGAACGAAGACAAGATGGACAATGGAAAACAGAAAGGACGAAATGAGCTGAATAGCTATGAAAAACCACTTTTTTTAGAAAAAAAAGCGGCCCAAAAAAATCGATTGGATGGTCTGTATTTCCTAAATGATGAAAGAAAAGAAACACGGAGTGAGGGAAAACGGAAGCGGACCTTAAAAGATCGCTCGAAAGGCTTGAAGCGAAAAAGGACCTCGGGTAAATCTAAGCGAAAAAGGAAATCCTTGACCTTGAGTGGTGAAACACCTTTCGTGGAGATTTTACCTCCTGTTTCCGCTTGGCCATCTTCAAATGCAGGATTACCGTACCAACCGAGAACCCATATAGAAACAGATATCATCGACATAGAACCCCTTTTAAAACAGGATGATGAAATAACAGTGGTATCGGGGGAGAATAATAACGATTCCTCTGAAAATCTGAGAGATATCGTGGAAGACTTTATAAGGGGAATCGATAAATAGGAGCAAAGAAAAGGTGTAAGAATGAAACGTACATTCACTCTATTATTGGTTTTATCGATGCTGATGAGCGGCATCATTGTACCTAGAGTAATGGAAACGGAGGAGCGAGCAGAGATTATTATTGATCGAAACTTGAACGCGCATAATATCGAAATAGGTCAAGAGGTCGGAGCGGCGTCAATGACGGATACCCCGGAACCAGTCCGCAGCAATGAGGAAGCAGGTTGGTTCCAGAGCACCGAGGAAGAATTCGCGGAGAGCACCCTTAGCAGTGTCACAGTGATGGGACATGGAACCGATGCAAGGGTGAACCTTACAGGAATCAAAAGTTCCGGGTGGACCGAAATACTTCCACCGGTCAAACCCAGAGCCCGTTACGGGCACAGGATGGTATACGATACCGCGGAGAAGAAAACCATTTTATTCGGAGGACGCACAAACAACGGGCAGAGCAGTTCAGAGACCTGGCTCTTCGATGGGAGAACGAACCTCTGGACCAAGGCGCAACCTCCTTCCTCCCCACCCGTTCGTTACTTTCATGCCATGACTTACGATGAAAAAAATAATAAAACGGTTCTTTTTGGGGGATACTGGGTCGCTCCCGAGACATGGCTATATGATGCACGGGATGATTTATGGACCCGACAGTATCCCGAAAGGTCACCTCCCCGCTTGTATGGTCATTCAATGGTCTATGACAGTACAAATGAAAAGACAGTATTGTTCGGGGGCAGGACATATTCGGGGGGCTGGATCCTTAAGAACGAGACTTGGGTATACGACGTTACCGGGAATACTTGGACGAAAATGTCTCCACCAGTATCCCCTGCGGTCAGGTACCACCATGATATGGTATATGATCCAGTCAATAACCGGGTTGTAATGTTCGGTGGTATTGCCGGAGCCGCTTATCGGGATACCTGGCTCTACGATGTAGCCAACGACCTTTGGACTCAGATATTCCCTACCGTGCGCCCATCGGCGAGATACTATCTTGGAATGGTATATGATCATGAAGATCATACCACGGTTTTATACGGGGGTTACCCCTACGATCTGCATGTTTGGCTGTTGGATATTTCAGCCAACACTTGGGTAAGAAGAACTTATGTAGAACGTCCGCCCCAAAGATATGCTTTCGATATGGCTTATGACGCGGATAATCGAAAAGTGATAATGTTCGGAGGCTATTCCGGCTACAAAGATGATACTTGGGTTTACGACCAGTACCGATATGCCGCATCGGGGACCCTCACATCACCTCTGATCACCCTACCCGAGAATGCTTACTGGGACCGCCTTTCCGTGGAGAAAACCGAGGTACCTTACACCTTTGTCAACATAACTATTATAAACGCCCTGAGCTCTACTCCTGTAGCGGGTTTCGCGGACCTCTCAATATTTCATATGAACATCTCAGCCCTGAACGAAATGGGTATCTCGAGGATTCGTCTGAGAGCTTCATTTACGGGAACTGGTGCCACCACCCCGTCATTGAACTACTGGGGTCTTCAATGGAATAGGGACAAGCAGTGGAACGATGCCTTCATAGGAGATCACAAAATACGTACAACACCAGACGCCGACAACGACACCAGCGCCTTGTGGGGTTTCGATGAGGGGAAGGGTCAAATCCTGCTTGACAGTTCCGTAAACGGGAATGACGGGCTCCTGGGAGGTGGAGGGAACTCTGAACCCAGCGATCCCTCCTGGCGGGCAGGAAAGTTCGGAAAAGCCCTGCATTTCGACGGTAGGGACGACTATATTTGGGTCGAGAAGACCGATTCACTGAAACCTGACGATTCTATCAGTATAGAAGCGTGGTTCCAGGTGGATTCCATGCAAAAGGATGCCGCCCTCTTCGGAGGTAGAGAGAACGGAGATTACGCGGTACAGATTTTGAAGAATAGAACACTTAGGGTTCTATTATCCACAATAAACCTGGAACCGAACCAGTACAACACGTTATATTCGAGCTCCCTGCTAATACCCTATAAATGGTACCATGTAGTGCTTTTCTTTGAAAGACCGAATATGGTCTTGTACCTCGACGGGCGAGAAGAAGCTAGGCTGACTGTGGACTTTCCAATAAGGCACTCCAATGTCCCCCTGTTCGTGGGTGCGGAAGTGGGATCATCATTTTTTCCATATACACCTACACGATACTTTCACGGGGCCATCGATCTGATCCGTATTACTAGGATCCCCAGGGACCCCCATGATATATTCTTCGATGCGAGAGGGGGTCTCTCTCTTAAAAGCGGTAATGCCCGTATAATGGCTAACAGTCCTTCGCCTTCTGCCGAAACTGTTCTCTTGTACAATTTGGATGAGCAAATGGGACATGTGATTCGGGACAGGAGCCGGAACAATATTTACGGATTGCTTCGTGGGGATCGGCGATCAACCTCGGGATTATTCGGTACTGCAATGGAGTTCAATGGTTCCGGGCCGTCTATAGAGGTAAGGGATTCGAACCAACTCCACCTCACTGAAGCCACTTATGAGTTCCGGGTCAAACGACACCAACAGGGAACTCCAGGTATTCTATTTTTGGAGTATGATGAGACCGGAGTGATCAACGAGGCCGGATACGTAGATCCATCAGGTACCGTAAGATACGTTTTCGATAACGGAACCTCCAAGATTGAGACCGCCGTAGGTATCCCGGAGAATCAATGGGTTCATATCGCATTTACCCGCTCGGGTTCTCTCGCTTCCATCTATGTGGACGGCTCTTTGAAGAAAAGCGGCTCCATTTCAGGTTTCAACCCGTACTGTAACCAAGCACTTTTTCTTGGAGGAAATGGGACTGGAATGAATGGTTTCAATGGGCTTCTGGACGAGATAATGATATCAAACAAAGCGCTCTCACAGAAAAGTTTACTGGAACACGCATCCCTTTTTCTCACGGAGGCCGCATTCCGATCAAAAGATATAACGCTTCCCATTTTCGGTCAAAGCAGTCGTTCTGGTGGAATACCGGATTATGTGTGGAACAGCTTGATGGTCAATAGCAATGTTCCCGATAATAGCTTTCTTAACATCTCTATTCACGATAACCGGACCGGTGAGCTCCTTATGAACATCTCTCCCAACTCCAGTTCCGTGATGCAGGACCTTATGAGAATCAATGTTCATAAACACCCCGGTATCTATCTTGAGGCCCACCTGTCGGGTCCGGGGACCGCCTCACCGATTATATACGACTGGAATATTAACTGGAGTGATGTTGAATCTCCGAAGTTAATAAATACGATATCCGAATCCTTTTTCCTCAACGAGGATACTCCCGAACCGAGCATAGTAGATGTATCACCCTATTTTTACGATGCTTATTCGCAAATAATGAAATCCAATTATTCGGTTTCATCGACCCCTGATGAGGCGGAAGTGAATTTCTCATTCAACAGCTCAGTGCTGGGGATTGTCTCACTTAAAGAAAACTGGACCGGTACGCTCCTCGTTGTTGTGAACTGTACGAACCTATACGGACAATCCATATCAAGTAACCAATTCGAAATAATTGTTGCCAATGTCGATGACGGACCCATCTGGTATAACACCCCCCCAAGCATTCAGATCGCAGAAGATGAAAACGCTACCTATGAATCCTTTTTCTCAAAATACGTATTCGACGTAGAGGAGAATTTACTCTTGTACTCAGTAACGAGCGATAATGAGAACATTTCAGTTGAGCTTCTGGAACCTGATACCCTTCTTATCGAAGGTGGAAAGGATTATTACGGTTCAGGAAATATCACAGCGACCGTTTTTGAGAAGTCCATGCCTTCCCTGAAATCAAGTATCACAATCCCGGTTACCGTGTCTCCTGTTAACGACCCCCCCTTGACAGAGCTTATCACGCCCTATAAACATTCCATGCATACTTCTACCGAAGTGGAGTTCGTATGGGAGGTTTACGACGTCGACAGCGAACCCGGAGATATCTTTTATGATTTTTATCTTTCCAAGACCTTTCCAGTGCTTTTATATCTCTCGGACATGACAAATACATCGGTTAATGTAAAGGACCTTGATGACGATTCGACATACTTCTGGAAAGTGGTTCCCAAGGATGCAAGCGAGGTTGGACTCTGCTCTAACGGCACCTGGAGTTTCAACATCAATACCACCGTTCTATTTCCTGAAACAAACATGCTGGCACCCCTGAACGGCTCTATTCTGAACGTCACCTCTGCCAATCTTACATGGGAAGGTATCAATCCAACCAAGGATGATATTCTATACGATGTCTATTTTGGGGAAACTCCGGGAAATCTTACAAAAGTCAACATGACGGAAAAAACATGGATATTAATGGATGGTCTAAAGGATAATACTACCTACTATTGGAAAGTAGTTCCGGTGACCAGGCTTCTCGAGGGATTATGCAATTCCGGAATTTGGTGGTTTCGGATAAATACTTCCTTTGTGGCCATCTATGGTCTTAAAGTGGATATTGATACCCGTCTTATAAATATTACTCAGGGAGAGAACGCAAGTTTCAATATTACGCTGGCAAATCTTGGGAACTTACCCATTATGGTTCAGTTTAAACCTTTGGGCTATCTTGCTTCATATGTAAACCTTCCTGAAGAAACATTCTTGCCAGCAGGAACTCATTTAACTGTCAAGGGAGTTATATCCGGTACGCTGATACTTGCCCCAAACAAATATAACATCAAAGTTCGGATAAGCTATCCCGGTGGTATGAAGGAGATTACCACGGAGGTGGTGATAAGCTCTTTATCAAGTAACGAATTGGGGGCAGAAGAATTGACCTCTCAGCCACAGGTGTTATGGTTGTGGATTACAGTTGCAGCTCTGGGTCTGGTAGTATTGGGATTTATAATTTTCATCGTGAGGAAAAGGAGGGTTGAGGAGAGGGATAGGAAGAGACAACTGGAACTGGACCTCCTCGAAGCAGAGATCATTCCGCCGCCCCCACCTCCCCTGCCGCCGATGCAAAATTTTCAAGCCCTGCCTCAGTACGCAGGAAATTTCGGATACCGACAGGAGAAACCTCAATTGGCGAGGCAATCTTACGCACCTCCTGATCAGGCTGAACCTAAACAACTTTCTGCCACCGCAGGGGTCCGACCATCTCCGTCAGCTGAATACATCCCACCTCCTCCGGCTGTTGATGGTGCAGCCCCGGCTCCATCTGTGGTCCTACCCAACCTTGATGGGGAGCGCGTACCCCCGCCGCCAATGAAGGCATTACCGCCTGCTCCCTCGTCTGCGGTTCAGGTTCCGAGGATCTATGCTCCACCACCCGCAGCTCCAACCCCACCTCTTCCCAAGGAGGAACCGGCTCCGGAAGTACCTCCATCGACAAAACCCAGTAACAAAAAATATTCATTTTCCCGAAGTTCCGGAAAAAGAGCCCCACCTTTGGTTGGAACACCTTCTGGCCCAAAGCCTGGAGGGAAAAAGGATGAGAAAACCTCTGTTCCTACGGTTGATACACCCCCAGGTGGCCCAATTTCCAGTGTGAAGAATGTGGGTACCCCCCCTCCAGTGGTTGGTACTCCCTCTGGCAGTCCGTCTTCGGAGATGAAGAAGGTTAATACTCCTCCACCCGTTGTTGATATACCCTCCAGTGTACCGTCATCTGGAAAAAAGGATGTGGATACGTCATCAACCGGAGAAGAGAACACCCTTGATGCACTTTCTCGACTGCTGGGTGATATGCCCGCCACACTTCCAAAAGAAAACACTGGTAAATCTGCATCTAACGAGGGCAAGTAAGGCACGTCGATAAATGCGTCTACAGTGGCGAGCGCATTTCACACTGGACAATCAGAGATTGCCCATATCCCTCAATTTCAAGATGAAATCTACGGGCTCCAGAGCATTGGTATGCTCCTGCTCTTTCGGTACTAGCGTACATACAGATGGTGGAGAAAAGTTTCTCCGATATTTGAGAACGAGTTCTGCTAACCCCGCAGGAACCAATAGGTTCCGAGAGTTCAGTAACGTGTGACGTTACGGAACATAGTGGGAAGCTCGCAATAGTGATTGCTACACACCCCTTGCAATATCTCCGATATTGCGTCGGGAGCCAGGATGGGTCACCTTTACGTGTAAAGCCGTCCCATTCTGGCACGTCTTTACCAATAAGTCAGTCCAAATGTTCCTGACTTTATTTGACAAGTCACTACTTGTCCTGTGTGGTGAGCCAGTATGGTTCACTTTTACGTGTAAAGCCGTCCCTTTCTGGTACGTCTTTACCAATAAGTCAGTCCAAATGTTCCTGACTTTATTTGACAAGTCACT
>CAYFHS010000016.1:0-42414 GCA_964342815.1 uncultured archaeon | reverse complement strand
ACTTGTCCTGTGTGGTGAGCCAGTATGGGTCACCTTTACTTTACGAGATGTCGGCGACTGAATCCTGAGTCGAGATGAGATAGGCCTATGTGGGAGATTTTTTTATTTTTAAATAAATCCTTAAGTAACATTGCTGATATTACAATCTGTTTTCACACAATTTAACTGGCGATAGCGATAATATTGTCGTATCTTATCTGCAGGCGGAAACTATGAGACAGTTCAAAGCATTAATTATTACTTTCACGATACTAATTTCCGGGCTTAGCACCGTAATGATGATGGATTTGGAGAATAACGTAGAGGATTACCAAAATTCATCGGTAGAGGTATCGGTGACGAGGTATATCGAAGATGAAACCGGAACAAGTAAAGATAATATCTATAAAAAGCGCACCGAGGGTCCCGAGAAAATGGGATGGTTTGCAGGTTCAGTAGATGATTTTATCCAATGCACTCCAAACGGAATTTCCATTTACGGTACCGGGTCGGATGCGCATGCTAACCTTTCAAACATCGATGTCGAGGGGTGGTCCGAGATTATCCCTCCCGATTCACCAGACGGTCGTTACGGGCACAAGATGGTTTACGACAACTCAAACGAGAAAGTTATTTTGTTCGGAGGTGTGACTGCGCATGGGTACAGTTCGGAAACCTGGCTTTACGATACTTCAAATAATCGATGGACCAAAGTTTTCCCGTCCCCCACACCCTCGGGACGCAGTTATCCCGGTATGGCGTACGATAGCAAGAACGGTAAGGTAGTATTATTCGGCGGTTACTATTATAGGGATGACACTTGGACCTATGATCCGGTGACAAACAAGTGGGAACGACAGCAACCGGGCCCCCGTCCCCCGCGCATGTACGCCACTGCTATGGCCTACGACCCATCAAGCGAGTTGGTAGTGCTCTTTGGTGGCCGAATACTTCCAGGTGGGATTCTATCCAATGACACCTGGGTGTACGACACAGCAAAGGATGAATGGACCAAACGAGCACCCACCACGGCTCCGTCTCCCAGATACCATCATGACATGGTTTATGATCCGGTCTCCAACCGGATGATAATGTTTGGTGGGGCAGGTGGAGGGCACCAGAACGATTCATGGGCATATGACGTGGCCAATGACGAATGGACCATACTTGTACCCAGTGGATTTTCTGGGAATCCCCCCAGGAGATATGCCCATACAATGGTCTACGATTGCGAAGCCCACAGGGTAGTATTATATGGCGGTTATCCTTACGATAGAAACGTGTGGTTGTTTGATACTGACACAAACGAATGGAGCAGGACCGTTTATCCTAGCCGTCCCGTTTCGCGTTCAGCATTTGGGATAACCTATGATAGTACGAACCTCAAATCTGTAATGTTTGGCGGTTATCCAAACTACAAGAAAGATACGTGGTTATACGATCAGGTAAGATATGTTCCCCAGGGAACCCTTACCTCCCCGGTCATCACATTGCCTGATGGATTCAAATGGGACCTGATATCTGTAGATAAATACGAGAAACCGGGAACTTACATCAATATCAGTGTGATCGATGCTATAACTAGCTTACCAGTAAATGGTTTGGAAAAGATATCTGGTTACAGCAATGATATTTCAGGTTTAAGTGGAATGGGCGTCAGCAGCATCCGCCTTAGTGCGGTCTTCAAGGGTTCGGTGGACTTGAGTCCAATTCTTTATTCCTTTGGTGTACAGTGGGTAAAGGAAGGTGAATGGTACGACGGTTTTGTGGGAGATAGTAAGATACTCGGAGCGCTGGGGGCTGACAATGGTACCGGTGCATTGTGGCATTTCGATGAAAAGGAAGGGCAGACCGTCCCCGATCTTTCCAGCAATGGGAACGTGGGACTGCTGGGCGGCGGCCATAATATCGAGCCGGGGGATCCTAAATGGGTCCACAGCAGGTTCCAGGGCGGCCTTCGATTTGACGGTAAGGACGATTATGTCTGGATTGAAAAGGATGAGACCCTTAAATCTGATAATGAATTTTCCATCGAGGCATGGTTCAAACCCGATAAATTCAAGGGAAAACCCAGCTCTATACTTGGGACCAGAGCAAACGGAGACTATGCGATACAAATTACGGAAGACCGGAACGTCAGGGCCTATCTTGCAACCATCAATAATGAGAACGACCAGTATAACGAGCTGGATTCTCAATCCGTATTGTCGGAGGGGAGCTGGTGTCACATCGCTCTGGTATTCAACCGACCGGACATGCTGCTGTACGTGAACGGTGTCGAGGAGGATCGGCTGAAAGTGGATTATCCCATAAGGCATTCAACCGTCCCGCTTTTTATTGGGGCTGAGGTAGGCTCCTCTCATTTTCCCTACGAGCCAGCAAACTTTTTTTCGGGGACCATCGACGAGGTACGCATTTCGAGGATATCTCGAAACTCCCATGAAATATTCACCTCCGCGAGAGCGGGTCTTAGTCTGGGAAGCGGTGGGGCGGAAATATCAACCAACGCACCGCATATAACTACGAACACGGTTCTCTCTTACCGCTTCGAAAAAGGGACCGGACGTATCGTCAAGGATCACAGCCCGAACAGTATATTAGGATCCAGGAGTGGAGGCACTATAACCAGTACAGGGATATTTGGATATGCATTGGAATTAAACGGCTCGGGAGAGTATATACGAGTTAGGGATTCTTCGGACATGCATCTTATTAACGCCACTTACGAATTCTGGTTGAAATACAGCCAAACCGGTGATATTAGATACCTGTTCTCGGAGGAGAAATCAGATGGAACCGGACCCAATGAGCAGGGGTTCATCGATGGTTCCGGTAAAATTCATTACACCTTTGATAACAATTCCTACGACATTACAAGCACCGATATCGCACCACCGGATAAATGGATACATATTGCCTGTATCCGTGCTGGTAAAACTGCAAAAATATTCATAAACGGCAGTGAAAGTGGAACCGGCCAGTTTTCCGGTTTCACCTACAATGACACATCTCCCCTGATAATTGGAGCAAACAAATCGGGAAAGAACGGTTTCAATGGTATTATGGATGATGTGAATGTTATGAATAAGGCAGTTTCTCCAGAAGAGATCCTATTACACGCACAACGTCTCAATAGCAAAGCAGCATTCCGCTCGGTGGAACTGAAACTTCCGGGAATATCCTCATCAGGCCTTGTCACCAGAATATGGAATTCTTTCCAAATGGAGTGCAGGATTCCCCTGAATTCCACTCTCAACGTAAGTATTCATGACAATGTCACCGATGAACTACTTGTGAAAATTAATCCAAACTCCACGTATGTCTCAGCAGATCTTACATCGATCAATGCCCTGGAACACCCGGGAATATATATACAAATGATCCTCGGTCAGAACAATACCGATTCTCCTGTAATTTTTGGATGTAATTTGAACTGGACGGATGTGTCATCGCCTCGTCTGCTGGAAAATGTCTCCGAGCTTATATCAGTGGCCGAGGATACTAATCCCGAAAGTATCTTGGATCTATCAGCTGTTTTTTTCGACAGTTATACTGCCATCATCCCTCCTGATTACAATGTGGAATTTATTTCGGAGAAAAATAATTTAACAATTGCTTTCAACGGATCGCTGATGAATGTTGTCCAAATTGCGGAAAACTGGACCGGAACCGTATCAATGATCGTGAACTGTACAAACCTTTACGGCCTCTCTACCCCAAGCAACCTGTTCAATATCGTAGTTGTGAATGTCGACGACCCTCCATTCTGGATGGTCAAACCCCCGGATATCATACTGCGAGAG
The DNA here is from genome assembly GCA_964342815.1 of uncultured archaeon. GTDB lineage: Archaea > Thermoplasmatota > Penumbrarchaeia > JASLWR01 > JASLWR01 > JASLWR01. The sequence goes on along the minus strand of CAYFHS010000016.1, from coordinate 38,632 downwards.
GACGAGTTTTTGGTCCTGGAAGATTATCTGCTCCAGTATGTCATGGATGTGGAAAAAGACACTTTGGGTTTCGAGGTGACCTGCACAAATGATAATATCTCTGTGGATTTGGAAGAAAACGGCACGTTATCGGTAATGGGCTCAAAGGATTATTATGGAGAAGGGATAATTCAAGCAACTGTGTATGAGTTGGAGGCTGTGGCCCTGAATTCCACGGCTTTGATAAGCGTTTCGATAATATCCGTGAACGATCCACCCGGGGCCGTATTGAAAACTCCGAGGAATAATGTAACTCTAACCTCGACAGATGTTGATTTCGCATGGGAGGTATATGATGTGGATAGCGAGCCTGGGAACCTAAGCTATGATTTCTATCTATCAAAAACCTTCCCACCGCTTGTGTATCTCTCTGATATTCGGGACCCTTATATAAGCATCGATAATCTTGATGACGGCTCGTTATATTACTGGAAAGTAATACCTCACGACGGTCAGGATAGAGGATCATGCATAAACGGGACCTATAGTTTCGAGATAAATACCACTGTATTATTTCCTGAAAGCGAACTCGATTTTCCTCTTGACGGGTCAATAATCAACCTTACCTCGTTCAATCTTTCTTGGAAATGCAGCAATCCCACTGGGGATACACTTTATTACCGAGTTTATCTCGGTATAACCATGGATAATCTTACCGAGATCGCATTTACGCAATATCCTCAGCTGTATCTTGAAAACCTGACCAACAATGAGACGTATTTCTGGAAGGTCATACCTATTGCCGGACCCATGGAAGGTTTGTGTATCAGCGGATTGTGGTCGTTCAGAATAAATACCTCTTTTGAGGCTCGATATAATCTGAGTGTCTCCACGGCAAGTACGCATGTGGCTCTAAGACAAGGTAATAACATATCTTTCAATATCGCCTTGGAGAATGGAGGCAACGTACCAATCCTGGCCGTTCTGAGGACCATTGGACCGCTATCCATTTATGTATCCATGGAAAACGAAGTCTTTCTAGCAGCTGGTGATATCGTAAATGTTACAATTCTATTGTCCAATACTCGAATTTTAGAAATGAAGGATTACGAGCTGCTCATTACGATTAGTAGTCCTGGTGGTATTGAGTATTTAGAAATGAAAGTGACGGTTCTATCAGCTTCGGGCAGTTCCGGTGATCAAACCAAGGCAAGTGGAGGCGCACAGGTCATGTGGTTGTGGATAGCTATTTCAGCGCTTAGTTTGATAATCCTGTGTTTTATCATTTTTTTGATTCGAAGAAAGAAGCTTGACAAACATCGGAAAGAAGAACTCGAACTTCTGGATGCGGAGATTGTCTTACCTGCACGGCCGCCTCCACCTTTAGCGCCAGGAGAGCCCTTGCAAGCCCTGCCTCAATATTCGGGAAAATTTGGATACGGGATGGTAGCTCCCCCTCAATTGGGAACTCAATCCTACGTTCCCACCGATGGGCTTTCTCCAAAACAGCTTCCGCCTGGTGGGGGACAAGCGTCCGATTACATCCCACCTCCACCTCCCGGCGAGTCACCTCTTTCTGCACCAGCACCTTCAGTATTCATGCCGAACATACCGAGAAAAGAGGACCCGTCCACGGTTTTGATGAAATTACCGCCGGCACCCATATCGAGAGTTCAGGTCCCAAGGATTTATGCTCCTCCCCCCCAACCGCAATCACCCCCTGTTTCCCAGGATACATCGCCCCCTCCGGTATCAACAACTCCATCTAACGGAGTAGAATCGAAGTCTTCCTCCGAGTTGAGTCAAAAAGGACCAATACAATCTGAACCCCCTCTACTATCCCGGAAACAGTAATACCTCCGCAAGGGGAGAATCCGCTGGATAATCTTACAAGACTTCTATCGAAAATGCCTTCAACCCTGGATCAATCCGGACCACCGGAACAACCTCCCGCGTAAAGTCAGGACATTTGGACTGACTTCTTGGTAAAGTTGAGCCAGAATGGGTCGGCTTTACACGTGAGGTTGGATCATTCTTTATAATAATCCGAGTCGGAATGAGTGAAGTAATACTCGGCGTAATTTATCCCACGCCGTGCTATCATGGATTTTGGATTGATTCCCAATGCTTTTTTGAACAGCTCGTAAGCTTCTTCAAAACGGTTCAAACTCTCCAATGCTGTCCCTTTTCTTACCATTGCTTCATCGCTGTCGGGGCTGGCCGAAAGGGCCTTTGAATAGGCATTGAGAGCTTCATCCATTTGACCCAGGTCTGCAAGAGCTTGGCCGTACTTGATGAATGATTTCGCATTCTGCTTATTTTGGGCGTCGGCTTCGAATTTTAATAGCTGTTTTGATGACTTTACAACGCGATTTTGAGATCGGACAAAACCCTTCTGAGCAGAAACATTTTCCGACCAGAACTCCTGCGCTTTTTCAAAGTACTCCATGGCTTTTTTGTTGTTTCCGAAGAAATTGTGAAGCCTGCCTTTAAATTCATAGAGGTTTGAATCCATTCTTCCGATCCGTTTATAATATTCGTCTGCTTTTTCGTTTTCACCACTTTCCCTGAGGGATGAAGATAGTTTCTCGTAGACATCTCTCGAGTCAACAGGTCGGTAGAAATAGGTCTCGATCTCAAGAACCTTTTCCTCGATAATTTTTATATGTTCATTTTTCTCGTGTTCGGTCAATTCGTTCACATCACCCAATATCTGGAGAAGAAGTGAAATGTTATTATTCATGTCCATGGCTACATCCAGATTCTCGAGCTTCTTTATTTCATTCATGTTGACACCATTGAAATCCATTATTCTGTATTGCAGATGTAAAAAGCGTCAAATATAAAACGACAGTAATTATAAATTTTTCGGAGGAATTGAGTAAAAGCGAATAAAAAAATAAAAAAATGAAGGAAGGGTCTCGAAAAATACCCTTCCTTGTTCGATATTTACATTCCCATTCCGCCCATTCCGCCCATACCACCCATTCCTCCCATGCCACCCATTCCTCCCATTGCCGGTGCATCTTTCTCAGGTTTCTCTACTATTGCAACTTCACTGGTAAGGAGCATACCTGCGGCGGAAATTGCGTTCTCCACAGCCAGTCTGACTACTTTTGTAGGATCTATTACTCCAGCCTTTACCAGGTCTCCATATTCCATGGTGGCAGCGTTGAAACCGTAATTTCCTGTTTTTTCCAGTATTTTTTCCACAACTATATCACCGTTAATTCCGGCATTGTTCGCTATCCATCTGGTGGAACCCCGCAGCGAGTTCGCGATTATGGTGGCTCCCTGTTTCTCCTCGCCCGCCAACTTGAGAGAATTTACGGTATCAATGCAGCGAAGAAGCGCTACACCTCCGCCTGCCACAACTCCCTCCTCGGTAGCCGCCCTCGTTGCGCTCAGTGCATCATCCACGCGGTCCTTTTTCTCCTTCATCTCAGTCTCCGTGGCAGCACCAACCCTTATCACCGCCACTCCACCTGACAGCTTTGCAAGGCGTTCCTTGAGCTTCTTGGCATCATAGTCGGAGGAAGTATTCTCGATCTGGACCTTTATCTGGTTTATCCTGGCCGCGATTTCGGCTTTCGATCCGGCTCCGCCTACTAATGTGGTATTGTCCTTTGTTACGACTACCCTTTTAGCCTTGCCTAGGTCTTCAAGTTCGGCGCTTTCCAGCTTTCTTCCCGTTTCCTCGCTTATTACCGTACCGCCGGTCAACCTGGCGATATCCTCCAGCATGGCTTTCCTGTTATCCCCGAAACCCGGTGCTTTCACGGCGCAGGTATTTAGCATACCCCTCAGCTTGTTCAGGACCAGAGTGGCCATTGCATCCCCCTCGAGGTCTTCCGTTATGATGAGGAAAGGTTTTCCGGTCTGAGCCATCTTTTCCAGAAGCGGAAGAAAATCCTTCATGGCCGTAATCTTCTTGTCATGTATCAGTATGTAGGGATCATCCAGCTCGGCGGTCAATTTTTCCTGGTCCGTGGCAAAATACGGCGAAATATAACCTTTGTCGAACTGCATACCCTCCACAACTTCCACCTCCGTTTGCAGTGTCTTTCCTTCCTCAATTGTCACAACACCGTGTTCCCCTACCTTTTCCAGTGCCTCAGCGAGCTGTTTTCCTATCTCTGCATCGCCATTTGAAGCTATGGTTCCCACCTTTTCCATATCTTCTCTTCCTCTGATATCCATGCTGATCTCATTCAATTTCTTTTTAACTACCGTAAGAGCCTTTTCCATACCTCTGTAAAGATGGATCGGACTTGCCCCGGCGGCTATACTCTTTGCTCCCTCGTGAATGATGCTCTGTGCCAGCACGCAGGCCGTGGTTGTCCCATCACCTGCGGCCTTACCGCTCTTTTCAGCGGCCTCTTTTAGCATCTGGGCACCCAGGTCTTCGACCCCGTCCTCGAGTTCGACCTCTTTAGCCACGGTGACGCCGTCCTTCGTGACCTTAGGGGCGCCCCATTTTCTTCCAATTATAACATTCCGTCCCTTGGGACCAAGCGTTACCCTTACGGCATTCGCTATCTTGTCGGCACCCTTCAATAAAGGGTTTCTTGCATCTTCATAAAAATATATCTCTTTTGCAGCCATACTTTCATCCCTCCTTTCATTCGATGATTCCGTAAATGTCATCTTCTTTCAACAGCAAGTATTCCTTGCCTTCAATCTTGATATCATTCCCGCCCCACTTGCCGAATACCACTCGGTCTCCGGCCTTTATGTCCATGGGAATGCGTTTTCCTTCCTTGTCCCGGCCCCCGGGACCAGCTGCGATTACTATTCCCTGAGTGGGCTTTTCCTTTGCGGAATCTGGAATTATTATCCCACCAGGGGTGACTTTTTCCGGTTCTTCGATCCTTTCGACCAAGATCCTGTTACCTAAGGGTCTCAAATTGATATTCATTTGCCTCTACCTCCGTTTTCGCTTCGAGTCCTTTCGATTCCTTTTTTCTGTTCTGATGTTCCTGAAATCGTAGGGGCCCTTTCTCTAAGCGGGCAGAGATATATTGGAACTTCTATAAAAGCTTATCGTCAATGGTGGTCTCATCCCGAAATGTCTTTTTTGGTCGGAACGGATATCAAAGCTAGTAATAATTTTAGATATAACAAGCAAATGATCGACCTATGTGCAATGGACATCCTCGGTAACAATCGAAAACCTGAATTCGAAGTTATTTCGGTGTTTCCTGCAGATAACGGATAATATCAGGGAAATCCTATTATATAATAAATGGTTGTGTCGGAAGGCAAATTCAGCCATGAAATGTGGAAGAATTAGTAAAAGAATACGGAAGAAGGCAGAACAGATGACCTCGGCACATGACATTCCGGCAGATCGATTAATAAAATTGACTAGCGATAAGTTGAAAGAAAATCCCGCCATATCAGCACCGGAGTGGAGCAAATTTGTGAAAACCGGTGTACACAAAGAGAAACCCCCTACTCAGGAGGATTGGTGGTATTATCGACTTGCTGCAGTCTATAGAACCGTATATCTCAAAGGGCCCGTAGGCGTGTCCAGGTTACGGGCAAAATACGGTGGTAAGAAGAACCGCGGTTCGAAACCGGATCAAGTTAGAAAGGGCAGTGGAAAAATAATACGTGTTTGTCTCCAGCAGCTCGAGGAAATCGAACTGGTAAAGAAGAACGGCAACAGGGGGAGGACTGTAACCCCCAAAGGTCAAAGTTTTCTGGATAACATTGCCCACGAAATATTGCGTGAACTCGTCAAGGAGGATGCCCAGCTGGGCAAGTTCTGATAAAGTAAAGGTGTCCGTCCGAGGGGACAAGATGGCCGATGAAGAAGAACTGGAAATGTTGAGGAAAAGACGGTTACAACAGATACAACAACGGATGGCTATTGAGGAAGCTGAAGATGGCAGACGGCAGGAAGAGCTGGCTGCGGCGCAGAGACAACAGATGCTCCGAAGATTGCTGACACCTGAGGCTCGAGAGCGCCTTGCACGTATCAAGATGGCTAGACCCGAATATGCAGGAGCCGTTGAACATCAGTTGTTGAACCTCTCAACCAGAATGTCCAAAGAAGAACGGATCGATGACATTACATTAAAAAAGATATTGCAACGGATAATGCCGAAAAAGAGGGAAATAAGGATTGAGAGGCGATAGTATGGCAACGCACAAGACCTATGCAAAGAAGAAACGATTATTGAGGGCCGGAAAGAGCAACAGGCGGGTGCCAGCCTGGGTCATGCAGAGAACCGCAAGGAAATTCCTCCGGCATCCAAAGAGGCGGAACTGGCGGCGCGGGCGCATGAAGAAATAAATTTTCACGTTAATTAATTTGAGGTACTTGAATGGCAGAAGACCCGATGGAAAGGATTTACCAGATACCGCTGGGAAAGGTATACGAGAAGCCCAGGACGAAAAGGGCTCCTTGCGCGATACGTTTTATAAGAAAATTCATCTCTCGTCATATGAATGCCGATCTGGACAAGGTCTGGCTGGATCGTTCCATCAATGAGAAGATCTGGGCCCGGGGAATCCAGAAGCCACCCCGCAGAATCCGGGTCAAAGCCGTAAAGTTCCCAGAGGACGACCTCGTCGAGGTATCTCTTCCGGAAGAATGATTATTAAGAAATCCCCTCAAATATTTCTCGATCAGTTCTCATCGATATTTATTCGGTGAGCTTAGGCACTAAAATTTTTATAGGCTGCAACATTACCTTTATGGTGCATTACAAATTTCTATATTTTCCCTTACGGCATACTTTACAAGTGTGTCCTGCATTAGCGCCTTGACCCTGAATGCTACAGCCTTTTTTACCACCTGAGCTGGTGGAAGAATGACAGCGCGTATCCCCGCAGTTGTCGCATTTGAAAAGGGTGTCTCTCATACCGCATTTCGGGCAATTTCCTGTTGTCATATTTTATCACCTCAAAGTTCCGAGTCGCCTAATTAGAGAAATTGGAGATTATTATTCACTCATTTATATCTTATGGTTGATGCGCATCTCCCATCATCAACAGGTAGTCATGCTATATGAACACTTTGATGATGCTTAATTGGCTAAAATCAAGCCTGTAAGGATCGTTCCGGCAAATAGGAGATAAGCAAAGAAACTGAGAACAAAATGGAATTTCTTCACCCCTTCTCTCTTGAAAAACCAAGGTAAGCTCAAAACAGCTCCGGCCAAATGCAGAATAACCACAGTTAGAGCAAATTTCCCATGGATAGTATAAAAGATGCTGCCTCGCTGATACCAGGTTGTCGCTATCCAGTAGATAAAAATCGATATGAATAAAGCCAGATAGATACGCGAGGCATATCTGTGAAACCTCCGGTTAATATAATCCGGGAGCTCTGACCATATACGAGTATTTTTCGAGAATTTAAGCCCTGAGACCGCGGCAAGACCTCCAACAATGAACACCGTGGAAAGTAATCCGGCATGTAATATCCATTCTTCATAGAGCGCCATGTCAGCTGAATCGCTCCATCCCCTGCTCTCCCAGTATCCCTTGTAATCGTAATCCACTACCTCGACCCTGGTGATCCATTTCACCCATTTGTAGCCTGCTTTACCCGGTGCCACCAGTCTTAAGGGGTAACCGTGGTCTGCCGGAAGTGTTTCACCGTTCATCTCGTACGCCAATAAGACATCGCTGTCGATCTCCGTGAGTGTCAACGACGATGAATAACCGTCTGCCGCATAGAATATCACTTCCTTTGCTCCAGGCTTTAAAATTGCTTGGTCCAGCAGCGTTCTCAATGGAACGCCCTTCCATACCGCTGTCCCTGAGGGTCCTTCCACGCATTTCAGCTTGGCAGTTATTGATTTCGAGGGCAGGGAGGAAATATTATCGTAGGTCAGATTGACGGGATTCTCCACCAGACCGCTCAATTCCAAGCGCCAATTAGATGTGTCTATGACCGGTACTGCGCCAATGGAGAGCGTAAAGAACTCGTCGTTGGGCGTAATACGATTCTGTCGTTCCGATATGACCAAGAGAGCGATGGCTGGTATCGAGAGAATTATTAGAGTTACTATCAGCAGTGCCTTGCCTTTGTTCATCATAACCAATTCTATTATAGGCTTTTATTGTATTTAACGTTCTCGACAGGACGTGTAATAGACGGGCTGTCGCGTTTTATTAGAGTTTTATTAGATTTATCGAAATGGACCAATCTAGAAACCATATTTCTTGTATTCTTTTTATACTGTCGATAGAAATCTCCCAAATTCAAAATTTATGATTGTTTATTTCATGATTATTAGAAAGCATCTAGTGTAATAATCAAGAAACGGTGTAAATTTCTCTAAGGCGCTTAGAGGAATATCATCCTACCCAATCATACCCTGCTGCCCGCAGTTAGAGCAGACGATAATTGCAGGCCGCTCGTTTGTCGTGACCGGATTGCTTGCACCGCAGGCATGACATTGGATCGATAAGGGGGTCGGTTGGGGTGCCTGTGGTGTTTGGGATGCATAAGTACCTGGCCCCACTGGTTGTAAGGGGGTTACATTCGGTCCTACTATCCTAGGTGAGAGCGGCTGCCCTTCCGGCATTTTCGGTTGGATTTGTGGAATTCCCGGGGAACCCTGAGCCTGCTCCGTATTAACGGGTTGCGGTCCGTCACCGAATATGGCGTCCAGATCGCCTCCGCTTCTGGTCTGAGAAGCAAGATGATCTCCTTGAGTTTTCGGGTATTGGGGTTCACGCTTTACCGGTTCGGAATATTCTGCATCAACGATCCGTGGAGCCGGGCTGGCATTGATCGATGGAGCGGCTTGATGAGCACGCATCTGGGGATTTGGTGTGGATTGAGTTATAGGCGGATTCATTCCAGCGGAAAGAACCGTGCTTTGGGGTGATGCAGTTTGGGGCGCTGCCGTCGAGCTTGCGGGCACGTTTTCAATGTTCGCAGGAGGGAGTGCCATTCTGTCAAATCGCTGTAGTCCCTGTTCAGTGGGGAAGGAGGGAAGGGAATAAGTCGGTGGTGCGGGTTTGGCCGATCTCGGATCATGCAGATACTGCCCTGGCCTCTGATTCATCTGGTTGGGGAATGAAGGGGCTGCGGCTTGCGGGTATCCTTGGGTATTCTGGGCCCCCCATGCAGTTCCGCCAACTGATGCGGGTGGACCTGGAGGCAGGCTCAATTGGCCTGATTGGGTCCCAGCTGAATTACCTACGAGTTGTGGATATTGGACCGCCGGGTTTGCCCCACCATATCTCTGTTCTATTCCTGGAAAATGTTGACCATCGGTATATGGGCGGGATTTCGACCAGGGTGAGCCGCCGTTGGGTGTCATTTGCCCACTTGATAGGACCGGCTTGGGTGAATCATCCTCACGGTTCCCCCTGTTCCTCTTTAACATGAACACCATAACCGCTACCTGTACCAAGATGAACACTATCAATATAAGCCACCACCAGTTCGAAAAGATTGCAGCTGCTGCCCCCCGGCCATCCACAGAATCCCCTCCGGTTGAGTCCATAACCAGGATATGCTCCTCCAAGCTGACATTTTTGTTTCCGTCGTCTACGTATAGACGTATACTATAACTTCCCGCATCTAGACTGGCTTCCTTCTCGATTCCCGAAGCCGAAAATGCCATCGCGTTCGTTTTCTTATCCGTTATTGCCCAGTAATAAGTTAAAACGTCTCCGTTAATATCCGTTGTGCCTTTTCCACTGAGAGTGAAGGTCTTTCCGGATTTTACCTCGTCACTGGCCAAAGGCGATGCGATCTTCGGGACCGGCGGGGAATTCACCCTAACATTATGGGCCTCGGAATATGAGAATCCGTTGCCGGCCAGGTCCTTGGCCCGCCATTTGATATAGTTCTCGTTGCCGGGTTGGAAGGAGATGTCGAGCCTGATATCCCCATCCATGTCTCCCGGATCGATGATCACAGATGTCCAGTCGATGAAATTATCCTTGTCGTCACCTTCTGTCGATATGCAGTACTGCACGGTTAGAGGGTCCATCCCGCTGCCAAGACCGTCCTCTATTGTAATACCGCAGGTGACTGTTGTATCCTTGAAAACCTTGTCTTTCTTGGGAAGCGGGTCCTCGAGGATCGGCTCTGTGTTATCCACCCTAAGCTGCAATTCTCCGGACTTTGCCGGTCCGTTTCCGGCCCTGTCCGCCGCCGCCCATTTTACATTGTTTATTCCCTCAGGCAGTATCAGACTCGTGAAAGCCCTTACCTTTGTCGGTTTATCGTTTCCGTTCTTATTGAGAATGTCAGTATGTATGCCCACGGTTGACCAGGAGGAATAGCTGGGATTCTCAGGGGTTTTGTACGAATACTGAATAAGGGTCGTATCCAATCCCGAACCGCCTTGGTCCTCGATTATACAGCTTATATCCACGAACGTTGTATTATGCCATTTTGAATTGTCCGGGGTGAATGAAGAAAATGTAGGTGTTAAGGCATCGATATTGAACTTGAAGTGGGTCACCCCGCTCCACTGGTCGAAGATATCGCAGGCCGCTATGTGGAAGAACCAAACTCCGTCAGAAAGACCGGAAAACTCTCCAGCATCTGTGCCTGTCAATGTGGGGTCCTGTTCGTATATGTTGGTATTGGGGATGGTGACGGGCAACTGGTCAATCGTATAGGAAAAACCCTTGATACCGGAAATCTCCTCGGGTGGTTCCCATTCGAATACTGGTTCCTGGGAACCATAATACTCGTCCCCATCGGAATGTGTAGTTGAAGTGACGGTGATCTCCCCGGGTCCCTTAAGATCGAGATAAACTGAATCCTCTATGATATCCGAGGTGATTCGGGCATGGTCCCGCAAACTTATTCGTATAGTCTTTTCACCGTCGGTTGGATACAGCTCGATATTCTCACGTTCCCGGAAGCTCATCCACGGCCCGACAACCCCTAGCTCGTCAGTTATCCGCATCTCTGCTACTCCGGAACCATGATCCCATGCCTCGATGTAAAGCTCCACCTCCCGATTATTAACCGAGAAGGCTCCCATCTCTATGGTGAGATTCCCCATGGGTTTTGTTTCATCGATCATTAATTTTCGCAATACTGAGAAATTGCTTTTTCCCTGGAAACTGTCCTTTGTCCGGACCCTCCAATAATAGATACCGTCCTCCAAGGCATCGGTGGGAGCAAATTGACTGTTCGGCGAGTCCACCCATCCGGTCGAATAGACCCTTTCGGTCAATTCCTTATCTTCGTACATCTCTATAAGGAAGGCGTATTGTTCGTCATGCTCATCAGGATCGGTATAGTTCCACTTTAGTGTGGGGGTATGGTCCGATAACCATTCACCTTCATTGGGCGAGTAAGGTTCGGGCGGGATGGTAAGGTCATATTCGATCACGAGATTGTCGATGTAAGGCTTAACGGACTTATCGTTGGTCTTGAAGGTGGCGTTCCACTGCATCATGGAACCCGGGTGCTCGAAAGCATGATTTTCATCATTTTTGACATTCTCCCAGTGTTTCCCGTCTAGAGTTATCCTGTAGTTGATTTCGGTTCCGGGGGGTTGATAATCGGTAACCGTTATCTTCACTGCACCTATGGTAACTGATGGGTTGCTGATAACCTTCGACTGGACGTATGATTTATCCACGGGCGCATTATCGGAGCTGCCTGCATAGCCGTCTCCTTCACATATTTTATAGCGCCATACAGTACCGCTGTTGGGTGATATCCAGTACTCCTCCCCATTGAAAGCTGCGCTGTATATGTTATTGCCTGTCTGGAAGCTTCCCAGATATGTCCCATCGGAAGCCTTGATCATATTCACTACTCTGTAGGAATTCGAGCCTCCTCCCCAGCCGTGATTTCCACCAAGATAGATTATCCCGTTTGCGTAGGCCATTCCACCCTGTATGTTTGTGTAACTGGGCAGATTTATGTTCCTTATATGATTCCCATTTGCCTTATTGAGCACTTGTACCTTGCTATCGCCGTGTCGGATGGCGTAAACGTACTGTTCGTCACAACAAACTCCCCCGGTGGTACCGCCCATGTGGTACGACCATTGCTGGGAACTTCCCCGATCAGACCATTTATATACCCTGTCGTACCCCCAGTTGGCGGTATAATAGGTACCATCGGTATCACCCCATATCTGCATCATCTGGTGCTGACCCGAGCGAAAAGTTCCGATATAGTTGCGGTTGATATCATATCGGTATACGGTGGTACCGGACCAGTAAGGATACCAGTATTCGTTGTACTTGGGGCTGAATCCCCCTCCGTGAGAACGCGTGTTGATAGATTTCGTACCCAGGTCGGTCGGGGGAATGATAGGGGTACTGGCCCAGAGGTACGCCCTGCCTTCCGCAGTGTTTACGGAACACGAGGTGTTATCAGTGTCTATTTTATCGAGTTCAGCGAAGTTCTCCGTAAATGTCTTGCTGTAGCGAGTGCTTGCGGACCGGTCACTATCAAAAGAGCGGGACTCTACGTCTGCGTTATCGATCTGGGTGATCATAACGGTTTGATATGTGAGAAAAATGAAAAGGATAACTACCGCAATTTTATTGATCGAGTATGAGTTTCTTCCGGTACCAGGTATAATTCGTGTACGTATCATATCTTTTCCCTTCCACCATTTTCCTACCTGTAATGCAGAGGTTGCGAGAATAGATGATTTATTGGGTGTAAGGACCTATGGATAATTACTAGTCAATTCATGTAATAAAAATCTATCCTATATTTATTTTCCTATCTGGAATTGTTATCATAAGAAGAAAAATGTTATCCCAAGATATTATTATGTCCGCCAAAATAATCTTATCGGAACTAAGTTATAAATTGATTTCTCCGCCTAAAAGGAAGAAATTGTTCTAAAGTATTAAATAATCTTACTTTCATATGTTAATTTGTACCGTGAGATGTTTCTAATGTACGCCTCAAGAGTAAAGATAATTAGTCTTTTTCTTACCATCACGCTCGTTCTTGTTTTGTTACCATTGTCCGCAGGCGGGAATTCGTTCTCCTCGGGGAGTGGAGTGTGGCGATCTAGAGGAACTATCATCGTTAATGCTTCCGGTGGGGGTGATTACACGCAAATTCAGTGGGCGGTGGATAATGCAAGTGAGGGGGATACGGTGTATGTGGAGGCGGGGACGTATTATGAGAATCTCATTATCAACAAGACTATAAGTCTGGTTGGTGCTGGAAGGGAGAATACGACAATCGATTCTGGTGAAAGGTATTCCTCTGTATATGTAAGTGCCGATTTTGTAAACATTTCCGGTTTTAAAATGCTCAATAGCACTTATATGAAGTCGGCTGAAATTTACCTTAAAAACTCTAATTATTCAACCATTAAGAACAATAATTGTTCAAGAAATATTTATGGCATTCAATTAATTGAATCTAACCACAATTACATTTTTAACAATATCTGTAATCTAAACACATATGGAATATTTTTAGACAATTCGGACTCAAATAGTATCTACGAGAATTCATGCAACTTTAATTCCGTGGGAATATATATCTTCTCGTCATACTTTGATAATATCTCAAATAACACATGTTACAATAATAACTTGGGAATCGATATGTATGCGTCAAACCTTAATAATGTATCAAACAATATTTGTTCCCAAAACGCCTATGGAATTTCTTTAGCTTCGTCTGACTCTAACAGTATCAATAAGAACACTTGTAACTTTAATCAAGGCGAAGGAATATCTCTATCCTGGTCCTATTATAATATTTTCATCAACAATATATGTAATTTTAACGATCAGGGGGGCATAGTCAGCTTTTCTTATTCATATAGCAATACAATTTCAAATAATATCTGCAATTCAAATAACAACTCTGGTATTTCTATTTCAGCCAGTGAACGAACCATTATTTCTGAAAATCATTGTTCGAATAATAAATATAATTTCGATCTTAGGGAACCTGAAAAACTTTTAGAAATGAAAAATAATTATGCAAATGGCGAGCCGGTTATTTATCTGAAAAATGTTTCAAGTGTAGAGACTACGGAACCCGCATCGATGGTGATATTGATAGAATGCAATAATGTTAGTGTAAACAATATATCATCCCAAAATAATTCATATGGAATATATATGTTTGGTGGGAGCGAAAATTCTATTTGTAACAATGATTTCTCAAATAACAGGTATGGAATATACTTGGATGGATATGGTGGGAAATGCGATAATAACACAATTGTCAATAATCAATGCGATTCAAACGAGGTTATTGGAATATCCCTGCTCTTGTCAAAATATAATAATATCTCTAATAACATTTGTAATATGAACATGTATGCGGGAATATCCTTAGCCTATTCAGACTCAAATATGCTCAACGAGAACATCTGTAGCTTTAATAATGACGAGGGAAACGACATATACTCATCGGACAATAATATTTTAATCCACAACATTTGTAATTATAACGCAGTTGAAGGTATTGACAATTATTATTCGGAGAACAACATAATTTCAAATAATGTCTGCAATTCAAATATGAACTATGGTATTTCTATTCCACGTGGAAATGATTGCATTATATCTGAAAATGATTGTTCTAACAATAAATATAATTATAATCTAGGTGAACCGGGAAATCTTTTGGAAATAAAAAATAATTTTGCAAATGGCGAACCGGTTATATATCTGAAAAATGCATCACATGAGCTTATTGTCGAACCCGCTTCAATGGTGATATTGATTAATTGTGATAATATTACGGTAGCTAGTGTAACCGCGCAAAATAATTCACATGGAATATATGTCATTGGAGGAAGCAGGAATTCTTTTCATAACAGCAATTTCTCAAATAACAGGTATGGAATTTATTTGAATGGAGAGGAAGGAATTAGCAGAAATAACTCAATTATCAATAACATTTGCAATTCGAAAAGTTATGGTATATATCTTTCTGACGTAGATAATACCAAGGTCTCTGGAAACATATGCTCCCAAAACGAAATTGGAATTTATTTGGATGGAACTGAAGGATTTTCCAGAAATAACACATTTATCAATAATATATGCAATTCGAACAATTATGGTATCTATCTATCAAACATAGATAATACCAATGTCTCCAGTAACATATGCTCTGAAAACGGAAATGGAATAGTCATAGATGGCCGATGGGATCGAACCTCTGATGATAACACATTATTATCGAATACCTGCAATGATAATAACCAAAGTGGCATAAGCCTATCATATTCCGATAATAACAGGCTGGAGAAGAATATCTGCAACTCAAACGGGGAGAACGGAATAGGATTATCTGACTGCGACGATAATCGGATATCTGACACAACATGTAACTTAAACGATGTAATAGGAATCTACCTTGACGATTCACTTGGCAACACAATCGAGAACAGCATATGTTCGAATAATCGAAAGGGAATCGTTCTGAGCTGGTCCAATAGTAATACCATGGTAAGTAATACCTGTCTTAATAATAAAGAGGTCGATATCAGACTCATTACCACTAAACATAATTATCTAGCCAATAATGAGATGATAGGAAAAGGGATTTATATAACGGGAAACGACCTTGAACACTGGGATACACAGACAGTCGACGATTCAAATACACTGAACGGGAAAGCAATTGCTTTTTGGATGAACGTTTCAGGAATGCGAATCCCACTTGATACGAAGCAGGTCATTTTGGTTAACTGTAGAGCGGTCATTGTGGAGAACCTTAATCTTAGTAATCTCAATGTGGGAATTGCCCTCGTTAATTCTACCAATATCGTGATCTCCCGTAACACAATCAATTCGAACAAGTTTCAAGGCATTTACTTGAGAGAATCCGATAATAATATCATTTCAAATAATAAGTGTAACAATAATGGTATGGAGGGATTCTACCTTACAGGTTCGAACGAAAATGAAATTTCCAATAATACATTCATCTCAAATACATATGAAGGAATCTATCTTGACGGGGATTCACAATATAATACAATACATCATAATCTCCTTCTTGGAAACCGACCCGTCGCCTCTGATTATGGCCATGGAAATAGATGGAACACCTCAACTCATGGTAATTTCTGGGCCAACTGGTCGAAGCCAGACGCCGATGGTGACGGTATAGTTGACTCACCATATCTTATCTCAGGATGGGCTTATTCCAAGGATCATTTTCCTTTGGCAAAACACCCGGAAAGTCCTATATTAATTGCAGATGCGGGGCCTGACATTGTCATCAATCAGAAACAAACCGTAACTTTCAATGGCTCGGGGTCCGAGGGGCCATCGGAAGTAACCTACTATCTGTGGTCATTTGAATACAAACATCGTGTTATCCGTTTGCATGGACCTACTCCCAACTTCACATTTCACATTCCGGGGATATATTTTGTTACTTTTGAAATTGCAGATCAATTAGGTTTGTGTGCTGAGGATTCCTTGTTCGTAACTGTTCTGGATGCCATTGCTCCAGTAGCCATCGCGGGAAATGATCTCACAATTTACCAGTACAAAACCGTATATCTTCAGGGCGACGAAAGTTATGATAATATAGGGATTACAAATTACACCTGGTCTTTCATCTACGATTACACAGATGTCGCTCTCGATGGAATGATCGTCGAATTCATGTTCAATCTGCCCGGTTATTATCAAATCACTCTCACGGTATCCGATGCCAGGGGAAATCTTGGTATGGATATGCTCAACGTCAGCGTCATAGACCAGACTCCACCCAATGCGGATGCCGGTAGTGATATCACCATAGAACCAAATGGTACAGTCTATTTTGAGGGCGGGGGGAGTACGGACAATGTCGGTATTGTAAGCTGGATCTGGATATTCAACTACAACGGGAAAAATATAACACTAAATGGCTCGAATCCACTGTTTTTTTTTAATATCAGTGGGAAATATACAGTATATCTTTATGTGAAAGACGGGTTCGGGAATGAAGATATGGACTGGTTGTCCGTGATAGTGAACGAGATCGTGGAAGAACAAGAAGATGATGACAACGATAACGGATACGTGACTCCGTACGAGGAGGAAAATGTGGAAGAGTCCTCAATTCCTTTTTATTATTATCTTGCAGTTTTCATCGGAGCTTTTATGGTGATTTCAATATCAATGCTCGTTTATAAGCGTAAGCGAGGGGAGAGCAAGGATTGGATCGAAGAGGAACGAGAAGAAAGAGTGGATACGACAATCGGATCGGTGGGGGAAATTAAGTTGAAAGAACCAAGGGAAAGAAACGAAGATGGAAACAGTGGAATGAGAAAGGATGGATGATTGATGAATAATTTTCACTAATCCAATACCTCCACAACTCCCCTTTCGCTGTCCACCTTCACCTTCATCCCATCCTCAAGCATTTCAATAATATCATCTTGAAAGCGATGGATATGGGGAATATTAGCAACGCAGCATCCCAGTAAAATTATAGGATCCGAATGATTGACCAGGATCGCTTTCGGTCCTGCCTCATTCATACTCATATTGATAAGAGAATGGCTTCCCACCGTAGAGCCTACTCCCGAAGGAAATACAAAAATTTTACCGGAAATACTTCGCTCAACGATATCGTGATCGGGATTTGTGGACTGCCCCGTTTCCACATCGAAGTCGCCAAGGAAAGATACCGGCTGCCTGTTGAGAATGATCTCGCCTTCCACAACCGGCTCGGCCAGACCCTTAAGGCCGCTTCCCTTGATTAAACGTATACCACTGAGCTGTGCCTCCGCCGGATTTGATTTATTTCCGGTATTTTCCCCGCTCATAATGATCCCTCCATTGCAACCCTGACCATTTCCTCCAATGGCATGAACACCGTTGAAATGTTACCCAATTTGGGAAGATAATGCAGTGCCTTTGCCGAGTTGGTCGCAATTAACTCGATATTCAAATTCTCCAAAGGGCTCACCACGATACAGGTGTCTGCGAATATCTCGACGTTCTTTTTAGCAAGAGAATCCAACAAACCCATCCTTCCTGCCAGTCCCCTCGTTTGTCTCGATGTGAATATCCAGAAATGAACGTCTTTTGCCGAAGAGCTCATTAAACTATCTATTCGGATTATCTCGTCAATCGATGCGTGCGGGCATCCCACTGCCATCACCGAAGGGAGTTTTTTCGGACGGACCCGCTTCAGCGTTCGCTCCATCTGTTCTCCGGTAATTTCGAGGACCGGCAGGTCAATTTCATTTTTTACCGTAATCGCCCTCTTTGCCCATTCCCACTCCGGCGTCTCACCCTCAACATGATACAGGGATATATTTCCCGAAGCGGCCATGGCGGCTCCCAACCCTTTGTATCGGTCTGCATTTTCCGGTCGTATTCCCCGTATAAAGGGAATCGCACTTGGATTCTCACTCCCGATGATGAGACCCATTATATAATGAAGGTCTCCTGTAACGTTCAACCCCTCCTCAATTTCCACGCTAAGGGTCGGAACCCGGTTCTCCTTTTTCAGCAGCCCGTAATAGGGTGTGGTACCCAGCATTGCCGCCGATAGTGCCGACAAACCGCTTTCACGGTTCGTCCTGGCCCCGATGAAGGAATTGGCAAAGCTTACCGCTGACGATTCGGCCCAGGCAAGCATATCCCCTTTCTTCGCGGTCAATCCATTGAGATAAGGTGTGCAGCTTAATGTGGGAATCACACCGAGTTCCACGAACTTGTCGATTATCTCCTTTTGACGCCCATAGAAATCCTCATCGATCCCCATAATGCCGTAACGCTCCAGATCGAACCCGGCGGGATTCAGAAAGGCAGGCACCTTCGTCCGGCCGCCCTTTACCAATATTTCTAGAACGCTCTCAAGAGCCCGGCCTCCGGTTTTCACTGATACACCGGAAATTTGTGCCGATTTTATTTTTACAGTGCGAGGTGCCTCGAAAAACTCGCCGAGATTCACGATTATCCTTGCCGCAAGAGCCAGTCCCTGGCCGTAGTTTCCATTGAGAGCCTTCTCTTCAAACCGCGTAAGTTCCATCCAAATCCCTTTTTTCTTTCTTATCAGTATATTATGATTTTATTTCCAACTAGAAAATTGCCAATTGATTGAAGTACAGAACCTGAAATTTGTCCTTTATCATCTCGGTGAGCAGAGCTGCCCAGACCAGTTTTCTTGATTTCACGTTTCGGTCCTTTTCCGTTTGACCGGTTTTCTCCCCGACCCTCGTATAGTCGAATCCCACAAGCGTGACCTTTTTCGCGCCGAAAGCTTCAGCCATGTATATCGCACGATCCCCGTCCGTGAATCCTCCGAAATTACGAATATGCCCACGGGGCCTGCATTGAGCGGTGGGTATTATTTTTCCCGACATCTTCGGCATCCATCTATCGAGAGCTTTTTTATTATCACCATGCGCGTGTATCAGAATCACTGCTCCCTTGCGGGCCGCCTCCAATTGGAATTCAACGTCTCCGTCCAGGTCGCTTACCACGACGCTGGGGACGATTCCCGCTTCCATAAGAGCACTCGTTGCGCTGTCGGCCGAAACAGCCACCATTTTCTTTTTCCATTCCGGAACGTCCATGGTTAGGGTGAAATCAGCCGCTGGAACGTATTCTTTCCAGGGCTCCATCTTGAAAAGTTCCATATCCGCCACTCGTTTCAGCTCACTTTCAAGATTTGGTCCACCCCCAAAAACATACGCGTTCTTTCCCTCCATTACATCGTGAAGATGGCTGAGTGAGTCTTCCACGTTGCCGATCCTCCCCTCCTTTCTTGCTTGGGAAATCAGACCGTTCAATAACAGGGAAGCTTCCTGATCCTCGGCCTGGCTGTAACCCATATCATTGATGATCTCCAAGTAATACGGTTCCCAGGAACTGTAGTCCATGAACGCTCCAAGACAACTTTTACTATATTAATGTACGCTCGTAAAGACGGCCCTTCCAGCTAAGTTTTTAAACTAAAATAAATCCAATTTTCTGATTTTACGGATAATAACCAATCCCAATTCTTTTTATTACCGGATTGCCCATGTACACCAATTCAACCAAAATGTTTATTTAAGGATTCATCTTTTCCCCGTCCGATGTCTGAAGTAATTGAAAGGGCGGAGAACTGTTCATCTTGCGGTAAGAGATTGAAAGGTATTGTTTACGCAGCATTCCATTGCCCAAATTGTGGGGATACGGCTCTTGCAAGATGCTGGAACTGCAAGAATCAATCCATTGGATACGAGTGTCCGGAATGTGGATTCCAGGGACCGTGAGTGGATTAGTTCGCATCGCTACATTTGACTTTAACCGGGGAATATTATGGGAAACGTAGGAATTATATACAAACTCATGCCTGAAGATGTCGAGACCGACCTTGATGCGATCGATGCCAAGATACGCTCCGATGTACCCGATCACGTCACTGTCAACAAGACGGAAAAGAAACCTGTGGCATTCGGTCTCTTCTCCCTCGAACTACAGGTGATAATGGACGACAAGAGCGGCGGATTGGACCAACTGGAGAACTTTCTGGAGAAAATTGAGGGCGTTGGCTCCGTGTCGGTGGTATCTCAAACGCTTATTGATTAATTCTTTTTTTCAAGATCGCGGACTTCATCTGGGTTCACACACGTTTCTGTGATGACACATGGAACGAGAGATTTCTTTGAATACGCAAATAGAACCATTATTCGGCATTCCAGCTCTGAAAATTATTACTGGAGATATTATAATAATAGCTATTGCCGATCTTCATCTTGGGTATGAGCGCAGTTTATCAAAAAAAGGTGTCGTCGTAAAGAACAGGACAGGAGAAATACTTCATACGATACTTGATATTCTGAACCGTGAAAAACCTGATCGTCTCGTAATGGTGGGTGATATCAAAGATGAACTTTTCGGGGCAAGTCCAGGGACCGCGGAAGACCTGGAATTATTTTTTCTTAAACTTCAGGGGTCAGTAGAGACAATAACCGTGGTAAAAGGTAATCATGACGGCCGCATAGAAGAACTCCTTCCGGATACGATTCGGATGGTGGGCCCCAGGGGAGGAGTAATTGAGAAAATCGGTTTCTTTCACGGCCATTCCTGGCCTACGGTGGATGTTCTTGAAAGCTCCATAGTGGTAACTGCTCACAATCATCCGACCTTTGCTTCCATTCTTGCCGGAGAGAGATATTTCTATCATCCGTGCTGGATTAGGGGAAAACTTGACGTGGAGAATGCCCTCGAGCACTATCCCGATGGTGATGCTGACAAGATGAAGAATGCGGAAATTATCGTGATGCCCTCCCTTTCAAAGACGGGAAAAGGAGTGGTGGTCAATAACGAAAGGGTTTTCCTGGGACCCGTCCTTGCAAACGGACTTTTGTGTGAAATGCGTTCCAGGGCGTACCTGCTGGACGGTACCGAACTTGGTTTTCTCAACGATTTTTGAAACTTTTTTTAACTTGAAAGTTTCATTTTCCCATGGCAAGATACTGTGATTCTTTTCATACTGTTAGGAATCTATATATAGTAGAATTTCCCCATACACATCCAAGGATAATAATTTACATATCAAGGACTATTATCTCACGTGATATAGTCACGGTTACCTAAAACGGATGAACCTCAAAGATGAAAAAGGGGTTGAGCCAATAGAGAGCGAATTGGATCGTATTAGAAAATCGCAACAACTGATTATTAAAAGTCAGACAGAACTAATACACAGTGTACTAGATATAATTGAGAAAGATGAAATCCCTGAGACGATAATGGATGGATTTTCGAGATGTCCCAATTGTCATGAGGATTATCTGGTTTACACTTCTAATCGGAAGATTTGGTGTTCAAATTGCGGTATTAGTGCTTCATTGAACCGTCCTACCAGACCGTACTGCCCCAATTGTCGGAAAAGGACGATTTCCTTTCATCCCTCCGGTAAGGCCAAATGTCTATCCTGTACGTACGAATTTTATTACCGGAAAAAAGACAAAAGAGATTCCGGAAAACCCACTATATCTAGGTTCGAGGATGCACTGAGACTCCTGGCGTACAGCCAAGAACTTGTTTCCATTGATTCGGAACCGGTAAGCGCTGCCGAGGAAGATACGACCTCCTTTATGCTATCCGATGATGAGCGATCGGAATTACTCGAGGAGCAGCAGATAGCATCGGCGGAGGAAAAAAAGGTTTTAATAATTTCCAAAAAGGAAGCTGAACCAAAACCATCTCCCAAGAAGACAGTCAAAGAGGAATTGTTCTTGGAAGAACAGGAAATAGAGTATTTAAAACCGGTAGAGGTAGAACCCTTTAAGTTTGATTGGGAAGAAACCGGGGAAATCGAATACGAGTGTTCAGAATGTGGTTGTATTTTAACTAATTCTATGGATTACTGCCCTGCCTGCGGTGCTGACGTAGAGATTGGTGAGATTGACAAGATCGATGAGGTTGACAAGATCGATGATGTTGACAAGATCGATGAGGTTGTAAAGATAGATGAAGTTGACAAGTTTGATGAGATTGACCCAATCGTTGAGGTTGACGAGATCGATGAGGACGAAGAATACGAATGTCCGGACTGCGGAAGGTCGCTGAAGGAGAAAGACAACGTATGTCCCTCCTGCGGTACTAGCTTCTATGAGCATGAGGATGATTGGGAAGATGAGGATATAGAATTCGAGAAGGATTTGAAATCTTGGAAACGTGAAGCCATATTGAGAGAAAAAGAAATGAAGATTAAGAGTTCATCGGAAATCAGAAAGAAAAGTGGTAAACGCTCCCAACCATCTGAACTCCCTCCTGACGATGGTGTTTGTGGTCACTGCGGTAATACGAAATTACAATTCTTTCAAGATGGCGTTGGTCTTTGTCCACGATGTCATCACCGCTTCTATTGGAAGAAACCCCCCGCTGAACAAGATCACTTAGGGATTTATAAAGGAAAGAAAGGTGGCCATGGATACAGCCCATTACGGGAAAAGAGAAAAATATTAAAAAAAGAGAGTATAAAGAAGATCGAGGAGAAAATTGGGAGCATTTGGCTGTTGATTACAGGTATTATTATCGTTACCATCGGATTGATCTTTGCAGGAATATGGAGCTGGTCAAGAATTGGTGAAGAAGGAAAGATCATTGGTATTTTCCTGTTTGGAATCGCAGTAGGAATCGCAGGAGAATTCTTGTACCGAAGAAATCGGATGATCCCCTTTGCCAATGGGATGAGTATATTGGGTTTCATTTCTTTGTATGCCGGATGCGGTGTCATGTATCGATATGATTACAATTTTCCCTTGATAATAGGTATCGCAAGCGTTATCATCCTAGCGAACATCGCAGCATCATATCGATACCAGATGTATCTTCTCATAGGAATGTCAATTTTAGCCTCATATCTTCTGGTAACGATTATGAGAATCACGAAAATAGATGGCGAATCCTTCATATCGGCACATAATTATGCAATCCTCCTGGCGGGAATTGCCGGTCTTTTCACTTTTGCATCCTATCTTGTTTTCGATCGTACGCGATCTTCTAAGATGGCCTATATTACTGTTATTGTGACAAATATATGGCTCATGGTGTTCAACGGCCAGATGACCTCCGAGATACTGATCGCCGGGGCCCTGGTTATGCTTCTTACCGCCTTCCTAGCCACCGGTACATCGAAGATGGGATTGAGGCGGGACCAACCCGGAGGAAAGAAAGCTGATCCGTCGACGGAAAAGAAGAGCCCTCACAAGAAGTATCTGGATATACAGGAGGAGAGTAAGAAACGTCTCTATTTCCAATTTCTGTGGTACGGCAGTCTTTTTCTGTCCATGCTCGTATGCATAATGGTCTCACTGAAAGAGGTGGAGCCTTTGTACCTTGGATCTTACGAGCTTCCCTGGGGCGGTATTATATTCGGAGCCACGCTTATCACGTATGCAGGTTCCGCCGTCTATTTGAAGGATGAGTTGGACCACCCTTGGACCTACAGCGTGATCACCTTTATCACGGGTATAATTATAGGTCTGTTTATCGATACATTCTGGCCAATCGCAGTTTCCTTTGTTCTCGCTAACGTCTTGCAACTAAATTGGAGACGGCTTCGATATCTATGGTATACATGCTTTATTCTTTCCAGTGTGCTGTGTATTCTTGTTTCCAGAAAGGATACCGGATTAATTGCATTGGGTTCATATGAGCTTCCCTGGTCAACTCTACTTTTCGGTGCCGTCGTGTTTATTTTTAGCATTTATTTCAAATCTCTTGAAAAAGAAAATGCTCATTCATGGACTTTCAGTGTGATCACTTTTGCTACTGGTATCATGGTCGGTATTTATTGCGGGACCTTTTGGCCGGTGGCTATTATATATGTCCTGACCAAAACTTTTGTACTTTATCCGAAATCACATCGTTATTTATGGTTTTCAGGTCTAATTTTTTCCAGTGTGCTGTGTGTTCTTGTATCTCGAGAGCATACCGGATTAATTGCTTTTGATTCATATGTACTACCCGGATCAACACTACTTTTCGGTGCGATCTGTTTTATTTTTGGCAGTTTTATCAAATCTCTGGAAATAGATGCGCGCCATACTTGGATTTTCAGCGTGATAACATTTGCCACCGGTATTTTGGTCGGTATTTATTGTGATACATTTTGGCCGGTGGTTATTTTCTTTGTTCTGGCCAATACTTTCGTACTTTATCGAAAACCACATCGTTATTTGTGGTTTGCAGGTTTAATATTTTCCAGTGTGTTTTGTGTTCTCGTATCCCAAAAGGATACTGGATTAGTAGTTTTGGGTTCATACGGACTACCCATGTCAACTCTACTTTTCGGTGGAGTCTTGTTTATTTTTGGCAGTTTCATCAAATATCTAATAAAAGAAATAACCCGCCCATGGCTGTTCAGTTTAATTGCATTTGCCGCCGGTATTCCCATGGGTATATTTCTAAAAACATTTTACCCTTTTGCTATAATATATTTTCTCGCTCACTTCATGATATTGAGATTTAGACGATATGATTATTCTGAGGTCTGCTACCCCCTTATGGCCTTGCTAATATTGGCCTCGTACAGCTATCCCGATGATGCTAGTCTTTTGTACGGTCTCTTGGGTTGGGGTCTGTTCTATCTAATGATCCCGTTATTCGCCATTAGTGTTTTCAGGAATGGACGGTCGAACAAACGAGAAAGGATAGTTCTTCTTGCCACCCTCGGTATCGGGGCTGCAGTTATGGCAATAATCACTCCCGCCATCTCCTTTGCTGCAGCTCAGATCTCACTTTTAAGCCTTCTCATATTTGCCATTTGGATTAACTATCAAGCAATAAAAATGTTGAAGATCGATGCGAAAGAATCAAGTTCCCTGTTAGACCAACCGGAGAAAACCGGAAGGATCAAACAGAACCTTTTGTTATTAATATCGGCTTCTATTCTTGGTGTCTATCTGATTGTATATACTTTCAAAGGTTATCTGGATTTCTGGGATTACATGCCTATAATCGATTTCGCCGTGATATTCGGATCCCTTCTAGCATACCCTACCATCAGACACCACGCTTCTTTTTCGGTCATCATTCCCTCCACGGGGGTTCTTGTATGCCTTTACATTCATTATTTTGATCACTCGGCGGAAACAGGTATCATATCCATAATCTTGATCGGCACCCTATCTTGGCTATATGTGCTGTTTCACAGATTCATCATCAAACCAGTTTCCTTTCCCCGGAAGATATTTCAATCTGAGTTCACTGTATCCTGGATCGTTTTCCCGATTTTCCTTTTGATAATATTATGCATCGATCCCTTCGAGCGCGTGAATCCATATCTCTTCTGGACACTTGTTCTCGCATCTGGTATCTCAGCCGTGATCATGAGGTGGGATGTACTGCAAAGATCTTTCGGTCTGATTATTCTTGCAATATTGTTAATGGCCGCCGGATTCGTCTCTTCATTCGGGAATGGAGTGAAAATTTTGAGGATTTCAGAAATTCGAACATTCTTCCTTCCTGCTGCCGTAACGATCATTTCCATTGCCTATATTATCAGTATGCGTTTAAAGAGTTCTACCCACCGTTATATTGGAAAAAAAGATATGAACATGAGTTCCTTCGAAGCCTACCTATTATATGAGGAGCAAAAGGAGAATGCCACCATCATCCTTTGGCTCTTCTTTTCTCTGGTTATTTCCTGTTTTGCCTGCTCATCTCTTGGAGATTTTCTAGCCGACTCCACGGGATCCTTGGACACCTACTGGATATTCATCTTTTTCTCAGCCAACTGGTTACTGCTGCTCTGTGCTCAATACACGTTGAAAAGCAGGAATTGGTATATTATTCTACCGCTGGTAGCCTTCTGGCCATTGGGTCTGGGAATCGACGGCAAAGGAACGACCGCAGCGTATCTGTGTATCTCCTTCGTCTTCGTTTTGCTTTCTCAACTGTTCTTCTACAGACGATACATGGACTCGGGAATTAAGAAAAATAACTCGAAAAGTAGCTCCGCTGCATACGATGAAGGATTTTATTCATCATTGAAGGGAACGATGTACACATCGACAATCTCCATTGCTGCCGTTGGTTTTGGTATTTTAACCGGAATAAACTCTCTTATCGACGTCTCGAACGGAAAAGTTCCCAATGCAGATTTTTATATACGTTACGGTTTTGGCATACTGCTATTCCTCATGACATTCGTTTTTATAATGTCGGCTCACCGACAATTGAAAAGAGGATTCGAGCAGAAAAAGAATCCGGACAAAAACGAAGTGGCTCGTTATTTGTTGGAACAAAAGAAGATCAGCCGCCATACCGTAGGGGCAGCATTTTCGATACTCTTCTTCGTTGTGAGCCTTTCAATGGTTTTATATCGCTTTGAATTACATTCCCTGGCGGCCTCTGCCATGGTCCTGACATCCGTATTTCTACTGTTCCACATCTACAAGGAACGGGAACGATTCTGGGGTTTCATGGCCTGGGGAATTGTTGCGGCATTGATAATCAGGCTTATCACCATGGCGGACCCAATGGAAGTAAAAATTACTCCCACCATCTATCTTTCCGGAGTTGTAAGCGATATTGTTCTCTCATCCGTATGCCTCTCAATAGTATATCTAATTTGGACAAAGGACACGGTAAAGGTCTTTTCCAAACTCAACCGAATATCGCCTGTCTTAATGACTTGTCTATTCCTTATCTTTTTTATAACACCCGGAGCGAAATTCGGCAGATATTTTATACCGCTTGCCATCCTCATTACAGCATTCAAGCGTCGGGATTCATGGTCCTACCCATTGGCCATGGTGTGTTTTCTGTTAACGTTCTATCTTTTCACCGGCAATCCTCCCAATCCCGAAGAGGCAAGCGCGATACTGACCCCCTTCCAGAGAAAGGTGTTTTTATTGGTGGTGATGGGCGTGATACTCACTCTGGTACTTGGAACTCACAAGAGATTCGGGCGGGAACCTATGACGGGACAAACAGCTTTCGGACTGTCAGTGGGATTATTCATCCTCGCTGTCATAACTTTCTGGGGGTGGAAGGGTGGCGAGTATATCTGGCTCATTTCGGTGATCTGGGCCGCCCTGGGCCTGTCTCTGGTATTTTTCGGCCATACACTGAAAAAATCATACCTGAGATGGATGGGTCTTTCTGTGATCGGTTTTGTCATTCTTAAGATCATTTTCAAGGACTCTAGCGACCTTATCATGGGATTTCGGGTGATCGTGTTCTTAAGCGTTGGCATCATGGTCATCCTGGTATCTTTCCTATATTACAAGTTGGTGGAAAAGGAGAAAAAGGAACTCTTGGATTCAAACGGAAGTGATCGGAAAACCTAATTTGATATAAGTTTCGGAAGGGAAGTACATATGTATACGTCACTGATCGTCAGCGCTATTTTCGCAATCGTCATAATCCTGGGAATAATCGGTGCCTTCTGGGGCCGGCTCCGACGCAGAAAACTGGCTGTCAGGGAGGAACTTATGGAATCGAGAGGCGAGCTTGAGCACTTGCCACCTCTGCTGATATCCGGAAAATATCCTGAACTTGATGGAATCAATGGATTAATGAAGAATGAGAAGGTAGATTCACTTGAGAAAATTACAGAAGATTTAATGTCAAGGCTAAAAGAGGATCAATGTCGATTCAGGGAACTCAAAAACCGAAAAACGGAGTTGGAAAAGCTTGTCATGAAGTTGGATTCCATGAATGAAGATACGGTGGATCTCAATAAGATCCTTGAGATACTGCGAAAGGAGGGTATCAGGTGAGATCCAAATCACCGACCTCATGGGAGGACCTGTGCCATCTGGTAGATCAATCGATAATCGAGGCAAGTTCGAGGCTTGGAACAGCAATACACAAACAAGAGATGGACAATTTCCGGCAGGTGGAGGAAAAGATAGAGCAGTACGTCAGAAGAGGAGTAGTGTTTATATCCGGGATTCGACTCAGCAAGATCGAAAAACAACTGGATGGAAAGAAATACGGTCAAGCTCGAAAATCACTTGATTCAGTAAATTATGAATTGGAGCAAACATTGTCATTATTCAACCAAGCCACCTCCGCTATGGGCGAAATTCATAAATTAAGGGAAAACATCAACGCTAGGGGAATTGGAGCCGCCGAAAGTGAGATCGAACGGCTTGATGAAATGTACCGAAAGGGAGATTACAGCTCAATACTGAAAGCATTGCCAGATGTGAAGGAGGGAATGAACGCTATTCTTGAAAGGCATCTGAGAATAAATACCAAGATTAATCAATCTTTAGCTGAACTTGATGAGATCGAACGTGAGGTCGATGTCGAAGACATACGAAAAAACGTGATAAAAGCACAACAAGCGCTTGGTAAGGGAAAATTCGGAGAAAGTGAAAGGCTCCATCTAGAGATTCAAGCCTTGTTGAAACGCAGAAAGGAAGAAATGCTCATCCGCTGGCAGCCCATTGAGGGTAAATTCAGATATATCGTTCCCAATTACACCATCACTCACAGGACCGGTTCGGGCGGTTCCGCCGTAGTTTACAAGGGTATCGACCGGGATGGCAAACCGGTTGCGATAAAGCTGCCGAAATTCCTTGATGGGACCCTTGATACCGCAGTCTACAACAAGTTCGGATCGGAGGCGAAGATATGGGCGAAGCTCCGTCACAAGAATATCGTAAAGTTCCGTAAATGTCTTCTGGACCCGGTACCCTGCCTGATAATGGAGCTGATGGAAGGAGGAAACTTGAAGGATCGGATGAAGACAAAAAAATTGACCATCCGGGAGGCATTTGACATATTCCTTCAATTGGTTGACGCCATATCCTATGCACATCGCATGGCTTCCATTCATCGTGATATAAAACCCGAAAATATTCTTTTTACGAGGGGTGGTCGGCCGAAAATATCCGATTGGGGTATCGGAAAATTCATGGCGTCGGTAACAGAGACCGCGGGCGATGAAAAAAAAGGCACTCTTGCATACAGCGCTCCCGAACAGGCGAGTCCAAAAAAATACGGCAAGATAGACTGGAGCACCGACATATTCCAACTTGGTATTTTGTTTTACGAGATGCTGACCGGAAAAAATCCCTTCATGGCTGATGACCCCGCCGGGATAATTACTAATATACTTTACGAAACCGTAGAACCACCAAGCTCCATTAATTCGAACATTTCCCCCGAATTGGAAACCATCATAATGAAAGCACTGGAAAAGGAAAAGGAGAACCGGTGGCGAAGTGCGGATATAATGTTTCATGAACTGAAGAGGTATGTGGAAGGAAATAATTGAATAAGCAAAATATTTATTATTCGGGATCCAGTACTATAATAATCTTACTTTCACCCACCCTCTTTCTAGTTTTATATATTCAGCGGTATCTGCGCTTTCACGCGCCCATTTCTCTCCGATGCATCGAAAATGCATCTGCGCCCTCGGGGATGTTCCCCCCTACGGGCGATACCGCGAACATTGTCAAGCTGCGAATGTCGAATTATTTTCGAACTTCGCACCATTGACAATATTCTTGATCTGATGATCCATAAGCTGCACAGCCAGGGGTGGATATAATGCCGGTCGTCTAGATATGAAAAAAAAATGGCTACGGGAACTACGTCGTGCTTGTCCTTCGGGGAGCCGGGCCTGGATCGGTTCTTCGGGCCGCTTAAGGCCGGAACCATAACGTACATCGAATCCTCCACATCTTTCCTCTTCGACGTAACGTACAGGATCATCGCGGCCGCACTCCGGGATCCCAGAACCCGTGCGGTGCATGTGGACGGCTGCAACATGCTCAACCCGTATCGGATGGTCCGGGCAATGAAGAGGTTCAGGATGGACCTCAACGGCGCTCTGGAGCGTGTCTCTGTGTGCAGGGCCTTCACGGCATACCAGATGTCTGCTATCATCGACGGTGCTCTTGAAGGAAGAGTACAAGACGCCTCACTGCTGGTAGTATCCGGGATCCAGTATCTTTATCAGGACCGGGACATGCGGCACAAGGAGGCGAAGGTGATGTTGAGGCGGGCGTCCCACATCATAGGTGAGCTAACAAATCGCTTCGATCTCGTTACCGTCATAAGCGATATCGCAAGGCCCAGCGGGAGGTACCTCGGTGATATTCTCACGAACATCTGCCATCGTCATGTCGGATTAGCACGCCTGAGAAAAGGGATACAGCTCCGTGACCTTGGTGCGGGGATCGTAGCGGATCATCGACCGGTACCGCCGTATCAAACGATACTGGACGAATTTGAATGTCACTGGGGCGTAGTGTCCCGACCTTAAGATTGATCCCGAAGGAGGTGATGGTCACGTGGAAGGCTGGATATTCGACATCTACCCGGACTACCGGCAGAATGTAATGGTCACCTGGCTTCTCACGGAAAGGGGCGCTGTGCGCAGGGAAGAGGATTTCACTCCCTGCATATACGCCAGCGGAAGCATTCCCGAACTGAAAAAGATCCGGGACGAACTGGGTTGTAACCATGCCGTAAAACACCTTGAAATTATCGAAAAGTTAACTGATTTGCGGGATCATGATCCAAGAAAAGTGCTTGAGATAGGTTTCAGCTCCTATCGTTCCTTGGGTTCCGTGGCAAGGCAGATAGACGCCCGGGGCCGACACCGGGACTATACTTTGTATAACGTTGACCCTTCTCTGCCCTTCCGCTACCTTATCGAAAAGGGATTGTTCCCCAATGCTCTCGTGAAGATAGGGGACGAGTTAAAGCTCATGGATGATATCTGGTCCCAGGAGTATCCCGTACCCGATTTCCGCACTTTCGTAATAAAAAAAAATTTCCGTGGTCTGTGTAACACCGAAAAGCCGGTGGTGGGCCTGATAGCGGGCGATGAAAAGCTGTCGGGCAGCGACTCCGAGATACTTGGAAACCTTGACGCTCTCGTGAAGGAATCCGACCCCGATATTATATTTACCGACGGCGGCGACTATTCTCTAATGCCCTACCTGCACGCCCGTGCTCTTCGCGCCGGTGTCCCGTTGTCCCTGGGGCGCGATGGCAAGGTAAAGGAAGACCTCGTGACGCGCGAGAGGTCGTATTTCACCTACGGCAGGATCGTTTACAAGCCCGCTCCCTTCTGTCTCAAGGGAAGGGCGCACATAGATCGCCAGAGTTTTTTTTACCGTGAGAGCGAGCTTTCCGGTCTCGTGGATCTTTCAAGACTTTCGGGAATTGCGGCCCAGCAGTTATCTCGGCTGTCGCCGGGAACCGCCATCTCGGCAATGCAGATGCGTCAGGCAATGGCGGATGGCTATTTGATAATGTGGAAAAAAAACCAGCCGGAGAGCTTCAAGACAGCCAGGGATCTTTTAAGATCGGATCGGGGTGGTTTCATATTCGACCCGAAAGTGGGAATTTTTGAAACTGTTACGGAGCTTGACTTCACGTCGCTGTATCCATTCATAATCTCCAATTACAACATCTCCCCGGAGACCATGCTATGTGACTGCTGCCCCGACTCATCGCAGCGGGTTCCCGTGCTGGGATATCATATATGCAGCCGGAGAGACGGACTTCTTAAAAGGGTCATCACCCCTCTGATACATCGGAGGGTGCATTTCAAGCGCAAGGCGAGAGCGGGGGGAAGCGATGCCGCTCGGGCAGGTAGTATCGCGAATATATTCAAGTGGCTTCTGGTGACCTGTTTCGGTTACACGGGATACAAGAACGCGAGGTTCGGCAAGATCGAATGCCACGAGGCAATAACCGCTTACGGACGGGAAATACTTCTGGATGCCATGGAGATCGCGCAGGACCACGGACTTGAGATACTGCACGGTATCGTGGATTCTCTGTGGCTGAAGGGAGACCCTGCAAGGGCTGTGGAAGCGGCGGAAGAGATAGGCAGTCGGATAGGAATACCCATGGAGGTGGAGGGAACCTACAAATGGATCGTGTTCCTGCCAAACAAAAGCAATGGGACCGGAGCTCTGAACAAGTATTACGGGATGTTCGAGAACGGCGATTTCAAGGTCAGGGGTGTTTATCTCAGGAGGAGGGATACCCCAAAGTTCTTCTGCGATTTCCAGGAGAAGATCTTGGAGTTAATGGGCAGAGCCGATACAAAAGAGAGGGTCATGGAAATCATTCCGAAATGCTTGGAACTGGCGAAAGAGGCCGATTGCATGCTGCAGCACAGAGAGGTGGAGGCCTTGGATCTGGTGATCTGTAAGGTTGTATCGAAAGAACTCTCGGATTACTCCACGATGAACGATCAGAGATGCTGCCTTTCGGTGCTGAAGGGCGAGGGTATAAGGGTGGTTCCCGGACAGAAGATTAAATTCGTGATAACCGATTCGACCTCTCGTGATCCCAAAAAGAGGTTGGTCCCCGAGGAGTTTATCCGGTCGGATACGCGCTACGACCCGAATATCTACCGGGTGTTTCTTGCGAGGACCCTTGAATCGCTGCTTCTCCCATTCGGATGGACGGAGAAGAGAATAATGAGAAAGCTCGAAGCGGGAACCACGCTGCTTGATTTTATTTCGCAGAATGGCCAGGCTCGGGTATCGTGAAAATAAAAAAAATCTATGCTTCGAGGGCTGTCAGACCCCCTCTTTTTACAATAAAGTCAAACAGAGCGTCAAAGTGCGACAAAATAAAAAACTATTTCCCGCCCATAATCCCCAGTCGGTCCATTGTGCGCTCGCTCTTTGTGGCCTTCTTGTATTCCTTGTAATGTTTTCGACAGAGGTGAACTCTCCCGGCTCCAGTGGTGAACTTCAAATCCGGCAAGCCTTTCCTTACCTTCTTTTGGGGAAGCGATCTCTTGCTGGGCTCATCGCATTTGTCCGCGGAACATGTATCTCCTGCTTTCGATTTCGACCTTCGTTCCACCATGGTATCGAGGCAGTGATGGTGATGGATTACTATAAATCTTTTGGGTTTTTCGGCTTCATCCGTCCCTAGAGACTTTCTCCCTTCTGAAGAAGATAAAAAGGACGCTTTATAGCAGAGTGGATCAATTATCCGATTCCCTGGGAGCAGATGAATTGTATATCGATTCTCAATGGTGCTCGATAATTTCTCGAATTAATAGAATTTTTTATTTATTTATTCCATTCCAAATCTTTATTAGGCAGGAAATTCCATTCTCTTAATGGTTAAATTTACACGTATAAAATCATTATACTATAATAACTATCCAATCGAAAAAGAGAGGTGAATGTAACATGCGAATGAAAGAACGAATATATTGTGTAATTTTCGCATTGACGATTATTCTGTCAGCGGTATCTCCGTTATCCGTCAGCCACAGACATCAGGGACGCGGAGATGGTAACGAGAGCTTTGCAACGGCCCAGGAAATTCCAACGGACGGCACGGTAACTTCAGATAGCGTGAATTTCAACACTGATATGGTGGATTTTTTCAAATTCCATATCTCGCCCAACCAGGGTGAATGTGTCAATACGACTATTACGCTGCGGGCTACGACACCTGCTACGTTCGTTTATATGGGTATTTATACGGCAGACCGATTTCTTTTTCTCGGAGGTGGAGCAGCAGGTGGCGGGCAGGAAGTTAAATGCCACTTCTGGGCTCCCACGGAAGATTATTATTATCTGTCGTTAGCCACCGAGAATGCGGTCAATTCAGCATATCAGGTGAACGTGAGCCTACAAAATGTCGTTCAAATCCCCGACGGTAACAACAACATAACGGAGGCACCGGAAGTGACGGGGGGAAATACCTACAAGGAAAGGGTAAATAGAACAACCGATTGTTACGACATATATAAGATCCAGGTAAACGCCAACGAAACACACGGGGAAGGCCTGAACGTCCGTCTTAACAACTTCACGGACGTGAACGTAGCAGTATACGATCCTTTGAAAGTCAGGAGGGCGGATTCCAACACGTTCATGTCGGGAGATCCCAACAAGGGTGAAACGGTCCGGTTCGTGGCAAATCAGACGGGCTACTATTATATCGTCATTACCTTTGAATTCTTTATGCCACAAGGTGATTATGCTCTCTATGACCTGACTGTGAACGTGACACCGGACCTTTCCCGTGACGAGGACTGGTCCATGGAGAAGGCTTCTTACGTCGCACTGGGTATTCACAACGGAACTTTCGACAGTTCTTTCGATGAATTCGATTATTTCAAGATAAATTTGACACAGGATGATGAGCTAAATGTCTCCATACTCGTCACCGAACCGGGTGATTGGGACGCGAGTATCGAAATTTATGATGAAAACGGAGACGATCTGGCAGATACTCATCACAGCAGCCCTGAATACGTATATACTGGCATCAAAGTTCCCGAGGATGGGACATACATTATAGAATTTACAAACGAGGATCTCACCGTGTTCAACTACACGTATCTACTCACCATCGACGGAAAGAATTTCGGGAACGTCCGGCCCGTGGCCCTCAATGCCACATCGGCGAATTTCTCCACAGCTGAAGATACGCCTGGCAATTTTGATCTGACCACTGTTTTCAAAGGGGGTGAACCCCGGACCTTCATATGTAGCTCCAACGGAAGCCGTAATGAAAGTAACATCACCATTGATATCGATCAGACCGGAATCGCTGCAATAACGCCTGCGGAAAACTGGGCGGGCAATACCACGGCCATATTTCACTGCAGGGATTATTTTAATTTCACCAAGATTTTCTCACTCAATATCAGCGTAACCCCGGTCAATGACGGACCCGTGTTCGACGATATCGGGGGTGTGCTTACGCCGGACGTCTTCTGGCTTTTCCCGGAAGAAGAAAAGACGTATGACATCACTTTCAACGTCTCCGATGTGGATAATTCAACCGATGAACTGAATATTTCAGTATCATCCGAGAGCTCCCGCCTTTTCTATAATTCCACAGAAGGTCTTCTTCACTACTATTCCGACGACGGAACGCTGCACATCGAAACCTTCGATGTAATGGTATCGGACGGCCTCTTAAACGACACGCAGACCATCAAAGTGGATATTACCGACCTGAATGATCCTCCTGTTGCACAACCCATCCGTCTCGTATCGGGTGGTAATGAGAGCCTGACGGTGGTACTTGAGACGGATGCGGCCTATGACGAGGAAGGTGTTTCCCTCACATATCTGTGGAGCTTCGGTGACGGGAATGACAGCATCGGCTTCGATATGCTGTCGGTGACCCATACATATGCGGAAGCCGGTATTTACATGGTCCGATTAGAGGTGAACGACTCGGAGTTTGTGGATATTTCCTCTATTGAGATCAATGTGACCGCGCCGCCATATCAGGAAGAACCCCCCGAACCGGTCGATCCCGTTTGGTATTCCAACCTGGACGAACAGCCTGTTGGAGATAATATTTCCTTGGCCATCGAGATATTATCTGCTCAGGTAACGGATGTGGAGCTCGAAAAGAGGATATTCCTTTCAACAATAAACAGCACATACGTGATAAGCGGAACCTGTGGTAACGGTGTAGAAATAATATATCTCTACTATGGCGTGGAAGAATCTTCGAATATCACATGGAAGCCTATTGATGATGTGGAAGGAATAGTAACGCCGGATAACGGTACATGGAGCCTCGATTTGACGACCCGACTTGAGATCAGCTTCTTTGAAGGCGTGGATCGGATGGGCATCCTGGCAATGGCCTGGGGTAAATATGATTATAATCTGGATACTATGGACGCTGATTATACCTTTGTTGAACTAGTGGAAGAGGAGTTCGATCCGTCTCTCTGGAAGAATCTCACGAAGAGTTATACGGACGATGAAAAGGACGAAATGTACCGGCATATGAAGATAAACTCGTACGATTATTTTACGGAAGAAATGGATGTGGAGCCTATTTCCGCCACTTTCGGAGAACGTCCGGATCTCGATATCATAAAACTGTCATCCCGATTGGAAGGCAGTACATTTCATGTAGACCTTACGACACGCGGCCCTCCGACGGATTACGACATGTTTTCCTATAACCCGCTGGATGACACCGAAGAGTGGCTCCTCAGAGAGGAAGTCGCCTATTACGTATATCTCGTATCCCCCGATTTCAATGAAAGCGGATATTCCGTGGAAGATGCCCTCTACGGCCAGACCTCAGACGAGATAGACTCCGTGCTTGACAATGGTTTTCTCGCTTATCCGTTAGGGTTTTTTGGCAGCCCGGAGATCGAAGGAAACACCATAAGCTGGGAGGTTTCCTTGGACACACTAGTCATGTTGGGCTTGGAACCTTCCACAGATTTCGAACTCTTCGCTTTCGCATACTTACAGCAGACGGTGGAGGTTTACGAGGAATTTGCCTCTGGGTATGATTCCGCAGGTTATGGGGCTTTCTCTCCGGACACATCCTCGGGGATAGTGGCTAAGAATGGGGGAGGGGGTGGAGAGAGCTCGGACAGCAAGATGGGAACCGGGGTCATGATCCTTGGCGCCGTTGGAGTCGTTGTGATAATTGCTGTAATAATCATAGTCGTCATTATCGTGAATAAGAATAAAAAGAAATCTGCCGAACCTACCCCAACGGCTCCCAGTATTGAGCTGGAACCTCCTTCAAGCCCGCAGGAGAAAGTAAAGAAATTGATCGATGAAGCGGAAAGCCTTGGCATGCAGGTGTCGGGTTACAAGGACGATGTGGAAATGGCCAAGGAATATCTCAAAGGAGATGAAGCGGGCCTTAATACCAGTCTCACAAACCTGAGTACAAGGATTCAAATGGATATCGACCGAAAAAAGGAAGAATCCGGGATTTCCATTCAGGAAGAGATGGGAACGGAAAAAGATGGATCCACAACTGCAGGTATAGCAACACCTTCGACGGACAAGACACCATTGCACTCCCCGCCCCAAACACCGGTTTGTCCGACCTGTGGTCAGATTTCCGTTTATTACCCTGAATATGAATGCTTCTGGTGTGATAACTGCCAGGATTACGTTTACCCTGAAGAAGAACAGACCCCATCCCCTGCCATTGAACAGCCTGCCGTTACGGGTGGTGCCGGAATAAACCAACAACCCGGCCTACCATTGCAACCCCAGTACCCACCGCCCAGCTAATAACCGATTCGGATTTGATGTTTCTCTTGTCCTAATTTCAGAACGTAGTGTGAAGTTTCCTCCCATTTTCTTTTATATCGACACCCCATGGGCCTGCGATCAGGTACATTTCATCCTGAGTAATAGGCATTGGCCTTCTACCGATAGTTGTAAGGTAAAAACTTCATTCCAAAAAATATAAATACGCGTAAAAAACACGCTCCAATGTTTTATTTATACATAAATGGGTTTCAGTAAATTGATATTTGGCAAAAAATATTTTTAAAAAAAATGAAAAAAACCCGAGGAATAAAATGAACAGACTTGATATTGCAAAACAGATGAGAAGGAAAATACTTTCCTTCATAAAAAAGAACCCTGGAACACATTTCAGCGAGATTTTAAGGCGGTTGAAAATCACATCGGGCAGACTGACATATCACATCGCAAAGCTGGAAGACGGTAGGAAAATATTCTCCAAGTACGACGATTACTGGAAGCGATTCTATCCCATTTCCGCCATAAATGATACGATCCCGAAAAGCCTCACTCCCAAACAGAAGGAGATACTCGACATCCTGAACAGGTCTCCCGGATCCACATATATGGATATTGTAAAGAAATGTGGAAAGACCCGTCAAGCAATTTTCTATCATATGAAGAAGTTCATCAAGACCGGGCATGTAAGGATCGATCAGGTAAAGGGAAAACACTATTTTTACGTGGAAAAAATGGGAGATGAGTAGGTTGAAAACCAATGGGATCTTCAATGAAAATCGATGTAATATATTCAATTTCATTGTACAGAATCCTGGTAAACATTTCGGTGAGATCAAAAGGAAGTTGAACCTTACAAAACGGGGATTGGGTTATCATCTGGAAAAGATGCTGGATGAGGGGTTGATTTCAATTAAACCCCACGGGATATTCAAATTCTATTATCCGGCCGGGATTGAACTTCCTTCGATGGTGCTTACGCCTATGCAGCAGAAGATCTTCGAGCTTATCAAGAAAGAATCCCGTTCAACCAGGAATATTGCAGGTATCATGAAAAAATCCGAGCGGTCGATAGACTATCATGTGAACAACATGAATAAGCTGGGTTTAATCCAAAAGAAAAAAATTAAGGGGAAGGGTGTTTACTGGCAAGTCTGAATATATTGATTTTGCAACGTCGTAAAATAGGAGGGTAATGCCCCCTCCTCATTCTTTTTTATCATTTAGGAAATACAGACCAGCCCACTTTGTTCCGCAGAATCAGAGATACTGCTGCACCTTCGATTTCCCTTGGA
>CAYFHS010000015.1:0-87796 GCA_964342815.1 uncultured archaeon | reverse complement strand
AGCACTGGCTTGTAAAGAATTTTTGTTTGGATATTAGTTTAGCGTCAAGGCCTATTGAAACTGATGTTATTGTGAATTATTCGATTGTTATCACCTTGGGATATCCATATCCCATTTTTCCCATTAGAATTGATTGAGTTATTGATGATTGAATTCGAATTTGATTCATATAATAATACGCCATTACCTTTGTTTGAACATAAGGTGCTATTAATTATTATATTGGAATCAGAAAACCCAACGAGGATACTCGTGCTCGAATTATTAAGGGTAATACCCTCAATAAGAATATTTCTGCATTTTACGAGTATAACTTGCCCTACATTATTTTGAATTAATCCACCATTTTTATTGATATGATATATGACAGGTTTACCATTCACTTTATTAGATTTCCCAATAATATGGGAGTCCCACTCATCATCATCCCCCAATATATATAAACCGCATTGTACCATGGTGTTTCCATAAATTGTTTGGCTTTTTGCCTCATTCAAGTATATTCCATAATCACCTTTTAATATAACGTTATTTGAAATGTTGCAAGATTCCGCTTCATCTACAAATATTCCGTTTCCAGTTCCTGTTAGGCTTATATAATTATTGAGAACTTTACAATTCTTTCCACCATTAAGAATAATTCCATTTATGTTTCCTGAACAGTTATTAAGGGATATATTATTTCCATCGTAATCAATTCTTAATGCATATTGTAGGTTAGACTCACAAGTGTTGTTAATCACGTTATTATTATTACCTTTTATACGAATCCCGTAGCTATTGAAACTACAAATATTTTTAACAATAGAATTGACATTTCCATAAAGAATGTAAAGGCCAAACATATGATTTAACATACATGTATTATTCGATATAGTATATCTTTTCACCGGATGGTGATTATTGACTCCGCTTACATAAATTCCATAGTCATTGTTGTTACACCTGCTATTTGTAATTTTTCCGATATTCGCGGAACAAGACTGAATTCCGATTCCTTTCTCACTATTGTTATTACATGTGTTATTTTCTAAAATTAAATGATCGGAAGAAGAACCACTTATGACAGTTTGGATATAGATGCCATGTTGTTTATTTGAATTACATGTATTATTGCGGAACACATTGTAACTACAATTACCATACTTGGTATAAACATATATTCCTGAAAGCGAATTATTATTACACGTATTATTTTCTATAATATTATTTTTTGCGTCGGACAAATATATCCCAAAACCAACATTTGAAACTATCGAATTATTTTTTATTGTAATTTTAGATGAAAATGCGACTTCTATCACAGTGGACGAGTTGAAAATATTTAAATTATGGACCAATATTTCACTGCAATTTACCAATATCACTCCACCAGCATTGTTAGGGATTGTGTACCCGACCATATTTTTCCAATAATAAACTGGATTACCATTAACTGTATTTGATGTATCAATTGAATGAGTATTCCAATTTTTTAGGTAATCCCCAAATATACTTATTCCACTTCCTTTCATAGTATTATTTTTTACCTTGATATTTTGAGCATGTTCCAAGAGAATGCCTGCGTTATTATTCAAACCGACGTTGTTATTCGTTACATTATTATGATATGAATAACGCAATTTTAATCCACCAATGTTATTCTTATTGCACACATTTCCCATTATATCGTTGTGGTCGGACGTATAGAGGTACATTCCATTGCCACCGTTATTTTTACATATATTATTCGATACATTGTTGCTATCACTTTCCCAAACTACTCCGATTCCATCTTCTATGTTCAAATTGCAGATATTATTCATAATTGTATTATCAATCGAAGAGTAAAGATATATCCCATAGTGATTGTTGCTACAGTTATTATAAGTGATTATGGAATCCTTGGCATTATTTAGAATTATGCTATAATAATTATTTTCTATCACATTACCCGTGACAATTGCATCATATGTTCTTACATATAATCCCCAATCACCTCCGCGACCATATCCACAATAACTCAACTTACTGTTCTTCATGGTAAAATTAGATCCTGCCCACACTTTAAATAGGAATGCATTACTCGTATTAACTGCAGTGATATTACACCCATCCCCCGTCGTATTACGATCTCCATCATTATCCCTGATGACAAGAGTCCCACCACTCATCACGTAGATCCCATGCTGACCGTCATACGTCGAATTGAACCTTATAGTCACATTTTGCAGAGTCAAGTTTCCATATATCGTGAGGTTCCCGGTCAGGTTCAATGTCCGATTCCCGTAGAATCTGGTATCACTCACGTTAATTTTCCAGTCGCCTGTAAGGTTCTCATGCGAATCTTCGCCAAGAACGGGGCCTCCGACCTCGGCCTTTGCGACAGGTAAGAAGTAGGTGGGAGAGAATACAATCAAAACGTTGAGGAGCAGTAGGATCGAAAAGACTACGCTAATTATTTGTTCTTTCCTGGGCACGGGAATGTCTCCGATGAAGTTGTAAACAGTAATTGATAAGTACAGTGAAGTATAAGGATTTTGCCCCAGTGTTCGCTTTAAGAGCAAGGTTTGACCCCCAGGCACTATAACATTCCAACGATACATTTAAATAGCATATAATACCTATTGAATACATATTAAGGTGGTATTAAATGCAGTTCAAAAAGGTAACTCTAACCATACCTGAACGTTTACATGACGAATGTAAAAAAATGATCGAATCGGGATATTTCGCGAATTTTTCCGACATAGTACGCGCCGGTATAAGGGCACAACTGGAAGTTTACCTGTTTCCAAAACGGAACGAAGACTGGTTTGAGAGATTCGCAATGCTAACCACACCTTCCCAATTGAAGGACAAGGAGATCATTGATAGATTAAGAAAATCTCGCGAAGAAATTTGGAGCGAAAAATATGCGGGTCGTTTTGGATAGCAATGAATTTGTATTTGCATTTCAGGAGCGTAGAGAGATTCAAGTGAAACTATTCAAATCAGTGAGCCCCAACGAGATTTTTCTTCCCCACTTGATACTGAGAGAGGTCATCAGAAATATCAGTTTTTCTTCGAAGAATGACATGTGGGAATTTAGAAATGGATTGTTTTCTATTTTTAATGTTATTGATGATTACATTGTCCCTACGTCTTTGGTATCTAAATACCGGGAACACGGACTGAAAGATGCCGATGCACTTATCGGAGCTTTTACTGAGTATATCGGTGCGGATGTTCTCATTACTGAAAATCGCCACTTCCTTAGAGAGGTAAATATTACTGAATTTGAAATAGTGTCGGCCCAACAATTCTTATTCGCATGGGAAAGGTAAAATCCCTATTTTGGCTAGAAAAATAGGGAAACCTTTCCAGAATAATAGCGTTAAAATGGTAGAAAAAAAACTTTTTTATAGCCTTGGCGAAGTGTTTGTATTTCCCAGAGAGATCGAGATTGATGTTAAAGAATGGCCTGATAATCAGAATATTTCACGATTTGCTAGATACAAAAGCCTACTTACAACGGATTTTTCACTTCTTCAAATTACTCTTCCCCGTCATCTCAGTGATCTTAAATTTCAACATAGACACCTTTTTGTATGACTCGTCGTCGGGGACATTTCTCTGTTTGATTGGTTCGGGCTCTCCCTCAAGGTGCTCGAGTAAAATATTCATAGCGTGCTTCATATCATCTAGATCATCGACTATAGACATTGTCCCGAAAAACACCAATGAGCGAAAATTCTGCTCGCACTGGTCGACCACGTATCCGTGATCTTCGATGACAGTACCGCATGCATTTGGATTCGCTTTTATAAAATCCAGTTTCAGCCCCAGCGGCGCAGCATGGAAATACAGCGCGTTTTCGGCTCTATCATAACCGTAGCTCAGGGTCACTAGATACGGTTCATCATTTCTGCACAGCGAAATTGTAGCGTATTTACCCTTTAAAAGAATATCAATTATTTCCGTTATTTCCGTGATCTCCCGCTCGGATTTCCGCATATGATATCGGGCCATAATTGTCATCCACAGTTATTATTTCTCTGGGTCGAAATCGCCATCCAGTACTTCAGTGAGAATTCCGTTCAATTCATTGGGATAATTGATGAAGGCATAGCGGTTTCCCATGAGCTTTCGAGGTTTTTCATCGATTAATTTATTGCCATTCCCCTTCAGCTCAGCCAAAGCGTCTTCGACATCGGGTACCCTGTATGATATCAGGAAGAATCCCTCGCCCTGCCTCTCTATGAACTTTGCCACTTCGCTGTCCGGTCCGGTTGCCTCGATAAGCTCAATCGCCACCTCTCCCACGTAATAACGCGCGACCCTAATCTTTTCCGATTCGGCCGTATAGAGTGTATCGAGCTTGAACCCCAGGATACTTTCGTACTTTTCCCTTGCCGCGTCCAGGTCCTTCACCGCAAAGCAGATGTGATCGATCTTTTCTACCTTCATTTATTCGACATCCAATTTTAATCCTTTTTTGTAGCAAGGGCGCGTAAAACCTTTTCGGGTGTGAACGGTAATTCCTTGAGCCAGATACCCGTCGCGTCATAGAACGCCGAAACGATAGCCTTGTAGACGTTCATAGACGCTGTAAGACCGCCTTCCTTCGCGCCGAAGGGTCCCTCGGGATCATCAGTGGTGATTAATTCCACATCCATTTCCGGCATGTCCGTGGCCAATGGTACCTTGTAATCCAGCAGGTTGGGATTCAATACCTGCCCTCCTTCCCAATCGATCTTCTCCATGTACGTTGCCACCCCGCCCCTGTGGACGACACCGTGTATTTGCCCTACTACCGTGGCCGGATTTATAGGTTTCCCGCAGTCATGAGCCGCCCAAACGTCGAGCATTTTAATTATACCCGTTTCTGGGTCCACCTCGATCTCTGTCACGACGGTATTAAAGCTGTAGGTACCGCCCATCTGGCCCCGAGGGTTCTTTACCCATTCACGATCCCGGCTGATCTTTGGGAAATATGAACCCTTCCCTACAATATTCCCGCCGTTAGCCATGGCGTATCGCGCGGCTCTTGCAATGAAGAACGATTTTTCCGGGTCATTTTTATGGTGGATCATACCATTTGTTATATCAATTTCACTTGGGTCCACCTTCATCATCTCAGCCGAGGCAGCCAATACCTGACGCCGGACGTCTTGCGCTGCCCGCATTACCGCATTTCCACCCACAAAGGTCGCCGCTTGAGAGTAGGCCCCGGGGTCGTGCCCTGTCATTTCGGTATCGGCATTTATGAGGTTGACCATTTTCATTGGTATTCCGATAACCTCTGCCGCGATCTGCACCACCATGTTCTCGTTGCCCTGACCGTTGTCCACCATACCGGTAAACAAAGTTATTTGACCGCTCTCGTTCATCCGTATGAATGCAGTTGCACCGGTGCGGAATCCCATGGGAAAGCCGCACATCAACCCCATGCTACCCATCCCGATACCCCTGTATTTCGGCAGTTTTCCACGTTTCTCACTCCAACGTGACATTTCCGCTGTCATTGTGATGGATTCCGATAAGCCACAGCTCGATATGACCGAGTCGGTGGCAGTATGATCTCCCGATCGGTTGGCGTTTCTAAGACGTATCTCCATTGGGTCGAGTCCCAGTTTTTCCGCCACCATGTCCATGTGCGTCGTCATTGCCACCTGGTATGCCCTGCCGTGATGGGGGTACATTCCTCTGGGACATTTGTTCGTATACACCCGGTATCCGTTGTAACGAACGTTGGGGTGTTTGTACGTTTCCTCATATACGTAAAAGGGTACGGAGGTTGCGATGGGTCCCGTGCTGGAATAGGCTCCCCCGTCGTATATCACCCGCGCATCTCTCGCTGTGATCAGACCGTTTGCATCCGCTCCGGTTTTGAGGTACACTATCATGTCGTGGACCTGCCGGGTTGCCGTGAAGGTTTCTTCCCTGGTTAGGACCAGTTTCACCGGTCGTCGGCTCTTGATTGAAAGGAGTGCCGTTACAACATCGCTTGGCGAAACCTCTGAGCGGCCGCCGAAGGCACCTCCTATATCGATCTTGCGTACCCTTACTTTATTGAGCGGAATTTTCAGAAGATTGGAAAGTGCTTTTGCCCGAACGTGGGGCCCGGCATTGGGTATCCAAAGATCCAGATACCCCTCGCTGTTGTAGTCTGCCACAACGGCATAAGGCTCCATCATAGCATAGGCTTCACCGCCGGATGTGAACATATCTTCGAGAACTATTTCAGCCTCCCCGAAGGCCTTATCCACATCACCCACGTCGATGTCCACGTGCACATTTACATTGGTACCGCGATCCTCGTGTATAAGTTGAGCGCCGTCCTCTATGGCCTTTTCCGGGTCGAAAACAGCAGGAAGCTCTTCGTATTTTACAGTA
Source organism: uncultured archaeon (assembly GCA_964342815.1). Taxonomy (GTDB): domain Archaea; phylum Thermoplasmatota; class Penumbrarchaeia; order JASLWR01; family JASLWR01; genus JASLWR01. The sequence goes on along the minus strand of CAYFHS010000015.1, from coordinate 81,439 downwards.
ATAAGTTCTATTGCACACTGTGCAATATCTTCGCTAGTCGCCGCAACAGCGGCCACCTCCTCCCCTATGAACCTCACCTTGTCGGTTGCGATCATACCGTGATCCTGAGTGTACGGGAAAACCCCCCATTTCACTCCCTTGGTGTCCTTACCGGTTATTACTGCTCTTACGCCCTCCAGCTGCTCGGCCTTGGACGTATCTATATTGAGTATCTTTGCGTGGGCGTAAGGACTTCGCAGAACCTTTGCGTGGAGCATTCCCGAAAGAAATAGATCAGCGGTGTATTTTGCTGCCCCAGTGGCTTTGCGAATAGAATCGATCCGTGGTACGCTCTTGCCGATTAATGTCTCGGATGACATCAGGCATCACCTCCGTCCATCTCCGAAGCTGCAAGAACCGCTTCAACGATCTTCTGATATCCGGTGCAGCGGCAGATATTTCCAGACATGGCTCGCCGGACTTCATCACGAGTTGGTTTCGGGTTCTCGGCTAGAAATGCCACTGCCGTAAGTATCATCCCAGGCGAGCAGAATCCGCACTGGATCGCCTGTAGCTCTACAAATTTTTTCTGTACCGGATGCAGCTCGTGGCCCTTTGCGAGACCCTCGATGGTTGTTATCCGCTTTCCTTCCACTTCCACTGCCAATGTCAGACAGGATCGGAATGGGAGGCCGTCCACGAGAACGGTACAGGCCCCGCACTCTCCCGTATCGCAGCCGAACTTGGTCCCAGTCATTTGAAGATTCTCCCGTAATACCTCCAGTAGAGTCGTTTCCGCAGGTACGTTTACGCTATACCGATCACCGTTAACAATGAGTTTAATGGCCCTATCCACCATGCTAATCGCCCCCATCTATAGCATGGACCTTACTTAAGCATCGTAATATAATAAATTCGGCAAGTTTCATGCGGTGCTCCGGTGTGCTTTCCGTATTCGCCACCGGATGAATTTTATTTATTACTTCCTTTGCCACTCTTCTGCATATTTCTTTGTCCGGTATTGTACCGATGATAATTTTCTCGGCTTCCGTCGCTTCAATTGGGCCCGGACCCAGTGCTCCAAGCACTATTTTACAATCAGTACACTTGCCTTCTGAATCGGTACAAACCGTTACTCCTCCAGTGGCAATGGCGTAATCCAGCGAAGAGCGTATTCGGACTTTCTCCACGGCACTACGCGATCGGGATTTCGGTTTTGGGATGAGTATTTCCGTGAGTATCTCCGTTAGACCCAGTATGTTTGGACGTATTCCGTTTCCTGTGAAGAATTCAGATAACGGGATTTTTCTGGTTCCTTTTCCGCTGGCAAGAACCACAGAAGCATTCAATGAAATAAGAATCGGCGCGAGGTCGCCTTTGTATACCGCCGAACACCTTCCTGCGTCGGGAACCGCATGACATAACCTGCCGCCGGCCTTGAAGCATTTCGGCCGTAAAGCCCGCCATGTACGCGACTGGTTATAATAGATGCACCGGCAGTCCTGACATATATTTCCGCCTATTGTTGAGCTGTGATGCAAGGGAGGTGATGAAACAGATTCCACCGCCTCCACCAGCGCAGGAAAGTTCTCTTTGATAATGGGTGAGTGTCGGATTTGGAATAGGCTTGTGTTGGCCCCGATACTTATAATCCCTTCTTCATGTCGATTGATCTGATCCAGACCTGATATGGTGGAAATGTTCAGCACTCTGTCCGGATTGGCAAGGCCCAACTTCATTGCAGGGATCAGGGCGGTACCGCCGGCTTTTATCATTATTCTATCTTCGTGGTCGGATAGGACCGATAAGGCATCATCAAGGGTCCGTGCGTTGGTAATTTCGAAATGGGGTAGATGCATTTCAAGCCTCCACAAATTTTTTCATCAGAATTTTTATCAGCAGAAGGGATTAGAGGTGATGATGTCATCGGATGCAAATAAAGATTACTGTAAGAGAGATGAGTAAAACTAAAATATTCTCGTCAACGACCTAAAAGGGAGGGTGTAAGAATCATTGAAGGTCGCCGACTGGCGACCTTGGAGGCCTGCGGCCTACTTTCATTGGAATAACATTAATTATAAATCGGACCTGCGTTTGGCTGAAGCTCGCAGGTCCTCTAAAAACATCAATCTCTAATAATCGTCGTATTCGTTATCGTCATAAAATTCTTCGCCGAAGTCTTCATACTCATCATTGGAATCATCATAGTCATCGTCCCAACCACCAAATTCCACATCTTCGGTATAGTCATCATCATTTTCATCATAATCGTCGTATACGTCACCGTCGTCATCCTGACCCTCGTCAAAATAGTCATCGAAATCGTCCTCATCGTCAGCTGGCTCTGAATATTTCCTCGAATAATAATCCCGTCTACTGCGGTTCCTTCCGTAACTACCTCTCCTTTTTCGCTCGGCCTTAGGCTTGGATTTTTCTTCAACGACCCAATCGGTATCCGGTCCGCCCACAACTTCCTCCTCTTCATCCTTCCACCATTCGTCATCGTCTTCGTCCTCTTCGTCCTGCATTTTTTGACTACGGTCATCTTTTCTACGGTATATCGCAACAAAAACCAAAGCACAAATGATCGCGATCAACGACCCAATGATGATCAATATCAGCGTCCGGGAAGATCCCTTGTACCATGCTGTTTCATCGGGGTCATTATCAACTTCCTTATTCGTATCCACGGTCTCCACAACGAACGGATCGCCCTGTTTTATCCACGTCGTCCCTTTGGATATAACCTCGATTACAATTTTATACTCGCCGGGTGCAAGAGAAGATATATCGATATCCGGAATAAATAATTTTCCGTCCTTCCAGCTAAGATTTCCGCTGATCTCGGTGTGATTTCCATTATCGTCGACAATATAATATCTTGAACTGGAAACGTCATTTTCACCAATTTCCGAGTTTGCCCTGTTACTTGTGATATTCAATGGAGAACCCTTTAACATACCGTCATCAGCTGATACAATGAAATCCCCTATGCTTAGTTTGAAAGTGATATCGAACTGACCAATCACGCCTGAATAGGATTTGGCAATTTGGATGACCTCACAGGTAAGCTCGATCTGATATGTCCCTGTAACAAGTCCCGATACGTCGATCACGCCCGAGCTGTATTCGCCACTGGATCCCTCCATCTCGCCGCCGATACCTGTCGACTCCCCGTGGAAATCATTTATCGTATATCTAACTGTGACCTCTTCCGACGAAATTCCGTATTTCGAGCAGCTAAAAGTGACACTATCGATGGATAGATTATTTTCAAATTTATCATAATTTATGACAGGTTCCGAAAGCCCAATTTTATGTATTACCGTAAAGTTATTTGTGGCAACGCTCGTGGCCAGCGCACCTGAGCCGCTGAATAGACACCTGACGCTGTATATACCTTCGTCGAGACCCGATACGTCCAAGTCCTTTACATAGTATGATTCATTATCCTGTGAGAGATTTCCTTTTATTCCCGCGGAGGCTCCCATATCGTCCAGTATCTCGAATTCGCAGGTGCTGATAGAAATGTTGGACTCTGCCATGGTACCGTTGAAACCGGATCTCAGATTGACGTTAATATCAATCTCCTGAACAAAATCACCGCGGTAAACGACTTGCGGGGGTATAGTTGAAATGAGAATATGGTTCAGTGCGAATACCGCCGATTCCGCGGAAACGGGCCCTTCATTTTCAGTGGAAAAGGTACACCTGACAATGTAACCACCCGATGGTATTCCCGAGATATCGACATCCTCCCTTTCCCAGACGGAGCCCGAAAAAAGAAGCTCTCCCGAAGCAACCGGATCAAGTGTGTAAACCGAAAGAATTTCGAATTTATGTAGCTCCGCCGTGGTATCATTAACTGGCCTGCCGCTACCAAGAGTGTTGGTAACAGTCAATCCCTTAATTTCCAATGTTGGATGAATCCCCTCATTTACGTGCACGGTAAAATTCGAAACGGAAAGCAGATGTTCAACGAAAAACAGCCCTTTGTTGGATTTTTCCAGAGTATCTCCGTCGTAAAATGTGATTTCCACGGCATATTCTCCCGAACCGAGTGGGGATGTGGAGATATTGCCCGCTTCCCACCCGTTATTTCCAAAAACCAGAAGGCCCGAAACGTTCGTCGATATATTTTCTCCGTTAATTATGTCATAGGATGCATCAACTGTGTTATTCTCATCTAGTATCCCGTACCTGCTGCTGACTGCAGTGATATTTTGTATGTCTAGAGTTTGTTTTTGCTCACCAGAATAGGATATAACCGGAGTACTGATACTTATCTTATGGACCAATTCGAATGTTGAGGATTGTACAATGATAATTGAATAGAACGGAGACCAAAGGGAGACGTTCACATAATATTCGCCGCCGGGAAGACTTGAAACGTTTTCTCTGAAGATCCATTGGTTTCCGTTGTAGCTAAGATTTCCCCCGCTCCCGGTATAAGTTCCGTCGATATTGTATAGGTCAGCCCGTGCAATTCCAACGGTTGTGTTATTCATCAGCTGCCTATGAGGTGCATCGAGGTATACTGACGCACCGAAAGAGACGGTTTGGCTCATGTTGCCAATATAGTCAATATTCGTGACGGATGCTTGTATGGAGGGCAGCTCAATGAGGTAATCCTGTCGGATCGTTTCGTTGTGCTCCCGGTCGTAATAACCAGGTTCATTTAGCTCCATCGACAGAATGTTATCCCCGGAATCCTCAATTAACCAGTTGAAAGAGTATTGGCCCACACCCCCGTCGGCTGTTACATCTGCGAGGATTTCCCCGTTCATTGAAACGTTTGGGGCAGCCGGATAGGCGTTGCCGTCCTGGTCCGTAACAAAAATATTAAATGTGACATTCCCCTCACCGGAAACCGGTAAGTTCCAGGTTACGTGCGGCCGCAGCGTCGGGGTGGCGATCACGATCTCGGGATCACCATACAGAGTACATTGTACGCTGTAACCCATGGCAGAATCACCTGCATCGGGGGGCGAAGGGTCGTGCATGGAGTATATTGCAGATGCCTCGTCAAGGGCCCATCTATTGGCTTGTCCGAAATCCATTCCCGAATACAAACCCTTGATGAGTCGGTCGTTATAGACCGGTGACGGATCGATATACATGGAATAATGATCTCCTATTACTCCCGCAGATCCCAATTTCAGGAGCATCCCCGGCATGTGAGTGCCCCCTACTTGACAGTCCTGGAGATAGATCAGTGTAGATGGAAGATCATGAAGGCCGTAGTATAGATCATTGCCGGAAATATGGTCTAAAGCGGAAGGATTCGAAAGCCCCACAGTGTCCCCGGCACCGTCGGGATCATTAATACTGGCTCCGTCGTCCCAATCTCTCCAGGGATTAGTGTTCTTTGCTGAAAGTCCGATCACTCCCGCTCCGGTCTCGAATCGCTGGTTATATCCTCCATGGTCGGCGTGAGTCCAGAATCCCACGCCGCTTTCAAGCATCTCCATTACGTTGGGGTAGTACGTATTGAACTCGTTTAAACCCACTCCGTAATCGGAGGCGTACTGCGGAAGTTCATCGCTCATCTTGTATGCTATCTGATTTGCTCCACCGTCCTCCTTTTCGCAGTAATCGTCGTCGACGTCGTCACCCAGGTCATCGTCCATGATATCGTCGTCATGGGTATAGGCAACGAAGGTCCAGCCCGCGCTATCCCAGAACCCGGAACTCTCCGGTACAGCCAAAACATCATCCGGATTGGTTCCATTGCTGAAGGCGAGCTCCCAGTAAAGAACCGCTCTTGCAGCTATGGCCGCTGTCAAGGTAGCATCTGCTTCCGGTATTCTTCCAACTGATCCCTTCCCATTTATTGCCCGGTCAAAACACATTTTAATTGCATTCATGGGAGATACAACCACAACATCTATGTCCTCGGTATAATCCCATGAGTTTCCGGAATCGGGAATCCCGTCGCCGTCAACATCATTGCAAGAGGGATCATATGCTGGATTGAAACCTCCCAACCAGGAATAAAAATCATCAGCAATTCGTTCCATGTCACTTCTTCGGGGTGGTTGATCTTCGCTACCGCTGGTTCCGCTGAAGACAGCTCCCAATTCTATCATCTCCCACCAGACCAGAGTGCTTCTGTTGGTGGCCCTTAGGGCAAGATCGTCGTTAGGCGCCGGGACCGGAGCTGCATGGGCAGCCCCCTCCAATGCGGCTGCGGCGAACCAGGGACCACCTAGGGCTGGAATAACAACATCTCTCTCTTGGGTCTTTTCGAAGCCAATATCAGCAATAGTGTTGAATATTTCCTTGTCCGTGGAAAGATGATTTACCTCGAGGCCCGCACCAATCCATTCCTGAGCGTCTATTTTCGCAGCCGGATCAACGATTATTACCTTGGTTATTCCAAGCTCGTCAATGGTTTCAAGCACCTGCCCCTCAGGTGTTTTACCAGCACTGTAGAGCATAGGACTATCCAGCAGTGATGCCATAACCGCTGCATTGGCGGCAGATTCGCTTACCGCGTCTGGTATAACCAATGTTTCCCGGACCTCTATATCATATGTATCGTCGCTATTTTGAAACTGGTGAATATGCCATTCTTGCTCGGCCGACGCGCCCCAGCTGACGTCAAGATCGTACGAGTCACCGTTTCCAGTGTATGTATGGACCGAAATATCCCAGTATCCCGGTCTGTTGGTCACGAACCGCATTTCGAGAGGTTTGTTGTAATACCAGGCAAATTCGTATTCATCGGGACCTATCCCGTTAGGGTGGATGTACAGTTCAAGAGCGCTACCACCCGGCCACATGAGGGAGCATTCCACCAGCGTTCCATTCTCAAGCGGTCCGATTGTATGAGTGGTCACATCGGCAAAAGGAGCTTCTGGAACGCCGCTGCCGTCATTGGGACCCACACTGTCTGAAAAAGATACATTTCCAAAAGTTCTTGCATCCTTGAAAGGCGCATATGAGTACAGAGGCGAAACACCTACGACACGTTCTCCCCGGTGTGAAAATACAAGGTTATCGCTTGGATTTTCCTTGTACCAGTTGGAAAAGGTATTGTAGCTGGAATGGTGAGTGCTGTAAGGGTCCTTTATTGAGAGATCGTAAACAGTATCGTCCCCCGGATCCAACCAGCTAACATTCGCTCTCAACCAGGCGTTTTCCGTACCGTTCGTGGATATATTGTAATACTCATTGGAATTGCTGGAATTGATGTGGATATCTGAAACCTGTACGCCACCATCCGGTTCCGGCGCATATGCAATCACAGCCGTATCCGTGTTTCTCAGACGTTCACTTCCCCAGTAATAGCTGGCAATGTCCGCTGCAGCTTCATAGACCGATTCTGCTTCTGTTACCACTTCCGTATCTTGGGGATATCCGTAATAAGCCGCGATCTCACCTTGCCGTTGGGTTGATACTGGTCCTAGAAAATCGATGTGTTTCGCCCCTCCGGTCTGGTCCAGATAACCCGCCCAGTCCCCGTGCAGAATTCCCGTTTCCCTCACCTTCGAATCATACGTCAGGAGAGAGGTATATCTCGAACTGCCTTCCCAGTGAACTGCCGCCGGTACAGCAGCGGTGTAAAGAAGATCGTCGAAATATGTTGCCTCATCTTCATGAACTATAATGGTCCTTCTTTGATGATCTCCAGTTTGATTGAATATATCGGCATTATCAAGCAATACGTCATATTCTCCCAAAATGTTCGTAATAACTGGTGACAACGACGGTGTTTCCCCCCCTTACCGGGAAATTCCTTTGGCTCACTTATGGTTTCTCTTTTCATCAGGTCCAGGTATACGGTGTTGTCATTGGAATGGAGGGCAGTTTGATCACGGAGCTTAACACTTTGAATTTCGCCGGGATCTGAAAAAAGTAGCGTAGGTGTGGCTGTGGAGAGGAAACTGGAATACAGTACCAGAACGAAACCGGCTGCTATTAATGTGCTGAAGAATTGTTTTGATCTCATTGTAAGACTTTCCTTAAATCCGTAAAATTTTGGGTGTCGGCACAGTCAGATTTGTTAACGGATATGGACGAACTGTAATCGTGTACACCGCATATAATATTATAGGTCTTACGATTCTGAAAAAATGCAGGGAAAGGTTTGATCTCCGAATCGATTTTGCAGAGAATGCAGTCCAGGGGACTTGTTATAACCGTTGACTAAAATCGGAAAGATACATCTCAGTTTTCTACGATATTCTCTATCACCCTGAGTTTTTTTGCAACTTATCGGCCATTTTTCGTAAGGGAATAGTGATTCGTCCTCAGTCGTCGCCTGCTCTTCGCGGAATATTCTTGTTTAGTTTCTATGAATCCCCAGTTATCCAAAAGGTAAAGGCACTCTGATGCGGTGTTGATCTTTCCCCGCTTCTGGATCTCGGTAACGTATGCTTTATTATTGTTGAAAAGAAAAAGCACCAGCTTGATAAGCCCGGTCTGATTGTCGAAATGTTCGATCTTGCACGATCTGTCATACCCATTCTCGATCTCATTGAAGACCGCTGCTACTTTTTTCCCTTTCTCTGTAAGATGATAATGTTTGGCCTTATAACCCTTGGATAATTTATTAAATCCTTCCTCTTCCACAGTGAGAAGTCCCATATCGTTCATTATCTTCAAGCATTTGTATGCTATCCCAAAATTGATCTTTCCCTTGTTCCGTATCCTCGATATGTTCGCCTTTCCATTTTTCTCTATGAATAGCAGAAGGTTAATCAATCCTCGCTGTTTGTCAAAGTACTCGATATTTCTCATTTTCTCAGAGTTCCTTGTTGGTTTTCCTATGAGATTGATGTGATTGCAAATGCAGTAAATACATTAGGTTTAAATTCTATTTATAGTAATTGGTACAGGATTCATATTATATTAATATGCTGATATTTTCAATAAATCGCCACAACAAAGTTCATTTCATACAGAAAGTAATATCTGGAAGTTCCGTTACTGAATTACATGTGTTTTGGGTTATTGTAAAAAGTTATAATGGATAAAAAAAAATCTGGAATTCTTGAAAGTATGTCTAACCCAAAGATTTATAATATCACAAGCGTGATAACGGTGCTGATAACATGGTCGAGTCCAATTATCCAGAGCTTACTGCCAACAATCACCATGAGGGATCATGGCAGAGATGTTCGATCTGTAATAATGAATTTCGAATTTCCACCCAAGGAATAGAAAAAATTGAGTTACTGGGGAATAATCCTTACCTGACGAACCAATATGATGAACTCGATGAATTAGAACCGTTATTCAAGGAGAATGACCGCTGTATGGAGTGCATACGTAAGATATGCAGGGAGAATGTAAAACGTGATCTGATCACACTTTTCAGTGAAAGAAAGAACGGGATCCCGGATACTGAAGAAATGGTGCATCGTTGGCAGGATCTTCGCACCCGGGCAAAGACCTTGGAGAAAATGGGTCTTCTATCTCATTCAAAAGGATTGCGCCCTGTTTCTTTTATGGGTTTAGGTGAGAGATTATTTGAAGAAAAATTGGCAACTATTAATGGATCCATTGAGTTTCTCTTTCAAGATTTTCCCCACATAGAGGAAAACGAGTTTTTCATAAGGGAAATGGAAGCATTATTCGATGCTACAGACAGTTTCGTCTATATCGATCCCACAAAGGCCGAGCTGGAAAAGACCGACGAGTTTAACTTAAAGCCTAGAATCATGTTCGAGAAAATGTTGGAAGCGGATTTTGAATCGTGATGTTGGGCGGGTTAATAAATTACATTGGTAATACCCAGGGGCCAAGTAATTATTTCTTATTCAAGAGCAAGGTGAATGATAATGAACAACATATTTAGGGCTTATGACATCAGAGGAATCTATAATGAAGAGCTGAACCCCTCGATCGTGGCAAAGATAGGAATGGCGTTTGGAACTTATCTTGGTGGCACCGGAAGAGTATCTATCGGAAGGGATGGCAGAACTTCCAGCATTGCTATGGAGCAAGCTCTTATATCCGGTATAGTTTCCACAGGGGTCGATGTCGTATCACTGGGTCTCCTGCCTATACCAACTGCAAATTACTGGACCTGGAAGAATGAATTCAAGGCAGGTACATATATTACTGCTTCACATAACCCCGCGGAATATAACGGGATACGTTTCAGGCACCCTGACGGCACCGGATACACCAGTGGAAACCATAAGATACGTGATATCTATTTGGAAAATCGTTTCCTAAAAGCGGATTGGGATTCATTGGGCCAAGTTTTCTATGAAGACAGCGACAGGGTTATCGAGGAATATCTGGCCTTTATAACGAGACATTGTTCTTTCGAAACTAAATTGACAGTAGTGATCGATCCCGGCAACGGTGTTGGGACTCTCACCGCTCCGCTGATCTTGAAAAAGCTTGGCATGAATGTTATTACAATTAACTCACAGGTGGATGGAACCTTCCCTGGGAGGCCTTCGGAGCCGAACGCTGAAACTCTCAAGGATCTTTGCGATATGGTGGTAAAATCGGGAGCCGACCTCGGTATCGGTTTCGACGGTGATGCAGATAGGTGTGTATTCGTTGACGAGCGAGGCAGGGTTGTACAGGTGGAGAAGGTGGCGGTTCTTCTAGGCAGGATGATCATAAAAGATCATTCCGGGCCCGTTATTACCACCGTTTCCGGTTCAATGATAGTAAAAGAAGAAATCGAGCGTGCCGGAGGTGAGGTGATCACCATCAGAGTAGGGGATGTGTTCGTCGCGGAAGCTATAAAGGAGCATAGGGCATCGTTTGCCGCGGAGGACAGCGCTCACTTTTTCATTCCATTCGATTATTCTTTCGATGATCCGCTCTTGACCAGTCTGATTTTACTGGAACTTGTCTCCAACGGAACCTCGACTCTCGGGGAGCTTTCCGATGAGATACCATCATATCCGAAAACAGAAAAGGCACTTGACTGCGGTGACGGGATCAAGTTCGACGTGATAGAGGACGTGGTGACCTTTTACAAATCCATGGAACGCTCCGATCTGGAGATCAGCACAATCGACGGTGCAAGAATCAACTATCCGGACGGGTGGGGGTTGATCCGGTGTTCGAACACGCAGCCAAAGGTAAGAATAACCGTTGAAGCACATTCTGAAAAAAGGCTTAACGAATTGGAACTAGAGTTCACCAATGTTTTCACTGAGATGAAAAAAGGAAGAAGTAAGTAAAATTCATTGGGGGGTAAAAGTTGAAAATAAAGGATCACATCATAATATGTCATTGGAACAGCAAAGCGGTAAACATCATCAAAGAGCTGCATGCACCGGTGGTCAAGGGCAAGAAGACCATCGTTATCATCGACAAGGACATCGGCGAGATGCCCAAGGACAGCGAGTTCGATGACGTCTATGCGGTACACGGAGACCCAACAGACGATACTACCTTGAGAAGAGCCAATGTGGCCGAAGCGTACGGCGCGATAATACTTGCAAACGAGAACGAAAGAGAATATGCGGATTCGAAATCTATTCTGATCGCATTGGCCATCGAAAATATCAACCGCGAGGTATATACCTGCGTCGAAGTTCTCGATTCCCGCAATATCGTGCATTTCAGAAGAACCACAGTGGATGAGATCATAAGCGTCAACGAGATATCGGAAAAGATGCTTTCCCAGGCTTCCATGAATCCGGGTATCACAAACTTTTTCCTGGAGCTGCTGACCTTTCAGGAACAAGGTAACGAGGTGTACCGGCTGGATCTGCCGAAAAATTATGTGGGGAAGACCTTCCGCTCGCTATTTATCAATCTGCTTGAAAAAAGGATAATCCTGACAGGTTTAAAGCATGCTGACTCACGTACTCCCCTGATCAATCCTCTGGCGGGGAGTCGTTTTAAAAAGGGCGATGTAATATGGGTTATTGCCATTACCAAACCCGATATAGCGGATCTGAAGTGATGGGTATTGATCTTTTTTATCAAACAATGAAATAGGGGAATACCTTGGCCACCAGCCCGTATAAACGATTACTGGGATTCGTCATCACCCATAAATATATCTCACTTGGATTCCTGATTCTGTTCGTTTGGTTCTCCTTTTCGGTTGTTCTCACGCTGATATCTGAGAACATGAGCCTTTGGGATTCCTTCTGGTCCATACTGGTTTTTCTCACAAGCGGTCTCGAAGACCAGGGAATCCCGAAGAACGCCACCGGGGACCCAACGTTGGCTGGCGGCGAACGCCTTCTGGCCGTGTTCGCGGTTCTCCTGGGAGCGCTTACGATCGGAGGTTTCGTAGCCACACTGGCATCTGATCTGATAAAGAACATCGTGCATGGTCAGAACGTAACACCAAAATCAGCCAAACTCTCACTTTCGAACCACGTGGTAATAGCCGGTTATACCGAAAAAACCAAAAATATAGTGCGGGAACTCCGCTCGCCGGTGATAAAGGACAAACCTTCCATAGTAATTGTTACTGAGCTTAATGATCATATACCTATCGAAGCGAAGGCGAATTATAAACAAGTGTACAGCATTTTCGGGACTCTCATCAAGGATGAGTTCATGGAACTGGCCGATCTTAAAAATGCGGGAACGCTGATAATATTGAATGAATCGGAAGGACATGGTACGGATAACAAGGATTCGGGGACGTTTCTTACAGCATTGGCCGCAAGATCATTTTGTCCTGACCTGAATATCATAGCAGAGCTGGAAGATCTGGGTAACAAAAAACATTTTAACCGGATCGGTGTAACGGAAATTATCCATTCGAAGACACTTACTCACAGCCTCATTGCACAATCGATCCTATCACCCGGTACATACGAGATTTTCAGAAGTCTTCTCACGTTCGACAGTGAGGGAAATGAGGTTTACCGTATAAAGGTGACTTCAAAGATGGTGGGCCGTAGCTTCAGGGAAACTTCCGCGAAACTGCTTGATAAAAACATGATCGCGGTGGCCATGGTACGAAAGGATATCAACCCTTCGGTAAATGAAACACACCTCAAAAACGGCAAGGATGACATAAAAGCATATTATATCGACCGGTTCCTGATAAATCCGCCTCCCGGGACTCGTATCCGTAAAAAAGACGAACTGCTTGTGATCTCTCTCGAGCGACCGAATATCAAGTAAATTAGAACGAATCTTGTTTAGAACCGATTAAATAGCATATCAGTATTAGTTTATCCATAGGAGAGAAACGATTTAGGAGGAAAAGCTCGATAAAATATAGAACTTAGGAAAGGATTTTACAAATATATCCTTTTTCAAGCAATAGAAAATAATAATACCGATTAGAGTTGGGATAATGGTTGTACCAGATAAAAAGAAGTTTTATGAATCAATAGGTAGGGAATTACAATCTATAAAAGACCGTGGAAGGAACTTAATAGGTGCCGCAAAATGAGCTTTGAAGAGATGGAAGAGAAGGCCGTGGACACACTGGTTAAGCTTGAAAAACTGCTTGATAAGGGATCTGAGAAGAACATTTATTTCCCCGAGCATTATGAAGAGGGGATTCCATTTAAGATGGCATTTCTGAAGAAAAGAATATATCAATATTCTATCAGATTGTTAAATAATATCTGACTCACACTATTCTTCAAAAAAATTTATAAATGGTATATTTATTCAAATGGTTGATTAAAAACATTCTGATAAATTCCTGGTGATACATTGGAAAAATCAGCCGATCCGGACAATGAATCATACGATCAAGAAAAAGCTCTGAAAACTTCACCCATTCCCGTGGCAGCGGGCATAATTTTGCTCACGACAGGTATTGTTTCGTTGGGTTTCTGCATATATTATCTGGTATTTTTTAAGACAGAAGGGGAAGATATGTCAAATATTTTCATTAGTGGAATTGCTCAGATCGGGGCCGGAATAATGTTAATTCCTGCACTTATCACCATTATGGGTGGTATCTTTTCGTTGATGAAGAAGAAATGGGGGCTAGCGTTGACGGGAGCCATCATATGCCTCTTTCTCATCATTGTTCCATATTTTATCGCCTCGATACTGGGAATTGGTGCTGTTATCTTGATAATCATTGGAAGAAAAGATTTTATTTGATTTATCAGTGACGAAGAAATAAATTGAAGATAGCCTGAACAAGGGATCTGAAAATCTATTCTTTTTTATGGATCAATGTATACTGGGAACTATCAATAAGCTTATTTACTCTAAAGAAATATCTATCGACAACCAGGATTCCATCAGGCTAAGTTTGAAAAATGATGGTAGTTTATTAATAATAAAGAGTTCTCTCATATCAATCCGATTTTATTTGTTCACAACACCGAGTCCATCTCAATCATTAATCAAACGGAGCCTGGTAAAAATGAAAAACAGCAGATTATTCCTGGTATTAGTATCCCTAACGCTCATCTTTCAGACGATAAATCTTATTCCTCCCGAAACGGACGGCGAAATCACCTCGCAGGAAGCACAGAAGGAGATGCTCGCGAGGAACGGCCTTCTCTGGATGAATATCAAGGGATTTTCCGGCTCAATCACCACGCCCTTGAGAATCGCCGATCTTTGGGAACCCGCTGGGAACGATTCCGTTATCTTCGGTACTACTTCCGGTGTGTATATCCTTGAACTAGATAATGGGGAGGTATATAACCGCCTACCTGTGTCCTCACCGGTCACCTCGGTCTTTACCGGACCTGATGTGGATGGTGATGGAGTGAGAGATATCGGATATACATGTATCGATCAGGTACATCCGAATGTGGTATTCTCATCGAGTCGAACCGGTGTTAAGATATGGGATTTTGCTCCCACGGAAGAGGTTTACACTGCAAATCTGGGCTGGCATGAAGAGGAAACCCGTTCCTGGAACGCTCTTGAACTCCTATGGGGGGAGAATCCCAGGGTGTTGGTCAACTCGTGGAGAACGCTTTTCTGTCTTGATATCGAGACCGGTGAAATAATTTGGACCCATACCGGAAAAAATGATTTCTGGAATATCGTGATAGGTAGTGATATGAATGGGGATGGAGAAGCTGACGTTATCATCAACACACAGGAAGGTGCGCTGCGATCGGTATCGTCTGCCGATGGAAAACTGATCTGGAAAAGCAATCTCGAGAACAAGTACTCCTTTAAAGCCAAAATGGCTTTTGCTACCCTGAAGTTATCTGCCCCGAAATCAGTCTGGTCCCCGGTTATTATGGATGATACCAATGGTGATGGGATCCGTGAGATCGCTGCCGGTACCGAGATGGGAAATGTTTATCTCATTGACGGCGCCAGCGGGAAGAAATTATGGGAACAGGACGTGATATCCCTTGCCAACCGCGAGAAGAAGGAACCCACGAATTACTTCTCCGAAAATTTCGGGAACATAATAATCAAAAAAATGAATGATTGCGACAATGACCGGGTGAGCGATGCCTGTGTACTTGTAGATACGGGGGGGAGTGAGAAGGAAGGAAAAAGCAGTTCTTTATTTGTAATGTCCATAGGAGCCAACAAACAAACGAGAATAATTTCCGAAAAAAAATCCAATCCCCAATTTCCCTTCGACGGTGTAGGTGATTATCTCGTGATTGAGGACGTCACAGGAGACGATTGGAACGATCTCATAATGCTAACGGAAGGGCAGCTAAAGATCGTCGATACAAAGGAGGGGAATTTCACTACATCCGTTTTCGATCACCCTTTCTTCGTGTCGAACAGCAAATCAATGATTGAGGACGTTCAGCTAGTTCCACTGGTCGGAAACGATTATTCCCAGGTTCTCGTGACCTACGGCGAAAGCGGTCTGTTCCTGATAGATACCATCAAGGACGAGATCATTTGGGATTTTATCAAAAAGGACGATGTGGAGGTTAGCACCATCGGGGATATCGACGGTAAAGGACTCGAGGACGTTCTGGTGACCACATATATCAATTATGACGGCCTGCAGGTTCGTGGAGTTTACACGATAAGCTCAGAGAGCGGGGACGTGCTGTGGGAAAAGAAGAGTTCACTCGATAATCTTGCTGTTAATTCATTTCATTCCATTTCAGTTCTCGGCGATATTAACGGTGACGGTATAAACGATCTTTCCGGTTTTCTTCAGGAGGATTTCGGAGACCGGAACGACCATGAGAAGTATCGGGCCCATACAATCTACAATGTGAGCAAGAATTCAAGGGTATTTGCAATATCCGGAAGTGACGGAAAATATATCTGGAAGAAAAATCTCACTGCACCCTTCATAGACTCTAATATTTTACCGGAGAACGGATTATACGAGGATTCGAACTGCATCTTCAAACGCATCGTTTCCGCCGATCCCGTATCTGACATGACCGGGGATAGTATTCCCGACGTTCTTGTGATGGGAGAAGGGTATTTCAGCGAGCGCAGTCTTTCACCGAAATTGTATCTTTTCTCAGGCTCTAACGGAAGCATTTACTGGATTAAGGAATACTCGCAAGGTGATCATGGAGGGGGAGGCGATGATTGGCCATGGCCAATGACCGGATTCGAAGCACAATATACCGAAAACGGCACCATCCGATGGATAAGCTCTCTCGATGGAGAGATGGGAACCGGAAGTGAGATCCGGCACTTACTGTCCGCCGGAAACCATACGATTACGGTTTTTTTGGAACAAGATGGAAAAATACTCGATTACTCCACCATCGATCTAGATGTAGTATCAATGGACAAACTATACGCCGGTTCAAACATAGAAACCTTAAGGGGTGTTGAAGGCTCACCGTTTCGTGTATCGTGCTGGGGCCCTGAAGAAGCGGTGTATGCCTGGTATTCGGATATACAGGGTTTCATCAGCGATCAGAATGAAGCAGATATACTTCTGGTGGCGGGAACTCATAATCTCAGTCTAAGGATGGAATTCGATGGCGACGTATTCTGGGATGAATGGCAGATCAATATGGTCCCCGCTCCATTTCCGGTTTTTTCATTGGCAGCGCATTTTGACGGCCAGGATCTGAATAACCTTCCGGGTGATATTCACATCACGGACAGCAAAGATATATCTATTCAGGTATACGACCGGAACAAACCCGATGATGATCTTGTGGGATTAAATATTTCGTTTGACTCTGACAGGGATGGCAAGCTGGGAGACGGAAGAGAGATTTCAGTGAAGCTGTCATCAGGTTTTCATCGTATCCGTGCCCAAATAACCGGAAAAGAACCCAAAGGTCTAACTTTTAACGATACTATATACTACAATATCACGGTCTTGGGAAGCCTGGTACCGGTGCCGGCCTTAAATACGGGAGGAGAGGGTCGGGTGAATGAATACCACTTTGAAAATCATGCAATGGTACATTTTGATGCAGGTCCATCGCAGGCCGCAGCCGAACATCCCATGGAACATACGATAATAAATTACAGATGGACTGTGGATGGAGTTTATGCCGGTAACGAAAGCTCCATTACTTATCATTTCAATAACAGCGGAGAACATATTATTTCCCTGAACGTCACCAACGAAATTGGCCTGAGTTCGGTGTACACTCGAAAAATAACATCTTTCAACGGGAGAATGCCGGAAGTGAAGATCGCCGGTACCGAGGGAAAATCATTCGATGATCTGGAACCGATCTCCTTATGGGCTGAAACAAGCAATTTTTCCTCGGATAGGTATATCTGGAAAAGCAATATAGATGGAATACTTGAGAATTATTCCTCTTCGATCAATACCTATCTCAGTGAAGGTACGCACACAATCACTCTCGCAGGTATCGCAAGTTCTGGATACATTTCTCGGGATACGGTGCAGATCAATGTCAACAGTGAGCCGGACCTCATTCCCCGGATCGAATTCACGGGAAAGGATAACAGTGAGCCGGACCTTCGTGACGGAGTACCTTTCCATGTTTCCATGAACGTTGATCTCCAGGGCAGGAGTGTGGATATTGATGATCTGACGATCCGATGGGAAGTGAACGGAGTAACTGCAGCCAGCGGTAGAGAAGCCGACATTGGTCTTGTAACCGGGGAATACGTACTGGAAGGGATAATGGAAGAGTTCGGCCAGCTACACACAGCTGCGCGTTACATTGTGGTAAGAGGCAGCGATGCACCATTCGCCGT
This sequence comes from uncultured archaeon, assembly GCA_964342815.1. Classification (GTDB taxonomy): domain Archaea; phylum Thermoplasmatota; class Penumbrarchaeia; order JASLWR01; family JASLWR01; genus JASLWR01. Next base: position 63,448 of record CAYFHS010000015.1, on the reverse strand, counting down.
GATCACAAGTCCCGCGAACGATTCCAAGGTCGGAGGAAACGTCGACTTCAGCTACCAGCCTAAAGGTGACGTAAATGTCGATAACGTCACTTGGGATCTCGGGGACGGGAATATCTCCCATGAACACGGTCTTTCCCATATCTATTCCAGGGCAGGGGCCTTCAGGGTAAATCTTTCAGTACGGAACGACACCAACGGTACATATGATAATAGATCGATACAGCTCCAAGTTGTACCACCGGGATATCCCGTCCCAGTCTTTCCTTATTCCGATCTATCCATTACAACGACCTCCACCAATATGAACTTCGATTCATCCGGTAGTTATCCCGGCGGTCCGGCTGCTATTGATAATTACACCTGGGACTTTGGGGACGGCAACGTATCATTTAGCGCCAAAGCAAATCATACATACGACCACGAGGGTATTTTCATTGTACGGCTAACGATAAGGGACACCGGCGGAAATACATCGTTCATAGAAAGGAATGTCAAGGTGTATGCGGGAGGGGATCCTATGATCCGAAATCTGAATATTAATGAAATCTCGCGTCCCAATGATCAGGAGGATTTATCAGCGCTTTCCAGCGATCAAATAAACATCAGCGCAGAGATTAATTATTATAACATACCGCAAACCCTTTTTTCAGTAGAATATGCTTCGGATATAGACGGGTTTCTGGGCACGGGTAACCATATGATAGAGTCTCTCAATCCCGGTCGACATATAATAACTTGCTCCCTTAAACGTAACGGCATGGTCTCGGTAGCAGCAAAACGTATTTTGATGGTTTACGCAGACGAGGAACCTTTGATAAAACTTAACGCTCGTGACGAAACGGAGAACTTCTATCGTGACGGTTTAAGTTTCCCGGCAGGACATAATATCATTTTCGACATGTCTTCATCAATGGCTAGCGCCAATACCGGTCTTCAGGGCACCTTCGAAAACATTTCTTTTAACTTTTCCGGACCCTATAATCCCCTGATTGTCTATTCTAACCCGGCATCACATTATTTCTCCACTCCCGGTCTACATTCGGTTACGGTGGAAGCGAAGAACAATTTTCTGGTGACCGGGAGAAGGACGTTTCCTTTGAACATTTACAGGCGTACCGTGGACATCTCCATCAACCGACCATATGCCGGGATCCTCACGGGGAGAGATGGCGAGGGAATGGAGATGGGCGTGGAGATAAATACCAATAATAATGGATTTGCGTCCAATGAGAAGCTCAATATTACGTGGCGATCATCTCTGGACGATATAATTGGAACGGGTAGGGATATCTCGGCTAAGCTTTCCAAAGGTTTCCATGATATAAATGTAACTGTGGATAACAGCAAGGGTTTGACAGCTACAAAAAAGGTGTCGGTGAGGATTAAAGAAGGTGCTTTCCCGCTTGCCTTCATACGCGATAAGATGAACCTCGTGAAAAATATCTATTCTCCGGATGATGAAGTACATATGAACGCATATAATCCCGGATCGATCCAACAGAACGCACGTTGGATATCGAGTATAGACGGGAACCTCACTGAAGGAGAGTGGCTGGGGAAGAAGCTATCCCCGGGAATTCATAATATCACCCTCGAATGTTTCACATCAGCTGAAAAGATATCAAGAGATAACGTAATTATCAAGGTTGCGGGAGGCGAACCTCTCATAACCATTATGAGGCCGGATAACAATTCTATCGTGCAGGGTCTATTTGTCCCAGGAGGCAGTGGTATTGGGGGTAAGACGTCTGACACCACCAAGGTGGAATTTCTTTCCCAGGAAAATAATTTTTATAGAGTGATGCAGCAGAGTAACGGGAGCTATCACGTTCTGAGCGCTAGTTGGGATCGAATATACTGCGGTCTTATCAAGAAGACGGGGGAGGCCCTAGTAAAGCCCATATGGATCTTCCCCGATATTTTTTTAGTTACTCTGGATAACTCTTCCAATGATCCGGAAAAAAAGGGTGAATTACCACGAATAAGCGATTTTTTCCCTTATATCGATAATTTTGATCCCTCCCGTATAACCGTTTTGGGTGACGTGAACGGCGACGGCGTCGACGAGTTGGGTTTGCAGTACTGGGGCCCTAACTCCAACGGGATAATAATCCTGGATACCTCCTCCGGAATGCCGTTGAACCTTGATCCCTCCCAAGATGATAAATACAATGCTCTTAAGGATATGGAACGCTTTAACTTTGCCACAAAATTGACCGAGGGACTAAGCTCCATATACGGTGATGATTACAATGATGACGGCTATTCCGACGTGATAGTATTTGATAAATGGTCGGAAGAATGGGAAGAGGGTCCGGCGGTAAAGGCTATCAGCGGTAAGGACAACCGGAACTTGTGGGAATACAAAGGTATTTTCGGAAGAGTACAGACCGAATACGATAGTTCGGTCCCTATGACCTTTATCGATGACTCGACAGGCGATGGCATCGGCGATATTGCAGTGGCGTCTGTTTCGGAAATTTTGATACTGGATGGAGCCAGTGGAAAACCGTCGAATAGATACAAATACCAGAAATCCCCCGTTAAGATCGAAGAGGATTCGAATCCACCTCCGGTCTCTTTCATAACCGAGGTCGATGATTTCAGCGGTGACGGAAAAAAGGATCTGGTGCTGTTGTATCAGGTGGAGACGGAGGTTAAGAGAATAACCGAACTTAAAATGATCGAGACGGAAGGATATACTTCTTATCGGACCATTCCTCTACCGGAAGCCAATATCCTTTCCACAAGCGACGTGAACGGGGACAGCAGGGCTGATCTTATGCTGTCTACTTCCGATCTCGTATTCAGACTGGATTCCACCTTCGGGTTGAATATTCTCAGCCCGTCACCGGGCTCTGTGGGCGGAGATGTGGTTAGTGTGTCATGGGATAAAGATTCGGTTAGATGCGAACTATTCGTGGATAGGAAAAGCTGGGGTTACTTTGATGATGGTACCGCCGAATTGACAATGACAGGAGGCGAGCATGTCATAGAGGTGAGGCTTACCGACGATTTCGGAGGTACCATTTCGGATACGGTTGTTATCGATGTCCCTGAATCCACTCTACCCACGGTGATAAATTACGTAATAATCGGAATATTATTGTTGCTGTTTATTCTCAGTATCGCCCTTCCCATGGTCACCCGAGCAAGAAGGGAGAAACGAATGGGAAAACAAAAAGAGGTTTTAAAGGAAAAGGAAGAATCCGAACAGGAAGAATTCATCACTTCGGCGAAAAAGAACATCAACCGCGTGTGGACTCGAGAAAAGAGCGATATCAGGATCACATCCATGTTTCTGACCGATGAGGTGGACTACGTAGGACAGAGTGATGGGCCGAGTGAGGGTTGGCAGGATGCCCAAACCCCTGAGTTGCCTTACCCGGATGGCGGAGGAGTTGAATACTTGCCACCCCCAGAAGATTTCCATTCTGAGGAGGATGAAGGGGATGAATGGTCGTCGGGCCCCTATCGAGATGAGGATTGGCCCGATGTAGGTGACCCGGCTGACTCACCACACTGGACAAGTAGTGACTTGTCAAGTGAAGACGGATATTCCCATGACGAAGGTGGTGATTGGCTTGACTGATTACGTCATCGAAACGAAAAACCTGACCAAACGTTTCGGAATCGGACCGAAAGCAGTGAAGGCCGTGAATGGAATCGATCTCGAGGTGACCGGTGGAATACATGGTTTTCTGGGACCTAACGGCGCAGGAAAAAGCACTGCGATAAAGATGCTGGTTGGTGCTATTTCCATCACTTCAGGTAAAGCCTATATCAAGGGGAAGCGGGCGGGATCATTGAAAGCCAAATCCTATATCGGTTATCTCCCGGAGCACCCTAAGTTCTACCATTACTCATTTTACAAATATCTGGTGTACCTTGGAAGACTTGGGGGTTTGAGTCGAACTAGGGCTAAGAACAATGCCATGGAACTCATAGAATGGTTGGAACTGGAGGCTGCAATGGAGCGGGATGTCAACGCCTTCTCTGCCGGGATGAAGCAGAAAGCGGGTCTTGCACAAGCCCTGGTTCACGAACCCGAACTGTTGATTCTGGACGAACCCACTGCAAACCTCGATCCATTGGGCAGGGCGAACATCATCAACCAGGTCCGTAGTCTGGCCGACGAAAAGGAACTGACCGTTCTCGTCTCCAGCCACATTTTATCCGAGATCGAGAAACTTGCTGACGAGGTCACCATAATCAATGCCGGTCGCATTATCCTCTCAGATAATATAAATTCGTTGAAGAACCTGTATGCCGGAGACCATTTCATACTGGATACGGATCATAATGATAATTATTATGATGACTTTAAAAAAACCGATTACATATCGAAGATGTGGTTCGATGAAAAGGAGCGGCTGCATCTTATCTGTGAAGATCCGGAAACGCTGAAGGACGATCTGCCAGACCTGATACGCGAGATGGATTCCCGCCTTCATATGTTCGCCAAGGAAGAAGTCACGTTGGAGGATATATTCCTGAGGGTTGTTGCCGAGAGCAAGACCGGGGTCGCAAGATCTGTTGCATCACACGTACCCCTTGGTGGTGGCGGCCCTGCCGTAGGAGGTGGTTTCAATGGATAATGATACTATCCCTCAAGAAGGATCCGCTCCCGTTAAAAATATCACCCGTGACGATAAGAGGAAGTTAAGTCTTTTCTCCAGAGAAACTAGGAAGGGAATACGCCCTCTCCGCTTCAAATTTCCGCTTATAACGGGACAGGCATTGAAGGACATGTTCACCCTTCGACGAATAGTTATATATCTAATTATTCTTTGTGTCGTTCCGGTTATTGCAGCCATGTTGGTTCCCAATAGCATTTCGAGCTATCCCCGTGAAATGCAGCTTGTAAAGCTTACGGATTATATGTTCACGCTGTCTTTCCTCTGGATCGCGGGTATCCCGCTGATATTCATGAGTGCGGGAATGGTCTCATCCATGGTAAGCTCCGAGCTGACCGAAGGGACCATGCTTCAACTGATAACCAAACCGGTGAGAAGATGGGAGGTGATCGTGGGGAAATTCCTGGCGTTCTTCATCCTCTTCGCTGTGGTCGAGATATTGGCGTTTGTTCTGAGCAGCTATCTGCTTGTATATTTTTCCGGATGCCATCTATCGGTTTTTAGCTCCATGCTGGCGTTCCTGCCACCCCTTGTTATATATTCCTTTGTGGTGATGGTGTTTTTCGGTTCCATCTCGCTGGTCCTGTCCACGGTGATCCGGAAGACGGCGCTTACCATTGTTATAATGGCGTTTTTGGTGATGATTTTCTACCTGGGTTTCGTTTTCTTCCGTCTGTTGGGGGCAAAATACTACCAGGATTATTATCTGTACTATATTGATATTGGATACCTGCTGGGGAACGTCTATGTAATGCTCCTCAATGCCTTTTCAGTTGATCTCACGCCCAACTTCCAGCTGATATTCGGTTTTACCGCCGGGACCTTCGATCCCGCAGCCTTCATGGATACCATAGATATGGACCAGGGATTCCAGTTGACCACCCTCCCGCCGAATAATTTCGTATCGCAGCTTGTCTCGCTGTTGATCTGCCTCTGCCTGCCGATAATATTCATTATACTATCCATAACGAGAATTAAAAAAGTCGAGGTTGGATGAATTCAGAATTAATTTATTCAAAGTGCCTAATTCAGCAAGCAGACATTTAGTGGTAACCGAGGGTTTGGGAATATTTAATTATTGTATTCCTTCATGGCGTCCATGACGTTTTTCATGAATTCATCTGTGTATTCCTCGTTCATACCGACCCGGTCCACCAGGAAATCCACGATATCCTCTTTCGATTCCTTGGATTTTATCTTTTCACACACCATTTCAACCGCCCGGTCGAACATTTGTACCGACAATTCTTCCTCTAGATCGAAAGCGTCGATAACCCTGCGAACCCCAAGAGAAAGCGCAGCCAGCGCATCATTGAACTCGCTTTTGTTCAGACATACCAGATCCAGGTCCACCATTAGTACAACTCTCTGTTCGACACCCACCAGGCTTGTCTTCATGAGATTGAGGTCCGCGTTCATGTACAGTAATTTTTTGTAAGCCCGCATCCGCTCCTCTACGGACATGGTATCCGTGGGGACTCCGGGATCCATGTACAGGTTGGCAAAATATTTGGAAACGTATATTTTCAAAGGAAGCGGAATTTTGGGGTGTGTCGCTGTGATCACATTCTCTTTAGAGCCTTCCTTGACGCTGATGTCCCAGGGCATGTCCAGCAACTTCTCGCCATCCTCTTTTCCTTCTTTCAACCATTTCATAAATTTATCGGTCCATTCCATTTTCTTTCACCTTTCCTTTTTGGTATCGGTATTCGCGATCTATTTCGTCCCTATGGACGGCGGAGCTTTGAATGATGTTTTTCAAGAATGTTTGAATATTTGTGTTTTTCAATGATTTTATCAAATTCTTCAAGTGAAAGACCTGCAAGATCCGCTGCCCTACCTCTATCATGCCTTCCCTCATTGAACGTTCTAACAGCCACTTTTATACGCATATCGTGAGCATCGTGCAGGAACTGACTGATACCCGTCTTTACTCCCTTTTGACTCTCGAGGGCCGTCAATCGTTCCAGTTCACCCCTGTCCAGGTAGACTCCCGTGCAATCCGGACAAATGTCGATCTCGACTCCCCTGTGCACCTTCGTTTGCAGATGTACGTTGCATTTCGGGCATATTATTACTCTGCCGGCTTCGTAGTCAAGATCCGCTAACTGCTTGAGTTCACCGCCGTCCAGCCAAATGGAGGAACAGTCGGGACAAATGTCGATCTCAACTCCGCGAACCATCTTCGTCTGCATAACCACCTCGCATTTGTAGCATGAGAGCAATCGACCGGCACCAATGTCGAAACCGGTTAATTCTTTCAACTCCCCCCCGTCCAACCATGTCCCTCCGCAACCGGGACATACATCTATCTCGACATTCTTAAGGTCTTTGTATATCATTTCATCCTTGCATACGATACATTTCATCGGAGCCACCTAGTGTTACATTTTATATAAATCGGGATACTATTAAGTAGGATCGCTGTTGTATATAAAAGAATCGATATTTAAATTTTCCTATTGATTAAGAATGCACAACTCAGTGTATGGCTATGCAATTTTCATATGCAAAAGCGTTTACTGGTTAAATTTAATATACAAACAGATTATTTAGTCCGAATTGATTAAAAGCCCATTGGGTGAATAAAATACAAATAATCATCCAATGTTTGGTAGAAAGGATAATTATTATTAAGGTAGTTGTCCATAAATACTAAATAAACATCCTAGGAGGGAAAAAAATGGTAAAAGTAGCAGAAGAGTGGCTTAACATCTGTGGTGGATGTGAAGTTTCCATACTCGACATTGGAGAACCACTTTTGGACCTGCTTCCGGCTCTAGAATTTGTCCATATCCCGGTCCTAATGGATCACAAGTATCATGGTCAAACTGGGGAAGGCGATCCAAACGTAATTGAGATACCCGAAGCCGATGTGGGTATAATCTCCGGTGGGATACGAAACGAAAAAGAGAAACACGTTGCCGAAGCGATGAGAGAGAAATGCGGAACGCTCATTTCCCTGGGATCCTGTGCCTGTTTTGGCGGGATTCCTGCGTTGGCGAATATGACAACGCTTGAGGGATTATATGAGAAGGTATATCGAAATACCGATTCCACGGACCCTGGGGAGACACCTACGGAAAATCTGCCTCCATTATTGGATCGGGTTTATGCTTTGGATGAGGTCGTACCGGTGGATGTATATATCCCGGGTTGTCCCACAAGACCGGGATTGATCGTTGATGCTCTCACAAGCCTTCTCGAAGGGAAACCTTTCGAGATGGAGGAAAAGAGCGTGTGCGACACCTGCCCGGTTAAACGTGATAAGAAAGCGGACGTCGCACTTAAACGTCCACTGGAAGATATAGCCTTCGCCCAGGGTGAGCCCTGGGAGAACACAAGGTGCCTCATGGAACAGGGATTCCTGTGTCTGGGCCCGGTGACCCGTTCAGGTTGTGCAACTGAAGACAGCGGTGGAACGAATGTACCGCGATGCGTACAAGGCTATATGCCGTGCAGGGGTTGCTTCGGACCGGTCCGCAAGGGAGCGAATCCACTGGTAGACATGTTAGGCGCACTATCCAGCATAGGTCTGGATGCGAAACAGATCGAGGACCGAAGAGCCCTTTTGAACAGGTATATCGGTGGACAGAACAGGCTCAGGCCGTTACCAGTGAGACGCGTAAGGAGGTGAATGATATGGGAAAGACATTAACGATAGCTCCAGTATCAAGACTTGAAGGTCATGGGAAAGTTGTGATCGAATTGAACGATGAAGGGAATGTTGCAGACACGAGATTCCAAACTGTGGAACTGAGAGGATTCGAGAAGTTCTGCCTCGGTCGGCCCGTGGAAGAAATGCCGCGCATAGTAACGAGCATTTGCGGAGTTTGCCCGTGGTCACATCATCTGGCATCGGCAAAGGCCAATGATGCTGTGTATGGAGTAACCCCCACACCAACCGGGAAAAAATTGAGGGATCTCTGCAACAGCGTCGCCTATACCGAAGAACACATACTTCATTTCTATTTCCTCGCGGGAGCTGACTTTGTCATGGGCCCCGATGCGGATTATTCCGTCAGGAACGTGATAGGTATCGCACAGAAACATCCCGATATTGCCAAAAAGGTGATCCGTAACCGACATCTTGGCGCACAGATGCTACATATATTGAGCGGAAAGTCCATTCACCCGGTCACGGCCGTTCCGGGTGGATTCAGCAAACCACTCATGGAATCGGAGCGACAGAAACTGATACCCTTGGCGGAAGAGATACTGGAATTTGCCAAGTTCACCATCGATTTTGCCAAGAAAAATATTTTCCCAGCTTATCTGGATGCCGTGAAAACCGTGGGTGTGATAAACACAGGTTTCCTTGGAACAGTTACCGGGGACGGCTCACTCAATTGCTATGATGGGAATCTGCGATTGATGAAGCCCGACGGTACCTATACTGATTTTGCATACGACCAGTATCTCGATCACATAGGTGAGAAGGTACTGCCTTGGAGTTACATGAAATTCCCTTATGCAAAGTCCTGGGGCGAAGGATTCGATATGGACCTGGCGGCACCGAAAGGAATTTATCGAACGAATACACTGGCACGAATAAATGTAGCTGATAAAATGGCAACTCCATTGGCGCAGACCGAATTCGAGGAATTCAGAGCCGCATTTGGACGTCCTGTCCAGGCAACTTTGCTGTATCATTGGGCAAGACTCATCGAGTTGGTTTATCACGCTGAACACGCATTGGAACTGCTTCATGACCCGGAGATCACCGGTAGGGAAACCCGTGTTAAGGTGACTCCGCGTGCCGCAAGGGGTGTTGGCTGTGTAGAGGCTCCAAGGGGAACACTGATCCACGATTACACAACTGATGAAAATGGTTTGTTGACGAATGTGAACATTATAGTGGGAACGACACATAACAACGCACCCATCAACATGTCCGTAAAACAGGCTGCCACCACGTTGATAAAGGATGGCCATTATGATGAGGGTATCCTGAATATGGTGGAAATGGCCATCAGAGCCTATGATCCCTGCCTGAGTTGTGCGACACACAATCTCGACGGCACCATCGCCGTGAAAGTGGATATCGTCGACCATGAAGGAAATCTATTGGATAGCTTCAAGAACTGAAATCAAGCAAATCTCAATTCTTGAAGAAAATAGGATTAACATCCTTGAAATCCAATGCAATGCTGGAGAACCATAACAAATCTAAATCCCTCAACGTTTTCCGATGGACGGAAGTCAAGTCCGGCGAAAGACATGGGGGAATCCCTTAGTTTATGGTTCCCAGCATTCCCCTGTAATAATAATAATAATATTTACGGAAGGATTGAATCATTCAGGAACAAATTACCCATTTAAAAGCTAAAGAGGTTGATATATATGATAGCAATCGTACGTGTAAAGACTGGCCGAGGAAGCGATGTGCTTTGGAACTACATATTGGAAAATCAAGAAGAATTGGAAAAAGAGTTTGAGGGAAAAGCAAAACTCGTGTATATTACTAAACGTGCAAAACATGAAGATACAAGTCTCTTTATAAAAGCAGAGGACCCCGATGTCCTGGGAGATTTTGTCGCAAAGAGGATCGCCAAGATCAAAGGAGTGGATGCCATTTGGATGTTCAGTCCCACCAATATGAAGTTTTTCTATATCAAAGAAAGCCTGTTAAGGGAACAAACGAGGTTTACAGTCACAATAAAGGCATACCCAAGAGAATTCGAAAACATATACAATACAATATCGAATTTTCCCGAAACCTCTGATGTTATCCCAGTTTATCTTGCATATACTTTCCATTTATTCACTGACAGTATATTGTTTTCCTTTGTGGCTGAAGATGTGGAAACTGCACAGAAATTCGTGGCGTCGAGCATCGGAGTTCTACCGGGTGTGCTTGGTACTTCCATATCCAAAATAAAAAGGCAGCAGTGTTTATCTTCAAAAGAGGAATGGAAAGCTCACGTCAGGGCCCATTTGCGGGGAAAGAACCCTGACGATCCAATCCGCTGTCCGAGTTATTGAATATCTGAACTGATTTTGCTGTATTTAGATTTTTAGATACCGAAATACCATTGGTATCAGCGGTGGTACAGAGTCGGCAAGAATGATGCCGGTGGCTGAAACGGTAATTCACCCAGTTATCCGACTATACCTGTCACCAAAATTATTGAAAACAGTTCTAATCATCCAGTACTATCTCGGTTACTTCCCGCCTGGTATAGATCAGAAATTTTCCCTCTTCTTCCAAAACCATTGTCTCGAAATTCTTTTCCTTGTATCCGTTCTCAGTCTCTTGTGCCTTGTTTTCCTCTTCGTATACGAGACCATCCCACATGAATTTCTTACCTTCTATGATCTTATAGCTGTCTATATCGTTTTCCATGATGGATTCCTCCATTTTTGAAAATTTTAATTTAAATAGTTACTCTGCGTATATTATTTTATGGATCATCTCACACATTACAGGGATCGCTTTGCTTACACTGACCGAAAGACCCGGTTGGACCATTTCGGGAATGTTCTCTATCTGGCAAGCGAGTATCACTATCTCCACACTGCAGTAATCTCTCAGTTCCTTTAGGAGGTTCGAGGTAGGTACCTGATGCATCGAAAAATCATCTATCTTGATTTCTGGAATATCATCCAACGGCAGCTCGAAAACCTCTCCGGCCTTTTTTCCGACATCCAAAGCATCGATCACCACTATCTTGTCAGGTTTGGATTCACCTATCACGATGTCGAACAGGATCTTCCGTATGCTGGTTCCCACGTTCATAACGCAAGCGAAATCCGGGATCTCATGTTTTTTGTGGTAATAATCCATCACTGCCGGGCCGAATCCGTCATCACCCAGTAGATCATTCCCGCAGCCGAATACCAGGATGGGTCTGCTAAAATAATCCGGGACGTCCGTGTTTTCCATAAGGCTCACAATGGTAGTTCATATGAAATGTAATTACATCGGTGCGTAAGGACTGGGTCCGACCATTTTCAGATCCTCCACCATTTCACCTACGACTCGGGCAAATTTTGCTCCCTCGCTGGCCGATACCCATTCCAGCCTGAATCTCTCGTATTCAAGACCAAAATCCTCCAGCATCAGCTCAATAGCCTCCGCCCTTTTCTCGGTTCTGTGGTTCCCTTCGATATAGTGGCAGTCCCCAATATGACATCCGCATATGAGCACACCATCCGCTCCCTTTGTTAGGGCTTCAATAACGAGATTAGGGTGTACCATACCCGAGCACATTACCCGTATGATCCTGACATTTGGCGGATATTGCGTTCTCGACGTTCCGGCGAGGTCCGCTCCGGCATAACTGCACCAGTTACAGCAGAAAGCTATGATCTTTGGCTCGTATTCATCCATCTATATCACCTCTCCCCTTGTACATTTTTCAATTCTTCATTGGTGAAAACGGGGCCGTCCTTGCATACATAAAGATTTCCGATATTACATCGACCACATTTACCAATCCCGCATTTCATTCTCATCTCCATTGTGGTATATATCTGCTGCGGGTGGAATCCCAGTTTCGATAAATTCTGAACCACGAACTTGATCATTATGGGCGGCCCGCAGGTCAAGGCAATGGTGTTTTCTGAACGGGGGGCCATCACCAGCACCAATTCTGGCACGAAACAGGTGAACTTTGAACATAATGAATCCTCATCCAGTGTACAAGCAGGTTCCTCGGTGTTGATAACCTTCCATCCTGCTTCCGCCTCTTCCTGTATCTTTCCCCCCGGGCCGAATTTCCAGTCGAGACATAATCTGAGGTCAACATCCTCCCGTTTCTCCAGTTCATCAAGTTCGTATTTGAAAGCCAGGTCGTCGGAGGTCCGCGCCCCGTAAATGATGAGGATATCCCCAAACTCATCCCTTCGATCCAAAGCAGTCATATAGACTGATCTCAAAGGCGCCTGCCCAATCCCTCCTCCGATGAATATCAGGTTCTTTCCCTTCCAATCATCCAATGGAAAATGATTGCCGTAAGGGCCGCGGATAGCAACCGTATCACCCACTTCCAGTTGGTGAAGGGCTGTTGTGTTTTTCCCCCCTGCGTTCATCACGCTGCACTCGATGTATCCTTTTCGAGTAGAGGGAGACGATATGGCAAACATACTCTCCCCGACACCGAGAACGCTCAGCATGGCGGTCTGACCCTGTTTGAACTCGAAAGAATTTCTTATATTCGGGTCATTGAATTCCATCTTGAAGGTCTTAATCGGCCTTGGACCCCCCACTTCCTTGCGTATCTCAACAACTTTGGCAAGACGGGGTACATAGGGATTGCTCATTGTGCTCCCTCCTTCACATGGGTTATTATGTCGATTATATCTATGTTCACGGGACATTTGTCCACGCATCTGCCGCATCCTATGCAGAGATGGACGTCAAAATTATCATGGTAGTACTTGAACTTGTGATATACCCTGTTCCGAATTCTATTCATCCTGGCAGGCCTGGGATTGTGGCCGGACGTGTGTATGGTATATTCGGGGTACATGCATGAATCCCACATTCGCGCTCTCTTACCCTTTATACCCTGAATCTCATCCTGTATATCGAAACAATAGCAGGTTGGGCAGAGGTATGTGCAGGTCCCGCAGCCGATACATTTCATAGCGGTCTTATTCCAATAGTCACTCTCGAAAATCTTCCCTAATTTGTTGGGCAGGTCGGTGGAATCGATCATTCTTGAAATGCTTTTTTCCGCATCCGCTATTATTGCCTCTTTCCTGCTTTCGTCACTGTCGGAGACCTCCGAGAAGAGCTGATAGTTCTCGTCCACCAAAATTTGTCCCTTTTCGGTTACGATATCAACGTAATATCCGTCACCGAGGTCGGTGAGCAGAATGTCTACGTCGTCTCTTTCACCTGGGCTGCCGGACAGGGAGGTACAGAAACAGTTTGTATTCGGCTGGGAACAGGTCAGACCAACCAGGGTCGTGGCTTCTCTCGCATTTAGGTAATAAGTGTCCTGGTATTCATCCTTGAACAGATTATCCAGAACCGAGAACGCCCTGGCATCACAGGGACGGATGCCGAATATGATCCTCTTCGTTCGCTTGTCTGCAGCATCCACAATTTCTGCATTTTTTCCGATACGATATGTAAAAAGGGTTTCGGTCTGGGGAAACAATATACCCTTGGGGCCCAAGGTTGGCCTCCCCTCCAGAATGACATCTTTTTCTCCGGAAAAGGGACTGAAAAGAACAACGTCACCGTTCCGGGTAGGGGTGAACAGATCATGTTTCTTCAGGGCGGCCAGCCAATGGTTCAGTTTGTTCTTTGGCAATATCATGCTATCACCTACAATATAAAATCCTCCGGGTCATCGGGTTTGTAGACAGCTAAAACCGGTTTCCCGTCCAGGTTGATTCCGGCCTTGTAATCGAATAACTCAAAAACATCTTTTGCCATCTTTCGGTTCAGTTCCCGTAATGGGAGGTCCATGGGACAAACCCTCTCGCATTCACCGCAATCGATGCATCTTCCTGCAAGGTGGTAGGCCCTGATCAGGTTCCAAGCGGTATTTTCTGACAAATTTACCGAACGTCCGATCCATGCCGGTCTCAACTCTTCTGCAATACACTTCTTGCAGTAGCACATGGGGCAAACACCTCTGCAGGCGTAACATCGGATACAACGGTCGAACTCCTGTCCCCAGTGGTTCCATCTTTCCTCCGGTTTATCGTCCTTCCTCGCTGTAACGTCGGTAAAATCGTCGACCTTTGGTTCAACCTTTTCTCCCACAAGCAGATCGTAGATAACCGGATTGGGATTTTCACATACCTTGCACTTCTCAAAGATGAGTTCATCTTTTGAAATATGCTGTTCTTCCCCATTGACCAGCAGCAGGAACTTACCGTCTTTATAGGCAGCGTCGATTGGAGAATTTGGGAACTTTGCCTGAAGCTTTTTCGGGTCTATGACTCCGGAGCAGGACACTCCGATAATAATGATATCATCACGGGACAATCCCTTTTCGTTGATTATTTGGAGCATGGCCTTTGAGTCACATCCTTTCAGGACAACAACAATCTTTGATTTCTCGGCTGTCTGTCCCCTTGGTAAAGGTAATTTTTCTTCTAGGAGCGGATAGACGGCCAGGTTATTGATGCACAATGGTGAAAAGATGAATTTATCAACGTCCTTCGGAGAAAATGCAAATGACGGAGCGACCTTTGAGCCGTAGGTTCCCTTTTCGTAGCCAATGGCATATTTTACATCATCACGGGCCAGATATTCCTTCACCGCCTCTCGAATTTCCGTAATCACAGCTCATCCCTCCTTTTGAACTGTTCCATGGGACCAATCTCCCGCAATTCGTCCGAAAGCTCCTGGATCAATTCAGCAAACTTTGATCCCTCCGAGGCGGATACCCAGGCCATTTTCACTCTTGCCGGATCGACGCCGACTTGCTCCATAAGACTCTTTATGAGGCCGAACTTCCTCCTGGCGAAGTAATTGCCCTGGACATAATGACAATCACCAGGGTGGCAGCCGCCGATCAGTACACCGTCAGCCCCTTGCTGAAGTGTGTTTATCAGGAATAACGGATTGATGCGGCTCGAACACATCACACGTATGACCTTAACGTTCGGTGGGTATTGGGCTCTCGATGTACCTGCAAGATCGGCTCCTGCATACGAGCACCAGTTACATAGAAAGGCTACGATATTTGGTTCGAACTCACTCAAATAACCACCTCCTTCTGCGAACGAAGTGAGTAACAATTTTCGAGCAGGCTCCCTCGAGTTTCTTCATTTCCGAATTTTTTTCTTTGCGAGGGGGAGCCAGCACAGAAAATTGCACAAAGAAAAAAACTCCACCAATTACATAGAAAGGCAACGATGTCTGGTTCGAACTCAGCTTGTACTTCCTCGCTCATTTGGTCACCCCCAGTGCGCTGATGGCGGCATGTATCTGTTTATCATTATATCCTCTAACCTGTATCGCACCCGACAAGCAGGTGCCTACACATGAACCGCAACCCTTGCAAAGCGCCTCGTTGACCTTTGCCACATCAACCAGATGTCCGAACCGGTTCACTTCTTCCAGCGAAAGGGCATCGTACGGGCAGACCTCGACACAGAAACCGCAGCCCCGACATAATGCCTCGTCCACATAAGACGTCAGAGGATCGATCTCGAGATTATCCTTCGAAAGAATACTGCATGCCATTGCGGCGGCCCCACTCGCCTGTGCCACCGTATCCGGTATATCCCGCGGTGCCTGGCAGCATCCTGCCAGGAAAACACCGTCTGTGAAGGTATCCACAGGTCGTAGTTTCGGGTGAGCCTCCAGCATGAAACCGTCGCCGCTCTGGGTGATGTTCAGAATATTCATCATCTTGCCGGCATCCTTTCTCGGCTCGATGGCCGTGGCCAACACAACCAGATCAGCTTCGATATCCGGATGACCCTCCGCCCTAACAACTAAACTATCACTATCATCCTTCTGGACAACCTCGATAAAATCGTCCAATTCTCTTCTCCTGTAATCCACGCCTTCCTCCTGTACCCTGACATAGAACTCTTCGAATCCCTTCCCAAAAGCCCTTACATCGGTATAAAAAATTGTTATCTCCGCACCGGGTACCTTGTCTCCCACGAGATGAGCGTGTTTAGCAGTGTACATGCAACAAACACGTGAACAGTATTCATGGCCCTCCTTGTCTCTCGAACCTACGCACTGTATGAACACCACCCTTTTGGGTTCTTTACCATTGAGTTCAACGTGGCCTTCAGTCGGACCGGACGCCGAAACCAGCCGCTCGAATTCCAGGCCGGTGAGCACATTCGAGAATTTCCCATAGCCATACTGAGGTTTTATCGATGGATCGAAGAGATCGAAACCCGTAGCGACGATAATAGAACCTATATCAAGATCCAATATCTCATCTTC
Organism: uncultured archaeon; assembly: GCA_964342815.1. Classification (GTDB taxonomy): domain Archaea; phylum Thermoplasmatota; class Penumbrarchaeia; order JASLWR01; family JASLWR01; genus JASLWR01. The sequence goes on along the minus strand of CAYFHS010000015.1, from coordinate 46,933 downwards.
CTGCTCGTAATCGATGGCTCCCGGTTCGCAAAAAGTTTCGCATGTCTTACAATTACCCGTCTGAAAATGGACACACCGTTCCCTGTCTATAACAGGTATTTTTGGTACCGCCTGGGGAAAAGGAATACTTATTACTGGGCGGGGTTCCATTCCTGCGTTGAATTCCGCAGGAATCGGCAGTGGTTTGTTTCCACTAATACTTTCGACTTCCTCACTTGAAAATCTCGATGTGGGGCAGACGTATAAACAGGCACCGCAGGTCATGCAGACGTCTGATTTTTCCTTGAAAGGCGTTCCCAGATCACGGTCCTTGCCACGACCGGTAAAGCTAATTGCCTCCATACCCATCCGCTCGCACATTCTGACACACAATCCGCATAGGATGCAATCGTCATCCATTTCCTTGAATCTTGGTTTTCCAACATTATACTCCTGGGCCAGTTTCAGGAGAACTTCTTCTTCCGGGCAGCGACCCAGCATAAGTTCTATATTCATTTTTCTTCTTTTTATAACACGCTCGGAATCGGTCTCAACCTTCAAACCCTCCATCACCGGTAGGGTACAGGATGTTGCAAGTTTGGACCATCCGTTCTTCAGAATCTCCACAACGCAGAGCTGACAGGCCCCGTAGGGTGGAAGAGCTTTATGATAACAAAGCGTTGGAATGTCGATTTTATTTTCCTTCGCAACTTCGAGAACCATTTTGCCTTTCGGGGCGTCGAACTTCGTCCCGTTGATCTCGATCATGACCATTTTATACCCCCCCCGTTTCAATTATTATAGAATTGAATTTACATGTCTCGATACACGTGCCGCATTTTGTACAAATATTTCCATCGATAACATGTGGTTCTTTCTTTTCACCGGTAATCGCCTCAACCGGACATTTTCGCGCACAGGCTCTGCAGCCTTTGCATGCATCCGGGTCTATGACATAGCGTATCAGTGGCTTGCAGGTCTTCGCGGGGCACTCTTTTTTCTCGATATGGGCAAGATATTCGTCTTTGAAATACCGCAGTGTCGTAAGAACCGGATTTGGAGCAGTCTTTCCAAGCCCACACAGCGAGAGGTCCTTCACATGATCTGCAAATTCCTCCAGCATGGGTATCGAATTTTCATTGCCATTGCCTTGACAGATGTCTTCAAGTATTTCCAATATCCGTGCATTGCCTTCCCTGCAAGACACGCATTTGCCGCAGGACTCATCGAGGTTGAATTCGATAAAATATTTGGCGACATCAACCATACAGGTCCCTTCATCCATCACGATCATTCCCCCGGATCCCATCATGGAGCCGGCTTTTGTTAATTCGTCGAAATCGATTGCCATGTCGATCAGTGATTCGGGAATGCATCCACCGGAGGGGCCGCCGGTTTGAATTGCTTTGAATTTTTTTCCTTCGGGTATTCCCCCGCCGATATCATATACTATTTCCCTTATGGTAATACCCATGGGGACTTCCACCAGACCGGTATTGTTTATCTTCCCGACGAGAGAAAATATTTTCGTTCCTTTACTCCCATCGGTACCTATACCAGCATACCAATCGGCACCCTTGTTGATTATCAGTGGAACGTTGGCCCAGGTTTCGACGTTGTTCAATACGGTTGGGTATCCCCATAGGCCTTTTTCCGTAGCGTGGATGTGCTTTGCTCTGGGTTCGCCCACCTTTCCTTCGATGGATTGAATGAGAGCTGACGATTCTCCGCAAACGAAGGCGCCACCACCCTGATAGACCCTTATGTCAAAATCAAATCCGCTTCCCAATATGTTCGTGCCCAGGAGCCCATATTCTCTTGCAGTTTCCAGGGCTTTTATGAAATGAGAGACGGCCAGCGGGTATTCGGCTCTGACATAGATATAACCGTCATTGGACCCAACTGCGAATGCGCCGATGATCATACCTTCGATCACGCTGTGGGGGTTTCCTTCGAGAACGCTACGATCCATGTATGCCCCGGGATCTCCCTCGTCCGCATTGCATAATATGTATTTCTTCTCCGTATCGAATTTGGCTGCGGTCGCCCATTTTCTACCTGTAGAAAATCCTCCACCTCCCCTTCCTCTCAACCCTGAACTCTTTATTTCCTCGATAACGCTACCTGGGGTCATATTGCTTAGCGTCTTCGAAAGGGCGGAATATCCACCGATGGCAATATAATCTTCAATACTGGTGGGGTCGATATGGCCATTACTTCCGAAAATTGTCCTCGTCTGCTTTTTGTAGAATGGTATGTCATATTCATAGGTTATTTTTTCACCTGAGATTGGATCGACATAGAGCAGTTCATCAATCACCGTATCGTTCATTACCGTCTCTGAAATAATTCTCGAAACATCCTCTCCTTTTACCCTGGGATAGCATATCTTTTTGGGATGAATGACAACGAGAGGGCCTTTTTCGCAAAATCCATGGCATCCGGTAATTCGAATGTCCACCTTATTTCCCAGGTTTTGTTTCTCGATCTCATTTTTAAAGATGCCAATTATATCATCGCATCCGGAGGCTTTGCATCCGGTCCCGCCACATATTGTTATTATAGGTTTTTTGGGGTCTCTACCATCTTGGATGGTCCTTTTCAGCTTTTCCAATTCTCCGGGGTTTTGCAACTTATTCATTCATTCACCCCCAGGTTAGAAATTATTTTATCTACATTATCTACTGTCACGTTACCGTGAACCTCATCATTTATCACCATAATTGGACCCAGAGCACAAGCACCAAGACAGTTGACTGTCTCGATGGAAAACAAACCTTCCTCAGCACCGGATATGGAACTCTTTACCCTATCGAGTATGTTCCTCGCCCCTCTTACATGACACGCAGTACCCAGACATATCTTTATGTGAAATTTCCCTCTTTTTTCCAGACTGAAGGACTTGTAGAAAGTTGCCACACGATAAATCGTGGTCATGGGTATCTCAAGTTTATACGATAGATATTCAAGAACATCTCTAGGTAGATATCGGTATTTATCGTTTACTTCCAACATGATCTGTACAAGTGGTCCCTCGTGATAGGAGTTCTTCTCAATCAGTTCCTCAATATATTCCCGATCTCTCACAACTGGAGCTTCATCGGGTTTATCCTGTAATTGGATTTGGAGCGATATGGGGCAGTTCTCCGTACAAACTCCGCAACCGGTACATTTAGACTCGTCTACTGAGCGGGCTCTCTTTCTCACCCGGACCTTGAAATTACCCACGTAACCGTCAATGTTCTCCACTTCGGAATAAGTTAACAACTCTATATTCGGGTGCCTCGCAACATCCACCATCTTCGGGGTCAATATACATGCTGAACAGTCCAGCGTGGGGAATGTTTTATCCAGTTGAGACATCCTGCCGCCAACGCTTGCGGTCCGCTCCACGAGGTAGGTCTTGTATCCGGTATCAGCTATGTCCAATGCCGCCTGTATTCCTGCGATACCTGCGCCAATGACCATTGCATTCGGTACTACTCCAACTTTTTTCATCTGCAAAGGCTCCAGTAGGGCGGCCCGTGCCACTGCAGACATTACCAGTGAAATCGCCTTTTCAGTACCTCTCTCTTTGTCCTTGTGAACCCAGGAACACTGCTCACGTATATTTGCCATCTCGAAACAGAATGGATTCAGACCCGCTTCCTTGCAAACGGTCCTGAAGGTGAGCTCATGCATCCTTGGAGAGCAAGATGCAACAACAACACGGTCAAGGCCAAGCTCCTCAATATCTTTCTTTATAAGGGTCTGGCCGGGGTCCGAGCACATATATTTGTAATATCTTGTAACTGCGACTTTTGGTATATCTTTGACGTATTCGACAACCTTTTCCACGTCAACGGTTGCAGCAATATTGATGCCGCATTCACAGACATAAACGCCTATCTTCATTTATGCCACCTCCAGAGCCGCATCGACCATGGCATTCAACTGGGCCAATTTGAAGCCCTTAACAACTATACCCTGCTTGGGACAGGTGGCCTGGCATACCCCGCAACCCTGGCATAGAGCTTCGGTCACCTGTACGGTTTTTTTCATATCTCCCTTTTTCATGTATTCGATGAGCGTGAGCGCATTGTACGGACAGGGATCGATACAGTATGCGCATCCGTCGCAGTTTTTATCCACCAGAAACGATTTCAAAGGTTCGAGTTCGACTCGTCCCTGGGCAAGAGGTATTGCCGCTCGTTTAGCCGCGCCAGAGGCCTGGGCGACAGTATCGGGAATATCTTTCGGACCTTGACCGCATCCGGCTAAAAATATACCGCTGGTGATCGTATCGATGGGGCGTAATTTGGGATGGGCCTCCAGAAAGAACCCGTCTGCCCCGGTAGATATCTTCAATACCTGGCCGATCTTCTTCTTCGCATCCTCCCTTGGGACGATGGCGGTTGCAAGAACCACCATGTCAGCCTCCAGAGGGGGTGCATCACCACTTTTTATCATCAGGAGATTATCATCCCCCTCGGGATTTTTGGCAACTACTTCGATGGGCTCCTCAAGTTCTCTCTTTACATAATTCACTCCTTCGCCTTTCACACGGTTGTAGAATTCTTCGAATCCCTTTCCGAAAGCTCTAACGTCAGTATATAAGATTGTAATATTGGCATCAGGTATTTTCTCGTGGATAAGGTGTCCGTGTTTTGCGGTATACATGCAGCAAACTCTCGAGCAATAAGAATTACCGCCTTCTTCCCTTTCCCGGGAACCGACACACTGGATGAGGACGACGTTTTTTGGTTCGACCCCCTCGATCTCAATGTGACCTCCGGTTGGTCCGGAGGAGGATACCAGCCTTTCGAACTCCAAACCCGTAATGACGTTTTTGTACTTTCCGTACCCGTACTCCGGCTTATGGGAGGGATCGTACATATCGAATCCCGAGGCGATTACTATAGTACCTACCTTGAGTTCGATTTCTTCCGGTTTTTGCTCGAAATCGATGGCATCGGCATCACATGCTTCAGCACACAATGGATGATCTCCACATTTTCCACGGGTAACCATGAGACAACGGGATCCATCAATGGTGAACTTCAAAGGTACGGCCTGAGGGAAAGGAATATATGGAACGGCTCGTTTATCCATCCCAAGGTTGAATTCATTCGGAATTCTTCCGGTAAGACGACAGGCGGATGCACATAGTCCGCAGCCTACACATTTTTCAATATCGATATACCTTGGTTTTTTGGTGATCTTCACGGAAAAATTTCCTATGTAACCACTTACCTCCGTGACTTCGGAATAGGTAAGCAACTCAATGTTCGGGTGTCTTGCCACGTCCACCATGCGCGGTGTTAGTATACATGCTGAGCAATCCAGAGTGGGGAAGGTTTTATCCAGTTGAGACATCCGTCCACCCACCGAGGGCGTTCTTTCAACGAGATATACCTTGAAGCCGTTATCGGCTATGCTCAAGGCGGCCTGTATCCCAGCTATACCCGCACCTATCACAACAGCTGTTGGTTCCACCGGTACTTCGGATTTCTCCAAAGGCTCGAGCAATCTTGCTTTTGCCACTGCCATTCTGATGAGATCTTTTGCCTTTTCAGTGGCTTCCTCCGGGGAATCTTTATGTACCCAGGAGCAATGTTCGCGAATGTTTGTCATTTCAAAGAGATATGGATTCAATCCGCCGTCAGCCACTGCGTTCCTGAAAGTCGGTTCATGCATACGGGGTGAACAAGATGCCACCACTACCCTGTTAAGCCCCAATTCCTCGATATCCTTTTTGATCATGTTCTGTCCTGGGTCGGAACACATGTATTTGTAAACTTTGCTCGTAACGACATTTTGAAGAGTTTCGTTGTATTTCGATACATCCTGAACGTCTACAACGGCACTGATATTGATGCCGCACTCACAAACGTAAACACCCACTTTCGGCTCTTCGCTTTCGGAATTCTCATCAATTGACATTCTACCCCTCCATTACGACGGATTTTTTTGATATACTTACCAAACACACGGCTTATTTCAAGTGACCGGTACTCCGTAAGCAACGCAGTGGAAATTCAATTATAAACCTGGATTACTTTAACAATATACAAGCTGAACATTTATGTCGTAATTTAAATAATTTGTTGGATGAAATGAGGTTAGTTTTAACGATTGTGTATTTTCGGACAGTATGGATTCAGACTTTATACCGAAAAATAACAATCGATTGTGCAAAACTGAATTAATGGAATATTCGAACTTATTTTTTACTTGGAAGGATTTCAATAGTCGGCAATTTCGTTATAACCTTAAAATAGGTAGAGAGTTTTAAGAGTGGTCATGTGTTTAGCGATCCCCGGTAAAGTATTGGAGAAAACAGGAAATAGGGCAGAGGTGGATTACGGTGGGTTGATCAAGGCAGTGAACATTACTTTGGTCGAAGTTGATGTAGGTCAATACGTTCTGGTTCATGCTGGTTATGCGATCCAGGTTATGGACAGGAAAGAAGCAGAAGTGACGCTTCGACTGTGGGACGAACTTCTTTCTGTGGAAGATGATGCATCAAAGCACGGTGAAATTGAATGAAAGAAGCGAGGTAGGGATCAAAGGTGCATGAACTCTCAGTTATGAACCAGATTCTGGGGTCAGTTATCGCTGAAGCAGAGAAGAATGGGGCGACTGAGGTAACAAAAATATTTCTTGAAATAGGCGAACTAACATTTTTGGGAGAGGAACAATTAGGATTCGCCTTTGACGTGTTGAAAAATGGTGTCTTGCTTGAAAATCCGAGTCTTATGAACCCTAATCGAAATTGTGGCTCGTCAGCAAGCTCTTCTATACTGAAAAATGCAGAATTGATTGTCAAGAAAAAAAAAGCCGCAATCCAATGTGTTTGCGGGTATGAGGGTGATCTAAAATACTCGGAAACACCTGATTTTCATCAGATATTTCCCTTAATTTCATGTCCGGTATGCAATGCCGTACCCAATATCACCACCGGCAAGGAATGTATTATTCGTAATATTACAATGGAGGTACCCGATGTTCAAGTATCGTGACAAGGAAATTGCCGACCGGATCGTAACAAAATTGAAGGAAATGGACCTCGATATAACTCTTATGCATGTTTGTGGAGGGCACCAGGATACCTTCATCAGGTACGGAATCGATTCATTGATCCTGGATCTTGGTGTGGATATCCGTCAGGGTCCCGGTTGTCCCGTCTGCGTTACACCTCCGGAAGAGATCGAGGAGGTTATGCTCCTGGCCCAGAAGGGCAAGACCATAACTGTCTTCGGCGATATGATGAGGGTGCCCGGGGAAAAGTTCACACTCTTTGACATGCAATCCCGGGGTGCGGACGTAAGAATGGTCTACAGTATCGACGATGCAGTGGTGATCGCACGGGATAATCCCGGACACGAGGTCGTTTTCATGGCCATTGGATTCGAGACCACAGCACCATCCACCGCTGCAGTGCTATCCGGAAAAGAGGGTTTACCTTCGAATTTCTCGATATTGTGCACACATCGATTGGTCCCCCCTGCCCTGAAGGGTATCGTTGAGATGGGTGAGTTGAAACTTGACGGATTGATCGAACCAGGACATGTTTCCACCATTATCGGCTCAACACCATATGAGTTCCTTTCAACGGAATACGGAGTTCCCCAGGTCATCACCGGCTTCGAACCCCTAGACCTGATGATGGCAGTATACCAGCTGGCGCTTCAGGTGAATAGGGGCGAGGGAAAATTGATAAACGGTTATGGAAGAGCTGTCAGGTCTCATGGGAATCTTAAAGCCATCAAACTAATGGAAACGGTTTTTGAGGTCTGCGATGTTAGTTGGCGAGGTTTCGGAGTAATACCTGCTAGCGGTTCGCGTATCAGAAAGAAATACGAAATGCACGATGCAAGGGTCAGGTTTGAGGATGATCTACTCGAACTCAGGGGGAGGGAATTCACAGAGCCCAAGGGTTGCAGATGCGGGGAGGTGTTGAGAGGATTGATCCATTCCCACGAATGCCCGCTTTTCGGAAAGGTGTGTACACCGCAGAATCCTGTTGGTCCATGCATGGTTACCTCCGAAGGGTCGTGCAACATCATGTTGAAATACGGTCGCTACGGGTGAAAACATGGTAGATGACGAACGAATAATGCTCTCCCACGGAGCAGGCGGTCGTGTGATGCAGGAATTGATATCTTCAAGATTCCTCAATCACCTGGAGCCATTGTGTGATGAAATGAAAAGCTCGAAGATAGAGGTTCCGCTGGGGGCAATGGACGACGGGGCTGTCATTGACGGGATTGTTTTTACCACTGATTCACATACTGTTAAACCCCTCTTCTTTCCTGGAGGCGATATCGGCAGCCTGTCAGTAGCAGGTACCGTGAACGACGTGGCTGTTATGGGTGCGGACCCCCTCGCCCTGTCACTTGCGATGGTCATTGAGAACGGTTATTCCATATCGGAGTTAGAACGGATAGTTGAGAGTATTGCCCGAACATGCGAGCTTGCCCAGGTACCGATAATAACCGGGGACACGAAAGTGGTGGAGAATGGCGCTATTGACAAGATGGTCATCAACACCAGCGGAATCGGTCGAAGGTCTGAATGGCTTGACGGCAATTTTGATACTGTGAGGGAGCACAGGGATTTCAAAGGTAACTGGTTGCAGGATTCCAACCTGTCGGAAGGAGATTCGATAATTGTTACTGGAACCATGGGAGATCACGGCATAGCGCTTCTGTCCTTCAGGGAAGGTTATCAATTCAGCTCGGAGATAATCAGCGACGTGGCTCCCCTTAATAAATTGATAGAGGATTCGCTTAAGGTGGGAGGTGTCGTTGGAATGAAAGATCCCACGAGAGGTGGGCTTGCAAACACCCTGAACGAGATGGCGGAAAAATCCAAGCTGGGTATTCTCATCCATGAGGAAGCGGTTCCTATAATGAGCGGGGTGCAAAGTGCCTGCGAAATGCTTGGCCTTGACCCTCTTGAGATAGGTAACGAGGGCAAGGTGGTCATGGGAGTAGTCCCCGGATTGGCTCAGGAGGTTCTGGAGGCTATAAAAAGGAGACCCGAGGGAAAGGATGCAATGATCATTGGTACTGCCACTAGGAGCGTACGGGGGGTTGTTATGAAAACCGTAATCGGGGGAAAGAGAATGGTGGAAGCTCCAATTGGCGATCCCATACCGAGGATCTGCTAGGGGCGGAAAGTGATTCACGAAGAGGTTGGTTGTAATGCATGAAATCACCATAGACCTGTGCAACAATATTTTTTCGGAAAATGAAAGGATCGCCACAGGAAATCTGGCACATCTGGATCGACATAATATCAAGAGTTATGATTTTCTTGGCCCCGTGGGTTCCGGAAAAACGAAGTTGATAGAGGCTATATCTGATAAACTAGCCGATAAGATGAAGATCGGCGTGATAGCGGGGGACGTGGCAGGGGATGATGATTACCGGCGGTACCGGGCTCACGGCCTCCCCGTGGTCAACCTGAACACCGGTAAGGAATGTCATCTTGACGCCCATATGGTGGAGCACGCACTACATGACATGGACCTTAATAATCTAGAAACTCTCTTCATAGAGAACGTGGGTAATATCGTGTGTCCTGCTGACTTTCCATTAGGAACAACAATGAGGGTCATGGTCATTTCTGTCACTGAAGGGGATGACATGGTACGAAAGCACCCAATGATCTTTCAGTGTCTTGATCTGGCTGTAATCAACAAGATCGACCTTGCAGGAGTCATGGAAGTGGACCCACAAGGACTATTATCGGACATCAAGGCAGTGGATCCCGGTTTACCTGTGATTCTAACAGATGCCAGACACGGGGACGGCATCGAAGAGCTGATGGAGGCAATGGGTTTGACCGGCGGCGGAAACTGAAATCATCTTGGTAGGTAATCACCATGCGGATCCGAGTGACCGGAGTCGTTCAGGGCGTGGGTTTCAGGCCCTGCGTCTACAATATCGCCACTGCTATGGGCTTTTCCGGATACGTTCGGAATAACGGATCCAATGTAGAAGTGGTTCTGGATGGTGACCATAAGAAATTTATCGAACGATTGAAACTTGATTTGCCTCCTCTCGCAAAGATCGAAAATATAACAACTGAGACCAGCGACGATGTGGATATGGATGATTACAAAAAATTCACAATCCTTATGTCGAGGACAGGTGAAAGATCATCCGTGATCCCGGCGGATTCAGCTCTCTGTTACAACTGTACTAGTGAACTTTTTTCTGAGTCGGACCGAAGATACCTATACCCATTCATTAACTGTACCGACTGTGGCGCCAGGTATTCACTTATCAGGGATGTCCCCTACGACCGGCCGAAGACCTCTATGGTCGGGTTTGATATGTGCTTGAACTGTCAGGATGAATATATAGATCCCGGGAACCGACGTTTCCATGCCCAGACCACGGCCTGTCCAGAATGCGGTCCTAAGTTTATTCTCTATGATGCTGATGGAAATGTTGCGGAAACCAACCAGGAAAGATGTTTTGAGGAATTTGCAGAATATATGGATGAGGGAAAAGTGGGGGTGATGAAGAGCTGGGGAGGGATGCATATATGTGGTAATTTTGCGTCTATCCCGAGGATGAGGGAATTGTACCGCAGGCCTGAAAAGGCATTCGCGGTGATGATGAGGGATATGGATGCGGTACGGAGCTACACGAGACTCACACCCGCCGACGAAGGATTATTGACGTCCCACAAAAGACCCATCGTACTACTTAAAAAAAGAAACGTAGAATCGGAGATAATGGAAATGATCTCCCCGGGATTGGATACAGTGGGGGTGATGCTGCCCTATTCACCTGCCCACCTTCTTCTTTTTCGTTATTTTTCCGGAGACGGGATAGTTGCCACTTCCGCAAATCTCCCTGGCGAGCCGATATGCATCGAGAACAAAAGTTCCTTTGATCTGGGGCTCGATTGTTATTTGTTGCATGACCGGGATATAGTGCAAAGGGTGGATGACAGTGTAATTCGTACTATTGATGAGAATCTCTTTTATCTTAGAAAATCCAGGAGCTTTGTGCCGGAACCCATTGATGTTGACTATCCAAGTACCATCCTCTCCTTGGGAGCCGAGGAGAACGTGGTGACGGCCTTATCGAAACGACGTAAGATATTTCTCTCGCAGTATATAGGTAATACAAAAAATTACGATACGCTTCTTTTCCTCGAGGAAGCCACTGACCACATGTGCGGTCTTCTGGGTATCGAGGAGCTGGATTGCGTTGCAAGGGACCTTCACCCGCGATACGCAACCAGGGCCGAGGCGGAGGAATACCGAAAGAAATTCGACTGCGAGATTTTGGATGTACAACACCACTGGGCTCACGCTGCATCCCTGGCTCTGGACAACGGGATCGACGGGAGAATGGTGGCGCTGGCTCTTGACGGCAGCGGTTACGGCCCGGACGGTAATGTATGGGGCGGCGAGATTATTGACTCCTCCTTTGAGGATTACAAAAGGATCGGGCAGCTCGAGAATATTCCTTTACTGGGCGGTGAAAAGGCAATACGAGATGTAAGGAGGCTTGTTTTCGCCATTTCGGAACTTACCGAAAGCGACCTCGACTTTCCCAATTATTCCGATACCGAAATGGATATTTTTAAAAAATTGCTTAATAAAAGCATTCTGACAAGCAGCACAGGTCGTGTGCTCGATGCGCTTTCGGCATATCTCGATATCTGCCATTACCGCACATATGACGGCGAGCCCGCAATGAAACTAGAGAAGTACCTCGCCATGGGACGGCATAAATATAATTTCGAGAAAACTACGAGAGGAGGGGAATGTTCGGTGATAGAGACCCTTCCCCTGTTCGAACAGATCTTTTCGCACGGGCCGCCGAAAGAAATGGATTTCATCAAGAAATGCGACATTGCTCATTCTCTTGTTTACACAATGGTAGGGGAGATGACGAGGGTGGCATGCGAACATGCATCCTGCCAGGGAATAAAGTATATTGGCGTCACCGGGGGTGTGTCGTACAACGAGCCAATTATAAGGATGATTCAGGGAGAAATGAAAAAATATCCAAACCTGCAACTTCTCTTGCATAACCGATTGCCAAACGGCGATGGGGGGATTTCCGCAGGTCAGAACGTCATAGCCGGTAATAAAATATTATAAATTCTGTTCTCTGATCACTCTTTAAAAATTCCATATAAAAATTCTCATTCACCTCGCATTTTGGCCAGGAAATCGGGAAGCAATAATCCACCAACTCCAACTTTATCCTCCGGATACTCCCGTATGAAAACGTAAAAAGCCTCTTTGGGAATCTCAGGCATGGCATTGTGTGCTACTTCCGTGAATCCTTTGACAAGTGTTTCACTTTGACTCTTATTTATCTTTGGACCTTCATATATTATTACTGGCATAATTTTCTATCTCCTTTCTGTGTTTTTTTCACCTGGAGCTTGACCTGGAGAGCTACTATCTAATTTATCTTTATTCCCATGATTTGAAACTCCGGACCCTGTTACTCACTTCGAGAAGGTTCGATATGGATCGAAATGATCGTTTCCTTCCCGAATTTCTTTTTAAGATTTTTTTCGACATTTGTTGCGATATCGTGACTTTGCGCTACAGTAAGGTTTGCATTCACAATCACATGGACGTCTATGGCAATGCAGTGCCCTACCCTGCGGGTTTTCAGTTTATGTTGATCGTCAACCCCTTCTGTTCCCTTTACGATCTTGATTATATTATCCACGGTCTTATCATCGAGAGATTTTTCCAGAAGTTCCTCCATACTTTCTTTTATCAGACCTATTGCGATCTTTACAATGAAAAGACCAACTATCAATGCGGCCAGGGGATCGAGAATCCGCCACCTTCCATCAAGTATTATCGCGCCTCCAATTCCTATTAGTGCCCCTATTGAGGAAAGAGAATCGGATCTATGATGCCAAGCATTTGCAATAAGCAGTTTGCTGTTTATCCTTTTGCCTACCGAGACAGTATACCGGTACATCCATTCCTTCGTTAGAATGGAAATTGCTACAACTCCAAGAGTGATCCAGCCTGGCTTTGGAAGGGTCTGTCCTTCCATGGCATTCAATATATTACCCAAAGCGGATAAAATAATTCCTGCCGCGGCTCCGAGGAGCATGAGACCGATTACAATGGTAGTGAGGGTTTCGAACTTGCCGTGACCGTAATTGTGACAATCGTCCCTGGGCTTTTTTGCTGCTCTAAAACCCAGTAAAACCGCTATATCCGAGCCTAGATCGGAAAGTGAATGAAAACCGTCGGCCACTAGTGCACTGCTTTTCCCCATCAAACCGATGATAATTTTAAGTATCGTCAGGATGATATTAAGAACCATCCCAATAATTGTAACGGAATAGGCTTCCTTGGCTCGCTTATCAGATTCCATGGCCGATTTGACTTCACCGATCTGACTGTGCTGTTTTTTCATTTTCGACCTCGACCATCGATCAGCTGTCGGATTCATCCGTTGACTCAAGATTTTCGGATTTAATCATAACTTCAGGCTTTTCAGTTTCGTCCTGAAATGAATCATCACCGGAAATCTCATTGGATGGGGGAGAAGTTTCGTCGCTTTGGATTGACGGTTCCGTATCATCATTCTCCTCCTTTTTTCTATTCCTCCCCAATACAATGAAGATAATCCCCACTACCAAGAGCAGCAGTAATGTCCCACCTACTATCCATATCAGGTTGGATTCCAGAATACTTTTCTCCACACCACCCGAATCCTTGCTATTATTGTCGTCAGGACCAGATGTATCATCGTCCTCAATTTCGTTTCCATTATCGTCGATATCATCGGGAGGAGCTGTGACTTGTATTGTAATATTTACTTCCAATGATCCGCCCCTGCCGTCTATTAATCCGAGTTTCACCGTATAGTTTCCGGATATCTTATAGGTATGATTTACTTGTATCAATTCCAATCCAAGATATTCGCCCATATCATCACCCAGATCCCAGTCGTACATTAGGGGGTCTCCATCGGGGTCCGTGAAACCTTTAGCGACTATTACAACGCTGAGATTTTGTTCACCCCCATGTACGTCCAGTATCCCGACAACAGGGTTTTCATTGACGTCCAATACGGTTATTTTCATATTCACCCAATCATATGCTCCAGCCAAATCAGAAACTGAAATATTTACCAGATAGTTGCCGGGGGCTATTTCAGCTTGAAAGCTGAAGCGTCCAATCATGGTATCGGGATCCTGAATCAATTCCATACCAGCTAAGTCGTCATTCCCCAATCCATCGGTTCGATTACAGGAAAAGCTCAAGCGGTCATCCGGGTCTGGATCGCTTGCCTCAATGGTGAAATTCAGCCAATTCCTTTCGGGTACATCCAACTTCAGAAAATTATTATCAGGGATATTTTCTCCAACCATAATGATCCCCGGACCATCGTTAGTATTATGGATAAATATTGAGAGATTTATTTTGAGGAATAACGGGCCCGATCCATTATCGTCCGATATAATTATACTGGTGTTGAACCACCCTATATTTTCATTGGTTGCATGAATCGTTATTTCAACAATCGACCTGTTTTGAGTATCGGTTATCATATCGATCTTACCGGGTGACGAAATCTGATCCATTATCGAATAGGAAAGTATATCACCATCAACATCGAAACAATCAAAAACAAAGTTTGCAGGTAAATCTTCCCAAACATCCAGACGAAAACCCTCCTGAATTTGTTCAGGAAGGACAATGGTACTGTTCAATTTCCTCAAAACAGGTGCATCGTTAGTGGGATAAACTGTTACATTGAAAATATTTGATATATTAGAAAGGTCGTCTTCTGTATCTCTGATGCCGTCCAGTCCAAGATCCAACGCCTTTACCTGAAAGGATTTTCTCCCATAATAATCTTTAATTGAGCTGAAATCCATATGGACTCCATCAGGGTCTATGGATGCATTTATCTCTTTGTGGTTGAGAATGATCTCATAGCTAAGATTACCTTGATCGTCATCTTTAAAAAAATCGGAAAGATCCAGCAAATTATCTCCTTCGTCACTATCCTCCGCGAACTCCAGGAAATCGGATGGTATCAGTCTACTTAAGATGGGGGTGGGATTGAATGGTTTTTTCTCAAATGAAATGAAAAGGGTATCTATAATTATCGATCCACCGCTGCCACTTCCTATCATAATGGGTATAACAATATCATTTATTTCACTTCCATTGTCGATTATTTGCTGGAGTGACACGGCAAGTCCTTCATCATCAGAGATCGTGACTTCCCCCGTGAAGATATTATTTTTTACCCATTCGAATTTCCCATCGTTACCAACGTCCAGGGTAATATTGGAAGGATGGATCGTCTCAAGGGTTTTCACATTTATAAAAGCCCGGTCGCATCTCAACCATTCATCCCGGGTATCGGGAGATGGGTCGTAAGGGCCGACAGCCATCAAATATAATTTATTTTGATCATCTATATAATCGGTGTGATTGGTACTTATGATATGCGACATGGTAAAGTCTCCTGCAGGTGGCTGACGTTCGTTCTTTTGCGCGATGTTGTCCCACTGGTTGAAACTTTCATTGAATATGAACAATGTGACGTTGTAATGGTAATTAGCCATACCCACGCGGTAGTATCCCAGTCCCTCGAAAAATAGGTAGATCTCCTTGATGCTGGTCTCATTTACAGTGAATTCGAAAAGCTGGTAGGGGCTTTTTCCGTCTCTCAGGATACATTCCACATACAGATCGTCGCTAAATATCACGTTATTGTAGTCCACACCATCGTAGGGGACATCCATGTAATCGGCAGGGGGGGATGCCGGGGAAGTTCCGGTAAAAGCTCCTTTCCAGGCTGAGTTGTTTATGGTGTCCGTGTAATCATGTACATGTGATATGGTCACATTTTCCAGGGGTTTGCTAGTAAGATTGAACCGGGCTTCGTTAATTGTAATTCGAGGCGGAAGTGTGATGGAATTGTTCGAATCGATCCCACCGGTCATGGGAAAACTAATCTCCGCCTGGCTGTCGCCCGAGCTGAGATTTGTCAATGGCGAGTAGATATCATCCCTGGTGTCTTTAGGGACCGTTGTGGATCTCATCATTCCTTTTTTGTATGTTGCTCCGGTGAAATCCTGTTCAGAAATGGGTATAAGATAGGGGGAACTCACCAGTATCATCGCTAGAAATAGAATGCCTATAGAAGACCTGAAAGCCTTCATTGTCACACCACCTTCTTTTTTCATATTACATGCCAACAGGTGTTTTTTTACTTTATAGGGTTTATGACAGATTCATCTTTCTGAAATAATTGCGCTCTTGATATAATTCTAGGATTAAATCAAGATACCGACACATACATATAAGCAATCATTCATATGTGTCCTCGTCCATATGTGTGGTGCTTGATATGAATGAAGAGCGATTTCTGAAATGTATAGTGGATAACAACAGGAGACAGATCATTTGGTGTCTCAGTACCCGTGAAATGTGTGTCAATGAGATAATTGAGAAATTAAATCTGGAACAGACCCTGGTTTCTTTTCATCTTAAAGCTCTGAGAAATTGTGGACTGGTTAGCAGTCGGCGCGAAGGGAAGAAAAGCATCTACAGAATTATCGATAAAGGGATAATTGATATTTTGAACACAATAAATGAATTATCCAAGCGGATAAACGACGAGGAGAAATGCGATGAGTGCGGGTGAGAGGGCCAATACCGAAAATGGTGAACCTACAGGAAACAAACTTGGTTTCTTCGAGCGCTTTCTCACCATATGGGTTCTGTTCTGTATAGGGGGAGGTATCCTCCTGGGACGTTTGGCTCCGGGAATGGCCGAAGGATTGGATTCCCTTTCTCTCTATCAGGTTTCGATACCCATTGCGATCTGTCTTTTCTTTATGATGTATCCGATCATGGTAAAGATCGATTTCGGGAGGGTTGTGAAGGCTGCAAAGACTCCAAAACCTGTTCTCATGACTCTTATTATTAACTGGGCCATTAAACCGTTTACCATGTATCTCATAGCTTTCCTTTTTCTTGGTGTACTTTTCAAAGGATTCCTCACAGGTACCGAGACATTGAAGAGCGGAGAGGAGGTGGAACTCTGGCGAAGCTACGTTTCAGGAGCAATTCTTCTCGGGATCGCACCCTGCACTGCAATGGTTCTCGTATGGGGTTACCTTGCCAAAGGGAATGACGCGCTTACGCTGGTGATGGTTGCCATAAACTCCTTGATGATGCTGTTATTATATGCATTCCTGGGCGGTTTTCTACTTGATATAAATTCAATGCCCATCCCCTGGGAAACCATACTGTTGTCAGTTGCCATCTACGTTGCGCTTCCCCTGGCCGCCGGTTATTTTTCCAGAAAATTGATAATCGGATACAAGGGAGAAAAATGGTTCAAGGAAAGATTTCTTCAATATCTGAGTCCCGTAAGTATAATCGCCCTTCTGGTCACACTTGTATTACTGTTTTCGTTCAAGGGTGAAATAATCATCGAAAATCCATTGACTATCCTATGGATCGGAATTCCGCTCTTCATTCAAACTGTTTTCATATTTGTACTGGGATATTTCGTGGCAGCCCGATTCCTGAAACTTACGTACGAGGACGCCGCTCCGGCAGCCATGATCGGAGCCTCCAATCATTTTGAAGTGGCCATTGCTACTGCCACAATGCTGTTCGGCCTTGCTTCGGGAGCTGCCCTGGCAACCGTAGTGGGTGTATTGATCGAGGTACCGGTGATGCTCATGCTGGTCAAGATCTGTCTGAGAACAAAGCATATTTTCCCTGGAAAATGAGATGGATTGCAGACATAATCAGGTTCCGGTCCGATTTTTCACTCCAAGTTTTATCGAGAAGATTGCTGAAAAACAATGCGCCATTCTTTCCTTTATGGCAAAACCAGCCCGTATGATTTTATTTCTACACTCTTCGAGGAAACCCTTGACAAGAAAGAAAAGGGTCCAGTTGTCGGATTCCGATTTCCAGCGGTCGATAACACCTAATTGCGCCAATGTATTAAGAACTCGGGCTGTTCTTTTATTACCCCAGTGGAATCTCGTGGCCATGTGAGAATTTATTAGTTGTTGCTGGCGTGCAAAACCGTCGAAATGATAGACCAAGACGTGAAGTAGTAATTTTGCTTCATTTCTGGAAATTTTTTCTTGTATTTTTCTTTCGATGACCTTTCCCTGCCTTAGATATTTCTTTTGTTTCTGTTCTTTCTTTCGTTTGTTCATTATATCAAACCCGTTATTTTCGTTCAGGTCATGAGCAACGGTGATCTCATAACTGAAGGACAAATGTTCAGTGACTATATAAAGGAAAATGGGAGAGACGGGGGTGAGTGAAAGTAAGATTATTTCGGTACTGGCTTTAGATTATTGCTTGTGAAAGTAAAATCGGATTTGGGGGGTTTGATAATTGATGCGATTAAACATTTGTCAACATGCTTAGCTAACATTTGTCGAAAGAAAAAGTAGACATTAATTGGTAATTATCCCGAACAAATGCCGGTATTAGCCTTAGACTTCGGTATGCTTTCACTAGACTTTTATCAATTAGTTGTCGGACAATTTTCGGTAGAGACGGGGGACATTTGTCATTAGTTGGGGATAGGTGAATAAAACCGGTCATGAGTGAATACAGTTCGAGTATTATTCGATCATTCAGGTAGAAAAAAATAATATTTTTCTCGAACAAATTGAAGTAAAAATATATATTTATTTTAATCAACCATAGCCCTGATATCATGGTGTTATAATTATTTGGAGGACACAGGTATATGGAAAAAGTAGGGAATACCGAAAAGGAGTTATACAAACCAGGATTTTTTAAAGATATGGCATGGATACGCGCGTTAATATCGTTATTTTATATGATTGGTTTTTCATGGTTATTATTTATAGAGTCCAACAAAATATTATTAGGGATTCTGTTATTGATCATGTCAACCTTATTTTTATTAGATAGTTTTCCAAAACAAAGCATTACAATTTATACCGACAGAATCGAATTAATCGAAAAGATGCCAATAATTACTAGGAAGAAAACAACAATATATTATTCTGATGTCGAAAATGCATCGATATATTTGATAAAAAATCGTTTTTTACAGCGTTTTAAAAAGATACCCCTTATTACATTAGAAACCAAAGAAGGTAAAATCTATCTGACTCCATCAAATAAATGTGGGATCGCATTACTCAAACAGTTAAAAGTAAATGAAATACCGACAACCTATACTTGATTAATGAAAAACCTAGCGTACAAGCTTCCACCTTCTCTGATTTCCTAATTCCTCTTTGGAATCGGAAGAAGCGCATTTACTCGATTTCTGTACTCCAAATATTCCTTTCCAAATTCCTTTATCATTACCTTTTCCTCTCTTTTCCCTAAAATATAATACATTACCGAGAGGACCGGCCACATTATTATTGTAATTATAGTTGGCCACCAGAACAGCAGGGATAGGGTAACCATCATAAGGCCAAGATACTGCGGGTGCCTCGTATAAGCGTAAATCCCGTCAGTTACCAACGAGTCCCTTGCATGGTAGATCTTGTACCAGCCCAAGCAGATCAGCAGAAGTCCCACTACGGCGAAAAAGAACAAAGGTATCATAAAGAACAGCTGGACGGGGCCTTTTCCAAGGTAATCTACTCTAAGGTTTCCAGTTCCCGAGAAATCGGACATACCGAATATGCTGGACAGTATGTATATTGAAAGGGGAATGCCGAACATTTCGAGAAATAAAGCAACCAGAAATCCTTCCACCACGCCCAGAGACCTCCAATCGGTCCCTTTCTTCTGGAAAAGAAATCCAAGCATGAATATCGAAAGGACAACGGTCCATATAATGAACGGGATCAGGTTTAGTGACATTTCAAGGCATCCATTATTTCAAGGTTTACATGGCACACTCGAAAACGGTGATAGTTAAAGAATATTTACATTCCTCTCCCCGATGGCTTTCCTTGTCCAGGCTTCGTATATGCGCAAACCATTGTCCTTCTGCCAATCCTTCCTCATCACCGTAGTTTAGAATTATGGTGCCGTTGTTCCCCGAACCGGACTCCTTTGCCTGGCCGCTGTCCGGGCATTCACCGGTACCTATTGAAAATTCAAATTGCCAGGAAGTATCGGTCCATTCCAACCTTGCCACCACTTTTTTAATACCGTCTTCCATATCCCAGTGATGCTTCTCGTCCGTTTCCAGAAATTGTAAGCCTATGAATGGTATTTGTATAGTACCGGAGTTCCCCTCATTGCATTTAATGGAGACCCCTTCTGCGCCCATATGTTCACATGCTGTGCTATTTCCATCATCCTCTCCGGATTTTTCCTGGTTATCGCTTTCATCACTGATGATCACATTGTACCCCACTGCCGTGGATACTAGAAGGATAACGGTAATGAATATACCGATTATCATTAGCCGAGCTCGGTTCATTTTTTCACGGTCCTCGCCAATTAATTCCTAAAACACTCAATTCAGTTAAAGACAGATGCAATATAGATATATTCTAATCAATCTTTTTCTCTTTCATTCTCATTCGATGAGGATTTCTTTTTTCCAGTCCTTCTCAAATTACGAATGAGGTATCTGGATGAAAACAGGAATAATATCAGGAACACCAGTATACCTAGTATGTAGATTAAAATCAACACAGTATCCATGGTATCCACGCTCCCGCTGATGGTGAAATCGAAGGACTGAAATGGTGCATATTTCGGCAGTTGAGTGATATGACCCCTTGAATCCTCACAAACAATATAGTACGAGATACGTGTTCCTGAACCTTGGATTGGTATATTGGCCTTGTATCCATTCGGCATACCGCAGGGTTCCATATCTATCTCGTTATATTCTCCAGTGTCGATAGAATAATACAATTTCGGGCTTCCCACGCTCAATTCGAGCCCCTGGGAACTTTTTACTGTCGCATGAATCTCTATGGGTTCGTTGTTGTTTGTTATATTCTTCACAGGGGTATGTTCTATGCTGAAATGTTTTTCCCAGGGATTGTCCGCTATCTCGGCAACATAGAGGTTCTGCAAGAGGTTCAGCTCGCACATCGGAATAATCATATCTTCCGGTGGATAGAACCCTCCGGTAGCGTCACTTCCCACTTCTATACAGAATGAAAGTATGTCATGCTTTCCGTAGAGATAATCGTTCAGGTCGCCGTCCACGAGAGGTCCTTTCCTGTTCCGGTCCTCCTCGGTGTAATTTCGGTACTCGTAACCGTTGTATCGGTTAATTCCCCGCGCAATATGCTTGTAAAGCTGTTCGTCGGGAGGAAGCTGTCTCGTGTACATGTATCCCCAGTATATCGTTTCTGCATAGCTGTGATATGCCATTGATATTTTAAAAACATGGTCCGCGGCGAGATCACGTATGATGCGGGTTTCGGCAGTGGAGAAACCACCCCGCGTATCCTCATCGATCTTACCGTCTCCATCGTTGTCTACACCATCCATAGGATCTTCGTTCAAGCGGAAATCACCGTCATCATCCTTAGTATCATACGGGCCTATGTAGTCCTCTTTACGTGGATTAACATATCCCTGATAACCCACCTCGCCCCAGTGCCAGCCGTAATTCCGGTTAAGATCGGTACCGTAGGATCCATCCCAGTTCGGCTCGCGATTCTTGCGCCAATTTCCACGATTCGAGTAATCCCCGTTCCCGTCAAAAACAAAACCGTCCGGGTTCAATATTGGGATTATCCATAACTGGCGGTGGTTCACAACATATGTGGTCTGTGGATCGGTCCCGTAATTCTCAAGGATATATTGAATAAAATACAACGGTATCTCCTTAGTTATCCACTCTCTGGCATGATGCATCCCGATATAAAGAATCTCTGCTTCGTCCGCCTCGTACTGGGAAGGATTGTCGGATATCTTCAATGCCCACACGTCTCTCCCCTCGTAAGTCTTTCCCAGTGAATATAGAACCGCTATGTCGGGCCGGCTCGAAGCGACGTTCTCAAGATATTCGGTTGTCTCTTCGAATGTATGATAATATGTGAAATTTATCTTTTCTACGGGATCGTTCGATCCGGTGGCCAGCTCTATTGATCCCCCGTTTTCACCGGAGGAAAAGACTCCTGCGGTGCTCATAAAGATAAAGAGAAAAGCTATTGTCATGCAAATTAATCTATTTCCAGTATTATCATTTTTTTCACTCATAGATAATTCCATCCATTGCTAATTAAATATATTTGGGAACATTTATTCTTCTTCCGATGCACTCTCACCGGTAATGCAAGCTTCATCCGTACCATCTTCGGCTTCATTAACTTCTGTTATATCATCCATTTCATTTTCGGAACTTTTTTCATTCATCTCGGCTGCTGATGCCTCGTTATCGATTTCTATTATTTCCGTTTCATCATTGACTTCATTTTCAGAACTTTTTTCCTTAGTTTCGGTTTCGGATGCATCGACATCGGCTTCCATATTCTTTTTTTCATCATTCATTTCATTTCCAGCACTATTTCCCCCCGGTTCGGATTTATCGGCGTCAGTGTCCAATAACTCGCTTTCATCTATTACTTTATCGGTGCTTGGCTCCTCTTCGGTAGTGATGTTCTCCTCTTTTACCAAGGTATCTTCAAATTCAATTTCATCCCCGGTGGTTACGTTTTCATCCACATATTCCTGGCAGTTTTCGCACCAGTAACAGTCATATTCCTCGTAATAATCGGACCTGCGCCCGCATTTTGTGCACTCAGGGGCGGTTGATTCGTCGATCGGATATTCCGCGACGACACCGCCGGGGATTTGATTCGTTTCCTCCTCTATTCCCCCGAGCTCTCTATGGGTGTCTTCAGTAATTGGCTCTTTAACGACCATCACGGGCAATTCTTCATGGGGAGTTTCGGTTTTTTGCAGTTCGGTAGTTTCATCATCCGATATATCTTTCTTTTTTCTTCGCATTATTATCATCAGTACGATCACCACGATCAGAATGAATAATCCCACCATCAATATTATGAAGAACGATCCCTCCAGAAAGCTCTTTTCACCGGTCGTGTCCCTTCCATCAGTGTCGTCAATCTCGGTGTCATCGTCCGTATCATCCTCGATATCGTCGTCAGTATCATCATCGACATCGTCATCTGTGTCGTCATCCCCGCTTGTATTTATTACTTTTACCACCAATGTTCTTTCAACCATCGTATTCCCGGATATATCTCCACTGGATTTTACGGATATCTTTACTGTATAATCACCGGCAGCCTGATGAGTTCCCACCCTCAAAGTTATTTTACCCAGGAAGGATTTATTTGCCCCTATCAGTATTAGATCACCCTCATTCTCCAGGATAACGTCCTCACCAAGGGGACCCGGTACCAGCGACAAAATAAATTCATCAATGGTATTTCCCAGGTTGGCAACGGTTATACTGAGGTTGACAGTTTCACCCTGTTCCATGGATATTTCATTCTTTTCGAGGGTGAGGTTGACCCCGTAAATCGGCACGAAGCTGAGATCTATTTTAAAACTGTGAATTTCAGATACTACTGCTGTTTTTTCATCTCCCACATTCACCGCCACTTTCCAGTAATAGGTAGTGTCGTCGTCCAGATCTTCAACTGAAAGGCTGTTCGATGATAGGTTTTCGGAAATAAGGATTGACGGATTTACCACCTTATCGAGATAAACGTCATAGGTAATAACATCGGTACCGTTATAAGTGACATTCCATTCCAGTTTCACGTTTTCTTCATTGATTACATCATGATCCAAGGGTTTTTGCAGCGTAATGGCGGGTATTACCTCCGGGAGGACAATTCTGAAAGTCCAAACTCCGGAAATACAGAGCCCGTCAACGGTACCATCATTGGGTATAACCGTCCAATAATAGGTAGTATCGTCCGATAACGGAGCAGCGGGAAAAAAGTTCGTATTCTGCTGTGAATTAGATACCAACACACTGGGGGCTTTTCCCAACACTTTTGATTCATTGGTTCCAAGATATACATTATAGTATATTACGTCGACATCGGGATCGGTACAATTCCAGCTTAAAACTGGTTTTTCCGATGCGATGATGTCGTTATCACCCGGTGACACCAGTGAGACTTCAGGGGCTGTATTCGGGATTTCCGGAATACTGGTATCTATTTTTATCTGATATTCGTCTGATTCCCATGGACCGTTTCCCGCCACGTCCGAGGCTCGCCACTTTATGTAATTGCCGGTGCCGTTAACGAATATACGGGAGACGGTAACATTTATTATTGTACTGTCGTTCGTTCCGGGTGCGGCTATCCAGGCACTCCAGGTGCTCCTGTTGTCGGTGGATATCATATATTCAATACTGGCGGCGTCCACCCCGCTAAGTTCGTCCAGTACCGTGATTCCAACCTCAATATTTGTTTCATTTAATACAACTGTGGCATTTGGTGAGGGATCCTCGAATGTAACGTTGCTTATGTCTATTATGATTTTATTATTACCCGATTGATTATATTCGTTCCCCACTGTATCCATTGCACGCCATTTGATCAGATTCCCCCTCCCCTCCAAAAACGTTGGTGTTCCCGAACTCTCAATGCTCGAATTATCTACGGTTTCCCCGGCGTTCGTCCAATCGGACCAGGTGTTTCCTTCGTCTGTTGAAAAACTGTAATCGATGGAAGAAGCGTTAACCTCCGAACCTCCCACATCCATTACTCTGATACTGCACTCCGGATCGAGAGAGGTCTGCCAAGCATCCTCATCCGGTGAAGGATCGGAAAACGTTACATTGTCGCAATCTACTTTCAATGTAAATTTCATACTATTATTTACACACGCAGGGGGAACGTCCGTAATATTGATCCTGTGGGTATCAGTGTTATCAGAATCCAGGTCGGCAGTGGTACGAATTGAAATGTTCTTTCCAGAGCTTGAGGAATTGATCCATTTATCCCCATCATCGTCGCTTATGGTGACATTGAACTCCGAATCAAGAGGATAAATGTTTGTGGTGTTTTCATATACCACCTTTACTCCGCTCCACGTGATGTTCTCGCCTTTTCTGACCCGATCTCCCGATGAAAGGTTCCCCTGTTTTTCGCCCTCAACAGCCAGATCACCCCTTAATACGAGGTCGTTCTCTACCCGGTATGCATTGGACCGATTATACCATGCACTCAGCGGACTGTATCCGTCACAAAATATTCGAACCGTGTGATTGTTTTCATCAGGGTAGGTCCAATTGAAAATTATCTTGAATCTGAAGGTCCACATTCTGACCGAATCGTTGGTTCCGTTCATAGAGGTACTAACGATCTCTGCATAATCGTTTGGGTCGCGGACCTCGGTGAAATTCTGGGACGCGTTGGTCCATAAGTACTCCAAGCGCTCACCTTCATTGTCCAGGATCATTTTTACGCTCTTAATATCTCCCAGACCGAAACTACTCCTGGCAG
Organism: uncultured archaeon; assembly: GCA_964342815.1. Classification (GTDB taxonomy): domain Archaea; phylum Thermoplasmatota; class Penumbrarchaeia; order JASLWR01; family JASLWR01; genus JASLWR01. The sequence continues at coordinate 21,559 of CAYFHS010000015.1, read as the reverse complement.
TGACCTTGAAGCTGTATGGTTTGTATTTTGCGTAACAGGTTTTCTTCTTTGGACCGTCTCCGTTCTCCATTCTGAAAAATAAACGGATTCTATCAATAAAAATCATATCATTATCGTATAGAGCCAATGTGCCGTTTTTCTCTCCCAGTGTCAGGTCCAGATCACCGTCATTGTCGAGATCGGCAAGGGCCGGTGCAGCCCAGGTGGTTACATTTACATCCGTAAACATCTCTGCCTCTTTACTCCAATTTGGTTCGGAAGGGTCCCCGATGTTTTCGAAATAGAACATCAAGCCATGATCTTCTCCGACGAGGAGATCAAAATCACCGTCATCATCCAGGTCACCCAACTCCGGTACGACATAAACACTATTAGGTAATAAATTGATATTGTTGTACATAGTATTATTTTCTTTCCAAGTGGGATAGGTCGCTGAACCGGTATTCTCAAAATAGAACAAACTGCCCAACCAATCCCCTATTGTTAAATCGAAATCCCCGTCACCATCCAGGTCCGCAAGAGAGGGGGCACAAAAACCACCTTTATCGATAGCCACTTTTGACTGGTTCAATTTTCCCCAATAGGTCCATATTGGGTTGTTAACGTTGCCGGTGTTGTTATAGAATGACATCTCACCCCAACCCTCCCCAATTACCAAATCGAGGTCGCCATCATCGTCCAGATCAACCAATTCAGGGACGCATGGACCTCCAAGGTTAATATTGTTTCCGCCGGATTGCAGCTTAACGGAAGCTGCCCATGCCGCCTGATTTGCACTCCCGGTGTTTTGAAAATAATTCAATGTCCCGTCACTTTGACCAACGATAAGGTCCATGTCGACATCGTTATCCAGATCTCCGAATTCAGGCTTGCTGTCCAATCCTACATCAATTCCCGTATACATACCCATTGTGAAATCCGAAATCAATGTCCAATTGGCATTTCCAGCTCCCGGCCCCCTCGAGTTCGAGTTATGATTTGAATCGGATGAACCCACTACATTGATGTCGAGGTTCTTTCCGATACCCATGATATGATTTCCTAAAAGCAATATTATGACTAATAAACTGATAATACCGTACTTTCTGATTCTTTTCATCTTCTCACCCATTGGTTTTTAGTAGACCGGGCAGCGATTCCTGCAAAACCTCCTCTAATCACCATTTGTCTGTAATATAGGGCGCCCCTGGTCAGAAAATCCATTCTCCGGCTCGTATGGATTGAAAGCCGGATCGGCGTATAGATTCCGAACGAAGAATGCCGCAGGTTCAACATTCGTGTTCTTATCCAATCTTAGCGCTTCTCCAACGCTGATATCGTCATACAGCAGACTCGTTTCGATGGTTCCGGCTTTCGCTTCCGAACCCGTGGATCTGGTTGAACTGTAAAAGGCATTTATTCCCGAGTGTATGAAAACGGTTGTTATTGACTGGGTTGGTGCAACACCGTCTATCCTACCCATAATGCAAACTCCTGAATTCAAGACTGAAGGACCCAGTTCCCATTCCTCATCATTCGTCATCAGATCGCTGACCTTTACCCCTGTACTGTAGCGATCGAATCCGTTCAGTTCTGGAACGTACCAGTACCAGTTGCCGTGCAGCATCAGATCGAAATAATTCGCCCGCTCGTAGGCCCCGCCCATTTCCATGGTCTGCCTGTCGTTCTCGTAATTCTGAACATATACTTCTGATCTGAATCCGTGCTGCTCGACTTCGGGTGCAAAGGTCCTCTGCCAGAAGAACCATCCGGTACGTCCCCCGCCTTCTCCGGCAAGGAAATGGAAATGATCGAGCCATGTTTCAGAATTTCCATATTCGGCCTGGATCTTTTTTGAGTGGCCCTTGGCGTATTCCTCATAAAAAAGTGTCCTCCCGATCAATGTTGATATATCACCGATGTTCCTTCCCAAGGGTCTTGCCGTCGATAGTGTTACGTTAAGGCTGTATTTCACGTCCGTGGCCCATCCGACACCGTATACAGGGTCCTCGACCCATGCGGCTTCTTTAGGCTCATAATACATGGGGATCATATTCGCACCACCCACAATTGCAAGCCAGGAGGAGCCGTTCATATAACCTTCGTAAAGGTCGAAGCTTTGCAGTAATTCCATTAAATTATTTAGTTTGCGGACATTTTTATCCACTTTTTCGTTGGCAACTTCGTTCAATTCAACATCATACCATGGCCCCGTCGAATGTCCTTGAGCCTTATCGGCGTAGGTCTCATCGGTCAATTCGAATTCCGAGTCGGCCAGCAAAATCCCGCCATGCGCGGCAGTAAGATATGGTGTGATCATTGATGTTTTTTCAAATATGGGGTTGTGTGGTTTTGAAAGAGTATTTGTTTCTACTGTGACCTGGTATTTTCCCTCGATTTTTGACAGACCCACCTGCGTCCCGGCATAAGTATCGAATCCCGCCGTCCCATAGTAAACACTCACTTTCAGTTGATATGTGCCTGGAGCTTCAACAGTCAACGTTTCAAGATATGTTTTACCCACATCAAGGCTGAAACTGGGACCATATGCAGCAATTTTACCCGAATCATCGTACAGTGAGGCGAAAATAAGTGGTTCGATATCGATCTCTTCCTTAAGGGGATCTAGTATAGTGGAGCTGACACTGGTGAAGTTCACATATATCCGAATAAGATTAATGCCTGAAGGTACCTCTATATCGTATGTTTCAGTGGATTCACCGATTATGTCCGTTTCCGTTCTGCCAGTGGTTATCTTCACGTTTTCCACATCTGCTTCGAAGGTTTCGGTGTTCGAATCTACCACATACGGCGGTATAACGTCCGAAGGGTTCGTCATTGTGATATAGTCGATCTTGCCGAATCTATCTTTGATGACGGTGAGAACGTTTTCAGCAATGGCGTAGCTGTCTTCCAGCAATATCGCTTTGAAGCCTGTTTTTTCGGCAATGGATTTTGCGTTAGGTCCCACCGTGATACAGTATTCCACATCGACCTTTTCCAGTTCTTTATTAAGAGAATCGTATTTTGTTGAATCATCCACTACAATAATTGGGATGTTAAGATAACTGGCCAGAGGTGCGGCTGCGATCCCCAGTTCGTATCCTATCTCGGTTTCGGGGACTATTAGAACTCCGGCAGTACTTTCATATTCGTGCTTCAAAATCTCCAGAGAGATTTTCGAGGCGCTGCCTGTGAACTTGGTACCTTCCTCGTCAACATCCCCCAACAGCAATAATGAATCCGATCCATAATATGAAAGAAATCTTTCCTGTGAATTATCTATTTTACTGTCCACACCTATCAAGAGCGGTCTCAGTCCATATGGTTCCGTTGAACCAGGAGTTATATCGTACCAGCAAGCTGCAGGTGATGAGATAATGCTGTGGAAAGGATTTTCGTCACTTATAATTATAACTTCTTCGGTGGCTCTCCTCCTGGAAGTCAAACCCAACACATTCTTTATTGAAATAGTTTCTAGCTCTGGCGAAGTATTTCGAAACAACAGGAAAAATGTTCCCCCGACTATCAGGATTGCAACGAAAATGCTTATGATCACTTTTCTATGTTTAGATATCGTCATTTCAATCAATTCACTCACCATAATCTCGATTTAGGGTTTTTTTCTTAATCAAGAGTTAATAATAATGACGGAATTTATTCTTATCGGTTGAATCGAGCTTATTATATAACTGTGTTATATAAAATATCTTCTATCATTTAATTGGCTTCGTAGCATTGAACATTTCTTTATTTTTTCCTTTTTCATATATTCAAACCGAGAATTCCTTGGAGTTCCTCAAAGGTAAATTTATTCCCAAAAAATATGTATTGTCTGGATATCCCTGGAATCAGGTAAAATAATCTTCGGACTGCAGATCGTTAAGAGTTGAATACGTTTGGGGACCTTTATTACCTAATCTTCCATGGTCTTCATAAAATTATTTCTAGCTATCCGACATTATGGCTCATAGTCACAATTACCCGTACAATCGCCAATCTCCTCGCAGTTGCCGTGGCAATAGTTGTAAATGATGCAGCATTCTTTCTCATAATCTTGGGATTCTATCTTGCAGCCGTTGTCGCATTCTTCATATATATTGCATTTCTTGGAAGATAGCTTCTCCTGGTCAATAATTGGGTTGGAAATTTCTGCAGATACTACGTTAGTGGTTTCCGTCGTTCCCTGATTTAACACCATGAGGGTAAACGCCATAAGAATAAAACCAGATATCGTGAAACCAAGGATTACTCTTCCATGTTTAATCATTTTTATCCCTACTCCCTCATATATGATATAATCTAACGTTTTTGTTTTATATAATTATTATCTTGTAATTGTTATAAAGTGATAATCAATACATCGAAAATATTTTATAAATATTTTTCTGCAAAAGGAAAAAAGAAAAAAAAGATGAATCCCATTAATTGAGTATTCATCCTTTCAAAGTAGGAAGTCCCCTTGGGGAAGCCCTCAATAATTTTAATAAAAAATATCTATGCTCTGCCCAGTATCCTGCAAACAGTGGTTCCACACCCGGGGCATTTGCCTTTCATCATCTTTGTGTTGTTCTTCGTAACGACCTCTTTTCCGTCCTTGATATCTACCATTTTCTTACACTTCATGCATCGTCCTTGCATTTTATTCACCTCAATATTGTTTTGTCATTTAGAACTTTTCCGTCGTAGCGTCTTTAAAGTCTGATGGAAAAATAGGTTCTTCATATATTTTGTTTTTGTTCCTATCTACTCCTAAATACATTGTTACCGGACTATTCGCGGTCCTTTGTCCTGCTCTCCCACACTTGGGGTTTCATATTCATGTGTATTGAAATACTGGGCTGCGGTGGTACAGGAGTCAGTTCCCCATGGTGATTTCGGGTTCGGATTTGTGAGAAGAGATTCGATACCTTTTATAAAAGAAAGCAAATTTGACTGAAAACCCCATCCGCTTAGCAATCGGGTGCATACGTCACCTCCATCCTTCGGCATTTTAACGTTAGGGTGAAATATCTCGCTTTCCCATTTAACGATTGGTTTTTCATATGGGTAACTATCGGTTATTGTGACCCTGAACTGATGTGTGTTCTTGTGAGAAAGCAGGTCTTTCCTCCAGACGGGGCCAGGGGTGCTTATTAAAGTAACCATAAGCGAGACCGGGAAATCTTCGATCTCGCCGCCTTCGATAGCGATTATGTGGTTCAGTTTTCTCTTGGCAAGGGCCAATTCCTGCGAAACCCTTCTTTTCAATATATCCATGGGAAGCTTGGGCATGTACGATCACCTTATCCTCTTTGCCAGTATTTTAGAGTTGATGATATCTAAAACTTGTAGTTGTTTTGGAATTTAACGTTTTTCGGTTCTTTCTATCGTAAAAATAAATAATCTAGGGGAATGTCGCCCGTATCAGAGTGTGAACAAATCAGCAATCTGAATATGTTCATCATAACATAGGTATTTTTATATTCTGTTTTATGGCGTTTTCCCGGGCAGTGACATAACCTGCATCCGCATGCCTCATTATACCCGTACCCGGATCGTTCGTCAGTACCCGGAGCAATTTTTCCCCGGCTAGTTCGGTCCCGTCTGCCACGATCACCTGTCCAGCATGTATGGAATACCCAATACCAACACCTCCGCCGTGATGCAGGCTTACCCACGTTGCACCACTGGCCACGTTCAACATAGCATTGAGAACCGGCCAGTCCGCAATAGCATCACTGCCGTCCAGCATTCCCTCGGTCTCCCGGTTTGGACTAGCCACCGAGCCGCAATCTAGATGGTCTCTGCCGATCACTATAGGTGCAGATACGGTACCGTTCCGGACCATCTCATTGAATGCCAATCCGGCCCGGGCTCTCTCACCATATCCAAGCCAGCATATCCTTGCTGGTAATCCCTGGAAATCAAAGGAACTGTGAGCCAATTTGATCCATCTTCTTAGATGTAGATCCTCGGGGAATAGTTTTAAAATTACTTCATCCGTACGGTATATATCTTCAGGATCACCGGAGAGCGCCACCCATCTGAATGGACCCTTGCCTTCACAGAACAGGGGTCGCACATAGGCGGGTACAAAACCGGGGTAGGAAAAGGCATCCTTCACACCTCCATCATAGGCCATTTGCCTTATATTGTTTCCGTAGTCGAAGGCGATTGCTCCCCTTTCTTTTAGCTGAAGGATGGCTCGTATATGGGTAGATATTGAATCCATGGCCAATGATAGGTATCTTTCAGGTTTATCCTGGCGTAGTTCCGCTGCTTTCCGCACAGTATAACCTGCTGGGATATATCCGTTCAGCGGATCATGGGCCGAAGTTTGATCAGTTAGCACATCCGGGATAAAATTCTTTTTTACAAGTTCGGGAAATACCTCCGCGGCATTTCCCAATAATCCAATGGATTTTCCCTCTCCTTTCTCCTTATACTCCATGGCCAGTTTCAGAGCAGTATCTAGATCATCCACGCGCTGATCCAGGTATTTTGTTCTAAGTCTTCTGTCGATCATCTCCGGGTCTGCCTCCACGGCAATACAAACACCACCGTTCAGAGACACTGCTAAAGGCTGAGCTCCCCCCATTTCCCCGAGACCCGCCGTTGCCACGATTTTCCCTTTCAGGTCCCCTGAATAATGCCTCCTAGCCAAGGAACCAAAGGTTTCATACGTACCTTGGAGAATACCCTGGGTACCGATATAAATCCACGAACCCGCGGTCATCTGACCGTACATGATGAGGCCTTTGTCCTCCAGCTCGTTGAAATAACTCATTGTGGCCCACTTGGGAACCAAAAGTGAGTTGGCAATAAGAACCCTTGGGGCCCATTGATTGGTCTTGAAAACTCCCACGGGTTTTCCACTCTGGACAAGCAGTGTCTCATTACCTTCAAGAGCACGCAGTGAGCGGATTATGGCATCGTATGATTCCCAGCTCCTTGCGGCTTTACCAGTGCCGCCGTACACGATGAGATTCTGGGGATCTCGGGCAACATCCGGATCGAGATTGTTCATAAGCATTCTCATTGGAGCCTCGGTCTGCCAGCTCTTGCACGTTAGCTTATTTCCGGTAGGGGCTGAAATCTCTCTTGACATGAATAACAACCTCTAAAATAATTTACAAACGGTGCTTAGAAACGGAATCATTGAGGCAGCCGTCTGCGGCTAATGTAAAATCGGACCGTTACCGCTTCTTTCTCCACAATATAGAACTCATGTCTTCTCCGATCTCTTTACCAAATTTCCAAAGAAGTTCCTTCCCGTTCCTGCTGAGCTTGCTAGGGGTCACCACTGTCACTTTTACGTGTTGGTCGCCTCTTTGCCCGGTATGAATGTTGGGAACACCTTTTCCTCTGAGACGGAATATAGTTCCAGTCTGTGTCCCTGGAGGGATCTTCATCTTTGCCTTCCCGTCGATTGTAGGGACCTCGATCTCCGCACCCAATGCAGCCTGGAGAATGGTGACGGTGGTCTCACAGAGTATCTCGTCACCATGACGCTCGAACCGGTCGTGTTCCAGTACGTATATCATGACGTAAAGATCACCCGGTGGCCCTCCTCTAGATCCTGGTTCGCCCATTCCTCGAATCCTCAGACGAGCCCCGTTCTCTACTCCCGGAGGTACTTTGACGTAAACAGACCTCTGGGACTGGTTCCTTCCTGATCCTTGACAGTTATAACATAGATTCTCCGGACTTATACCGGTACCCTGGCAGTTTTCACATATAACGAAACCACCCATGGTTCCATAAGATTCCTGGCGAACCTCCCCTCTTCCACTGCAATATCGACAAGGTACCTGTGGTGCTCCCGGGCGTATGCCCGTTCCCTGGCAGATGTTGCATTCTGACATTATTGGAACGTATATCTCTGTTTCGAGACCGAAAATGCTCTCCTCGAAGGTGATCTCCAGGTCATACCTGAGGTCGGCACCCGGTTGGGGACCCATACCGCTTGATTGTGGAGGTCCCTGTCGAGGAACCTGGCGTATGTCATCATAGGGTCCTGGAGAAAAGACATCCTCGGAGGTAGGGGGTGGAGGGGGAGCAGCATAGGAAGATTTGGAAGGGGGTTCCGGACTGCCACCACCGCCGTATGCTGGTCCGTAATGGTCGTATTTATCCCTTTCCAATGGATCGGAAAGAATGTCAAAAGCCTCTTTGATCTTCCGGAACTTGTCCGCCGCCGTGGGGTCATCCTTGTTGGCATCGGGGTGGTATTTCCTAGCCAGACGCCGGTATGCTTTCTTTACATCCGCCTGAGACGCATCATGGTCAATTTCCAATAACTTATAATAATCCACTGGCAAAGATAATCACATCCATGGTTTAATAATAGTTGATTTTTCAATTACGCAATATTATTTAATGTTTGTAACAGGTGGGAATACCAAAAGGTCACATGTTTCCTGCCGATAAATAACATGGATTTATTTCAATGTTTCTATTTTATTAAGAATTTCCATATAATGTGTCCCTGGCCAGTAATATTTTTCACATTCTGGACATGACCAGTATGAATCCTGACATTCATAAACACCTCGAGGTACCAGCCCCTCTATCTCGTCCTTATTAATTATATTCAATGAGTGATTGCATACCGAACACCGACTCAGTAATAATTTTCCTTCAAGAGAAAGGCCGATGATGTTAAATTCCCTGTCTACTTCCTTTAGCTGCTCGTCCCTATGGAGGGATCTGATCAAAAGGGTGCGGGAGCGGGCTTTATTTGCAAAAGACCTGTCCCTTGTAAGTAGAATCCGAGAATCCTTATGTATCAGCTCGTCGATTCTTTTATCATTTACGTCTGCAGGATATATCGTATCAAATCCAAGAAACCGCAGCCATTTGCAGAGACTACCCAACATCCGATCACATACGAATCTCAGGCTCATTTCATCCATTTGAAACACAACCAAAATCCGAATAAAGCTAAATTATTTGAGAATGATAGGTTAAAAGCATTCCACCATCCATGATTACGATTTCGGGATCGTCAAAACGGATCAGGTCTTCAGGGACCACCGCACTGTGACCTCCCACCAAAGTCGGTGCTTGTCTTCCACCTACGACTAAATTCCGGAAAAATATACTGTATGTGTCGAAATAATCCCTTCTGAGAAGCGATGATATTATAGTTGAACCGCCTTCTACGAGGATCGAGTTGATATTCTCTGAAAAAAGCTCTCGAAATAGAGTGGGAAGATCCACCTTCCCTTCTTCGTTAGCCTCTACTCCCTTGATTACAATAATACCTTGTTCTCTGTCATACAGTCGGCCCAAATTTCTTTCATTTCCCTTTAATACGGCGATTATCGTATCAGTTGTTCCCGATAAAATTCTGCTCGTAGGGGGGATTCTTCCTCTTGAATCCACCACAATACGTACCGGATTATTGATAGAGCCGGAAAAGAATTCCGCTTTTACCTGGAGACGGGGATCGTCCAAAATTACTGTGTTGATACCTACTAGAATAGCGTCCATCTCGTTACGAAGTCTATGCACCCTCCTGAGATCTTCGATAGTGGATATTTTCAATTGTTTCCCGTCTCTGAGAGCGATCTTCCCATCCAGAGATGATGCAGAGTTTATGAATATATACGGCCTTTGATATTTCCGATTCACGGCCCGTATCCTTCTTTGCAGCTCATCCATATCCACAGAATCAACCCTTAATTTATGATTCAGCGGAATCGGCCCTACGGGCTCCCATTACATCTCGATGTACCTGACGGCACATCTGACCTGCCCGTTTTACTCCGTTGCATCGAGATGCAACTGCACCTTCAGAACCCTTCAGGTTCCTACAGGTGCCCGCAAGTGTCCGGTCAGATTCCGGTGCATTAAATGCACCTGAGCCTTCGATTTCCTTCGGAAACCTACAGGCCCCGATTCCGCAAACATTGCCAAGCTGTAAACCTCGATGTGTCCGGGACACATCTATCCCTTTCGGGTCCTGGCGTATCTGAGATACGCCTGTATTTGTCGAGGCGTTACTCCTGCCAAGGCTTTGGCAGGTGCAGGGCATTGAAATGCCCCGCTCATCCGTCAATTTCCGGGGGAAATTGCTCGGACCTCGGCAAACCGTTACTCGAAAGGCCTCGACTTTTTGTCGAGCTTTCCACCATTGACAATATTCTACAACATTCGTCTGATGGATTGGTACCATCGAAATAAAAGTGACTGGCGGAGTTTTATGATACGTTCTTTGTCCTTGGAATAGAGATCCATTCGCCTTTTGATATCTTTGATATTTTTCTCAAGCAGTAGGATGTCGCGATCAAGCATCTTCAACTTGACCTTTGCTTCTTTATTTCTGTATTCGGTCAAGAGATTTCCCCGACCCGCGGATGTCTGGGGTTGAGCAAGATAAGCCTCTTTCCATCGTTTTAACAATCCTCTCTGGATTGTCTTAACTCCGCCGGGACCAACCAAGGAATGCTTTACGGCGGTTCGATCCATCCCCACTGCTAACGCCCTGCTTCTCCACTGGTTATATTCGTTACCGAACCATATTTCCTCTATCGAGTGCTTGGAGTTACCTTGGGCGACATATTTATTTCCTCTTGGAACTAATATGCCCTCGCCCCTCACTTCCATGAAATACCACGGTTCGTAATCACTAAGAGTTGCAAAACGGAGAAATGAGTCCTCCATCTTCGGAAACCTTTTCTTGTATCTCACGAGAAAGTCGGGTAATCCGGGTGTAAGGTCTTTTTCGCTATCCTTTTTTTTCTCTTTTACCAACCGTACGGGAAAAAGCACTCGATCTTGAAGGAAAGTGTCTAAATTATGATCCATATGATAAATATTGCATAGGTTCACAAGGTCATCCTTTATCAGTAGAAGATCGCGTGCTTGGCTGGATGAGATGTTCAACTCTTTATTCATCTCAATGGAAGGATTCGGAAGACGGATCTGGAAGCTGTCGGCTCCAGACCTATGCGCGAACCGTATGGTATTGGAAAGTTTGTTCCAGTTGGCCTTTGTCAATAATACATTTACGCAGATCCTCGGAGAGTATCCGGGTTGATTTTCAATAAACTTTTTTATTATGTGAAGTGCGGTTGTATTGTTTTCCCAAGAGCCATTTTTTTCTCGATTCGCATAATGTGTATTTTCGTCAGGTCCGGCAATTGAGAATTCGAATAGGTTCACATTGGCGTCCAACATATTTTTAATATCATTTCCGGATAGTTCCATACCGTTGGAAATAATGGATTTTGCTACTCCTTTGCCTTTAACATTGGCTAATAGACTGAACAATAATTCTTTATTATAATGATTTGTAACATCTACCACGAACCGGAAATCACGGACACCAATATCTCTCATTTGTATAATAATATCCCTTAACTCTTCCTCTGTCAGGAATATTGGGCTACCGTTTTCCTCTCTCCGGTTTTTTAATAGTGAGAAAAAACCTTCACTTTGGGATTGTTCCGATAGGTGGACCTCACAGACCAAGGGATGCATCTTCCCTCCAACTGCCCATTGATATAGATGCATCGTCATTTCTTCATAGGATATGGATAGCATTGTTTCCCTTTTCGTAATTACCCGTTGTTTATGATAATGTATAGTCGCTATTAATTATTTTACATCAATTTTAAAAGCATTAGATGTTATCATTATGGAATTATCTCTGGGGAAAAAACATATTGAACAACGTTATTATCCAATTCATGAATCTCGAAGTAGAGATCAAGACGAAGCTTGATGGTTCTGAAATCTCCAAAATATTATCTTTTCTCTATGATCGTGGTGCTGTATTACTGGAAGAGACTATTGAAGAAGACCATTATTTCAATTCACCCGCTGATGATTTCAGGGAGACGGACGAGGCACTGCGCCTGAGAAAAATTCGACCTACAGGTGAATTGATTGATAGAGACTTGGGCCGCCTTCTCCTAACATACAAGGGACCTAAGATACACCTCGATTCAAAAACAAGGCGTGAGATCAATATCGATTTGGATATGAATCAAGGGGATTCTTTGATGGAACTCTTTCGTTCGCTGGGTTTTCGTGAGAGTGGAAAGGTAATAAAGACCCGTAGAGAGATTTCATACGAGGGATTCGTAATCTGTCTTGACCGTGTAGAAGGTTTGGGGAATTTCATGGAAATCGAGAAAGTAATAAGTGAATTTAAGCTCGTGGACGAAACTGTGGATGAAATGAAATCTCTTATCACGGGACTTGCGGAGAAAGAATGGATTAGGGAATCCTATCTCGAGATGTGTATGAAGGGAGGGGGATGAAAGTTGCGAAATAATTTTTTTATTCATTTCTGGGTAATGGCTCTGATAATATTGGTCATTGCCTTTCTTGACAAGTCACCACTTGTCAAGTCTGGTGAGCCATCAGGGTCACCTTTACCAGAAAACCTAGCTGAAAATAAGGCTTCATGGTTTGTTTTTCGATCAAGATCAGAGGCACCCGTCATGGATAATGGTTCAGGGACGAATATTTCTATCGTAGCTGATGCAGGAAAGGACCTAACAGTACAAATAAACGAACCTATGCAGTTCAATTCATCGGGTTCAAGCAACAAAAACGAGATCGTGAACTACTCTTGGACCTTCGATTATTCAGGAGAGGAGATCCACCTTTACGGACCAAGACCTGAATTCATTTTTAAAGAGATCGGATATTACAAAGTAAATCTCACTGTAACTGACCGCCAGGGGCATAAATCCTACGGTGAAATGATCGTTACCGTGGAGAATTACAAGGAAAAAGTAGGATTTGCGACATTTCTCGGTATTGGTTTCGCTGGTCTTTGTTTCCTAGGATTAATGGTATGGTCATTCATTCTTGAGATTCGGGAAAAGCGTGGTCGCAAAAAAAATGAATAATGAAATTCTATAAAAGGAACCGGTAATGGGCCGCTTCTATTGAATCCCTTAAATCGTCAGTTCAGAGACCACGTAAACATATGCATTTATCTCTGAAATGTATCTCAATTTCCCCCACATGCCAATCAGTATGAATTCATCCTGCGTCGTGGTAAAAATCGAATCCAATTGACCCAAGATGCCAGCTTCATGCTCGTTAACAGCTAGAGGTAATACTGGATATCGGCTTTCATTCATGAAGAAATACCCGCTAAGTGTTATATTGCGATCTCCGTGTATATCTTTTCTGTCCGACATCCTTCCTACATAATCTTTCAGGCCCGTTTTGGCGTCTCGATAAAGATAAGGCGATTCCTTGATCTGTTCTAAGGTTATATTCTCCGGTGAAGCTTTCTCGATATGCCGAATATAAAAAGAATCCATAACAAGGCCCATGGTCTTCTCGTCCTCCGTTAGCCTTCCTCTTACTTTTACTAGGTCCCTGCGATCGATCCCGGATAGATTTGTATCATCATTGAAACCTACCCGCAAAGTTCTTCCACCGGATTCCACCCTGTCTGAAATAGTTATACTTGGAAAAATAGGATTGGGTTGGTATAGCACATAACCAGTGATATTGACCGGAAAAAACATGAATTCCCTTCGGTTGCTCGATAGAGATTCGAATGCTCTCCTGATACCCAATTCTTTCGATTCCCACAGCCCTTCCAATGAAATTGCCTCAATCATGTATGTTTGAAGCGATACCACATCTCTGGAACCGTCTATAAATGCTGTGAAGTTCACCTCGGCTCCAATGGTTATTCGTTCGTCGATCTCATAAATGTACCAATCAAGCTCGTACCTGCTTAACGGATCGAACACCTTGGCTTTAATGAAAAAATCCTTTACCTCCATATCCGAAACTACCCCCCTTGTCTGTATATATTCCCCTTCCCAAATGTTCATAGATTCAAGTGCTATCGCATTTCCCAATACTGTTCCAGTCTTTTTTACAAGAGAGGCTCGAGCGACCTGGAGTTCGAATCCGTTATTTATCCTAACGATTTTCCCCGTAACTTCAAGCTGGTCGCCAGGTGACGGATCGAGTCGGCCCGTTTCAACCACGACAGGAACTATTACGCTGTTTCCCGCCAGCTTGATTACCGTTTCTCCTCTTTCCGTATAATAATATTGGCAGACAACGCCATGGACCACCACAGTTTCTCCTTCATGGTACTCGATCAGGTCCAGACTTACGGTACCCGGCTTCGCCATCATAGCTAGAATCTGTAATAAAGCGATTCCTATTATCGAGAATATAACTGCGAGGGTTGTAAATGTAAATCTCAATTTCAAACCGATCACCCAAAAACGAAGCGCCGAGGGAGGGATTCGAACCCTCGAGGTGACAAGCACCACGGGCTCTCAAGTGAGACGGATTCTGGTCATCTCCAGGCCCGCGCCTTACCTGGCTGAGCTACCTCGGCATTATAATCAACAATAATGGATAATATTCCGTTCTCGCTGATTTCCACGTTGAAATCTTGTTGTTTTATTTATGTTTTGCTGTTAAGTTAATCAATATCTCCCGCTCCAAGAATGATTAATGGTGATTCTCGGAACTCCCTTTGACAAGGCATAAAATATTCAATTATGACAGATGAATGAAAATACTCATATAATCATAAATATAATGAGAGGATACTTTTTCGACGATTCAATCCTGAGGAAGTAATAACATGCCCCCGCAATCCTTGGTTCTCCCGCCCGTTCATTACCCTGATGACGACCAGGAAAAAGCCAAACGGCACCAGGTACTGTGGAAGTACAACACAAATAAGCCCATTACCTGCGTGGCAATCTCATCTTTGGGTCATAGAATCGCGATGGGTGGTAAGGATCATTATCTCTATTATTTCGATAAGGAAAAGGAACTTTTATGGGATTACAACTGTCTTTCCGCGGTAACCTGTATTGCTATGAATGAATCTGGTAGCAATATTGCAGTGGGGACTGATAAACATGTTCTACTGTTGAATGCAAAGGGCGAACTGGTATGGGAAAACAAGATAGGTACGAAGGTAACCTCCCTGATCATGACAAATTCCGGTGACCTTATAGGGGCCGGATGCACCGGCCATAAGGTTATTTTCTATGATAATGTCGGGAATATCGTAAAGCAGCATCGAACCGTTGCCAAAGTGTCAAAACTATGCAAAACCGACGATGATAAATATTTTATAGCGACATCCGAAGCCACAATAATGCTCTTTGACCGTAGACCGGAGTTGGTCTGGAACTACAAGACGCAGTGGAACATCCAGTCAGTGACCATATCCGGACTTGGTGAGATTATCGTCGTTGGTGCCATGACCTCCATTTATTGTCTCAACAACAGACGTGATCTCCTTTGGAAACATACGGGAAAGAACCTTGCTGACACAATAGAGGTTTCACGATCTAAGGATTATATTCTCATTGGAGGGAGAGATGGAATCCTCTCGAGCTATAATGTCATGGGTAATCTTATCTGGCAATACAAAACGGGAAGCGTTAAGGCAACGGCCAAGAAACTGGTGACTAAAGGCGTTACCGCCTCACAGATAAATGAATCCGGTCAACATATTGCCGTGGGTTCCGTGAACAAGAATGCTTATTTCCTCTCGAGGAACCAGGAGCTTTTGTACAAATTCGAAGGAAACGATGAGATAACCGAACTTGCCATGAGCAAAGTTGGAGCCACCATGGCCATTGTGGCCGGGAATACCATCCATCTGGTGGAAAACGTTGGATTGTATCCATTACTGTTCGACCAGATGTCGCAAAAAATAAAGGAAGCCCACAATCATCGCATTGATGTCTCCAAACCGGTGGAGAGATACCGTTCGGCATTAGGTGAATACAAGAAAGGCGATTACGAGAAGGCATCAGCTTACCTTATGTCTGTTATAAAACAGATCGATGTCCAGCAGAACGTGAGTATTAAGGAATTATTGTCGAAGGTTACTATCAACATGGCAAGAGCCGAGGTTGCCGAGAAGGACCTCACGTCTGTCAAGGATATGCTGGCCCGCGCAAAGGGCATATACAAAATGGGTGATTTTTATAGGGCGGTAAACTCTTTTCATCAGGTTATTGAGCGATTGGAGATCATGAACCAGGAAGAAACACCTCCTCCTAGAAAGGAAGTTCCTCCACCCAAAGTAAGTCCCGCAAGTTTTCCGCCTCCCCAACCTGATCAACCAAAACCGGTTGATCCGGTTCCAGTCCCTAGGGACCGCATCGTACCCAAACGCGAGGCAGTCCCGCCCCCCGTTAAAAAGGAAAAAGTTGTCCAACGAATATCGGATGCCGAGATATTGAAAAGAGACAATTTGATGAGAGAAGTTATGGAGATGCTGGAACACTTTGAGAGAAGAATCACATCCCTCCACGCCGAGGGTATGAATGTAAACTCTCTTGAGGAAGTGGCAAAAGAGGCTAGGGTCGTTTTTAATAACGGGGAATATCAAAAAGCCGCTGATTTCATCAAGCTTGGTGAAAAGGAAGCAGCGTTGTTCCTAAAACGCGGGGAGAAAAAAAAGGCTCTGGATCTCCTAAGTAGTATCACCGTGAAACTTACGAATGCGGGTTCCAAGGGTATTGATATTTCCGAGTGCGAGCTGATAATGGCGAAGGGAGTAAAAGCTTTCGAGAACGATATGTTCGCAGAGAGCATCGCAATCATCGAAAAGCTCAGAGCGGATCTTGAGAGAATGATCCAGAGATCCTCACCGAGATACGGGAATGTCCGACAGCTTATAAAGCAGGTTTCAGATGAGATAAAGGATTTGAAAAACGCTGGGATGAACACAATTGACCTTGAGGACATGATCGATGACTGCTGGGTGCATCTCGATTCCGATATCGCTTTTGTTGAATCTTTGGTGAAAGAAGCAAACGAGAAGATAATCCAGTTAAAGGACCAGCATGAGGGAATCATGGAGGAGTTCAGGGAATCTCTTTCACGTATTGAGGCTCTGGAACAGAAGGGATATAACACTACCAGAGTCCAGGGTACATACCAGGATGCCTTGATAGTTCTTTACAGCGGTAATCTGAAGAAATCATTGGAGCACCTGGACCAGCTGAGGGACGAACTGGACGAACTGGAACAAGATAGTGGGTCGAACGATGGAATCAGAGTAAAGACAAAGGAAGAACCCTTGGTGGACAGTCTGAAGGAAAGAATTGCACACCTTCAGGATGAGATCATAATGAAGAATGAAGAACTCTCCAAAAAGGAGCACCAGATCTCCGAGTTCTACATTGCCATCAGGGAGATGGAGGAGAAAATGGCGGATATGGAAAAGAATGCAGAGTCACTTAAAGACTGTCCTGCCTGCTCCCACCCAAGTCCCACGAGCAGTAAATTCTGCGGGGAGTGTGGTTACCGCTTCGAGATGAACTGTCCAAACTGCGAAACGGCTATTCCCGAGGGTTTTCTTTTCTGTGGTAAATGCGGCACTAAGATCGAGTAATAAATTAGTTTTATTTTTCCTTTAGGTTTTAGCGATGAGCTTTTAATTGCGAGGTTTTCCCTGTACAAATCACATCTGCTCTGCCCTGGCATCCCTATAACTTGCTCAGCCCATGCATATGGTTTTACAAGGGTATCAGATAAAGAAATAGCACGATGTGGGGATCGAGACTATAACTAAGCAAATTCATATTGCAATTTCGATCATGGGGAACAATAAACCCAAATTGAGCTGCAAATACGAATAATAATCATGCGACCCTTGAGATGACTTCCGGAGTTATGCCCTTTTCCGGGGTGATGGAATAGGTCATTATAGCTGCCTTTCCGGGATAGTTCCGAACCTTCCTTATAATAAGGCGTGTCTCGTATTCGGTACCCACCGTTATTATGTTCATCTCAATGACTATGTCGGCTATGGCATCGAGAGCGTTCTCGATCTTCCTGTCGTGCATGTTGGCTGTTAGCGTAACGAGTGTCAGCCCCTTGTTGTAATAGGTGTGAGCCTTGATTGTTCTCATTGAGGAGATGACCTTTTCGGGGGGATAGTTCTCGAGAAAAAAGTCTATCGAATCTACCACAACGCGAAAAGGAGGCGACAGGTCCGAAATAGTGTAGCTCATATCTCGAAGAAAGTTCGTTTCCTCTCTTTCTTCCGAGCGAGAGGCATCGATCAATTTCAAAAGGTCCGATACCGTGAGACCGTCCCTCTTCAGTTTCGATATTTCCAACTCTCTTGCCAGCACACGGTCGAAATAAGATGATGCAATGTCGATAATGTCCAGATTGGTAGGCCACCCATACTGCCTGATGATGCGGATAACGTCCTCCAAACGCTCGTCCGTGGAAAAATACATTACGTTCTCAAGGGTTTCCGCGCCGGATGTGAACTGTTTTGCGAACAGATCCATTCCCGCTCCTGGTGCACCCTTTACTAGGACCGTGAAACCTGCGGGAACTCCCCCATCGATGAGGATGCGATCAACCTTTGGGATACCGATACTTAAACTTGCCATTCTCTCACCTTAGCTCAGAGCTTCTTACGGAGGTCCACCGTCTCGTCACAGGTCATCTGGAGCATCTCTTCCAGGTCTCTTGGTAAACCCCTTCCGACGATCAGCATAATCGAAAAGATATCTCTAGCCCGCAATCGATTAATGAATACATGAAGAAATTCTTTCAGTATTTTGTCCCGATTATATATCCCCAACGCATTGACCGAATCGAGGAACAGGAATTTCTGGGGTGCTGCAATCTGGCGGAATGCCCAGTCTACTTTCAGAAGAACGGTTTCCAGCATTGTGGGGCTCTCAAGGTTCACAACCTGTTTGGAGGCCATGGAATGACCCCCCACCATATAGGATATACAGTCGATGAAATAGGTGTCGGCTATTCGTATTTTCTGTGCGAGCAGTTTGTTCATTATAGCTCTTGCCGGTCTTGTTATGGTAACGTAGGCGCCGCCCATTTCCCTCTGTTCCGTTGAATGGAACAGAGTATTGGTTATTGCAGGAAAATATTGATCGGTATCGACAAAGAGTGAAGTGATCGAATAATCAGGCATCATGTTGAATTGGTCAATGAGTTTATTCTCGAATTCGCTCATCTACTCACCTGATAGTCCCCATTTCAATAGCGGGACCATTAATGCCCCCTCCGTTGAAAGGTCCATAACATATTTTGCCCTGGAATGGGCGGTTCCCCGCATCTTTACTATCTGAATGGTCCTCATCATGTTACCCATTCTCTCAATATCCTCCTGTATTATGATCCCATCTGATACTGCTTCTTCCACTTCATAGGTGGAATAACGTCCGGAGCTCCCGGACAATTCGGATATCAGCAGTGTGGTAACTCCGAAATGGGTGAACATTCTGGATAGATTGAAAACCAGTTCTCTTATTTTACTGGGCTGGGCGAGCCTGGAACATATTGCCGTAATTGAATCTATTACCGCTCTCTTTATATGCAGCGCCCTTACAGTATCGATCAACGCCCAGAGAAGAGTATCGATATCCTGGATGGTGCGGTCCTGGCTCAATAGTCCCAGCCGGTTGTATAGTAGAGATACGTCTATTATGAATAATTTGTTCTCCTCGATCAGATTTTCAGAGAAGAAACTGAATGCCCGCATGTTCTCAAGCAGCTTTTCATATGGTTCTGTGACGGAGAAATATACCCCGTTCTCACCTCTTGCAGCCCCGTAAGTTAGATACTCGATCCCAAGCGTGGTCTTCCCCGTGCCACAGGCTCCAGACAGTAGAACCACGTTTCCTGCCGGAAACCCGCCGTTCAAAGCCGCATCCAATCCCTCGATACCTGTTACACATCTTTCTCTGGCGGGCATAGGGCAGTTGATTAAGGTGCTTATTTAAAAATTTAACTATATGAATCACCTAGAGATAATCTGAATCGCTCAATCCACCGGGGAAACTCCGTGCATGCCGAATAAATATTCACTTAATATTGTGAGTTCGAATTAAAGGAGTGTATCAATATTTATTTATATAAATAAGATAATATCATGATGAACAATATTTCAGTAGAGAAAAATCCGGGTGTTACCAATGATTGATAATGGAAGACAGTTAAAAAAATTCATGATTGTAGGGACGATAATATTGTTAATGTGTTCCACGCTTTTGTCCGGCAAAGGCGTCTTCGAGGCGAACAGTGATTCTCTCATAATTCGAGATGAAGAGTTGGCGAAGAAGTCCAGCAGAGGGAAATATGACCTTGAAGACGTAAAGGAAGCCATAGAAAGAGGGCTTGTATACCTGAATGACACGAAACTTCCCGATGGTGCCTGGTACCAATCCGGTTGGTACGGGAAGAACACCAACATGGTAGGGAGCTGCCTCCGAGCCTTTGTCGATTACAATGCAACGGGCCCTCGGTGGCAGGACGCTATCGAAGGAGGCGTGCGTTTTCTGAGATACGTTTGGCATGATCCCGCGGATTATCCTGCTGGACAGCAAAGGGACTATTACGGGGGTGCTTTATGGAATGACCGGTTCGCACCAAACGGGTATTCACATGGGAAAATGTATTCTCAGGGTTCGGCAACCTCTGCTCTTATCGATTACTATTTCCATACTCAGGACATATCACTCCTACCCTATATCAATGAATCCGTGGCCCTAATCGTACGGGCACAGAACACACCGCGCAGACCAAATACCATGAACGGACCCCGCTCGGAGGGAGGGTGGAGGTACACCCCGGATTATCGCGGTTCGGATACTTCTCTATCGGGCTGGAACATTCACGCCATCGTGCTTGCAGAGTCCTCCGGTATCTATGACGTGCCTGATGATGCCTTCGAATATTGCATAAAATGGCTGAAAAGCGTTTCCAGCGGCAGTGGATTCGGTTACAGCAGTCGGTCCACCCGAGACGCGAACACCGCTGTTGGCCTTTATTGCATGTACCTGTTGGGTGCAGGCGAGACACCAGAAGCTCAGGGTGCGTTAAGATCAGTGTTGAACTGGGGCCCCCGTTACCGTGTTTCCAGTTTCTACTTCACCTATCATGCAACCATTGCAATGTATCTCGTCGGTGGCGATGAATGGAAAAACTGGAATGAAGAAATTCAAACAGCACTCCTCGACAGCCAGAACCAGGACGGCAGTTGGAATGGTGATTATGGGATCGTATGGGGAACTGCAATGGCTATCGCCTGCCTCAACCTAGGTATAAGCCGCCCCAATGAGGTGGCCCTTTCTCCGCAAAAAGATCCGGTGACAGGAGAGGAGGAACCAATGGTGAAATTGGTTGAGCCCGAACATACGGTAACCTACAATATTTCCGTTGGATCCGAGCTGGGTTTCGTGGAGAATCCTCTATCCAAACCTTACCAAGAAGCTGATACTGTCGAGCTGACCATCACAGAGCCACTACCGGGATGGTCCGCAGAGCTGGAAACCCCAAACACTCCTAACGACGGAGTGACTCAGCCGGATGGCAGCAAGTTGTGGTGGGTGGAATTGGAAATGAAGGAAATGACAAATATCACCCTTAAGGTCACGGCCCCACCGCTGGGTAAGATGAGCGAGCCGTGCGTTGTCAACGTGATAGCGAAATTGGAGAATGAATACGGTGTTACCCAATCGAAGATTGCAACCATATCCATCCTTGATATCGACGTGGATTTCAATCTGGAATTCCTGGCGGACCGCGACGAGTTCACCGGAAACAAGATAGGGGATATCGCACCGGGCGAACGGAA
>CAYFHS010000014.1:56231-111255 GCA_964342815.1 uncultured archaeon | reverse complement strand
CGTTATACGAAATATCAGAATCGCCCAATGGTTAACGCCGAAAGTTATATTTATTCATTTGAATAAACGAAGAGATTGTATGAAAGCGAGGCCAGAAGATTTTAATAAATGTTATAGGTTAGAGATAAAATCCATAATTAATATGGCAATATTCAGTAAAAAGTTAGGAGGAATTTGCATTGTATCCAAACCACTTATCATATCTAAAAGACCATGGGCATATGTAGTTGGGGCGTCCTCTCTATGCCTTTTTGGACTTATGGCATTGTTTGTCGGAATAGAAGGGCGGTTGGGTTATCAATTATGGTGGATTTTAATTGGGATCGCTCTTTTTATTATAGGAGCAATTCTCATGCCTTTCACACTGAGAATCCGAAAGGTAATGTTAGATAACACAAGATTTCAGTATTGGGTTGGAAAGAAAAAGAAGTTTGATGCGCTTTGGTCTGAAATCTCACATGCGGCCTATGTTAAGGAAATTGTCTCATCGGGACATACGCGAATGGGTTATACTTACTCTTTAACCGTCATGGCAAACGATGAAGATATAACCATTGATGAAGCGGCATTAGGATCAAAAGACGAATTGGAAAAAATCAATAATTATATTTTAGAAAAAAAGAAAGAATATGATAACATTTCAATTGAGAGAAATAATGATTGGTTAATAGAAAAAAGATTTCATTACGAGGAGGGCAAGGCCAAGATAAAAAATGCTCTTTTTCCGCCAAAGAAGTAATTGGTATTTGGGAATTCCATACATCGGTATGGATATTCATCTTCTGGTCTCTTTGTACTTTGTGGTTCATAAAGTAACTTTCGGCTACCATAGGGCAAGACCGAAAAATTACCCCTTCGGTACTTCGGAAACCGGACCAAGATGAAAAAGGAGGGGGTGAAACTTCGTTCCGCATAAAGCACGGTTTCCGAAATTTTCCTGCTGCATTCGCCAACGGAAAGCTACGTCCCAAAAGCATTTTTCGGCGATTCTGATAAACTTGCGTTCCTCGGAGACTTCGCCTCCTTCGGTACTCGGGGCTAGCGCCCTCGTATAACTGGCCGGTTTCAGGCTCTCGGCCTGTCGGCCTCCGCTGCAACTTCCTTACCCACCAATGGAGATGTTAAAGGTGTTGATCCCCCCGTCGGAAGTTCGGAAACCGGCGAGACGTTATGCGAAATTGCGTACTCGCCTTTGAAGATTGTCGAAATATTCCTTTTATGCCGTAAAACCGCCCCACCATGTGCATTGTTCGTTGGGCTTCCTCCAATTCCCCATCCCCGCCTGCCCAACTTCCTAATAGTGGAACTATTTGCACATATAATTTTCCTAAATCATTGGATTGCCTATGTCGTCTAACGTACCCGTTAAACGCTACATTCACCGAAAACAGGAGAGTACAAGGTTTTGGATACGAACAGTAATTGTAGAAGATTTCCAGGAGGGCTAATACTTAATCTAATGACAATTCAATAGAAATGTATTAATACTGATGTGTACATTATTGATACTATTCTGTATCAGATGGTGATAAGATGGAAGCAATAATGGCGAATAATGTATATGAACATAGACTTGAGCATTCTCCAACATTGAACACAGTGATAATGGTAGAAGATGTCCTTAGAAATATTGAGGAGAGTGTGATCACAATTGCAGAATTGAAAAGGCGCCTTCCTAAAAAGGTAAATCATAATAAATTGAAAACAATATTGCGATATCTTGAACAGAGTAATAAAATAGTGGTAACAGTAGATGGTATTACTTGGATATTTAATTCAAATCCAAACATTAGAAAAGCAATTGCAATGGGGCTTGAACTATGAAAATGGTGCGGGTAATATTATCTGAAGACGCTGAGGAGGTCTACAAATACCTAAATAAGCACTCATCAGAATCTAAAATTGAGAAATCAATATTGAATTCGATAAACAAGAAAGTAGAATTGATAAAGGCAAATCCTCATTATGGTGACCCTCTTTCAAAAAAGCTAATTCCTCAAGAATATATGGAGAAATATGGGGTAACGAATCTATTTCGAGTGAGTTTATCGAATTACTGGAGAATGTTGTATACATTAACTGATGGGGAAACCGTTATTGAAATAATCGCCTTTGTATTGGATATAATTGATCACAAAGATTACAATAAAAAATTTGGGTACAAGAAAAGGTAGATTCATAAATGAAAAATAAGCCTCCTGGAAATCAGTATAATGGTCAATCCAATGATTTGACCACATGTTTACGGCGGAATATTCAACAATCTCCTTCAGGTGACAATGCAGTATCGGATGAATCAATGGCAGGGGTTGGGATAGCAGTTACTTCGTGCCTGCTGACTTCGGCACTTCATGCCTCGTAAATCACCCTTCGGGCGATTGAACCAACCAACGGCCATTTTTGACGGCATCATTGTGATCTGAAGTTCAATGTGCCTTTCATCCCGAAACAGCATTATCATCCAGAATTTATACGTTTAGCCCTTCGTGAATCGGAAAGGGAGAAAAAGAAGATAAAGTTACGAATAATTAGCGGATTATTCTTCACTTCGCATAACCTAACGATTCACGGAAACTGCACATCAGTTTCGCAAATTTCCCCATGACTTCGCCATCAGGGAAACTACGGGCAGGTAAACTAAATTCTGGACGAGTCCGCAGCCCTTCGTCGCACCTGCGGTGCTCCTCGGTCCTAGCGGACTCGCCTAACTAACGGGTTCACGGTTCTCGGCCTGTCGGCCTCCACTGCAACTCCTACCCCACCAACCCTGAAATCATTGGAAGGTTCCCCCCGACGGAGTTCGTGAACCCGCCAGTCGTTATACGAAATATCAAAATCGCCCGTAGGGGAATGTTGAAAATTTGGAGTATCTTCCCCTCAATTAACGAAGAATTTGGGTGAGATTAGAGCAAAGTCACTAGATTCTGGGGTTATACGCTAAAAGGCTTGGTATATGAAGAGGTACGCAGGAGGGCAGTTATCAAAATCAAAATACTCTCTAAAACCTTGATTATTTTGAATATTACTATTTAGGTCTCCTGGGGAGACTGCTTTCCATGAAGAAACCGTTACGAGTAAGACCATGTTTCAACGGGAAATCTACATTTGTATAGTTGTACCAAAATTCTATTATATACTGGAATGCCATCTCTCGGGGTGATAATATGAATTGGAAGACATGTACGATAATTTTGATAACGTTACTGACATTTATTTTTCCATCTACAGATGTTATTGGAGAAAATACTATCGAAACATTTACGGATCCTGATACTGGAATTTCTGTTAAAGTGTGCACCTTGGAACCTAGTAATGTTAGTATTAATGAATGTCCGAGTCCAGGTGATGATCCAGCAGACATGAGAAATATTGGCATATTTGTTGAAATCATAGCAGATGGTTTCAAATGGATTTATATCCAGATACCTTACTCCGATAGTGATATTCCTAGCGGGATGGATGAATCCAGTATGAGATTATTTTATTGGGCTGGCTCGAAATGGAGTGAATTAACAAACACGGGGGTGGACATTCAAAAGAACTATGTATGGGGAAATTTATCACATTTAACTGTTTTTGCACCGATGGGATCAATAAAATCAAATATTGACATGGATTCCGATGGGGATGGTATGCCTGATGATTGGGAACTCAAGTATGGTCTAGATCCAGAGGATTCAAGTGACGCAAAAGCTGATAGTGATGGAGATGGTTATACAAATTTGGATGAATATATAGAATCCACAGACCCTCTTGATAGGACCTCCTTTCCGACCACTGACCGTGATAAAGACGGAATTCCTGATTTAACTGACCCGGATATAGATGGAGATGGGGTTCCAAATGAGGATGATTATTATCCTTATGATCCTGATCGATGGCAAAAAGGAGAGGGAAAAAATGCTCATATTCTGGTAATATCCCCCGAAGTAGAAAATGTGGGAGCAATAAAACCGGGAGAGAGTAGGACAATCCCGATCGAGGTAACATGTCAATATGTGTCCGTAACTAACGTTCATATCGTAATCCTTGAAGATTCGAACCTGGAGATTAATATAACACCCCGAATTAGGCATATTGAGAAAGGTGGAACTGTTAAATTCTATATTACCATTTATGCCCCGAAATCGGATACCAACACGACGATACAAGTAGAAAGTATTCTAATACAAGCGGTAGGAAACCAAGGATCAAGCGATATTGAGAGAATCTATTTCAGTGAGGAGACAAGTAAGACCCCAGGGTTCCAGTTGATATTATTTATCGGAGCAGTTGGGATATCCCTCCTACTTAAAAGAAAGGTCGAAAGTTCAAAGTGAGGTCCGGCATCATTATACTCCGACAGTGTTTTCACTCGGTGCGGGAACAATATATATGAGTCGGTAGCATTACTATGGATAATATATATCGAAAGTATAAATTGAGGCTGTAGAGAAATATCAATCTGCCCTTCTGCGTAAAGAAATGTGACTTTGCTCTTAAGATTGCGCTTGTCTAGCTAGCGCGCTAAGACGTAAATTGAAATTTCCGGGGGAAGTGTTTCATGTGCGAAAGCACAATCACAATAAATTTTCATCCCTACGGACGATTCTGATAAACGGCAGATTTTACTCCATTCTATTCCGTAAAATCCTTGGCCCTAACGGGCTCGTATAACTAGCAGGTTCCCGGCTCTCGGCCTATCGGCCTCCGCCCAAATTCCCCTTCGTTATACTCAGGGGAACTTCGGGAACCTGCTACACGTTATGCGAAATTTCGTCACCGCCTATTGTTTTACGTAAAAACCCTAATGCAGAAAGTCAAGAAATCTGTGAAAAGATATGTACCAGAACCCTTTAAGAAACGAATCATTCATGCCGAAAAGTTAGACGTATGAGTATAACTTTTAAATATTAAGAAGTACATATACATAATAGGTGAAAGTGATGACACATATAACTGTAGAGGTAAAGAAGTGGGGGAATTCACTAGGAATTATCCTCCCTAGACAGAGTGCTCTAGATATGGGTATAACGGAGCATGATAAATTAGATATCGATATCAAAAAGAAGGAACATATCAGTGGTTTTGGTATATTCAAGGGAAAACCAGCTTTTATTCGAGAAGATGATGATGAGCACGAAAACTTGTGGTGAATTTATGTTCATTTTTGATACATATGCCTGGATTGAGTACTTCATTGGCTCTGATAAAGGTGAGATCGTTAATAGGATCGTCGAAGAACAAGATGATACGATAATAACACTTGAATGTAATATCGCAGAATTAAAAGGGTATTGCTTGCGGCAGGGATCCGATTTCGAAGAGTCATATACTATTGTTCGAGCTAATTCCGAAATACACTCCATTCATATCGAAGATTGGGTGGATGCTGCTAAGATTAGGCATGATATGAGAAAAACTCGTAAACATTTTGGAATGATCGATTCGTTAATTATCGCATTTCAAAAGAAATATGGTGGAATAGTGGTAACCGGAGATTCCCATTTCAAGGGTCTAGAAAATGTTATTTATTTAGGTGATTAAAGAAGTTTCATTTTATGGTTTGGGTTCTGGTACAATAATATGAGCAACTGAATAGGTTCTTACTACAATAGGTAAAGACAGAAAAATTACCGTTTTGGGACTTCTTAAATCCGACCAAGAGAGAAGAGATACGAACTCAAATCTTCGTATAACCTATGGGATTTAATAACTTTTCCAAGTGGATGTTGGAAAATTCCGCCCCAAAACGATTTTTCGTCGGTGACGAAAAACTGCGTCGGACCTTCGGTCCTCCTTGGCCCTAGCGGGCTCGCATAACTAACAAGTTCACGGCTCTCGGCTGACGCCTCCGCCCAACTCCTACCCCGCCAATGCTGTAATCATTGACCGGTTCCCCCCATCGGAAGTTCGGAAATTGGCAAGACGTTATACGTAATACCATAATCGCCCGGAGAGTTTTATAATAGGAGTTTATCAACATCAAGCTCGTTACGATTGATTGTTGAGGATCAATCACTCCCTTCCATTTCGAAGATTATTATCATTAAAGCGGTCTTATGGGAAATAATGAATAAGAGTGCCTTAAAAGTGAGATTTTTACCGATGCACTTATATATTGTGTTTTACCATAGTATTACCATGGTGATAAAATGACTTCGATCAATGTCAAGATATCTGAAGGGATGGAAACCAAAATCAACGATTTCCTTGATATACACCCTTACTACATGAACAAAAGTGAGATGGTACGCGATGCAATCCGACATCTTATCGAAGATGAAAGTCGATTGTCCAAGGAAACATTGAAAGTGATAGAAGCTGGAAAACAGCAGGTAAAAAGTGGAAAAGGAAAAACGTTGGAAGAAGTGGAGAAGGACCTCTATGACTGAGGTACTCTTCACAGATCCGGCTTTGGGCCAATTCTCAAATTTGGATAAAGAAATCCGAAAACGGATTGTCGCCAAAATGAAAACAATGAAGGAGTGGCCCGATCACTTTTTAAAACCCCTAAAAGGCTCTATCTATTTCAGTCTGCGTATTGGTGATTATAGGGCAATAATTGATTGGAGAAGAGAAAGAGAGCAACTTTGGATAGTGGCAATAGGGCATCGGAAGAATATCTATGAAAAAGAACTTTAGGGCGATCAACATTATTACTATATGTCCAAGAAGGGACTGACGCCCCTCTTGTCGATGAAAAAACTCTCCATGTGGAAATGTCGGATTGAGGTGAAATTATCAAAATATGCTGCCTCTCTCCAGTCGGCATGGGCTCCGGTTCTTCGGGCCTCCACCATACACCATTTTCCTCAATCCACAACATTTCCATTCGGGATTCTTAACGTGCTGACATTTCGTGAATAGGAAAAAAAAAGGGAAAGAGTAGAAATTACGGAAATCTGCGTTTCCATAACCTCGCATAACCCTCTGTTCACGGCAGAAGCCAAACTTTTTCCGTTGACATCGCCAGCTGGAAAAAAGACGGTCAGAACTGAATCCCGAACGATTCTGATACTCTGCGCTCCTCGACCCTCCGGGTCTGCGGTGCTCGGTCCTTTCGGACACGTATAACTAACAGGTTCAAGGCTACACACGATATTCCTTCGTGCTCCGCCCAAATTCTCTCCCTTCGGTCGAAAACTTCGTGAACCTGCCAGTCGTTATACGAAATATCGGAATCGCCCTACAGTTTAACGCAAAATCCCCTGTGAACTTCGATTAACGTGTAAATAAAATGAACTTTTTTTCTTCAACCCCACCCCGTAGAGCATAAAGAAAAACAACACATAACACTGATTAACTTGAAGTTCTAACTCAGTATTAGCTTTTCCACATCCTTAAGATCCCAGTGAAGTATTCCTTCGGAATCCATTCTTTTAAGACAACTTTTTGTGAAACCTTGTTTCGATACGAATAATAGTGTTTCTTTCCTATTGTATCTTCTCCACTGGACCAGTTGTGATTTACGTTTCAGTTCTTCGACAAGATTCCAGCCTACCGATTTTTTTCGCCATTTTATCTCAACGAATAGTATTCTAGAGCTCTTCTCATCGATTGCAACAACATCAATTTCCTCTCCTTTCCGGTCCCACCATCGGCCTATAGCTGTTGGCGGAAAGATTGGCTTCTTCTTAATGATAATATTTTTTATTACATATTCCATCTTTATAGAGATGTACTGAGGTAATTGTTTCAGTGTATCAACTAATACCCCCTCTGGATCGATTTCAATTAAGGAGGCTTTTGAGTACACGTACCTAAACCAGAAATCGAAGAAATTGTCCTTAATACGATATCTAACGAATCGTTTCTTTGTTGTGGTCACGGGACGTTCGGCCATTACCATCTCATATTCATCTGAGAGTTCTCCAAGATATTTTGATACTGTTGCAATTTTCATTCCGGCATAATCGGCAATCTCTTTTGGAGTGGACTTACCTTTACTCACACTTTCAAGTACTGAAAAATATCCCTTGTGTCGTGAACCGAATTCTAAAGCGAGAATATTAATACCCTCTTCCCTCAATGGTGATGTCGAATCAAAAAAAAGTCTCTCGATATTGTCGCCTTTAAGCCCAAGTTCAACTAAATATCGGGGTACGCCACCGACTATAGCATATCCCCTTAAACATTGTTCAAAACTCATTCCTTCGCTCATTAGGAATTCGGTTGTGGCGAAAATATCAAATGGGTCTAACCTCATCATTCCTGATGCCCTACCAAAAAGCGGTTGTTTTCCATCCCTGAATATTTTCTTTATCATACCTACATAAGATCCGATTGTGATAAAAAGCAAACCTGGTTCAGACCCAATCTCATCCCATATCTTTTGGATTTTTGAGAAAAGGTGAGGATTTACCACACCCAGGTTCTGAAACTCGTCAAGTACGAGCGTCAGTTTTTCAGATAGGGCCACATTAAATAGTGTTTCCCAGGAATCTAAACGAGGGGTGCGTCCTATTATTTTCCCAAATACATCCTCACAATCCTTCAAGATTAGTTCTTCGCTCTTTGGCTCAATGAAAATGTAAACTCCTTTGACCTCCTTTAAAAACTCCTTTACAAGTGTAGTCTTACCCACGCGCCGCCTGCCGTAAATCACCAGTAATTGACTTCTTTTGGAAGCCATCTTGTAATAGTCCTTGAGTGCTTTTAGCTCAACTTTTCTGTCTGAAAACATATTTACTGTGTAGTAATTTACTAAGTAGTAAATAACTCTTCCTATTATAATTGCGTTTGGAATACAAATTATGCTTGATGGATAAGATAATGAGCCAGAGTTGTAGCCAATGAGCAAACCATTATGGGAAGATAAGGATTTCAATCAAGGAAAAGTCAGTCAAGTTTTGAGAATCAAAGAAGTATAAATAAGTCCCTATACTTCCCCCAAAATACAAAAAGTTCATTTAAACATTGCGGATTTCTTCCACTTCGTTTTATAAATCCATGCCTCGCCTTGTAACGAGGCAGTATAACACGATGAGATCACGTTAATCGAATTTTCCTCATTCCTTTCTTCATGTAGAAAAATACGCTCACAGGGGATTTTTTACTACCGTAGGGCAAGACCGAAAAATTCGCCATTTGGTGTTTCGTATATCGGACCAACAAGGAGAGGAAGGAACGATGAAACATGGGGTTTCACATAACGGTCGATATGTGAAATCTTCTCCGTTTATTCAAAACGGAAAAAACTATGCACTAAAGGCGTTTTCGGTCGACTCCGATAACTGCGAATTTTCCCTTAAATAACCCCCGAAACCACCCGCAAATTCTTGGCCCTAGCGGGCTCGTATAACTAACGAGTTTCAGGCTCTCGCTTGTCGGCTCCGCTGCAACTTCCCACCCCACCAATGGCGATCTCATAGGTGTTGTTCCCCCCATCGGAAGTTCGGAAATTGGCAAGACGTTAGGCGAAATGTGGCACTCGCCCCACACCGTCCCACCAAAGTTGAATTTCCCATATCCTATAATGGGAATGTAAAGCTGTATCTGCTTCTTAGGAATGAATAGTGTGTTCAATTTAATCGACTATGAAACTCATCATGCAAACATGTTACTTGAAAAGACGAGTATTGATGCTCGCTTGGTGAATAATTTTCCTATGATTGCGAAATGTGGAAGATTATTTTTGTACAATCACAGAAAAAATATTTATCTGCGTACTTCAATGAAGGAATGCAACACAAATATGCAAAAACAGAAGATAAATCCAACAGGTGATAAGTGAGGAGATTAGTAGATTTTGATTTAGAGGTGATTGGGGCATTGTGTGACTTTCAGAAATGCCGTAGTGATAGAAAAATCGCTTCCGATTGAAAAAGAGTTTATAGAAATAAAGCGGGGGTTTCAAGCAAAATGGCAAAAATTTGGATACATAAGACAGACACATTTGAAGCCGCTAAAAGATTTGATCAGGATTATTATTTATTTATGGGTAAGACAATGAGATTAGATACGTTTCAGTTTTTAAGAGAATCATATGATAAAATGAAAAAGGGGGATAAAAGCGAGAGTGGAAAAGGACTTCGAAGAGTTGTTAAGGTTATTCAATAAATATGATGTAAAATACTGTATTATTGGTGCCTATGCAGTTGCCTTTCATGCCATCCCCCGATATACAAAAGATATGACCATCTTCGTAGAACCAAGTATTGAAAACGGAAAGGGTATTGTGGAAGCCCTCAACGAATTTGGATTTGAATGCTTGAATCTATCGGAGGAGGATTTTAGCCAAATTGGTAAAATTGTTCAGCTGGGATATGAACCGGTAAGAGTGGACATTCTTACTTCAATTGATGGTTGCATGTTTAAAGAGGTATGGAATGGTAAAAAGCTCGGAATTTATGGAAACGAGAAGGTTTATTTTATTGGGATACGGGAATTGGTTAAAAATAAACAGGCATCAACGCGGAAACAGGACGAGGCCGATCTGGAGATTTTATCCAGTGTTGATCGAAACTAAAGACTGATTCTGGAACGTATATTATTATACCACGAATGGCCAAGTTAATTAATTGATTGGAGGGGATATTATTAACCTTTGTCCAACTTCGAATGTTTCATAGTCGAGTGGAAGATATAGAAGCGGATGACAGATAAAAAATCTGAAAAAAAAGAGAGGATATTGGAAATTCAACACCCACGTACCCCACTCTGCGCTTGTGGGAGGACTTCACCCTCGCCTAACTAACGAGTTCTCGGCGCCGCACGATATTCTTCGTGCTATGCCCAAATAACCTCCCTTTGGTCGGAACTTCGTATACCCGCAGGTCGTTATACATTTTGGATAGAAACCAAAACAAATGGAGAATGGAAATTGCGAAATCCTTTCAGAAGCTTTCATTCAATAATGTTTTTATATCCACAGAATAATTCCGACGATGAAATACATGAATTCACCCATTGCACAATCTGATTCGTTCCGAGACTTCCTTCCACCCCCTCCACCTAAACCTGCACCTGATAACATACGGGACCTTCTACCAGGATATCAAATCTATCATCTTCTTGGTTCAGGTGGCTTTGCGGATGTATATATGGGTATTGATGAGCATGGGAAGGAGCTTGCGTTGAAGATCCCAAAAACGGATGGTAACCTGATCAGTATGGATGAAAAGGTAATCGGCCGTTTCAAATCTGAGGGTGAACTCTGGATGAGATTAAAAAATCGTAATATTGTTAAACTCTTTAGTATAAAAACTGAACCAGTACCGCACATGGCTATGGAATTAATGGAGGGAGGCAGTCTTAAACAGTTAATGAAAAAGCATGATCTGACGGTCGGGGAGTCTGTCCAAATAATGGTACAGGTTCTGGAGGGTCTTTCATATGCACATAAAATGGCTTCCGTTCACAGGGATATCAAGTCGGAGAACATTCTTTTCACATCTCGAGGAGTGGCGAAAATCACCGATTGGGGTATTGGAAAATTCATGGCCTCTGAATCTGTAACGGGATCCAGGGATTTTAAAGGAACACTTTCCCACAGTGCACCGGAACAATTCAATAAACGAGAGTATGGTAATGTAGATTGGCAGACGGATATCTTCCAGATAGGTGTGATGTTTTACAAGATGGTTACCGGAAAAAATCCTTTTAAAGGGGAGGACATTGCCGATTGTATGGGGAAAGTCCTTATGGATCAACCCGAACAACCAAGTGCACTAAATCCCGAAGTACCCGAGGAACTGGACGAAGTGATCATGGGAGCGCTAAAAAAACGAAAAGAAGATCGTTGGGGTACAGATGTAATGTTGTACAAGTTAAAGGAGATAAGTGAAAAGAAAATAATCCGTTTTCCGGATCTGCAGCCCGATTCGGGTCCAAAAACTATTGCAGAATATCCTGAAATTACTCAGAGCCTCGTACAGGATTCCATTGATATATCGACTCTGCAGAAGAAAACCATAAGTGCAGAAAAGACCACGGCTGTTTCACCGATTTCACAGGATCATTTATCAAACCCGACTGAGAAAACTATTAGAGTTGATGAGCCCGCTGCTGTTTCATCGTCATCTCCATCATCATCTCCAGATCATCAACAAAAAATCTATAGTTTGGCACTTATCACTTTTATTTTGTCTATCGTAGGCGTAATTGCAGTTTCTATTTTCGTGGTCTCCAGACTCATTCCTCGTCCTGTCAGTATTGTGGGAATTGTGATTTTTGGTATCTTATTTGGTATAGCAGGGATGTACTTTAACGCTATTTCCATGCGTAAGATCGATAAGGAACCTCTTCAATATAAAGGAAGACAGATGGCGATTGTAGGTATAATCATAGGTATAATCCTTTTTATTGGTGGAATACTGGGGCTGATCAATACTGTAACTAGATAAAATAAGATTAGGCGCAAAAGAGGGTACTGGACAATCTTTGACCGCATTGTTGTAATCGATGGATTAAACTATATATTCTTGTAACTTTTGCTTTTCAATCGACGTATTTTTCCCGACAAAACAATCATCTATCTACAGCTTCATACTGCTCATCTCCCCCCGCAGAGTATCAATAAAATCCTCCTTTGACTCAGCTTCATCCTCCATTTCATCTATATCCAGAATGTCCGAGAACTCCTGGTCGATGGGCCCATTTCCTACTTCTTTTATGTTAATGGATTTTCCATCCTCATCTTTTTCCTTTTCCGGTTCCTCCTCGTCTATGGTCTTTTCAAGCTGTGAAACCAGTTCTTGGATTGACCTCTTTCTTTTCTTTTTTGGGTCGACCCTTTTCTCTTCAGGTATTTCCACTTCCTCATCAATGGGCTCAACAGCAATGGCCTCCACTATTATCGGTTCATTTGCCTCTTCGGGGGATGAAACAGTTATTCTTTTCCGCCATCTAACGAATATAAAAAGGACGATCAAAATAACACCTGCACCTAGGAGTATGTATAATTTTTCAGTGCTGCTTAATGAAGCCGACGTCTCTACACCCTCATCTTCAATCATTATAGTTATGGAGATCTGATTGTTATCCTCTTCGGACTCAGTGATGTTCTCCGTGGAATCCAACTCGATTTCGATGGTACGTTCTCCGCTTTCAGCCTCGTGGAAATCGAGTTTTATCGAGTATTCTTCACTCTCTCCCACTCTGATAACATCTTCTATCAGGTGAGTGGCATATACTTTCTCGTTAAAAGAGGTGGAATCATATATTTTGATTATGAAGGGAATGACGACATCAATGTTACCACGGTTCGAAAGAACAACCTTCAAATAGGCCCCTTCACCCTTAACAACGGATGTGAGATTATCGTTCGAATCCGGCAAAGCTACTAGCAATATTTCCTCTATGACCAGATCGGGCCGAAGGTCGAATTCCCTTGTGGCTTTATTATCTTCCCTATCGGATTCGGATATTTCCCTCGTGGGGTCCAGAGTAACCTGGAATTCGTATAGTGCATATGCCGTAAAGTTGACTTTGAAATTTATTAGGCTCTGGGTATCTCTATCGATTGGGTTAGCTGTCTTTTCAAGTACGCCAATTTCTCCAGTGTTCAACTCTTCCAGCTTAACCCGAAATTCGGGTGCATCGAAGGTGCCGTTATTGTACACCAATATCGATATTATTATCTCGTCATCCAGCTGTGGATCCGTTGGTGCAATGTTGATATCTCCCCCTGAAATGCTCAGTTCGGGATTACCCACCTGTAGAATGAATAATAATTCTTTTTCGATCCCCGTAGAGTTAGAGACCACTTCAAGAGAAACCTCGTAGGTGCCAGAACTTGTTGTCATTACTTCGAGAGTAATGTTCCGAAGGGAGATTTCTCCAGCACCTAGAGTGAAATATCGATGGTACTCTTTATCTAGATTCGGACTCACTTTTACCGTTACCGCAAATGAATCTTCCATTTCGCCAGAATTAATTATATTGTATTGAAAAAATGTCTCCGTAGTCTTCGATGGTGTCATCAGTGATCTGTTAGTCTCTTTTGGCGTTAGAATAAAACCAGTGGATACGTTGATTCGTAGCACAGCAGTCAAGGTTTGTTTCATACCGGGTTCATTTTCAGGACTGCCTGCAATTGTCACCTCTGCCACCGTCCCAACCAGATTATCATCGTCGGGGACCTCTACAAGCAATGTGATCTCATAAGTGGTCTTTGCCTCGAGGGATACGGTATCCTCGGATAATACGGCGGTCCACCAGAGTTTAGTATCGTTATTATCTCGAATCTCTACTTCGTCGAATTCTATAACATTTCTTTCGTCTATCTCATTTATTACGTGTATGACGAAAACCGATGATTTCCCCGGGGGTACTGTGATATCGGAAGAATCTCGAAATGCCAGACTGAAAATATTTGAAGTTCCTTGTTCGAGAATGATTGTCCTTATGATTCCTTTATCTTCCGAGTATGCGAAAATCGTAATGATATCACTTTCGTTACCCAAAGCGGCAAACAACTTAATCTCGTCACCTTCGGAATACCCATGGTCAAGGTCGGCGAGGTTGACATAATATCTGCCAGACGAATCTGATGCTGTGATGAGTTCTTCGGTGGTTTCGACGTTCAGCACTCTTATGCTTGCACCGGGGGCGGTTGTTAGGTCGCTCTTGTGAACATAACCTTCAATGGTATATGATGCTTCCCCGGGATCATCATCTATTATCGTCAACAGCTCATTAAAATAATTATTGGAATTGTTCATTTCTTTAATGATATCGTCGGGATCTACGGTAACGTTCAGACCGGATTCTCCCTCCTCGAACCGATGGGCTATCTCGGCAAATCTTATCTGTCCTGGCTCAAAGGAGCCCAAGTTATTACGATCGATTATTACGTTATCGTCCACCTTAATAAAGAGATTGCATCCCGCAGCCTTTTTCAATCCGGGGTTCTCTATTGTTACGTTAATTAAAGAATCCTCTCCCGCAACGATATGCGTATTTTCGTTATCAACGATTATCCCATCACCCCTTTTCAGATCCACTTTCATGATCTTCAGGTCCGGCAGTGCTTCATGGACATCGACTGTGACACTTACTCTGTTGTTTTCTTCATCTGTTTCAGAGATATTGTTGTCAAAATCCACGATAATAGTGATCTCTTTTTCACCCTTCTCACCGGGAATCCATCCTACGGTGGCCTGTCTAGAGTCCCCCTCGGGGATGGAATCCAAGGTATCGTTTCCAATCAATTTCGTCTCTTCGTAGAACCTTACCTCCACTTTCCCGGCTTCGTCCTCGCCCAAATTGTGAATTATGGCGATTACGCCAACCTCGACACCATCATATATCGTGGTATCGGTGAAAGTGATATCCGTACTGTTTAGTGTAAGGTCTACTTCCTTGTTAGATAATACGAATCCCTCTAATGTAATATCTAGGAAGTTGTCATCGTCGAACTCCCCAGCAGCAGGTGAGGAAGATATAACTCCGCTCTGGGGGGCGATCTGCCACAAACTTTCACCTCGGCCACCATCAATAGCTATAATAGTATTAGTTGTGGCAAAAACCATATCGGCAGGCTCGTCTAGGTTGATATGAGTGAATATTGGGGATGCCACAGTTGCCTCGACTGTCGCGGTCTCGTTCTTTATAAATTCCCATATCATTGAACCACCGTTATCAAGCAGGTATGCATGCGATTCGAGGCGGTTGGGAAACAGAGCAGCTCTCCAGGAGACAACAGCGATCTCCGATAGAAGGTCACCGTCCACATCGGCCAGTGCCGGAGACGAATCGAACTGACCTTCAGCTTTGAATGGAGATAACCATAGTTCCTCACCGTCTCTTGAGAATAGTCGGACATATCCATTACCATTTTCAAAGGGGGTCAATATCACAATTTCATTTCCATCATGGACCAGATTGATCTCACCAACGGCAGGGGACGGTAGAAAAGTCACAGGTCCGTTTGAGGGTATCGAAGAGATTGGGATCGATCGATTCCATGCAGTGTTCCCATTATGGTCTACCATGTATATGTTCAATGTAGAGCCATCCCGGCTTGTGATAACGGATCGCAGGTCATTCGGTGTATAGGGGAACAACACGGGTGGGCTTACACGATTTCCCTCCAGCCGATCGTAATCATAAATAACCTTTTGATTGTATATGTCTAGGGCAATGAGGTGCATCCCCATTGTCAGCAAAAGGTCTTCACGACCGTCATTGTTTATATCTCCTATTACAGGCGAGGACTCGCCTGTATTTCCATTGTAGGGATATTCAAATCTTTTTTCCAGAATTTGATTTTCTTCATTCCAGTGATAAGCGGAATCATTGTAAGTGATGTTGGGTTCAAAAACATAT
This sequence comes from uncultured archaeon, assembly GCA_964342815.1. GTDB lineage: Archaea > Thermoplasmatota > Penumbrarchaeia > JASLWR01 > JASLWR01 > JASLWR01. The sequence continues at coordinate 95,004 of CAYFHS010000014.1, read as the reverse complement.
AGAGCCCCTTCCCCGAGTATATTATTGTCCGTTACTATGGCGATTTCCATTTTACCATTCTTATCGAAATCTTCAATTGCCGGGGCTGCGCTAACTATATCACCCAGAGAACTCTCATTGATAGCCTCTATATTCATAATCCACATATCTTCTCCTGTGGCTCCGTCGACCACATACAGATAACTTCCAGTAGTGTACACAACGTGTTGACGACCTGTGGGTGCAGGACCGATAATATTGGCTGAAAAATCACCTACCACCGTTGCCCAAGAGAGAACGTCAATATCCCTATCCCATTTTACTTTTACATCACCGATACCTCTCGTTACCGTGGGCTGGTAATGAGTGTGCCCCATATCCTTTCCAAATACTGGCCAATCATGATCAACACTGGACCGCTCTTGGGAATCGAGAAACCGGTCCCCATCGGGCCAAACAACAGGATTTGTGGTGCAAGTCCTTTTTAACGATTCATCATTACCATCTTGTACGGTAAGACCGAGAACCGGGAGGCATAATAGCACTGAAACTAATACCACAAATTCCTTTCCTTTAAAGGGCGTCATATTCTCATTTCCTCGTCTAAATAATATATAAATTGATTGTAGGTTTATAGTAGATAAATATTACTGGTTTTTTTCCAGGATTTTCTTAAAGCAGGGGTGGATTTCTTTAAACAATGTGGGTTTCCATGGGTTATTCTTAATGGTTAAGGACTACATATTAGGTATTTTTTGCTCCCTGAGTACCGACAATGGCCAAAGATTATCGCCAACATCTTTTTATAAATTATTCATGTTCACCAAACTTCCTCCGGCGGAATGACCATGACACTGATAATATGCGAGAAGAACAATGCAGCACAAAGGATATCACGAATACTATCCGACAACAATATGAAGATGGTCCGGAAATATAATCGTCCTTATTATTCATTTTCTTTATCAGGAGAAGATTACGATATCATTGGCCTGAGAGGTCATATCGTGGCCCTCGATTTTCCCCCGAAATATAATAACTGGCAAGGGATTGATCCAAAAGACCTCATACATATTGAAACCGAGACGGTAAACAAGGAAATAAGCATTATCCGGGCATTGAAGGCTCTTGTGAAGCTGCATGATAATGTCATCATAGCTACCGATTATGATCGGGAGGGAGAGTTGATTGGTACTGAGGCCCTTGATATTATCAATCGGGATGGTCTCAATGTCAACCGGGTCCGTTTTTCATCACTTACCAAGTTTGAGATAATGAAGGCATTCACTGAATTGGGGGAGATCGACCGGAATCTTGCCAATGCGGCATACACAAGACAGCATCTGGATCTGGTTTGGGGTGCTTCTCTAACAAGGTTCATCTCATTGGCTTCGGAACGGCTGGGATATGATTTTCTCTCAATTGGGAGGGTCCAGACACCTACTTTGGCACTTCTTGTGAACCGTGAACGTCAGATCGAAGCTTTCGTCCCAGAACAGTATTTTTTAATAAAAGCGGAACTAAAAAAAGGGTCCTCATTCTTATCAAAACATACAAAAGGAAAATTCAAGAGCAGGGATGAAGCAGAAAAAATCCTCTTGAAGATTAAGAGCGAAGAGAAGGCCGAGGTGACGAATGTCGTGGGAAGAAAGACAACTCAACGTCCACCCGCCCCCTTCAATACTACTTCGTTTTTAAAAGACGCCACCAAGCTTGGACTAACAGCTTCAAAAGCCATGTCTGTTGCCGAGGACCTTTACACTCGCGGTTTTATAAGCTATCCAAGAACCGATAACACAGTTTATCCCAAAAGCTTGAACCTACGTTCTATTCTCGAAATCTTCGAGGGACTGGATGCATACCGAGACTTTGCTAGAGAGATTCTATCAGGAAAAAAGCTTCATCCAACGAGGGGAAAAAAGGAGGCGACGGATCATCCTCCAATACATCCAACTAACTGTCCTAAGGAGAACGAACTGGGAGGAGAGGGGAAAAAAATATTCGATCTTGTGGTAAGAAGATTTTTTGCCACACTAGGGGAGAACTGCATAGTAAAGAACGGAACCGTGAACATTGACATTTCTGGAGAAATATTTGTCGCTAAATCACTGGCCATTATTAGTTCCGGGTGGAGGAAATATTATACCTTTAATGGTATAACAGAAAAAAGTCTTCCCGAAATGAAAGCTGGCGACATGGTGGATGTCATCAAGGTATTCAAGGAAGATAAGGAAACCAAACCACCATCGAGATACTCTCAGGGTTCGTTGATATCCGATATGGATAAACTAGGATTGGGAACCAAATCTACCCGTCATGAGATAATCAAAAAATTAGTGGACCGTGAATTCGTCATCTCTTCACCGCTGGGTCCGACACTATCAGGAAAAGCGGTCATCGAAGCTATGGAAAAGTATTCAAAACCAATTACTCTTCCCGACATGACTAAGCAGTTAGAGAAAGACATGGACCTCATCGCGGAGGGCAAGATGAATCCTGATGATGTTTCAAGAGAATCCCGTGAAATGCTTTCTAGGATATTTGAGGTTCTCGTGAAAAACCGAACGAAGATCGGCGACAGCATTAAGAAGGCATTGGAAGATCAGAAGATTTTGGGTGAATGCCCGAAATGCGGTAACGATATGGCCATAAGGGAATCAAGACGGGGTAAAAGATTTGCATCTTGTGGTGGTTATCCGAAATGCCGGAACTCTTATCCGTTACCCCAGAGGGGACGTATTTTGATACTTGGAGAAAAGTGTCCCGTTTGCCAGGCACCTAAAATTAAGGTAATTACAAGAGGGAGGAAACCCTGGATCATATGCATCAATATGGGTTGCGATCATAATAAACAATGATAATCCTAGAAATTTAGAATTATTTGAGGGGGTTCTTAGAATTGGATGATTTGCTGGGGAAGTATTTTTAAAATTGGTAACTATGGAAAAGCGTACCTTTATTTATTATATAGAATAGCTTTCTATATCACCTATGGAAAGCATTACGATAGACGGCTCTTTAGGGGAAGGAGGTGGGCAGATACTTAGAACATCCCTGGTGTACTCGGCGCTTACGGGGAAGCAGTTTCGAATTGTAAATATAAGGGGAAACCGCCCCAAACCCGGGCTTAGAAAACAACATGTGGGTTGTGTAAAGCTGGCCGAACAGATGACTGGGGCTTACATAAGCGAAGTGAATGTGGGTACCCGTGGACTATCTTTCATACCGGGCAAGGCGAAACCAGGAATTTTCTCAGTGGACATCGTGGGAGGTAGTATAACTCTTTTGGTATCGGTATTCCTGCCGATTGCATTGGTTGCGGATGGCGCTTGCTGCCTTAATGTACGTGGTGGTACGGATGTCCCATTCGCTCCCACGTCCTCATATTTCCAGCATGCCTTTCTTCCACTTCTATCGGGTTTTTTCTCCAAGATTGATTTATCGGTATTAAAAAGGGGATATTTTCCTTTAGGAAAAGGGAAAATCCGTTTATCGGTGGAAAGAAATTCTGCACTGGCTCCTCTCTCTTTTCTGGAAAAGGGTGATCAAAAAGAAACCTCGCTATATGTAACATCCACCAATCTCCCTGATCACATATCAAGGCGGTTATGCTCATCCTTCGATAAGGAGATGAAAATAATATCCCGTAATCATTTTGATGATATTAATTTTATTGTGAATAATACGTACTCCCCCGATACCTGGCGGGTAGGTGTGAGCGCATGCTCGGTAACGAAATTCGAAAGTGGAATAATTGCACGTTCCCGATGTGGTATGAAAAATATTCCGACCGAGCGTATAGGAAAAAAGTTGGCAAGAGATCATTTAAACCAGATTGAACAGCCTTGTATTGATTCAAATCTAGCAGATCAAATATTTCCTTATGTTGGATTGTTTGGTGGAGAAATATGCGTGAAGAATCCCAGCCGCCATTTCTTGACCGGTCTACGAATCTTTGAGAAGTTCCTTGGTAAGAATTACAGTTTGAAAAAAGATGGTGACCTGCGAAGTTACTCATTTCGGCCGTGGTACCGGAGCTGTGAATCGTAATGAAAAAATTAATAACCTTTTCAAGGATTGTGTCTATCCTTTGTGACAGGTGATTGTTTGACAGAACTAACGGATGAAAAAAAGGGTTCCCAAGCTCGGTTCTATGGGATGAAGAAGGAGAGATTGACTTTCCTGGATTTTCTAAAGAGCGGAAAGGGTTGTCTTGTGGTCAAAGGAGCGGTTGGAGCTGGCAAAAGCTCTCTTATCGAAAATGTACTGGGCAAATATTTAATGGCGGGAAGGGCGGTGAAAGGCGTATACAGGGCTGATGGTATCGGTAGGGATTGTGAAGCCCTGGTGGAATCACTTACCGACCTTATAGAAAATCTCACTACGGGTGCGGTCGACGAAGAAAATTCAAAAAGGCGCAAGGTTCTTGTTGCTTCTACAAGAAGGATACGAAAAGGTGAAAGGGAGGCAACAATCGTACTGCTTCATGATATTTACTCTCGGTTGAGGGAACGTTTCAAGAGTAAATTCGATAGCGAGTTCTACGGATTCCTGAACATTCAACCAAAAGACGAAGACGGTGTCATTATGACACTTCCGGAGCCGGATGACTATCAAAAGAACAATCAACAGATTTTCATAAATGCTACCGTCCATCTTTTCGAGAATATCGCGGGATATTTGAAACGATCTAAAATGAAATTTGTCCTTTACTTTCCGAGAGCACAAAACATATTATTCACGGCTCTAACCAATATAGCTAATGTGGTTTCGAGATCGCTGGATAATGTTTATTTCATCATGGTATTCGATGACGAAGAGCATACTGCGGAAAAGATCAACTTTACTTCCGGATTACAGAACAGCAGATTGTTGGAAGTGAACGGGATCGATTCAGGATGTATTTCTAACTGGTATTCCGCAGTCAATGATAAGAAACTTTCCAATGAAGACCTTTCCGATTTCAAGAAGGTCTCAAAAAGCAACGCCTTTTACTTTGGTTTTCTTTTGGAGAATTCGGACGCATTTAAGAAAGCGGAAGGAAGGGAGGGCCCGCAAATATACGCAAATTTCCTGCGGAAGGAAATCGAGAAACAAGGAAAGAAGTTCACGAGATTCATTGAGCAGTATTCATTGCTTCTCAGAAGGTCTGACATTACAGAATTGACGAAGATATTTCCATTCTCAGAGGAAGAAATTAGCAATCTTTTGGAAAAAGCGGTATCACTGGATATAATGGACGAGAATGGATATTTTTTCCATCCTTTGATCAGGAAACACTTGTCTGAATCCATCGACGAGGAACGGAGAAAAGCCTATCACCAGAATATGGGTGAATATTACGAGGAAAGATTCAGGAACGAAACAGACCGGGAAAAGAAATTCGATTTCAAGCTGATGTGGTGCATTTGTCATCACTATTTTAACTCTGGAGAAAGGGAGAAATCCTATTCTTACAACACTTTCATGGCTCATGAAGGTTTTTTGTCGGGCAGTTCGGATGTGGCTCTTCTGGGATACGAACGAGCGCTCTCGGATGCAATGATGCTAGGGAACGACGAGTACCGCATATCGGTTATCGAAAAACTCGTCAAAGTACTTGAAAAGAACCAGCGGTGGGCGAAAGCACTGGAACTTCATAACATGCTTGTTGACCATTTCACCTCGGAAGGAGATATCAACAACAAATGTATCGCTCTTCAGCGTATGGCTGCTATTTATCAGTTCATGGGGGATTTTGATAGCTCATTGAAATACTACAACCAGACACTTCGAATTTACCGGAAGAACGAAGAGAAAGAAAATATTGCGAACACATTGATGAATATTGGGACACTATATCAGATCAAGGAGGATTTCGAAGATGCCCATAAGAATTATTCGAGCGCGATGGACCTTTTTGAGGAAACCGAAAACAAAAAAATGACTGCAATGGTTCATCACAAGCTGGCCTCCATTTATCACCTGGACTACAAATACACGAAGGCTTTAGGACATTACAATAAATCACAGAAGATATTCAAGGAAATACGGGATAAGAATGGTTATGGGGAGACGCTTCACCAGATGGCAAACATCCATTTTCTCAAGAAGAAATACGACAGCGCTGCAAAATATTACAAGAAAAGTCTTGAGATTTTAAAAGAGGTTGCCTCGAAAAAGGGGGTTGCCGAGATCTATTTCCAAATGGGTGTGATGTCAACCAAAGAGAAACATTTTCAGGAATCCTTGGAGCATTTCAATCAATCGCTGAACATCTTCAGGGAAATATCCGATATAGCGAACATAACTAACACGATACGGACCCTCGGTGACACATATAACGAAATCGCGAAGAAGCAGATCGGGGACAACAAGATAAGATCAGCGAAGGAAACGCTCAAGGGAGCGATAAATATATTTACACAGATCGGTGACAAAGACGGGATAGAGGAAGCAAATTTTCTATTGGAGGACGCAACCGAGATCGAAGGTGGCAAGAAGACCGTGGATGAGTTCAAGAGTGCTTGGGGATAACCTTCTTGTGATAGCCACACAGTGATAAATCCGCTCAATAAGCAGTGATTCCAATGCATAGGGAACTTAAAGCGCCATCAGGGATGGATCATAAGGAATTAGGACCAATAATCCTTGCCCACGGTGTACTGGGTTTTAACAGGATATTCTTCATCCGATATTTCAATGGCGTTTTAAGCCAGCTCCGCGAGAAAGGCTACGAGGCATATTCCACCAAGGTGAGCAAGGCGGGAAGTATTGCTAAACGTGCTGGTGAGCTAAAAGAAGCTATCCTCAACATTCCCGAACTGTCCGAAAGACTGGTAGTTTTGGAAAAGGGAAACGGAAACACCAAAATTGATGGCTCAATAGTTCCTGGTCTAAATATAATCGCTCACAGCATGGGCGGCCTGGATGCAAGATATATGATCTCCCGCTTGGGAATGGACACTTATGTGGACTCTCTCACCACCATCAGCACACCCCATACCTTCGATCCCGTTATAGATCTTATACCAACGGCATTTGGCGAGGAACTGAAAATAATCGATGTCCTGAAAAAACTCTTCGTCGATATGGAAGCTTTCGGAGACCTGACAACGAAGTCCATCCAAGAGTTCAATGAGACCACTCCCGACGCTCCAGGAGTGAAATATTTTTCGTATGCAGGTGCCAAGAAATACATCCACAGAAGGGAGTTTTTCCATACGTCGTTTATGTACCTGACTGAGAATTTCGGTCCCAACGACGGCCTGGTCACCGTGGAAGGATCGAAATGGGGGGAATATATCAGGACAATTGACGCAGACCACCTGGAACAGATCGGTTGGGGGAATTTTATAAATATACCTGAGAACCTGAAGGTACCGGAAAAAATTCGGGAGCTTTCTCTGAAATTCATCCGACGGTTCAACGACGGTTATTTCGATCACCTATCTTTCTATGTAGAGATTGCAGAGATGTTGTCAAAGGAGACCCGATGATTCCCGTTGTTATGCGAACGATTCTTGCCATTATATCTGCAGGAATCCATTTCTCCTACATTATCAATCGATAGCTGAGGAGAAGGGGAAGCAGATTCTGCATTGTCCTGATGGAAACTTGTTTCCGAGGGATGCCCGTTTCCCTCCATGGCATCGAGATGCCCTTGCATCCTCGGGATATTACCCTGTGGATGCAGCGCAGCGTTCCGGTCCGCAAGCGCCGAGAATGAAACCCGCAGCTTCATCTGTGGGTGATTCATTCTATCGGAAATCCTTTTATATTGAGAATGAGTTATATAAAAATCGTTTTTTCTTGCCGAGGTGAATGGTAAATGACAATAATACAAAGGATCAGTGCGATAACTATCTTGTTCATTTTGATTGCGTGCAGTATGTTATTTCTTGTACAGGCACCCGGGAATGGCAACGCATCCGGAGCCGGGATTCCTGGTACACCGGAGATCAGGCAGCCGGCAGTGGATTCGATCTTCAGTTTACACGGGAGCATGCAAATCGAATGGGCTCCCGTTGCCGATGTAGACTGGTACCGAATCGAATGGACTGACGACCCGGGCAAAAGAGGTGATAACGGAAATTATTCACAGCTTAGAGGAGCTGAAGGTAGGGTTGATGGAACAAGCCATTCGCTGAACCTTAATGACGTCGATTTTGACGAGGGATGGTGGTTCTTTCATGTCTTTGGAGTAAGAGACCAGAACGATAACGGTGTTCCCGAGGACTGGACCGAATGGAGTGCCGACATTCGCTTCGCCGTGGATGGATCGGCCCCCACAATTGATCTTGAATACCCTCAAAAGAATCAAGTACACCAGGGCAATATGATCACTTTGGCGGGAACCGCCAATGACAATTTCGGATTAAAAGAGATCGTTTTCATATTGGACGGATCGGCGGAAACCATTTCCCTTCAGGATAAACCTACACAGACAGATTGGTCTTCACGGGAGATTAACATCGGGCCTGGCGTTCATACGTTGGATGTGAAGGCTTTGGATTGGGCAGGACGGGAGAGTGATACGGTGGATAGCCGGTTCAACGTGGATCTCGATCCACCCGAGGTTTCCATCACTTACCCAAACCCCGACCAGGTGTTCACCGAGGGTGGAAGTCCGATAACAATGGATGGGTGGGCCCGTGATGATAACCAAATTTCGGAATTAGTATACTGGTTGAACAGTGATGGACCATTTCAAATGGAGATTCTCGCAAGTGATGGGGATAATGTCTGGAACCAGGTGATCGATCTGCAGGATGGAGCGAACGCCTTCACCATAAGGGCAACGGACATGACAGGAGCGCACGATGAGAAGAGTATTACAATATACCATGATTCGGATGACCCTATTGTGGAGATATCCGATTATCTGATTCCCGAAGACTGGCATGGTGATTGGCGCGTAGAGAAAAAGGATTTTGGTGATGGTGTCCCATACTATATATTGGATGAATCGAGCTACGAAGGCGACCTTGTAGGTTATGTCGAGGATTCATGTGGGGTTCAGTGGTTGGAATGGAAGATGTATAACGAATTAGGAGAAGAACAAAAAGGTTCTGAGGCGGGTGCTTTCACTATCATAGATGATGGCTTACCTACATTCAACTCCAAGGTCGATTGGAAGACACACCTGAGATTCGAAGGTGATGGAATATACGAGGTCGCGGTTCAGGCCTGGGATCGGACCAACGAAAAACACGCAGATAACAGGGTCAGGTTCATTTTTGACACACAGCCCCCGCAGATACAATCACCTCAACCGGAGGAAAATCAATATGTCATATCGGACAATCCTCTATCATTCAACCTCCAGGTAAATGACAACGTTGGAATCCTTTTGGTGCAGTACAAGTTCGATGACGGTGATTGGATGGAGTATTACAATCATGATCCTGGTCAGGGAGCTCCCCCGAAGGATCACGGGCAGCAAATGGATGTAGATATTCCCGAAGGTGAGCACAACATGGAGCTCATGATTATAGATATCGGTGGCCGTCAAACCTCCACATCCTACAACGTTATATTGGACAAGGAGGAACCGGCTGTACAGATAAACGAGCCGGGTGATGGAGATGTTATCGAGGGCGGAAGTGTTCACATAGGTGTACACGCCTCGGATAATGCAAATCTCGCTCATATCGAGATATTCGCAGATAACCGCGGGAACCAGGATGGTGGTAATCCGGATGCTTCAGGGGATATTAATGGCGACCTAGTTCACGAAGAGGATATTCAGGGTAATGATATGGATTGGGGGACGGATATAAATATCAACAGTGGAAAGAATTTTATTTACGTACGAGTCACGGATGTTGTGGGCAGGCAAAGTATCAATTTTATTACCATTTATTCCGACCATCAGATGCCTGGGGTAACAATAATCGGACCCAGCGATAACGATTTCATAGATAGTCTCAACATCAATATCCAGGGAAACGCCGATGATGATACGGGGCTCATTGAGCAGGTGGAAATAAGATTTCTCCGCCCCTGGGAGGAAGGGAGTACGGACCCGGAACAAGACTGGAACGGTGTGAACGGCAATAAGGACTGGAACTTCGATTGGAACGCTCCAGATGGGGGAGAATGGATAATACAGACGAGAAGCATCGACAAGATCGGACAAAAAAGCGCGATATTGACCATCCGTGTGAAATTACCCGGAGAAACTCCCGATCAGGAAGACCTGCAAAATATGGGTGAAGAGGGTTCGGACTCCGATGGATTGATCCTGGGGTTTGTCATAGGTCTTGTCATTATCGTGGTGTTGATCGTAATATACGTCAGTACGTCGAAAGGTGTCGCGAAGTCGGAAAAGGAGTTGAAAAAGCTGGAAGAAGTTCTGGCAGAAAAAAGATCGAATAAAGAGTGATCTATGTATCACATACTTCGATCACGTCAAGGTAATCTATTGATACTTCAACGGGACCATTTACCCCAAGTAATTCTTTCAAACTAGGAGATGTACGGCCTTCATCCGAATGTAACAATTCCTTAATGTACAACCCGCTTTCTCCCTTTATGGTGATAACAGCCCATAGTTCTTCTTTCTCGTCGTATTCAACAATTCTAATGTCGATTATTTTACGTTGGCGAACAAGATCCGCTCTCCTGTGTGACACCCTTTGAGGCGTTCGCTGGTTGAGGGTTACTCCGTCCAATTTTGTGCAGGCAATCTTCAATTCATCGGGAGTGACCTTTCTTGAGAATTTCACTCTAGCAGAATAAGACTTTGGAAAGGTAGCTGCCTTGATCCACTTTACCTTATCGCGAGAAACCCATTCCAGATCCGATACTGCTATTTTATCCCGTCGTGTAAGATTGATCCCTTCTTCCAATTCCCCAAGGTCCAAGTTCCGTTTCACAGGCTTGGATATCTCCAGAACGAAGGGGCGGCCGTTCCCCAACATTCTTGCATCGATATCTTCCCGCCCCATCCCGTGGAACTTGGCTCTTTCCCCGTTAGTTAGATGTAAAACCCTTTCGGAGATGAGTTCTTCCACGGTCTCTTCGTACAGTTTTCCGGTTTGACCACAGCTCTCGCATCCTGCCCCGCGGCATTTCCTGCAGGGCCATTTTGTCTGAGGAATGCCCCTTTGAAATTTCCGGTATCTACCGTATATGAATATTGGAGAAACTTGAAGCATGACGTGATCGAACGACGTATCGATTATGGCAACCAACTGTGGTGTTGAGAACTCAACTTCTTTTCCAGTATTTTTCTGGACGAGCTTTCCGATCTCTCGATTCAATTCTGCTTTTATAAGCTCCTGTTCTGTTGCATTTATCTCTCTCCAGACCTGCTCTTCCCTTTGTGATATCTCCGGATCAACCTTTACCCCAATCTGGAAATTATCGTATTCATATTTCTTCATCTCACAGATAGCAAGCTCTGCAAAAGTCGGAATCTCAAGTAATAATCCTTGACAAATATAACAATCCTCTTGCGTTGCATCTGCCTCCGAATTTTCCTCTGAAAGCATGCTTTTGGATACCGATAGTTCCTTCGGAATTATCCCTTTTTTCTGAAATTCGGATATGGAACGCCCTCGCTCTCTGTTTGTCAAACCGTGTCCCATTTTCCCGAAAAGACGGCCCAGACAGTTCAGGCAAAGCGGATGTTCAAGTTTTGAGATGTCGTTCTCCTTAATGTTTCCAGATTCCATGAAGCATCACTAGTTCTTTCAAGCAATTCAGTTAGAGCAGTATGACTTTTACTTATAATTTCCGAAGGAAATACAATGAATACTTTATATCTGTTGCTTATCAACTTCAAAAAAAATATACACACAAAGACCCCCCCTGATTTCACCATCGCTAATTTAATCTACTATAAGGATTTTTAAGATGAACGATGAAAGTATGCATCTTGTCACTTGAATATCCCCCTTATGTATATGGGGGTGCGGGTGTTCACGTAAACAATCTATCGAAGGCTTTGGCAAAAGAAATGGAAGTGGAGATTAGGGCGTGTGGCGATCCTCGTGAGAGTGTTAAAGAAAATCCACATGTGAAATTTTATCCAATGGGCGACCGATATTCTGGGATGATCTATTCTAAGGTATTAAACACAATGGTCTTGGACATGGATATGACCCTAGAGCTGGAGAATGTCGATATTGTCCACAGTCATACCTGGTACATGACCTTTGCCGCCCAGGTGATTCGAAAGTTGTATGGAATACCCATTGTGGCTACAGTACACAGCCTGGAACCGCATAGGCCCTGGAAACGGGAGCAGTTGGGCAGTGGATATGATTTGACCACCCACCTCGAGCGATCACTATATGGTATGGCCGACGGAATAATTACGGTAAGCGCCGCCACCAAGCGAGACCTCCTTGAAGTATACCCCGAGGTGGATACTGAGAAAATATCGGTGATACATAACGGTATCGATCTTGCAAAATTCAAACCGAACCACGATAAAAAAATATTGAAAAAATTGAATATAGAAGACGATTATTTTCTCTTCCTCGGACGTTTGTCGCGACAAAAAGGCATCTTCGACCTTCTGGAAGCCTGCAGGAAAAAGCTGTTCGACCGAAATCTGGTATTGGTTACGGGCGCCGCGGATACAAATGAGATTTATAATAAGGTGGAAAAAGAAATAAAGAATCTGGACAACGTCTTATGGATAAATAAGATGCTTTCATATGAGATGACCCGTGCATTATATACCAACGCAAGGGTCTTTCTGTGCCCAAGCCGATACGAACCCTTCGGGATAATCAATCTGGAGGCAATGGCATGCGAATGCCCTGTTGTTGCAGCAAATGTTGGTGGTATACCTGAGGTGATCGAGGATGGTTACAACGGTATTCTTTTCGAGGCGGGAGATATCCAGGGTATGGCTGATAAGGTCAATCATCTAAATTCTAACGAGGACTTGCGCTTGAAATATATTTGCCGAGGAAGTAAAATTCTGAAAAGTCGTTTTTCATGGGACATGGTGGCAAACGAAACGATAAAATTCTACAGGAAGGTAATCGCAAGATGTCGATAGATCTTGAGTTTCTTGAAGGAAAAAGATGGTTTGCCCAGAAGGGATTTTCTTCACGAATATCAATTACCGACCGGGTGGAACTGGGCAAATATGAAATTCTCATCATATCGGCGGTATCTGATTCCATGAGCGAAAAATATGCAATTCCAATTCATACCGGAAGCGGTTGTGAGTGCGATTCCGATCCTCAATATCTCAATACATTGATTGAAAAAATGAATTTATCAGGGACGGGGGGAAATGGGTTAACAATAATCTCTGGACATCGGCAAATTCCCCAAGTGGAGTCCGTTGAGATACATTTTTCAGGAACTTCGAATGTTTTGTGCAAGGCGGATGGTATGATCTCGAAATCCTACAGGAGACTTAGAAGAAATAATTTTGAAGCGGATCTGATAATATGGCTTAGAGGACAAAATTTCAATTCGGTCCCGGATTGCTACGGGGCGGTAAAATACAACAGTATGTGTTTACATTCTTTTTTTAAGTTCGAAGAAGGTCGTGACACGGGAGAAATTTACTATGGAGATCTACTTGATTTTTTAGAAAAAAAAACTATCGGAATAAATGCATGGGAACTGGGTCGAAGCATACGAGAGTTACATAGAAATCTAGTTGATTTCATTGATCCTCCGGAATTAAGCAAATGGCGTTGGGAAATGAAGGAGAAGATGATGGAGAGGCTGAAATTCCTTTCCGTAATACTTGGGGAACCCGATTTTCGATATGTGGACGATGCAGCAAAGCGTTTCCTCGGCATGATCGATCACATGGAAAAAATTCAGATGACTCATGGGGATCTTCACTTGAGCCAGATATTATACTATGAGGATTGTTACAAATTTATCGATTTCGAGGGTGAGCCCGATCATGATTCTCCTCCTTTTTTTCCACGAGAACGAGACGTGGCATCCTTAATACGGTCCTTTGACTACATGATCCGGGATCTTCCCCGGAATGATCGTGAAATGGGAGTAAGGTGGAGTAATCAAATTGCTGAAAAGATAATGGACGGATATGGGGTCCAAAGGGAACAAATATATCCTTGGCTTTTGGAAAGAGCGATTTACGAGATATGCTACGAAGCTAAGAACCGCCCGGCGAATGTGAAAATACCTTTACGGGGTTTGAAAGAACTGTTATGAGTCGGTGACGATGAGCCTGAAAGTCCTTTATGTGAGCGCAGAGATGTATCCACTGGTCAAGGTGGGAGGTTTGGGTGACGTCGCCGGAAGCTTGCCTGTCGCTCTACGGCAACTTGGCCTTGACGTTTCGGTTGTCTTACCGGCATATTCATTTCTTGATAAAGGGAAAAGAATGGATCTGTCTGATACGAAGAATTTTATTTTCTACTTCCGATCTGACCTTGATATACCAGTTTATCTGGTGGAAAAAAAAAATCTCTTTGATGGCGAGGATATCTATCATTCTGAGAATACGGCAAAGAGGTTTGCCGCTTTTTCCCAAGGAGCTGCCTTACTTTGTGAGAAATTGAACAATGACCTGATTCATGCAAATGATTGGCACGCTTCCCTTACACTGGCTTTTGCAAAGGAAAGAGATCTGAGAGCCAAACGAATATTGAGCATACATAATATTCAATATCAGGGGATATTTCCGAGTGAGATCGGAGCATCACTTTCCCTCAATGATAAAGAGGTATTACGGGAAAAAAGGGGCCTTAACTTTCTTTTGGCCGGTATCAGGAGTTGCGACGCGTTCAACGTGGTCAGCGAAACTTATGCTGGAGAAATAAGATCCAAAGAGTACGGTTATGGGCTTGAAGCCCATATTAGGATCCATCAAAAAAAGTTGAGAGGGATAACGAACGGGATCGATACTAAAGTATGGGGTCCAGCCACGGATGGTTTCATTGACAAGAACTACGATAGAAAAAGCATCAGGGACAAATCCTACAATAAAGAACAGTTATGTCAAAAGTACGGACTGGACCCAAGTCTGCCGCTATTTGGAATGGTGAGCCGTCTGGCTAAACAAAAGGGTATTGATATACTTATAAAAGCCCTTCCCGAAATTGTAGACAAATCGTCGTTGTTCATTCTTGGTACTGGCGAGGCGGACCTGGAAAAGAGTCTGTCGGATCTATCTGAGCGATATGGAAACCTGATTGCCCTTATTAGATACGACGAGGTGGAAGCTCACCGGGTATATGCCGGAGGAGATTTCTTCTTGATGCCGTCAAAGTTCGAACCTTGCGGCCTGGGACAGCTCATTGCCATGAGATACGGGACCATACCGGTGGTGAGATCCACTGGTGGACTTGCGGAGACGGTTAGGGATATAAAGGAAGAAGGATGGGGTATCCGATTCGATGATCTTTCCTCCGAATCTCTAATGGGGGCAATCGAGCGAGCAAGGAAGCTTTACGAAAACTCCGGGAACATGCAAAAAGTAAGGGAGAAGGCCATAGAATATGACTCATCATGGGCGAAAGCTGCAGATGAATACCTACGAATGTATAATTCGATTTGAAAAGCGAATTGATAGTAAAGGAAGGAAAAATCAGGTTAAGGTATTGTCTTTCTCTTTACGCGAGATCAAGAAAATCGCATGTCGGTATTGTCGGACCCTTTGCTTGATGGCCTTTCCTGCTCGTTTTATCCTATTCTTGCATGTTTCAAAGAATCCTTTGATCAGATAGAATAGGGACCAGTTGTCAGCTTTGGACTTCCAGCGATCAACTACTCCAATTGCAGCTATTGTTTTTAACACTCTAATAGTACGTTTATTCCCCCAATGGAATCTAGAGGACATATGTTCAATTATTAGTTGTTGCTGGCGTGCAAAACCATCGAAATCGTATATGAGAACGTGCAGCAGTAATTTGGCTTCCATTCTGGAGATTTTGTTCTTTATTTTTCTTTCTATGACTTTTATTTGCTTTTGATATTCTTTTTTATTATCTTTGTTCTTTTGTTTGTTCATAATATCTCTCCCGTTGATCTTTTTCTTGTTGGAGATAGGCAACGGAAATCCCATCACTGATGGACAAATGTTCAAAGTGTATTTAAAGATGAAGGGGGGAGGGGGGTGAGTGAAAGTAAGACCGTATTAATAATAGCCTCTGTTTTGGACGGTGAGGTTTGGATGGTGTGATAATAGAGATGATCGAACATTAGTCAGATGGAATGGGGAACATTTGTCGATGGATTCAACTGCATAAATTCATCATTAATGGAGATATTCATCCTAAGTATAGTTAATATTGTTGGTGATGGGCCGAACATTTGTCGGTTATTAAAAACGAAAATCCCAAAACTCGGGGTCACCCTGCTCGGCATGCAAGGAAAAAAATGGTCCCGTCTCCCGGATTTGAACCGGGGGTCTGCGGATGGCCACTGGACGACGGTGGGTTCCTCCCTTTAATCCGTTTTCCAACTACAGTCCGCCGCATTGGCCAGTCTATGCTAAGACGGGATACCGTAATTTGAAGCAGGGAATATTCATCAGTATATAAATTCTTTTTTGTTTTGGTGATATTTGACGTATACGGTATGGCAGTTTGGAAATTGTCAAATTCTTTAAAACTAAAATAAACAAGAAATCACAGATTTTAAACCCATAAGATAAAGGACCCGTCGGGAACGCAATAAAACCATAGGTTTTATGAAGAAACAGACGTATTTCATATCCGTCGGGACCGCAGGGAAAAGAATGAAATGAGTTTTCAGAGAACCGAGACGGATTCCGAAATTTTTTCGTTCGAAAAATTTTATGGACCCGTCGGGATTTGAACCCGAGGCCTCCTGCTTGCAAAGCAGGCGATCTTCCAGGCTGATCTACGGGCCCACACATGGAATGGGGATCTTTGTTGGGGTTGTGGGCTCGTCAGCCATGTACTGCAAGTATATGGCGCTACGGGCCCATTACGAATGAGCTCTAGCGAATGAGTAATGAGCACGTCAGAAGCGAACCGTAAGGTTTGTCTTCGAGACGGGCCCATTGTGAGTGGGCAAATTCTGATTAGCAAATTGAAATAATCAATTTGGTGGCGATTCAATCTCAAATTCGCTCCCGTAATGTATGATTCTTATAAGTAGATTTTGTAAATTTGATCAATCGATTTCTCCTTCCTGGCCGCAGTTGGGGCATGTTATATATAGAGGCCTTTCATCCGTGTATATTGGAATTGGGTTTTCGCAGGCGAAGCACAATACTTCGAATAATTCACCTTCATCTTGTCCCTCAATCGGGGCCATGTCCGGAGGGAATTCCTGCTCTTCGGTATGGCTTGCATATGGTTCTTCCTGGTGGACCGGAATGGCTCTTGGTGCCTTTCTGGCTGGTATCGGCATAACAGTTTCATCCGAACTTTGTCCTTTAGTAGACCCATCATCCATTGTAAGTGGTGCTCCCCATTGAGGCTTTTCGACCGGAGTGTCCACTGTATATCCGCCCCCCTCTGGTTCGTACTGGTATGACAGATCATCAGCTTCCTCGGTCCGTTCTTCGATCTCCGAAGGCAGGGCAAGTCGAGGGGAAGGTTTGTAGAAATCCACCACGTTTATCTGCTGCGGCATCTGGGGGGGTGCAATTGGAGGTTGGTACCCTCCTGGACTGTAATATTGAGCATATGCACCTGAATATGTCTGAGGTGTGGTGTCCGTAGCATAAGGTCCGTATCGTCCCCCCTGCCCCAGTCCCTGGCGGTATTGATACTGAAGCTGCTGAAGGTACTGCATGTACTGCAGATATTGAATATACTGTTGGTACATCATCATCTGCTGCTGGTAGGCCATGATATAAAATTGTAAAGTATCTGTCCTGCAGGTCGGGCATATCCGTGTATTGTAGGGGATCGGCTGACGGCAGTTCGGACACGGCGTCATATTTTAAACATAACCGGCTGTTCGATATTAAAATTTTCTCATTCAATAGTCTCGATTCCTTGTAGAAATCCTGTATACCGTGATGGGTTAAGACGTACCATAATGGCACGTCACTGTTGACGCGTTTACCGACACGTCTCACTTGTCCGGACGTTACCGGGCAAGCCATGCCAAGATGGGCTAGTAGTCTCCGTCTTTTCAAGTAAAGACGGGAACAAAGTGACCGTCTTCTTGGTAAAGTTGTGCCCGCTTTGCTCCGCAACACTCTAAAGTGTTGCTGCGACTATCGGGTGGTTGCCCGATAGTCATGTGCAATACCCATGCTATTGCTGCACCCTCGGCAAGTATGCCTACGGGTGACATAGAAACAAGTTTCTATTAACCCTAATAGAATCCTCGATTCTATGTCGGGTGCCAGAATGGGTCGGCTTTACACGTAAAGACAGGAACAAAGTGACCGTCTTCTTGGTAAAGTTGAGCCAGAATAGGTCGGCTTTACACGTAAAGCAGTCCCGGAAACTTATCTTGGCAAATATTCTTGACAAATGTAATAGATAACAGCGGGGAACATTTATCGCATTCTTTGCGGACATCAAATCTACATTGTATGATAAGAAAACATCTAAGCTCACGCAAAGTGTGATAAATATAATTCAGTCGTTCTTTTTTGAGAACGATTTTAATATCTCTGCCATGTTCTTGAGTGAATCCGCGATTTCCGGGCTGTTGCTATGAGAAAGCTCGGACTCGCTCATTTTCTGAGTCGTCTCCGGTGTTATTTCCTCTTCGATAGGAACTAGTGCTAGTTCTCTTGAACCGCCAAAAATTTCCTGGATATCTTCATCCTTTTTTTTCTTGATAACCTTGATCACGTCGATTTTTTTCTCTTTCTCCCTTTTCTCCGGCCATATCTCAGAAACGATGGTTGGTTTCTTATGCTGTTTTTTCACTGGTATTTCCGGTACGGAAGTATTTTCCGTTCTTACCGGCGTCTGGTCAATGTCGGGAGCTGTATGAGTAATGTTTGAGGATGGTGGTGAATATTGAGGAGTTGCAAATGTGCGAGCCGGTGCAGCCTGGAAGATTCTCTGGTTCTGCTGGCTTATACCATATGTTAATTCAGGCTCAGGGTGCGGAGTTTCCATTTTCTTCTTCCGCCTCATCATCATCATAATCGCCACCGCACCTACGAACAATAAAGCTCCAACACCAAGGATACAATATACCCATCCGCCGCTTTCGTCTGACTCGGTTTTCGTTACCGGCTCAACATCATCGGACTGGATTTTGGTAATGGTTTTATTCCACCAAATCACACTGGTGGTCATTGTAATTTGAGTTTTTTCAGTTACGAATCCCTCCTTTCTTATAGTGATATTGTATGTCCCCGGTACTAGGGGAGTGCTGAATTCCCCATTTGCTCCCGTGGTTAGGTTAATTACTTTCCGTGCTTTATCGATCCGATTTATTCCTATGTCACATCCAGGAATTCCCCCAACATTCATTTCTGTTATTTTTCCTCTTAATTGTGGGAGGGTTACAGAAATTTCTCTTGAACATTGGATGCTGAATCCCTGATTGTCGCTCAATGTCAAATTAACGGTAAATGTACCCTCGGATTGGTAGCTGTGTTCCACCTCCAGCAGCCTCTCTCCGGATTGATTTTTCGTATCATCCCCGAAGTTCCAGGTATAAGTGATGGGATCGTTATCGGGATCGGTCCCTTCATTTGCCGAAAAAGAGACCATGGGATCGTATTGTTCAATTGAATAATTGAATGAAGCAGATTCGGGCGGATCGTTGACGTTTATCACATCAATTATAAAATCTTCTCTGGTGAATGTCCCAGCAGAGTCTTCAACTCTTATATACGTGTGAAATTTCTTTACCATCTTTTTGTCGGGTTTGAACCGGAAATCGCCCGTACCGTTCTGAAATTTGAAATGATCCTTAGAGAGATTCCCTTCGAATAATTCTGTGAAATTAGTTGAAAATGTGAACATATCATCGTCCTCGTCAACTACCGTTGGAGTGAGATTCAACCACGAGTCCTGGAAAACAACTTGAGTTTTTATATCGTTTAACTGCGGTTTGTCATTCGTGTTTTCGATATATAGTGTGATTTCGATATTATCGCTTCCGCCTCTTCCATCACTTACGTCCAATTTTAGTCCGTGTGAACCGACATTTTCTTGTTTCGGTTTGATTTCGAGCTTCCCGGTTGCCAGGTCGAAACGGTAATCTACTCCTTTTACGAGATCGAAAAAGACCTCGCCGACATTGATGGAATAAATTAGAAGATCATCATCGTCATCTTCAGCTGTGAAATCGAATGTATTATCAACGTCTTCATAGGCGGTCAGCTCGATCCTGTTCAATCCTGTGATGTCGGTCCCGTTCACCTGAACGAAATGCGGCTCTCTGTTAGCCTGAGCGACCTCCAGCTCTATTTTTTTCGTCGCCAATCCTGCATTGGGGCTGTGATCATCGGTTACGGTGATAGGCAAATCGTATTTTCCCGGTGAAATCGAGGATGATATGGTGGTGCTGTACGAATATGTACCATCACCACTGATCTCGTCTCCCCCGGTTCCATCATCCAACATCTCAGCATTCCCGTTTTGCCGGATATCTGTTAAGTTAATGGTAACTATCGACAGCGGGCCATCGGCATCTTCAGCATCCACAGTGAACAAAACTTCAGTCTCGCCATCATTCTCAACTATGGAAGGTGTGGCTGACGCTCTTTTTATAGTGGGTTTCTCATTTGGAGTTCCAAGAGTGAAATCAAGCCATAGGCTGGGATCTTTGGCATCCCCGGTTTGAAGATTTGAGGGCCAGATGCCAATAGGTGAATTATTGCCATCCTTGAAGACTGCCAGAGTTCCACCTATGGTATAGCCAGGTGACCAACCCCATTTATCAAGTGGTATACGTAACTCATAAACCATACGTGCGGGCGAACCATTCAGACTGACATTCCATTTGTATTTCCACTCATTTATCCATTTATTGTCGTCGTGAACCAGCAAGAGAGTATCGTTATCCGGATATTTCAGAATATAACCTGCATCATTATGGCAGTTCAGAGCGGTTGCACCAGGGGTGCTTTTCGAGGAAGGATCCCCACATATACTTACCCAGTTGTCATTATTTCCAACGAGATCATCATCCGAATAGGGTACCGAGGTTCTGTTGCTCACGTTATTGCTGTTATCTCCGTCAAACAATAACAGAATCGCATCGTCAGCGCTCTCTTCATTCGTGTTGTCGGATAACACATCCACACAGATATACAGGAAAGTATCATTGTTTGCCATGTAAAGATCGACGTTCTCTCCGGCGGCACCCACGGGAGTTGGGAAATAATCCCGGATCCATTCGTCAGGTAATCCATCTATGCTTATGGGTTTTCCGGCCCATTCAGAACATGCATCAGAGCGGATTGTGGTATTAAAAAAATTTTCTTCGTTGTGCCCAGGCTCAGCTACATCGTAATAAGTTAAATCAATTTCCGCATGCTTATATGTTCCTACCCGGAGGGGTGATATGATCAGGCAAAATAATATCACGAATATCAATATTTTCTGTCTGATTACAATTCCCTCCTGTTTGCTAATACCTTGTTGCCATATCAATCGGGCAAAAAGCTAATTTATGTCTCTTTATTGCATTATTGGATAATTAATTTTGGATATGTTTGGAAATTTCAAGACAGCGGACTAAATGCTAAGGACACGACACCGAAAACAATTTTTATGAAAACAATATTCGTAGTTCTTCCCACTATGAAAATGTTTGCAGGTGTTTTTCAATTGAATTCTTTTAACTCATTAGGGGGCTCGGGACTGATCTTCATACTCACTTCCGGGGAAAGTCTTAGCCTGGCCCTAACGGAACTTGAAGGAGCTATGGCCTCTACCGGAATGAATTCTGAGATCGTGGATATCTCACCACAGGTAGTTCTTGTCAGGAGCAACGCGTCGGAGAACCATTGGGAGGAGATCGCTGAAAGGACGGGCCATGTTATTGGGATATATCGAGAACTTTTTCCGTCTCAGCTGCTAACAAAGAAAATTGAACGAATTATAGAAGAACGGGATGATGTTCATTTTGATGATATTTTGGAAATTCTATCTACAAATTCCAGATTCTTTTGTGAATGGCTGGCATCAAAAAGCAGCTTGGGTCTCAAATCAATAAGGGTACAGGGTGCCTTCCAAAAGGTCTCGGGAACTACGATAAAAAAGGCAATCGGTAAATTGATCACTGATGGTGGGGGCAAGCTGGATCTCGATTTACCGCAGAAAGTTGTCACAGTCATCATTTCCAGAAATATCTTTATCGGGGAACAGATCGCCTTGGCGGACCGCGAAAGTATGAGGAAAAGAAGAAATCAATTCCGCCCCTTTTCGCTGCCCATCACACTCTCCCCCAATCTATCGAGAGTGTTGATGAATATGGCTAGAGTGGAAAAAAATCAATGCATACTCGATCCTTTTTGCGGTACGGGAGGGATCCTTTTGGAATCTGCCATGATCGGCGCCCGGATCTACGGATCCGATATTGACATTAGGATGGTTGAGGGAACGAAAGAGAATTTTGCTTTCTTCAATCTCGGTTATCAACATATTGAGGCGTGTGATATTGAGAAAGCAGTTGATATTTTTCCGGTAATGGATGCCGTCATCACCGACCCTCCCTATGGAAGATCCACATCAACCGGTGGTGAGAAAATGGAAAACCTTTACAGTAGAATGTTCGTCTCCGCGGAAAAAATATTGAAAAACGGCGGACGATGTGCAATGATACTGCCTTCCATGACATATCTATCCAATCTATCCGAAGGATTATTTCTGGAAAATGCAGTCAGTCACAGGGTCCACCGGTCACTTATCAGACATTTTATAAGCCTGAAAAAGAAAGCTTGATTAAAATCAATCCCGAATGCCATCGGTGACAATGGTCATGACCGCTTCGGCTTCAGGTAGGCAGGGGGAATCAACTAGTCTTGCGATCCTTTTATCACCTTTTGATTTTCTCAAATATATCCTGAATGTGGACGCATGACCTAATATGTGACCCCCGATTGGTTTTGTCGGATCTCCGAAGAAAACATCGGGTCTGGACATCACTTGGTTGGTTACAAGGACCGCACAGTTGAACTTGTCTGAGAACTTCTGCAGTTCGTGAATGTGCTTGTTGAGTTTTTGCTGCCTCTCTGCCAATGCGCCTCTTCCCATATACTCTGATCTGAAATGAGCGGTGAGAGAATCCACAATCAGAAGTTTTACCGGGAATTCCCTTGCTAGTTCTCCAGCCTTGTCAACAAGCAGCATCTGGTGGTGTGAATTGTAGGCTCTACCAACATGAATTCTTTTCATGACCTCTATGGGTTCGATCCCATGGCCCTCGGCCATCTGTGATATTCTCTCAGGTCTGAAGGTATTTTCGGTATCAATGATCACCACGTGACTGTCGAATCCGCTTTTTTCCTTGGCCGTGGTACAATTCACGGCTAATTGATGGGCGATCTGAGTTTTACCGCAGCCGAACTCCCCGTAAACCTCGGTAATTGCCTGGGTCTCGACACCACCACCCAGAAGCTCGTCTAAGGCTTTTGATGACGTTGTCAATTTTTCCACGCTTTTTCTCCGTTCTATAACTTCTACGCCGGTAAGGAAATTTCCTACATCGGCCAACTTCCGCGCCGAACTTATGATCTTCGCCGCAGTCCCCTCTCCAATTGAACACATCTCCGAGAGATTCGATGGAGACGTAACAGCGATGGCCATTAAATCTGTAAAACCGCTTTCTCTTAATTTCTCGGCAGTGGCTGGTCCAACACCAGGAAGCAGGCTAAGGTCATCCACACCCTCTCCAACCTCGTTACCAATATTATCGTCAATAATTTCTTCATCTTTTTCTATATTCTTCTTTTTTCTAGGCATTTATTTCACCTGAACCATATATTCCAGAGTTCTTATAAAAGGTTTTTTAAGGGGGGCGGGTGAAAGTAAAGCTTATATAGGAACATATTTGATCCGATATACTGGCATTTATATTATATATCTTTTCAGGACTTGAATTTGACTGAAAGTAAGATCAATAAATCCTCCTATTTCTGATGGCTCCTTTTAAGAATCATCGTTATTATGGCTATAACTCCGATCACCACAAATATTCCAATAATGTAGATCCACCACGGACTTTTCTCACCTTCATTCTTATCCGTATTTCCATCAGGCACTTCAGCTGGTATCGAATCTTTATCGTACGGATCGCTTCCGGCTTCGATCTCTTTATCATTTAGGAATTCGTCTCCGTCCGTATCTTCGTCGACATAATTGTAATCACCGTCTCCGTCAAGATCATAGAGGTCCTGTTCCAATCGAATCGAAATGATATTGTTGCCTTCATCTATTTCCGATACTATTCCCTCCGGGTCAACAACGAAATCCATGGTAATATTGTCTTTTACAGCCCATTGAAAATATTTTTCAACCGTATCACCGGGAAGGATCGAATCGAGAAATACGGATTTTTCAAGCTCAGGTAAGGAACGCAGGAAAACCTGGCACGGCTCAGAAACCACATTCCCTTCATTACTGACAATATACGTAATGTTCAACAATCCTTTTCCATCTCCCGGTCTAGCGTAATCTATTTTTATATTATTCTTATCGATCATAAGTTCGCAGCGTAACACGGCCGAGGAATATACTTCGATCTCAATTTCTTCATGGGAAGTCTGGGACCTGTATGTTGAGATGGCCTCAACTTGCACTTTTACAGATCCAATTCCAATTTCGTCCGTTAAGGATATCGCAAACCTGAAATCTCCGTTTTCGTCTGATGAGCCAAATCCCGCTTCAGTCCCGTTAATATACGCTTTTAAGGGAATTGATAATCCCCGGCCACCGCTGTCTGTCACTCTACCTGAAACGTTCTCTATCGGCTTGTTGAATGAAAAAGAATCTATTTCTATTGAAGGAATCGTACTAATCATTACTTCTTTCGTTGATTCGCTATCACCGTACAGGTTATCTTTGTTAAAGGCGAGAATAACTTTAGCAAGGCCAGCCCGGAAATTCTTTGGAAGGACCGAAGTGATATTATAAGATGTTCCATTAAGCACTTCAATGCTATCGAGGCCGTATGAATCCCCTTCGGTACAGTTTACAATTTCTCCCTCCAGATAATATATTTTATCCGGTTCGATGGGGTCCTGGAGAGATTCACCTCTAAGATCGCTGAGAGTCCCGTTTATATAGATTTTCTCACCGCTGGTGAGAGATGTTACGGAAAAGTCCATCACCACCAATTGTACGAAATGAACATCGAATGTCGTATAACTACTCCCATAGAGGGCATTTTCCTGGAAATGAAACTGCCAGAAATCTACCCTGAGCTTATGGGGGCCAGGGGCTGTAGAGTTCATTAATCGCAATTTTTCATTGAACTCACCCGACGGTGATGATCTGATTTCTCCTATTTTTTTTGAATCCATCGTAATGTTCATTCGGGCATTGAAGATGGGTTCTCCGGTCTCATAGACGTTGAGAGAACCATTGATCCAGAATGATTCTCCCGCCGTAATCCAGCTTGTAGATATGGAAGCGTCTATAAAAGAATGATAAAAAACTTCCACGTCCACTGTGAAATTACTCGGATATCTGAACATTGTTGAATCAGGATTCTTTTCCGGGTCGAGCGTTTCATTCGTCGGATCATATTCATAAACATTCGTATTGTTTATTATCACCTGACCGCGGAATTCGATGAACATGGGGTATGTTCCCTCTGTCTGGTTGACGGGAATGGGTACCCTGAAATATCCTTCATTTCCTGTCTCCCCGGATGTACTGATGAAAAATTCTTCACCCACCGGCTCATCATCCCAGTATATGTGAAGTGGACAATACCGAGCCCCGATATCCAGTGTCTCTCCTTTTTCGTATAACGTTCCGTAAACATAATAGGGGTCTTCGTGATATGCTCTGGGAGGAGAATATAATTCAAGGTAGGTCTCTGCTGTTATAATTATTCTCGTTTCCGTTTCCAGTTCCTCAATTGGAAACGCGTTTGTATAATTTTTTATCTCCGTTTTTCTAGTTTCCATTATTGGATCGGCCACCAAGGTAAATATAAGTGAAAATATCAATCCCAAAGCCGTGAAGTATAGGATGGATTTTACGGTAAATTGGTTTAAGTGTATGATTTTATCACCTTTTTCTAATGGATTATTATTAGGTCGAGGAATGTATAAATATTTCACCCTTAAAAAAAATTCTTTGAAAAAACATTAACATTCGATGAAAAGCCGAATTTAATACAATTTGATTGATGATCATTTGTGGATTAACAGAAAATTTGTTCACTTCATTTAACAAAAACTATTTATGATAAAAGAATAAATTATTTAAATCTGTGGGGAAATCTTATATAGAATTGCCTCCATATATGTGCTTTGAATGCCGTGCATGATGCGTTCAATTCGATTAATATACTAATGAATGAATGTTATATCAGGTGTGATGCCCATTCCCAAAACGGTAAAAGTGATGAATATCTCCACGGACGGTTATCTGATCCTAAGATGTTCAAATGATATTGGTCCACCAAAACGGATGATGGGTGTATTTGACAGGAGAAATCGAAAAATCGCCAGGGTGATTAAGATATTCGGTCCCACGCATTCCCCCTATATGAAAGCGAAGCCTACGGGGAATAAAGAAAGGCTCGTCAGCCTGGTGGGTCGAGACCTATACATAAAATAAATCCCTGGAACCAAAGCAGATGAGAGATGATTATTATGGTAAGAAGAACTCAGAACGTGGAAGAGATTACAAGTTGTCCCGAATGTAACAGCAAACATCTTGCAAGGGATTACGAGAGGGGTGAACTAATTTGCGAAGATTGCGGTCTCGTGCTGGACAGCACATTTATTGATCAAGGGCCAGAATGGCGGGCTTTCGACCCGGAACAGGGTGAAAAGAGAGCGCGTACCGGGGCCCCCATGACATACACCAAACACGATAAGGGATTATCAACACAGATCGGCTGGAAGAACAGGGATTCCTATGGAAAATCCATACCCACCAAGAACCGTGCACAGCTCTATCGATTGAGAAAATGGCAGAGAAGGATTCGGGTGTCCAACGCCACGGAGCGCAACCTCGCCTTTGCACTCTCGGAGTTGGATCGTATGGCTTCCGGTATGAACCTGCCCCGAACTGTCCGGGAGACCGCTGCAATGATCTATCGGAGAGCCGTTAACAAAAATCTAATCCGCGGCAGGTCTATTGAAGGAGTTGTAGCGGCATCTCTGTATGCTGCATGCAGGCAGTCCAACGTGCCTCGCACACTGGACGAAGTTGCCAATACATCAAGGGTGGGCAGAAAGGAGATCGGGCGGACATACCGCTTCATGACACGTGAGCTTAATCTTAGATTGCTCCCGACTTCACCTCAGGATTACGTTTCGAGGTTTTGTTCCGAGCTGAAGCTCAGCGGCGCAGTACACGCCCAATCCATAGAGATTCTGAAAAGGGCCGAGAAAGAGGAACTTACCTCTGGTAGAGGACCCACCGGAGTGGCGGCAGCGGCCATATACGTATCCTCCATAAAGTGTAACGAGAGGAGAACACAGAGAGAGGTGGCGGATGTGGCGGGAGTTACAGAGGTTACCATCCGTAACCGTTACAAGGAGCTCACCGACAAATTGGGGATCGATATTGAGATCTAGACGACACTACAATTACTATTTTTTTGTCATGTTTACCGAAATAAACTCGTCACCCCAGCCGAAGGAATAGTGTCTTTCTATTGGTATCGAGCCGACCAGATCGTCGTAGTTTAAAAGGATTAAATCGTCTCCGTAACCTTCTTTTATCACCTCTCCCTCAAGAGCAACCCGCTCATCTGAAATCTCTGTAATTAGTTCAACGGGTTTTTCAGGTGATACTGCCCTATATCTTACTTCATAACCATATTGGGAAGATAGAACGAAGCTATCGTTAATATCAATATTCTTCGGGATAAGCCCCTGGACCTCTGTAACGTCATCGATTGTAATGTTGGCGGGTTTCGGGGCGTCCTCCACGTACCCACTATCCTCCCCCGCTGATTGGCTGTTTACTGTTGAGTTCGTCACATAATATATCGTGTTGTATTGGAAATCAAAGCTTTTTACGTTCCACATCCGATACTGGGAAGAGATGAACACGGGGACCGGTCCCTGATTCATCTTTATTTTCATAGAGCCCTCATTGATTATACACGGATAATTGATGCCAAGATAATTATCGTGGATCTCCTCTCCTGTGGTAAAATCCTCGATTTGAATCGTCCCTGTTACGTCACCATGGAAATTCCCGTTTGCAATCATGGAAGAATCCGTAAGATTATTTTCCAGGGCTTCTACATAATATTCCTCCACGGTCAAATCGGCAGTGAGTTCTCCGACACCTTCGGCGTTGATATAGAAATCCCCGTCACCATTTCCGCTCATGGTCATATGTTCCACAAAGGTCTTTCCGTTTGCTTTACTTGTGGATGATGTGAATTGATCCAGCTCAATCCTGTAGTCAATATTGAACTCCATCTCGGGATCACTAGTGCTCTGTTTTATCCTCGAAGTTCCCTTGCCGGTAAAATCAGATATAATATTTCCCTGCGAATTAATGATATTTAACGTCCCAAGCATTTTCTGGATCTCTCTTTCAGTACCATCGTAAGTTCTTTTATCGCGAAGATTGTAAAAATCGTAATCATACTCACCCCCTGCCGCAGTTTTCATCCAATCCGTCATAGTTGGTACTATCATTCTTTCCCCGATCAGCATCCCTTTCTCATACACTTCAACTGTTACGGTTTCCCCTGCCTCATGGATTAAGTCAGGTTCTACAAGGAACTGGTGTTCGTTCACCTGAGCCAAGTCATCTCCACGGATAATTCTCGATTCGTTGCCTGCTGATATCCTGATCTCTACGTTCTCCCTTGACGGGGTGTTTTCAAAGGTGACGATATAGTTTTTGAAATGGGTCGACCATCTTGTGTTGATCCCAAAAAAATATAGTTCTATCTCAGACTTCGTCTCATCTTTACCGGGATACAGCACGTAATAACCAATAACGGCGATAATGATCAAGGTAATTATAAGAACGGATAGTATTTTTACCGTTTTGCCAGATAGTTTTTTCGATGATATCTTGGTTGGTTCTTCTCGAAGTTCCATGTATACTTCGGTTTCGGGCATGACATCACCACAATTTATTTTCCGGAAACTATACTTATCACGTCCCCATGTTTCAAAACGTGATCCTTTCCCACTACCCGTTTTGTCCTTGCATCGATGGCCCTTATGAAGTGTTTCCCGAGATCGGTATGGATCTTGAAAGCAAGATCAAGAGCGGTAGTCCCCTTTTTCATAAGATAAGCGTCCGGTAGTACCCTACCTTCATGGTCCGTGAGCTTGTTTTCGTCCTCTACAGGAAATACGACTATCAGGTCAAGAAGATTGTAGGCGGCTTCCTCGATGCATTTCTGAACACCGGTCCGTTTCCATTTTTGAAGGTGCTTCCTTATGGTCATCAATCCTTTCTTCTGCTTCTCGTTCAACCGGCTGGGATCAATAACCTCAAAATCACTCTCACCTCTGTTATATATCAGGAGACCAGCAGAGGTGGCATTATTAAGGGCCAATTCAAGCTCAGCCATGGCCGGTATTACTGTGTAATCTTTAAGCTCAGTCA
Organism: uncultured archaeon; assembly: GCA_964342815.1. GTDB lineage: Archaea > Thermoplasmatota > Penumbrarchaeia > JASLWR01 > JASLWR01 > JASLWR01. The sequence goes on along the minus strand of CAYFHS010000014.1, from coordinate 65,419 downwards.
GTTTCTCCAGGTTCTCTGTAGGTGCAATATCGCATTTGTTGGCTCCCAGGATGAATGGTTTACTGATCTTGCGAAGTGTGACAGCCAGCCTTAAAAGTTCCTTCTCACTCCAGTCCTCCGGGTTTCCTTGGATACTGCACTTGTGAAGTGAATGGAGTACCTGTTCCCTTGTTATTCCCAAGCCTGTTACCTGTTCCAGGATGAGTAGTTCCAGTTTCGTTCCCTCCAGGCGACCTCTTTTCGATATACGCCTCCAATTTTTCGAAAGAATGCTTTTGAACCATAGGTCGATCTCATTTTCAAGAAATTCTACGTCATCCAGCGGATCATGGCTTCCCTTAGGGCAAGGATTTCCTTCGGAATCGGTGCTTCCCGAAGCATCGATTATATGAATGAGCGCGTCGGCCTGTCTCAGGTCATCCAGGAACTTGTTGCCCAGGCCCTTTCCTTCATGGGCTCCAGGAACGAGACCTGCCACATCGATCATTTCTATCGGAACGTATCTTATGCCCTCAATACACTTGGAATTATTGGGTGTGCAGTCGGTTTTGAACTCTATGTGGGGACATTTGGTCCTGAGGTAAGCGATCCCTTTGTTCGCTTCGATCGTGGTAAATGGGTAGTTTGCTATCTCTACGCTGGCGAGAGTAGCGCCATTAAAAAAGGTTGATTTTCCTACATTAGGTTTTCCAACGATTCCGATCTGCATATGTCAATACCTCCCTTGGATTACAGAAAAGAATTGAGAAGCGGTAGGGGTCCCTTGAGATCGAAATAAACGACCCATAGATGTGGGAATCATTTACATGTTAAAGAAAAAAAGATTCAAATGCCGAGTATGGTTATGGCTGTTCGCTGCCCAATATGCTTCCTTGCCAGTTCCAGTATCCGGTTCATCTCCTCCACGGATCTGGCATTCCTCTCTGCTCTTATGAAAGCTTCTTTATATTTCGGTTCAACGAGCTGGATCATATATTCCAATGCTATGGAGAGCTTGATCATTCTCTCATTCCTGAAAACATCCTCCTCCACCTCTGCAAGTATGTTGTCAACCTCGGATCCCTTTCTCTCTTCGTCACTCATATCGTTTCCCTCCAAGAGCACCTAAGCAAAGACCCAGCTAAATTTAACTTGATCGATCATTTCTTGTCCTGAATGGTGAGTCCGTTTCACTCTGGACAATCAGAGATTGCCCTAATCCCTCAATTTCAAGATGAAATCTACGGGCTCCAGAGCATTAGTATGCTCCTGCTCCTTCGGTACTTGCGTACCGACAGGTGGTGGAGAAACAAGTTTCTCCGATATTGCAGAACGAGTTCTGCTAATGCTTGCAATAGTGATTGCTACGCACCCCTAGCAATATCTCCGATATTGCGTCGGGGACCAGTATGGGTCACTTTCACTCGATAAGTACTTAAGCCTTTTTAAGAAAGTCTCTGATTAAAATTTTGGATAATCTATTAAAAGCGGTCTGTACGTTCAGACCGGTCTTAGCTGAGGTAGGATAATATATTGTATTAATCTTTTGTGAGAGTTCGTTTATATCTTCAGGTTGGAAAGCGTAATTATCTGTAAGATCGGCTTTATTTGCTAAAAATATCACCGGAATTGGTTTTGTCACTTTGAAAAGTGATTCGACCCATTCATCGAGACCGTCGAAGGTTGGCTTTTTGGTAAGGTCACATACAATCATTGCCGCGGAGGCGCCGCGGTAGAACATTGCATGGAGAGATTTGTATCCCGTCTGGCCGAGAACATCCCATATCATCAAAGAAAGTGTGATCTTCAGATTGCTCTTTGCTATCACGAGCTCGATATCTTTTTTTGTAACCTTGGTGCCAACTGTTGATATATACTTGTCCGAGAACGAGTCGAAAACGAATTTTCTGATAAGACTTGTTTTCCCCACGGAAGGAGATCCCAGAAGACAAATCTTCCTCTTGATTATCTTGTGTTCCATGAAATATCCTCGGTTATTAACCAAATCCAACTCGATCGGTTCTAAGGTGAATACTTTTTTTCAATTTAAGTTTAACCCTTTGTTGATGATTTAACTATTTCTTTGTGATGGATGGGGAATTATCTGAGCATCTTCGAAAACATGCTAAGGCCGCCCGTGTCCTTTTTCTTTGGAGTTTCTTCCTTTCTCACGGTGGGTATGGATTCAATCTTTGCTTTTTCGAAATCGGGGTGACTAAAGGTTCTGAACTCTCGTGAAAACAGGGAAAAATCCTTTTTCTCGAAGGCGTTCGGATTCAGTGGAACGACGAGATTGGCGCCGAACAGAGCAACTTTACCTGTTATCAATTGGATAACCTTCAAAACAGAGGAAAAGCTGTTCTGAGTAATTAGGTATTCCACACCGTCCAATAGCACCACGCCCTTTTCACTCTTTTTCAGGAATTCGTGTATCTTGTGGTGAAGGAGGCCCAGCTGTCCCGGTTGAATTGTTGCGATTTCTTTTACGGTATCCCTGGAAAGCCATATGATCGAACTTTTCTTGAGATCGTAAGAATCCCTGATCATCTGGGGGAATAGACGGGTGATAATAAGCCCCTGATGACCATGGGTCACCATGTCCTTGAACAACCTGAAAGGTACTTCAACGTCCTCATATTTTACCATGTAGGCCATTCCCTTCATTAATTCGTATCTCTGGCTGGTCTTTACCATCTCCTCGTTATCCGGTGTCAGTGCGCCGGTATCCACTTTAACATGAAATTCGCAATGCTCGTCTCCAACGGCAATGCATTTTTTCTCTATAGCTGTGTATTTCTTATCGAAAAGAACGCTTATCACACCTTCGAGAAAACCCCTAGTGAATTGGCATGAAGGTGTTTTTGTTGGACGCATCACCTTTGCTTCTAAGGTATCCCAAAGAGATACATAGAAATCTTCAAGATCACCTCTAAGGAACTCTATGCTGGAAAGACCGATATGTATCCAGTGTTCTGGTAGCTCATCAACGAATTTCTCAATTGTATCAAAGTCCTGGCTGTCCACTGCTGTATCCCTCGCAGCCCCTTCTCCGCATCGGTATCCAAGCCTATATAACAGGTCTGCTGTCTTATCCTCACCCATTATGATCTCAAGCTCTTCGTGCAAGCTCTTAAAGGATACGTCAGGCATGAGAAAATATGCGGTTGAGACGTCACTTTCCTCCATATAGTGACTTGATTCTAGCATGTAATTCACCCTTAGTTTTTATGTAATACTTCTCCAGATATATACATTTATTTAAATTTTTATTAAATCGGTGGAAACCCCTTCTCACACGATAGATTTTCAAAATGAATTTAGACAATTATTTCCCCACCAGCCTAGACTATGTTTGATGATGTTCCCCGCCAATGATTTCAGTTTTTTTCCACCCATGACCATCTTCAATTTATACCTCGACAACGATTTGATCAACTGCGAGGACGGGTCCCCTTTAGATAACAGGCCTTAAAACTACCTTTTCCGTAGGGGTGAAAAGCACTTATTCGTCCATATTTGGAGCCGTTTTCTCGTTTTTATTTGGTATTTCTATATTATCATTTTCGCTGGACTTTCCAGATTTTCTGAACAAGAATGTAAATATTAAGACAATACAAAGAAAAGCAATTATAAAAACGATAATCAGAAGAGAATTAACGTCAGTGTCGGATTCATTTGTTTTATTTTCCAGGTCAATGATATTTTTCTCCATTGTGTTATTTGAATCTATCAATGTCTTTCCGATTATCAATTCTTCGGTGTTGTTCCTGTTCTTCTCAACGTAGGAGTCATCCCTCCAGTACAATACCAGTGTCAGATTAGCAAGCCAACTTTCGCTGTTTCCCGAGTTCATAAGTCCAAGTCTAGGGTAAATGATAAAATAATCCTTCGTATGATTTGCCTCTGTACCGGCAAGACGCAGATCGTTGTCTATATCATAATAGATCACTTGATAACGATGGTCGACACCGGAATGGTCCGCAAAATATATCTGATCTAGTGTGATTCCGGTTGTGTTCCTGCCGGCGGAAAAAACAACTTTCGTATCGTTCCTGTCCAGAAAGGAAATTTCAACATTTCTTACCCTTATAGGATAGTTGATCCGGTCTACCCTGACCAAGTAATAACCCGCTGGATTTTTCCCTTCGGATTTAAGTACTGCGGTGGGAATCCGTTCTTCTCCTTCTCCTCCGAACCATGTACAACCAGAAGATAGAATTGATAAAAAAATCATAGAAACTATCCACCACCCCATAGCCCCCTCCTTCCCATTTATAATGCTGTGGAACACTTCTCAACACCGGATAGATAATTGGGTAGATTGTATTTAGAATTTACCCATAGAAAAAAATAACGGGGTCCTTCAGTAGGATATTTCGCTTAATCCTATAGACCGAATGGTATAAAATATATGTCTCGGATTCTATATTGACAAAAGGTACTTAAATAAGAACTACTATTTGGCTTAACCAGTGAGAGCTATGGGATTTTGTCAATCATGTGGAAAGCCTACAGAAGGAAAAATGCCTTACTGTCCAAATTGTGCGTCTCGTATGGGTTCTTCGATGTTATCTCTCGCAAAACCATCCATCGGGGCCAGGGATACCGAGCAGCCAAAAGCCATAACGCTATATGAAAAAGTGAAGCACGAGATCGAAGAACTGAAGAATTCTATTGACACGGCACCTGCAGAAATCCTCTTAAAAAAAGTCAAACTTGCCATTGATATTAAAGATTATTCCTCAGCAGAGGATTATGTGAAGGAGTGTATTCATAAAACCCATGAATTGAAGAAGGTTTATGAAAAGGCAGCAGATTCCCTCAAGACAGCGTGGCCCCGGATCAAGAAGGCAAGGGACGAGGGTGTTGATGTAACGAGGTCTGACGAACTTATTAAGGAAGCAAGGAAAGCTCTCAGGGCCAAACAATGCCAGAAAAGCCTGGAATTGGCCAATTTGGCCGTCGATCTTCTTTTATCACCCATTGAGAGGAAAAAGAAGAAATGTGATGAGATCCGGAATCGGATCAACACTATTATGGATGGGGTCCGTATATTCGGCGAGATAAAGGGAGTGGGACTCCTATTGGTTCATGAAGCCGAAACCCTGATTCGTAAAGCTGAAAGGGAGTACAATTCAGAGTCTTATGATGGAGCCATCCAGCTTTATAAAAAATCGGAAAAATCCCTGGACCAGTTGAAAGAGCAATACCTCTATAAGCAGGCTGAATCCATTTATGCTCATGCTGAATCCATGGTAAATGAAATGGAGAAAACGGGAAAATCGGTCCCAGGTACCGCCATGGCATTATTGAAGGCAAAGGATGCTCTGGATTACGAGGATTATGATGATGTTATTTTTTATGCCGTGCAGATAAAGACATCCATCGATAAATGGGAAGGTGAACGAACCGACGAGGATGCGATACAAGCTATATCTAGAGCCCAGTTCATATTAGCCGATCTGCGGAAGACCGATGCCGATACAAATGAGGTTGAAGAATTGTTCCAGCAGGCTAAGGACGTCTTTGAAGATAAGGATTTCGGAAAGGCGGAGGAGCTTGCAATTAAGGTGGCGAACATCGCGGAAGAACTGAAAAAAGAGGGCCACCGGAAGAAAGCGGAAGACCTGATCGAAAAGATAAGAAAAGAAATCTCAGACTTGGCTGGAAGCATGGATACGACCCGTATCGAGGAACAATTCGCTAAGGCGCAGGAAGCCTACGATACTGGAGATTACATGGTATCAATCCGGATCGTGAAGAGGTTGGGACCACAGATACAGAAAAGCCGTGACAAATCCATTGTACCAAAGCTGGAAAAGAGCATTGGGGAGGCTACAAGAGCAATATCGAGAGCGAAGGCGGGAGGTATGAATACTCTCATGCCGGAGAACCTGATGCGTCAGGCCAAATTCGCTCTGGAGAACAAAAGGTATGAAGAGGTCACCTCATTTGTCCGGCAAATTATGGAAATCATCAAAAAAACTACTATTGAAAAGGAAGAAAAAGCAAGCACCGAGTACAAAAAATTGATCCCGGAAGCCATGAAAGCGGTACAGAAGATACGTGGACAGAAATGGGATGTTAAATCACTTGTGGAAAAATTGAAAAAAGCCCCTGCTCTCCTTAAGGATAAAAAGTACGGCGAGCTGGAGAAAGTTACCCAAGAAGTAAAGAACGAGGCAACTCGAATATTCACAAATGAAATAATCGGACCGGCGAAGAGGATAATCGAGGAATCGAAGGCGGCAATAGATGAAGCTCGGGAGAAAAACGTTGATATTTTTGAGGCAGACCGGCAGTTGAAGATCGCCTACAAGTTGTTCACGGAAAAGAAATTCTATCTGGTGAAGGAAAAGGCGGAACCTATAATAGGTATGTTGAAGGAAGAAGAGAAAAAGATATCGATCCACCGAGCGGAGATAATCCTGGAGTTCTCGGAAAAGATCATCAACGCTTACAACAAGTGGGGAATCGCCATAGGTACCCACAAGAAACAACTTCAGAAAGGAAACAAAGCATTGAAAGCTGGCAAGGCAGAGGAGGCTATCTCAGTTGCGGGACAGCTTGAGAAGGATCTGGAGGAGAGCAGGCTCAAATTCCTTCGTAAGAAGACCAAGGGAGCCATCAAATATGCCAATAGCTTCATCAAGAAATCGAAAGCGGAGGAAAGTAAAATTAAAAATGCCAATGAGCTGCTGGCCAAATCACAGAAGATGTTGGAGAACGATGAAGTATTAAGGGCGTGGAATACCGCTCTCGAAAGCAACAAGGCCGCAGGAATGGATGAAAAGGAATATTTCAAGCTTAAATGTAATATGACGAATACGATTCTCCTGCCTAAGATGATCGAATTGAGAAACACGGTATTGGATACGACCGAGTTGGAGAAGAGATTTGCAGAATACGAATCCACTTACAAGAAGAAGGATTATACCAGCGCGGATAAACTGATTTCGAAGGTTGCGAAAGATGCGCACCATCTGGAACAGAAGTTCATAACCAGCAGTGCTATAAATTCAATGTCAGGGGTACTGAAAGAATATTCCGCGGCAGGAGTGAAAATCGACGATATCGAAAAGATAGACAAGAATGCCCGGAGGCTTATGGACGAGGACAAGTTCATAGACGCGCTTAATCTGATGAATGATGCAATACAAAAAGCGGATGACATAAAAGAAGAGGTTTTTTCGTCATATTCTCCTGATGAAAAGGTTTGTTCAAATTGTGAATACCCCGTGATTGTATACGAACCTCATAATACCTTCGAGCTTCAATGCCCCATTTGCGATAACAGCATCGAACTGAGCCCACCACCACCTGTTGAATAGGGTTTAAGCAGTTTGCCATTATCCATGCCGGCACTGGATTTTTCTTGAAGAAAAAACTGGGAAAGTATTGAAATCTATGCCCAACATTTATAAAGAACGGGGACAGTTTCAGGATAAATAGGAGTTTGGGATATTAATTCTTATCTCTTATGGAGGAATTTTCTCATGGCGTTTGGTTTCATTTGTGATATCTGTGGTTCTCAGATAGCCATGCCGAAGCATATTACCGGGCTAAAAACCGGACTGCTTACTTCATGTCCGGATTGCCATAAGGATCTACTACGATATGCCAAGCATTTAAAGGAGAAGAAACAGGCAAAATAGTTATTTTTTTGACAAAAAATTTTACACTTTTTTCTGAATTTCCTTAGTTGAGCCCAATTTATACATTTCATTATGTACAGCCAATCCCATTTATTGGATCATTTGAACAGATCTCTTTGGGTATTCAGATCGGTGATGTTGATGGCAACATTTTTTTTCTCACAGCAGTAATCCCATGTTAAAAGTGCAGGTGCGAACTTGTTATCTAAAGTCAGACTACCGATCGTGTCGATATCAAACTCCATATTTCCGGCATTATCCACCATTTTATCCCCATCCTGGCGGAATCCCTTTTTTTCCTGATAAGAATTTTCGCTTGCATCAAATGCAACTCTCGGTTTTTCATCGGATCCCAGTACTGCAAATACCCGGATTTTGGTGCCATTCGAATCATAGTAGTAGAATTTGGCTTTATGACTTATGTAGCTTACCGGGATCTTAACCTGTTTGTGGTGCTCCTCCATCCCATCATCGTCCAGAATAATAGGAAAGATGTTTGCACGTTGGAAACCATAATCGGAAAATGACCCCTCATATATCATTCCATAATAGATCGATAGACTCAGAATTAAGACAACGATAATTGAAAATGCGATTTGGATCCTTGGACTGCTTCTGAACTTGGACAGTGTCCCATTGTTTTTTCTTTTCAGGGCACGTTCTATATCCACCGTGCTGTTTCCGATCTCGATCCCGTGAATTCTTTTAAAATGACGCGGGAGGTTTTTTACCTTTAGCTGAACATCACATTCCGGGCAATTCCTCATCTCCGACCGATCTAAAACCATTTAAGTTCCTCGATTTTGTTAATATTAATGTCCTAAACTATCGATATTGGCCTTGTACATTATGTTTTCTTGTTGAACTTACGATTATTTATTCTTTTTTATGCCAGTCACATTTATGAACACTTTTTTTTAGCAGGGACCGAGAATCTAGGGCAAAAACTATGACCGGGATGACGGACTTTACTTCCAGACTATTGCCAATACCGCTCCCGTAACACACATGATGGATCCTACTAACGTTCCCTTGGATGGTACTTCCTTGAAAAAGACATAAGCCATTAGGGCTGCAAACACAACTTCAAAGGTTAGATACAGTAGGAACGGCACCCAGATCCTGTTCGCGAAGGCTCTCATACCCAGGTTGAAACTGATTGCCACCACCATGGAGAAACAAACGATGATGGGCAACAGTTTCGCCTGATATATTATAATTGATTTGATGTTCTGCTCGATGGTCTTTACCTGATAGTAATTAATTATTGTAAAGGTAAGAACTGCAAGTCCCATTCCTGTAAATACTATGATCAATCTCAATGTTGAATCCATGATATCGCCTTTCTTGAAGAATCCAATAGTAGTTGGAGTAACTATCTGTTATTAGATTAATTTTTTTAATTAATGATTTATCTTTTGTCGAGGGGAGAGGAATCCTTTAGGTCATTCCTTCATATAATCTTTTGTAATAAGAATGTTCACCTAGTAATATGGAAAATTTGTCAGTGGTTATAGCGAACATTTGTCAGTGGTTATAGCGAACATTTGTCAG
>CAYFHS010000014.1:0-56131 GCA_964342815.1 uncultured archaeon | reverse complement strand
ATTTGTCAGTGGTTATAGCGAACATTTGTCAGTGGTTATAGCGAACATTTGTCAGAAGTTATAGCGAACATTTGTCAGAGGTTATAGCGAACATTTGTCAGTGGCCATAAGGAACATTTGTCAGTGGCTATAGGGAACATTTGTCAGAGGTTATAACGAACATTTGGTGGCCATAAGGAACATTTGGTGGCCATAAGGAACATTTGTCAGTGGCCATAAGGAACATTTGTCAGTGGCCATAAGGAACATTTGTCAGTGGCTATAGGGAACATTTGTCAGAGGTTATAGCGAACATTTGGTAGCCATAAGGAACATTTGTCAGTGGCCATAAGGAACATTTGTCAGAGGTTATAGCGAACATTTGTCGCTTATAAAAAAAATCCAAACAATTAATAATATCCAGACCCATACGGAGAGTCATGAAAATAGGTATATCTTCTCCTTCATTTTGTATTACGCCATTCGAGGATATGATCGAACTGATCGCTCCACATTTTGAAGTATGGGAACTGATCGGCGAGCATGAACATTATCTGCCGGAAATAGAGGACCGCGTTTCCGATCTGAAGGATTCATACGATCTGGAATTACAGCTTCATCTCCCCTTCTCCGATATCAATCTTGCCTCGGTGATCAAAGAGGCGAGACAACTCGCAATGGACCGCGTACTTGCGTCAATTGATTCAGCGGCTAAATTGGGGATTGAATCCGTTACCCTTCATACCGGATCTCTCTCGTCAATTACGTGGCGGGATCGAAAATGGGCTCTGAATGTTGCCCGACGGTCCATGGAGGAGATTTATGCAAGGGTGGTCGACTGTGATGTGCACATGAATCTTGAGAACCTCCCCTATGGAAAATGGATGTTGGGTCACACTCTCGAGGAACTAAATTTTCTTTCCAAAGGATTCGACGAGAAGGAATGGGGTATTTGCTATGATATCGGTCATGGTTTTATATCAGCTCAGCAGGAGAAGTTCCTGGCGAATCCCCAATTGATTAGCAACATTCACGCTCATGACAATCATGGAACTGAGGATTCTCATCTTATTCCTGGAAAAGGTAAGATCGATTTCCCTAAGATAGCAAAGGTGCTAAAGGCATCCTCAAGTAAGGTGGTCATATTCGAGGCCAACAACCTTTCAGATGGGATCCTTGGCAAGGTTTATGTTGAGGATTATTTCGGATGATGAATTACTAAAAAAGATTAATATGTTAACAAAATACTTTGGAATACTCTTGAAATCAGTGTTGAAGGGACTTTATTATGTCCGATTATAAGCGCGTTATCACTTCCATCGTGGAAATCGAACCGTTGTTTGCTGTCATAGAAAAGTTTTTCGCAAGCAACAGGTATGCCGTGGTGAGAAATGAGTTTCCAGAGAAAATTGAATTCAGAAAAAAGGGGAGTTTCTTCGCAGTTCACGATATCAACACCACATACATCCTGATAGTAAATTTTTCCTACCTGAACAATCAAACCGTAATAAAGTTGAACTACTCATTTCCCCAGTGCGCGGGCAGCTTGTCGTCCAAAAGCGTTTTATTGCTTAATGAAGAGGTCGATCGCCTAACAGCGAAAGTTGATCGTGCTCATCAAAAATTCCATACCTATCGAATCGAGCCAAAAACACCCAAACCATTCTCCTACTGTCCTTATTGCGGCAAGGAACTTGATCTACCAGTAACTCCTCCGTCCTGTCCGCATTGCACGGAGAGGTTCCCACTATGATGAGAATATTTGGATCAATCGTATCCGGTGGGAGCGATTATTGTTATTTCGTTCCCGCTGTCCCGGTACGGGACCATCACTTCCGTCAAGTCTTCGGCAATAATCGTATTTTCGAAAACTTTTTTTGCTTCCATTATCAACTGCGCGGTATCGTCATATCTGGGAGAGATGTGGGTCAGGATCAGGTATCTTGCACCGGCGTCTCTTGCTGCCTCCGCGGCTAGTTTCGCAGTGGAATGTTTGTACTCTTTGGCCTTCTCACTCATATCCTCCCCATAGGTGGACTCATGTACCAGAACGTCTGCGTCCGCGGCCTGCTTTACGAGCTCTGGGCAGAGATGAGTGTCCCCGGAAAAAACCAGTCTTCGACCAGGCCGGGGGGGACCCATTACCATTTCCGGTACGATGACCTTTTCCTCAATGGTGATATCATCGCCCCGCTGAAGTTTTCCAAACAGGGGGCCTTCAGGTATCCCGAGCTCTTTTGCCTTGTCGCGGTTGAACTTTCCTTTTCGATTGTTCTCCCGAATTACGTAACCGAGACTTCTGACACCATGACTGTTCACAAAAGCCGTCACGGAAGCGCCCTCAATATCGAGAATTCCCCCGTCATCCATTTCGGTGACCCTTATTGGGAAGGCGTTTTTGATCATACCCAATGTTACCAGACTATCTATGAGCCGGGAAAGGCCCAGGGGTCCGATTATCTCCAGGGGTTTTTCGCGTTCGTTAAGGTACATGCTCTCTATTAAACCAAAGAGACCTAAAAAATGGTCAGTATGGAAATGGGTTATAAGAACGTGGCTGATCTTCATGAAAGAGAAGTTCGACCAATGTATCTGGCGTTGTGTCCCCTCTCCGCAATCCACCAGAATAACCTTGTCACGGAAGATCAAGGCCGTAGAGGACACATTCCTTTTTTTTGTGGGCCACGCACCTCCCGTACCCAAGAATACCAATCTCATGACATAGGAGATAAATGGCAGTAGATATAAAAATGTCGTTGAAAATAACAGCTCAATACTGGTACAATTTGTTTTGTTCGGACCTCTGAAGGTATTAGGAAATGACCGAATTCCCTTATTTAGCAATGGAAAGGGGTGTATGATTCTTTTTTTTTTTTTTAACGATAAAGTTTTATATATATCCCCGAGAATTTACCTGTCCTGTTGATGTATGCAGTCTCGCATACGAATCACCATAGAATTATTCATTGATTTGGGAGATTGACTAATATGGCACCACCTAAAAAGGGGAAAAAAGGCGAGGGTTTCCATTCCGCTGCAGGTCTTATCAGGTATTTTGACGCTGAGGAAGAAACCGCTGTGAAGATAGATCCCCGTTACATGCTGATAGCCGTGGCGGTCATTGTTATTACTCTCGAGGTCATGAATGCAGTGAACCCGATGTAATTTTTTATGAATCAAAGGCCTTCCAGTAGTTCTCCCAGCATATCATCAAGGTCATTTCCTTTTGCTTTAGTTCCTGTATCAGCCTTCGGTTCCGTTTCGTTTTTTTCAGGTTCCGCGGGAGCCACCACCTCGGTTTTTTCCTTCACTTCTTCTGTGGGTGCGGATTGTTCTATGGGAATCTCCGGTTGAGCCTGGACCGCGGGAGCTGTTTGAGCTGGAGCAGTCGGGGCTACTGGAGCTGTTTGGGCTGGAGCAGTCGGGGCTACTGGAGCTGTTTGTGCGGTGGGGGGTGCCTTTGCCGCCGGTTCATGTGGTTGAGTAGGAATTGGAGCCGCGGTCACGGGTACTTGCATTTGGGCAGGTGGGGCAGCCGTAACTGGTTCTTGCGGTTGAGCATGAATTTGAGCGGGGGTCTGGACCGGTGGAACCTGTGTCACAGCTGACTGCTGGACGATCGGTTCCTGGACCGGTGGAGCTGCTTGAGCTTGTACCGGATATGATTGTGGTGAACTTACCGCAGCTGGGGGTACAGGAACCACTGGTTCTTGCGGTTGAGCAGGAATTGGGGCCGCTGGATATGGCTGGGCTTGATATGGCATTGGGGCTGCGGGTACGGGATCCGGTAACCCGGGGGGTTCGGGATCAGCCGGGGGCGGCATTTCCCCCGAAGGAGTCGGCGGGCTGAAAGCGGTTGCGCTGCTTTTCTTCCTTTGAATTCTGGCAGCATATTTTTTCAAATAAACGTTTAGTCCCTTATTCAACTTTACAACCTTGCCAAGACACTTTTTTGCCTTGCCCGATTGTCCCATCAGATTATAGACGACGCTCTTTTGATACCAAGCATTATGGCTAGTTGGATCCATTTTCGATGCCTTTCCAAAAGCCTTAAGCGACTTTTTGTAATCCTTCCGTTTAATATATTTCATTCCGGTAAGAAGCCAGTGGTCGTGGTCTTTCGCGGTCCCGCTCTTAGCTGCAGGTACTGGTGTTTGTTGTTGAGGCATTGGCACCTGTTGTTGCTGGACTGCAGGGACTTGTTGCTGAGGTATTGCCGTTGCCTGTTGCTGAACGGCAGCCTGTTGCTGAGGTATTGCCGTTGCCTGTTGCTGAACGGCAGCCTGTTGCTGAGGTATTGCCGTTGCCTGTTGCTGAACGGCAGCCTGTTGCTGAGGTGCTGGTACTTGCTGCTGCGTTCCCGCTGCAGCTTCCTGTCCCTCTTTGCCCTTCGGTTCGATCATTGCCTGGCAACCGGGGCATATGAACCAACCGGGTTTAATATCATGGCCGCAGTTCGGACATTTCTCCTGATCGCTGACAGAAGCCGCAGGAGCTTGAGTCTGAGCCGCTGGTGCGGGTGTCTGCTGTTGATGCACTTTCATTGCTTCTTCGATCTGTGACTGGTACGCATTACAAGTAAAACAGTACCATTGGCCATATTGCTCGTAAAAAGTAGTTTCGTTCTTGCATATAGGACACGGAGCCATAATTTTCACCCGGATATAATTTTCATTAATTTATCAAGTTCTCTGGACTGAAACGCTACATAAATATAGATGTTTTTTTTTCCACAGATATGAATGTCGTTCGGTCCATTACCAATAAACACTTATAATGGTATCGGTCTTTTTGTTGTTATTATATATAATAATCGCAATATCTGAAGCAAATTGTTAGAGACCCACCAACAGGTCGTCCAGCATGGAATCGAGTTCTTCTTGTTCTCTCTTGTCGCCTTCGGCGTCGGTTCCGTCGGTTTCATTTTCATCCGAGGCTGTTGCTTTCGTGACAGCTTCTTCTTTAACCTCAGAGGATTTATCTTCTTCGGGATTATCCGTTTCCGTGTTTTGACCATCTTTTTCTTCCTCAATGGACTCATCCTTTGCCGTAACTTCCTTCTTCTCGCTTTCCGTATCACCGTTATCACTTGCCGTGGTGACATTATCTACTTCCCCGGCTGCTGCTTTCTCGGGTTGAACTGTTTTTTCCACCGCCTCTAAGGATTTCTCATCGTCTACGGACACGCTCTCCACCTTTATCTCAGTACCCTCCGTGACAAGTTCCTTAGGTTTTTCCGTACCAGGTGGCTCGGAGTCTGAAGTCCCGTCCTCTGCTACGGTCTTCTCGGATTGAGTGGATTTGTCACTCTTTTCGGGGGTTTCTTCGTCTTCTTTCCTCTTTTCGGCTTCGCTTTCAGCACTTTCTCCCCCCGGCTCTTTCACGGTTTCGATTTCCGCAGTCCCAGACGCATCTACCGCTGTCACCGGGATTACGGTCTCCTTTTCGGCTTTTACACTTTCGTCCAAGCCTAGATCGAATACCTTATCCAACGGGGCTTCTGGGAGAGCTTTTGTAGTTTCTTTTCCCCCGTCCATTGAGGTGATCGGAAGTTCATCGTGCTCTTCAGGCGATGGAAGCTGTTGTGGCTCCAGTAGAGAACTATCATCCTCTGCATACTCTGATGAATCCTCTCCATAAACGTATGCCTGACAGCCCAGACACCAGTAGCAATTGTACTCCTGGTAGTACTTTGACGGCTGCCCGCAGCCGGTGCAAATCGGGCATTCCACTGGTGCTGGTGCCCCATCTTCTCTCAGTGGTATCGAAGATACAGCGGGTGCTTCCGGGGCTGTGTCTCCAGCAGGGGCCGTGCCGGTTCCCTCCGGGATGTCTATCCTTTCCTTATCGATAAGCGGTTCGTCTTTCTCCTCTCCTTTCTGCCCCTTCCTTTTCCTGATAACCAGAAACACAATGATGAAGATCACGACCAATACCACGATTATCCCGGCTATGATCAATATCAAATTGAAATCCACACCCTGTACGCCTCCATCGGTATCGGTGGGATCGAGATCGTCATCCGGTTCCTCGGTATCATCCCCCCCTGCTCCTTTTTCCACGATAAGCTCCATGGTATCGGATTTACTGTTACCGCCTGCATCTGTAACCCTGAGTTTGATGGAGTAACTGTCCGGAATATCGAAACGGAATTCTGGTGAGATGCCGTACAATTCCCACTTTGTGTCGTTGTATTCAAAACTCCAGGTGTAATTTTCTATACGCGCATTATCTGTGGACCCCGTTCCGTTGAATCTGACAGTGGTCCCTTTTGCCACAGTCTGATCGGGACCTGCATCTGCCACCGGAGGTGTATCGTCAATTATCTCCACGGCAACCGTATCGGTGTTCCAGTTACCCATGCCATCCTTGACCACAAGTAGAACCTCGTAGCGACCGGGGATCAGAAAGGTGAAATAGCCTACCTCTCCTGTGAAATTTATCTGGCTGTCGTTATACTTGAAACCCCAGCCGTATTCCACTATTCCAACGTTATCCGTACTTGAGCTGGCGTTGAATTTGATCTCGGTACCGATAGGTCCGTAATGGTCGTTCCCGGCCATTGCGGAGGGTTTGGTCGTGTCGTTTACTGTGACGGTCATAGTGTCATTTTTCCAGTTTCCGGACGTATCCGTAACATTCAGAGTTACCTCATAAATCCCTGCAGTTATGAATGTGAACTTAGCGTCATCCCCGTAAATATATGTTTTTTTCCCGTCATAGCCGAAAGACCATTCATACTCATCCAACTCTATATTGTCATAAGACCCACTCCCGTCGAAGGTAACTTTCGTGAGCTGGTCAATCCATCTATCATCACCGGCATCTGCAACAGGTCGATCATTGTCGGAAACGAAGAGTACTATCGTGTCTGTGACATTCCAATTTCCACTTTCATCTTCCATGTAGAAATGGTAATCAACGAGTATGGCTCCTGGGTCCACCGTGACCGTCTTTGAGAACATCTCTGGAGTGCCTCTCCCTTCGTTGGTCATACTTTCATTTTTTGTATCGCTTATACCATAAGTATATACTACCTTGACAATTGAGATTCCAATATTGTCCGTGACGAAGGTCTGGAATATCAGCTCGTCCCCTGTGGTAGCCTCTTCAGAGGTGCCGTCAGTCATAAAATCGGGAAGGTCATTATCCACAATTTCCAATGAACTTTCAAGCGTGGTCACGGCATTTCCATCGTTATCCATGAAGTGAAAATGGTAGCTTAGATTAGTTCCATTTGTGGGTATTATTATTGTAATGGTCCATCTTTGGTCTTCATCGTTTACAAGGGATCTTGGCAGGAATTCAATTCCGTTGATGGAGTAATTGACATATACTTCCGACACTTCGATATTGTCCGAAAAATTACCGGCGAATGCGAATGGATCACCGGTGGTTGGCAGGGATCCCGTATTGTCTTTTAGAATGAATGGGAGGTCGTTATCTCGTACAATGACTCTCTCCAACTGTGAATTATTGGTGTTGTCGGAGACGTCCCCATAAAAGAAATAATAATCCAGGTTCTCGACTCCTTCCTCAACCGTTATAGTCCTGCTCCAGGTATCATCTAATCCCTCGGTCATTGAGAAGTTGTATTCGGTGTTATGGTCGTATGTATATGTGACATTGACAAAATCCATCCCAATGTTGTCCGTGATCTTTGCATTGAATGTGAAACTGTCGCCGGTGGTGGCTGCATTGTGAGTTGTATCGTTTCTAAGCTCGGGCGGATCGTTATCTATTATTATGACGTCCTTTTCACCTGTTGTAATGGAATTTCCCATATAATCCTCTATTTCGAAATAATAGCTGAAACCCGTGGCATTTTCACGCATCTGAATATTTCGATACCAGTTATCGTTGGCGTAAAATTTCATATAAGCCAGATTCAGTTTCTCGTTATCGCTGTAAGAATAAAAGCCGCTGACTTTTCTAAAACCCACATCATCGGAGACATTTATGCTTAAATTGAACATGTCACCTGTAGTTGCCTTCAGAGTTGTATTGTCCTCCATAAATATCGGATTTTCAGTATCGATAGCCGGGTCCGGAAGTGCCGCAAGAGAAAATCGGTCGTTTCCACCACCCTTTCCTCCCATCTCGTATGTCATATTCCATACGTTACCGTCGTGGCTGGCGTTATACCGTTGATTTAAGTAATCCGACCAAAAATTCCCTGCACCCGCACCATCATCCCAAACGTTGTTCTGTCCCCAATCATGTCCCTGTATCCCACCGGTCCCGTTGTTCTTTATCATGGTATTATGATAGATCAAATTGTTTTGGCAGGCTGCGGCCAGTATCATGATGCCGCTCACTGTATTGTTCATCAAAAGATTTTCCGTAATTACATTGTTGTCTGAATCGTCCCATAACTGTATACCTACTGAGTTGGAAAAACAGCTGTTGTTCCAAAGTTGATTATTGGTAGCATCGAAAATAAGCAGGCCACCGCTTGGATTCAGACTAAAATTATTTTGCTTCACCAGATTCTGAGCTGCGTCGATATACAGTATCAGACCGAAATTCACTGATGTATTCATGGAATTGTTCTCAATTACGTTTCTGGTACCTCCCCATACATATATTCCCTGAAAATTCTTCAGACCAGTATTATTGTCAATTATATTATCCATGCATCCTGGCATGAGCAGTAGTGCAACACCCTGCGTGTTGGAGGTTGCCAGATTATAACTGACCCGATTTCTCATACTTCCCCTGTCTATATTCAATCCAAATCTCCAGTTGGCCGATATATTGTTATTTTTTATCAAGTTGTCATCAGATTCGGACGCATGAAAACCTTCGCCACGAGAATTGAAAAAATCCTGACGACCATTGTTGCTCAGTTGACATTCCTTCACTGAATTATTGTTCGAGCGAAAGAATTTTACACCGGCTGCTGCTCTCACCCAGGCATTGTATTGAAGATCGCTGTTGTTTATCGTGTTCCAGTCCGAATTGCCGATGAATATCCCGTTTTCATCATTGGAACGACACGTGTTGTTGGACAATACGTGATTGTTCGAAAAGGTGAGGTTAATCCCGTCCCTCCCATTAGAACTGCAGGTATTGTTCATAAGTACATTTCTTGATGAATCGTTAATTCTTATTCCCCACTCATTATCATTGCAGTAATTATTTTCAACGATGTTGTTTTCACTCCTGTTCAGTGCGAGCCCTGCGAACCCGTTACGTGTTAAGTTGCACTGGCTTATCCGGTTTCCGTCTGTGCCGTTCAACAGTATGCCTATGCTTCCGTTGTGTATAGAGAACCCGCTAATATTATTATAATTTGTATTGATACTGAGGCAGATCACCCCTTTTCCTGAACCATTTATGATGGTCTTGTCCATACCCGCCCCATTGAGGGTTATGGTCTTTCCCACAATGCTCAATGTTTCTTCGTACAAGCCCGATAAAACGTTTATAACGTCACCCGAGGAAGCTGCATCTATGGCATCCTGGATTTTTTGGTGATCCTGTCCTCCGTCGTCATCAACAGTTATTGTGGCCCCGCTGGCAGTATACGTAATCCCTTTCCGTCCAAATAATGAGGGATTTACAATTATCGATCCGCTCAGTAATATCATTACGAAAAACCATATCGTCAATATTTTTCCTGTTCCCTGCACATTATCACCTGACCATGGGGTTCGGTACATATATAATTGGTATTAGTTTTTCAACAGCCCGTTCCCTGAGTGAAGCCGAAACAGTTCTTTCCGATATAGTTTTTTCCCTCTTACCTCGATATATATTCCAATTGTTTCAACCATGCCGTTAAATAGAATAAATAAAATTTCCCCCTGGTGGAGATCGATACTGCTGAACTGGATAATCTGTGGCTGGACTGCCTCCATGGCTGCGCACTCTGCTGCTTATGTCAAGCGGAGCTGGTTGGAGAAGAGAACAGGAGATTCTCAGATGACCCCGTACTTGAACGGGGTGTGTGTAATGTAAGTATTTTCGGTATGAGTACGAATAATCTTTTTTTAAAACTAAAGAACGACAGCGGTTCTTGTTTTTTTTTACAGGACCGAAGATGCACGATCTACGATTCGAGGCCACTGTACTGCAGGCTATTTCCGGTGCAGGTTCACGTAGGTGATCGGGTGCAAGTGGTGGCAAATCTTTCATGCAGAGGGCTGAACAAGCGTGAAGCCGGAATCTCCGGAAAGGTACTTGCGGATACTGTACTCTCTCTGGCCGATCTTTTCGACCTACGGAAACTCGCGAACGATATGGGAAATCTATATCGTGAATTCCCTGTAAATTATCTTAGGAGTAAAATAAAACCCCAAAGAAGTGACCTTCAACAATTATCTGAGGAACTTATAAGTGTCTTCGGGTACAAAGATTTTATTGCAAGGATCATAACAGCTGCTTCAAGGGAGGATCTGATATCGGAGAATCCAACCAAGGTGAAAAAAATTCTCGAAGCTCTCGCTCCCGTTGAGCTAAATGAGGCGGCTATAGCCGGTGCCATGGACACCTTCTCCGGGAGAAAACTAACCGAATTGCCTGTTTGGACCGACGAGAATCTTCGCTGGATAACCGCAAGAATCGATGATGGATATATAGATATGAGCAGGATGACCGATGATGGAACTCTAGAGCTTTGCCGCCGGATAAAGGTAAAGAAAGTTGGATTGAGGGATTTCGACCCGGATGCCGCCAAGATAATGACTGAGTACGCCGTAAAAATTATCCGGCGGGACTTGACATACGGTTACGCCGCATATCTAATTAAAGTGGAGGGGAGGAAGGACCGTCGGGAAAAGAACATTATTAGGTATTACTTGGGTACTCTTGGAACCATTCTTCTGGACCATTGGTGGAGGACTTCTCTTATTGCATCTTTTTCGAACCAGAGTGTGATCTCCGCGGAGATCGCCCAAGAGGGTATCATTGCCTATGACATGGATTACCTGGACTTCCCATCTCTCGGAGGGTTTATTTGATCAGGGTTCATCAGACGTACTCTACCAGAAGTTCGGGTATTTTCTCCACTACATCAGATGCAGCCAGTCCGAAACTTTTCTCTTTTGACGCCCGCTCACCTGCATTCCCTGAAATGAATGCACCCAGCCGCGCTGCGTGGAATGTGGACATTCCCCTGGCCAGGAGAGCCCCCAGGATTCCGCTCAGCACATCACCTGTACCTCCCGTTGTCATGGCAGGGTGTCCGGTCTCGTTAAACCGTATATCATTTCCATCGGTGATTATGTCCATCCGCCCCTTCAGTAGAATGGTGGTGTTGATCAAACCTGCCTTTCTCTGAACCATGTTGACCAGATCATTGAAATTCTTTGGGAGTACCTTTAGATCGAACAGTCTCATGAACTCACCCATGTGAGGAGTCAGGATAGTTTCCCTGTGCCACAAAATATTCGTCCTATGCTTTAATAAATATAATGCATCCGCATCCACCACAAGAGGTTTTTTGACTCCGCTGATCAACCTGCCAACAGCTTTCCAGGTCTCCTCGTGTCGGCCAAGTCCCGGACCGATGACCACTGAATCGCATTTCTTGGAGAATTCAATGCATTCCTGTACTGAATCGGTATCGAAATAGTCCGAATCCTCAAACTTACCCATGGGGTGGACGATGAGATCAGGAGAGAATGATGTTGCCGGATGATAAATATAGCGGGGGACAAAGAGGTGAACGAGATCGGCCCCGCTCCTGATGGCTGCCAATGAGGCCAACACTGGCGCCCCGACATAAGGTCCGCCGCCCACCAACATTACAACCCCATTGTCGCCTTTATGGGAAGTGGGAGTGTTGCTAGGATAATAGGTAAACTCACCGGGTCCGACGTGTGTTCCGGCCTCTTCAGGAATGCCTATATCTTTAACCACGATCTCCCCTGAGTTTTCCGGGATCATACCATTTTTCGTGTCATGAAATGTGACTGTCAAATCCGGGCGGACCGCTGTTTCCGTGCCGATCCCGGTGGCAACATCCAGCGAGACCACCTTTGGTTTCACTCCTCCGTTCCCTTCTTTAATTGAATTCAGGATTTCAATCATACCCTTTATGGGCTCCCTGGGTTCTGAAGCCGCTCCAATGCCCAACAGCGCATCCACCACGATATCGCTCTCATAGATGATCGACCTTACTTTTTCTTTTTCCGGGGAAACGGCCGTGCTCACTTTTTTTGGGACCTTTTCATAGTTCAATCGACTCAGCTCGGAACCCTGGTCTACGGGATAAGCGAGGACCAATGTAACCTTACACATCTTGTGAAGATGTCTGGCAAGTACAATGCCATCTCCACCGTTATTTCCCTTCCCCGCCAGAATGCATACTTTCTTGCCTTTCAATTCGTTCCTTTCGCCTATTGCTTCGGCGGCCCCCATTCCCGCATTCTCCATCAATTCACTTGTTGGAACACCAAAAAACTCGCTGTTGCGGTCCAGTACGTGTATCTCCTTGAACTCCAGCATAAAATCAACTCGATATATCACCTGATTATATTAGGTGTTAAATAGATTTAATCGTATTATAATTTATATGTGGTAATAATAATCCCCATGGATTTAATCGGAAATGATGAAAATCCTTATTTTATAATGAACCACATCCCGGTTCCTACCTTTGTTAAACCCTGCCAATATACATATATCTGAATTCTGCCATTCCTTGAGGGACTTAAATTTATCCATTTTACTCGTGGTCAAATGAATATAGACGGAGCAATTAGAAAAGCGCAGCACTTGGGGGCGTCCTATTGTGATATTCGCACGGTCCAGGGCGGCGGCACCACGCTATCATACAGGGACGGTGAGCTGTACAAGGCCATTTCAGGTGGCGACCGTGGTGCTGGAATAAGAGTTCTATACGGGGGAAACTGGGGTTTTTACGCGGTAGACGGGAAAATGAGCCTATCACGGGGCGTTGAAAGGGCGGTGAAATTGGCACGGACGCTGGCATCACGAAAAAAAGGTAAAGTGAAATTGGCGCCTTGCCCGGTGGTTAAAGACAGTCTTCCGTTAAGGGTCACCCGGGATCCCCGTGAGGTTGACCTGCTATGGAAGGTGGAACTTCTGGAGGACCTGATGGCCACATTTAACGATTATACCGAAATAAACTCGGTTGAAGTGGGACTTGACGACGGAGTTGTGAAGAATCATTTCTACTCCAGCGAGGGAAGTGAGCTCTCGTTTTACGAGTCCAGCGTTTTAGTGAGAGCGTCTTTGACCGCAAGGGACGGGACCGATGTCGTAGGATATCGGATGCGTCTCGGCGGGGCTGCTGGATACGAGATTCTGGATGGGGATATTCTCATGGAAAAAGCCGAGGAAGCAGCGCTTAGTACCATCAGGCTTCTTGGGGCACGTTCCGCGCCCTCGGGCAAGTACACAGTTATCGCGGACCCTGATCTTGCAGGAGTTTTCGCACATGAAGCGGTGGGCCATGCCACTGAAGCGGACCTGGTTTTGTCAGGGGATTCCATATTGAAGGGTGAAATCGGTAACAAGATCGGAAGCGACTTTGTTACCATATTTGACGATCCCTCTATTCCCGGAGGTTTTGGTAGTTTTCCCTATGATGACGAGGGGGTAAAAGCAAGGAAGAAGATGCTGATCGAAGGAGGAATTCTGATGGGATTTCTCCACAGCAGGGAGACTAGCGGAGAGATGGATGATGTATCAAATGGTTCTGCGAGATCCCAATCTGCTGGATCTCCACCTCTGGTGAGAATGAGCAATACCATGATCGGTAACGGTGAGATGTCTTTTGAGGAACTCATTGAAGACATTCATTATGGCGTCTATCTAATGGGCACAAGAGGTGGGCAGGTGGACACGGCAAAAGGCATGTTCCAGTTCAACGCAGCTGAAGGATATCTCATTGAAAAGGGGAAACTCACCTCTCCGTTTAAGGACGTTTCCCTTTCAGGCTCCACATTAGATACATTGAAAAACATTGATGCCCTCGCTAATGATTTTCGACTAGGCTCGCCTGGCTTTTGCGGCAAAGGGCAGCTTGTTTCGGTATGCGACGGAGGCCCACATATTCGAATACGTGATGCCGTGGTAGGAGGGAGATGAATGTTTCACCGTAGGAATTTGCAGCTTTGTCCCGTAGCTGTGGCGGATAATGTGAATTCAAGTTGTATTGAAGAGCATATGGATATTGCTGAAAAGATGATCCGACTTGCCGAGTATGCCGGAGCGGACGAAAGCGAGTGCTTTATTCAGTGGGGCAGGGGGTGTGGAGTGTCCATTGAGGGTAATGAATTAAAGCAAGCAACTGGGGGAACTGACGTAGGTTTTGGATTACGGCTCCTCAAAGAAGGGCGGGTGGGTTTTGCCTATTCCAGCTCCTTTGACGATATTCCCTCAATTATCAAGAACGCGTTGTCGTTATCCAGAATTTCCCCAAAACTGGATCGCCATTTTCCAGATGCGGCAAGCTATTATCCCAAAGTAAGCGGTCTGTATGACGGAAGAGTGGAGGAAATGGAGGTCACGGACCTGATGGAAATAATTGATCAGATGATGTGTGCTCTTCAGGACCGAGCACCTTCAGCACTGGTGACCCGTGGTGGTGTTGGTTTCGGTGTTGAGAGAGTATTTATTGCTAACTCGGGTGGTGTCGCATTTGAGGAAAGAGGGACCGGCCTCTCTGCCTCCATATCGTGCATGCTGGAGGGGAGGGGTATATCCACCGGTAGTTCTTCCATGGAATCCACGATCTTTGATATTAACAGTGAGCTTATCGGTACCGAGGCCGCGGATCTTGCTATCGCCGGCCAGAATGCAAAGGACGGACCAAGCGGAGAGATGGAGGTCCTCTTCATAAATGAGGCCGCATGGGAAATCTTCGAAAACGTGGTGATACCCGCTTTCAACGGCGGCGATACCTTGGAAGGCAAAACCTATCTTCACGGTAAGATCGGCGAAAAAATAGCACCGGAAGAATTCTCACTTTATGATTTTCCATTGATGGAAGGAGGCCTTTCATCCTCTGCCTCCGATGATGAGGGAGTTCCTTCTGTTACAGTCCCGCTTATAGAAAACGGTGTTGCAACCCGACTACTGTTTGACTGTTTTTCAGCCCAGAAATACGGTATGGATGAAACTTCTTCAGGTATAAGGGCGGAAGGAATGGGTGGAAGTCGTTCGTTTAAAAGTCCACCTGCAACATCTGCGAGGAACATAATCGTACGGGGTGATGAGGAAAAAGAATTGGATCTGATGATAGGGGAGATGGATCGCGGAATCGTGGTTTATGATGTCCTCGGCGCCCATACAGCCAATAGGGTATCTGGGGATTTCTCCGTCAATTCGTCTCAGCTTTTTTATGTGGACAAAGGAGAGATAATAAATCCCATAGGCTCAGCCATGATAAGCGGTAACGCACTTGAGCTTCTCAGGGGTATAAACTGCATTGGACCCGATATAAAAAAAATGAGTGGGGGTATGGGCTCGGCATCGGCGGCTTTTCCCTCTCTGAGAATAAATAATTTAAGGATTACAGGAAGTTAATAAAGTCAAAGTATTTTTCCCACGGGGTACTTTTCCTCGTTGTTGTTCACCTTTTTCCTGACAATTTCCGATATGTCCATGTCCAGCACGTTTGCAAGAGAGATGCAGTATATGATAACGTCGGCCAGTTCCTCTTCCACCCTAGGAAGAAAATCCGGGTAAGCGAGAAGCTTATCGATTTTGTGTTCCCTCCACTGCATCACCTCCAAAAGCTCGGCTGCCTCTATGGATATAGAAAGGGCAAGGTCTTTTGGATTATGATATGGCTCCCAGTTTCTCCTTGCGGTGAAATCCTTTATCAGATTCTTCAGGTTCACAATTTGATTTACTGGATCACCACCTTCGACAATAAATTCGCTTATTATTTTTTCTTCCATCGCTTCTTTCAATAGAACACCTTTTTAAAAACGCTTTTCTTGGATTAATCCTACATGGAACAAATACCTTTCGAAACATTTTTCTATCATTGTATGAATATGGTATTACGTGCTACGAATATCAGCAATTTTCAAAACGCAGCGGAAAGAAACGCATGTTCTTATGGTTATATTAGTTATTCTGTTCTTCTCCAGCATGGGTTGTATTTTCGAGGATCGGCCTCTTGAGAGGGGGAAACTGAAAGTAGGCGAGCTGGCTTATGATATATTGAATCCAGCAAATCATCCCAAGATGTGGATCGAGATCGATTGGATGATAGCTGTAGAACCCGATTTTACAAAATCTGATTCATTAGAGCCCCTGGACGCGGTGACGGATATTTTTAACATATACTCGAAAAGGACTTATGTGGAGCCTTTCAAGACCGATGACGTATTCGCCCTTCCACATTCAAAATCCGAACATTCACTGGCCGATATTAAAGAATACGAATCCCTTTACCGGACATTCGAGATTACTGCCGAGGTCTTTTCCATATATATACTCTACCTGAATGGTACTTACGCGGCAGATCCAGGTACTCTTGCTTTGGCATTCTCCTCCTCTTCCATTGCGGTCTTCAAAGAGGTTATCGACGATATTGATTTGGATCTTCTTCCAAACCATTTGGAAATTGATGAGCACCGGGATATTGAACGAGCAGTTCTTCTACATGAAATGGGGCATCTTATGCGCCTTGCCGATTCCAGTGATGAAAGATATGTGATGCACTCATCAGTTGATTCCACCAGTTTCATCGACGAGATAAAAGGGAAGTTTCCAATGGACTACTCATTGGAATCGAAAAACAAGCTGAAAAATACGTTAGCGGGCATTAAGAAAACCAAAGTGGAGAGAAAAATTAAGGGTGGAGATGTGGAACCAACGCTGTCTGTAGAATTTTTCTCCGATTCTGATCTCAGCGGCAGCGGCTCATCGGTCAGGGTTGAATACTGGTTAGCTGACGATGAACATCAGGTAAAAACCATGCAAAAAGGCGAGAAAGTCTATACTGTCGCCCCGGTTTCATATTCTCCGGGAACTACATTTCACTACCGAATAACGACAATTGATTCAGATGAAAATATGCTTGTAAGTTCAGAGATAGTAAAGGAGACCGACACAATCCCCCTGGTGGAGTCGGAGAAGGAATCTCCGGGTTTTGGTCTGGCGGGGATTTTCGTAATCCTTACCGTGATACTGCTGCTCTTATCGGTTTTTAAAGTACGAACAGACGGTCGTAA
Organism: uncultured archaeon; assembly: GCA_964342815.1. Lineage (GTDB taxonomy): Archaea > Thermoplasmatota > Penumbrarchaeia > JASLWR01 > JASLWR01 > JASLWR01. The sequence goes on along the minus strand of CAYFHS010000014.1, from coordinate 38,990 downwards.
AGAAGGGTGAAGTGGTATGGATGTCGACTTGTATAAAAGAATGTATATTAAATTCTTCGAACCTTCGTGCATTATCACTCCCGAAATGGAAATCGTTGATGCTACCAGGACCTTTCTCCACCTTTTCGGTTATGAAAGAAGCGAAATGATCGGGACCAAATTGAACCTTTTATTCCCCCGTGACTCCTATGATATCGTTGAGAAGATCCTTAACAAGAGCAATGAGTCTCTGGAATGGTTTGCCGAGCTCCCCTTTGAGAAAAAGAACGGTGAGTTTTTTTCAGAAAGCATGGGTGTCTTTGCAGTAAGGGACGCTAGAAAAGAACTGGTATACTGCCTTGCGATACAAAAGGGACTCAATGAGAGAAACAGTATAAATCGGTTTGTGGAAGACTCAGAAGAACGCTACCGAGAACTGGTGGACCATTTGAATGAGATAATATTCACCTTGGATACAGATGGCCGGTTTACGACCATGGCTACATATTCGGTGGAACCGGTCCGTTACAAACCTGATGAAGGAATGGTCCAGGACCTGATACAGGACATAAAAGCGGAAGAGATCGGCAATAGTGTCCCGCTCCCCGAAGGACCGGAGGTACCGGCTGAGTTCCGGGTCATGCAAAGGGCTGGTGGAGAAGATTCTGTAAGAACGCTTGCCAGAGTTGGTTTAAAAAGAGATTCTCTTTATAAATTACCCGTCACATCCCTTGATAATATATCGCAAGGATCAATTTCCTTTAATATCCATGACCAGGGGCCAGATGAGGTAGAAGATGAAAAAGTAAAAGAGAATCCAGCAAATTCAATAATCTCGTTGATCAGGGAAGGTATTATTGCTATGGACGAAAGCGGTAAACTGACCGATTTCAACAATGCCTTTCTAATTATGACGGGCTATTCAGCCACTGAAGCGAACGAGATACCATTGAGAGATTATTTCGCTCCCGATTCTCGGGAATTTCTGGACAGCATCTTCGAAAATATCTTGGAGAAAAAATCAATTGTGGATTACGAGACCCGGTTCATAAGGAAGGACGGAGAGGTTTTTCCTGTGAGTTTCGACGCTACTCTAATGGAGGACGACCAGGGGAACGTGAATGGAATTATTGCCGTAATTAGGGATATGACCGAAGTGGTAACGGATGAAGTGAAGCTCCTCCAGGGGGGCCGATTGATCTCTGAATATTCATTTGTGAAAACAATGCTGTCGTCAATAAGGGATGGGGCAATCGCCACAGATGAATTCGGGCAGATGATATTCCTGAACGAAAAGGTACTTTCAATGCTGGACTGCTCTTTGGACGAATTGGTCAACCGGCTTGTATTCGATCTCTTTTCCGATACGAATCGAAATGCTGCAGTGAAGATATTCGAAGAATTGGATGAGGATGAAGGGAACAGAGATTTTAGTTCAGTATTCCAGCGATTGGATGGTACTGCTCTTCAAGTGGAACTCAATGTCTGTTCCATAAAGGACCGTGACGACACCTTGATAGGGTATTTGCTGGTGGTTTCGGAAGCTATGAGCGAAAAAACTGTTTCAAAAGAGGAACCGGATGGAACTACCGGAGGAGAAATCTCTGTGGGAACTGGGCTCCCAGGAATTATATCTGGGACCTTAGTTACGGATTTCCTGTTCGAAGTTGACTTGAATGGTATCATAATAAATGTGAATAATCAGGCTCTGAAACTACTAAATTATCGGGGGGAATCCATGGTGGGCGGTAAGATCAGGGATTATATCTTATTGGGTGACCGCCAACTCAAAGGAGACATCATTGAGAGATTCTCCCCCCAGAATGAAGAAAATACATCGTTAGAAGGGACCTTACTTTTCAAAGACCAGAACCCCATTCCTCTCCTGTTGACATTTAACGCTACAAAGTCTCCAGAAAGTGACGCTATAAAATATCTGGTGGCGATCGAAAGTATCCCCGGTAATGTTCCTTCGGGTGACCGTGATTTCCGATAATAGTAAATATCAACCAATATTGAAGTAGATGAGGGATTGTTGTGAGTGAAAGTGAGATGATGGAATCGGCAGGGCAGAGGGAAGATGCAGTAAAATGGGGCGGAATACCACCTGCGGGTGAGAACCCTATTGCAGATAAAAATAATTTCGTCGGAAAGGTACTGCTGACACTTGCGGTATGCGTAGGCATATGGACCATTTACAGGTTCATAGGTGGTCGTTTAATTTCCGGTGAGCCAATATTTTCTTTCCTCCATTGGATTACGTGCATAATAACGGCCCTCTTTTTGGTATGCATTATTTTTTTGCGACGTACAATAATTCAACACGTCAGGTCTAGTATCGTGTGGAAGCTTGTTTTCTATCCATCGTTCATAGTGAATTTGCTCCTTCTTATCTTTTCACTTCACGTGGTCCTATTCCGCTTTTTCAGTACATACTATTTAGATAGCAACGTTTCAATGGCATTCGACACGGTGATGAAACCCCTTCTCACAGTTGTTCCACTCGTGATTGGCTGGCGCCTGTTATTCAGGGAGAAGCGGGCCCCGGTCAGGTTCCACCGGAAAAACATGGCAAGCGGGATAATATCTGCCCTCGTGCTCGTGTCCGCCTTCATATTCCTCTTGTACATAATGCAGGTCATCTTTTTCCGCATGTTCGGTGTAATGGAGGCGGGTTCGGTTTCTCTTATCCCGGGATGGCGTTATATGGGCACTGTGAAATTCATTCTTCTGTGGTTGATGTTCGTGGTGTCCACCGGTTTCGCCGAAGAATACGAGGCAAGGGGATTCCTCCAGGACCAATTAATGAGGGTTCAGTCCCCCTGGAAATCAATTCTGATAACGGCTTTGATATTTGCGGCGGCGCACATTCCTATCTTCGTATTCATCCATCACCTTGCCTTCTGGCAGGGCTTTTATTATTTTGTTTATCTCGTTCCTATGTCTTTCTTCTTATCCATCTATTATCATTGGTCACGCAACCTTCCGGCGGTGATGATATACCACGGTCTTTTCGACTGGATGCTATCTGCAATATACATAACTGCGAAATATGACGCGTCATATGAAAGCTCTATTCACGTGGCGTGGGGTATATTCTTCATCGCTTCACTATTCGCTATCACAATTAATCTTGCATTACTCTACGTTTTCTACAGGGTCTTCTGGAAGAAGGACCGGCCTTCCGGTTCCCTGGGTTTCAAGATACCGATAATATCGGATTGGAAAGGACCTCGCGCAAGAAGATTCCGTCGTGACGACAGCAGCATATCCTGGGGTAAAACGATATTTACGCTTGGTGTTGCCTGCGTGCTATTCAGCGGCCTGGTCATGGGATTCGGCGCCGCATTCGGCACAATGGACCCTACGGTAGTGGCTGATCAGATTATTGGCAGGGAAGACGAATCGAATGTAGTGGATCTGACGACCATGGAGCTAATGAACAGCGAAATAACCTCTATGAACGATTATACTGGTACTGGTCAGACTTCCCAAATCACTCAAACTATAGAGAACGAAAATGTAGTTAACGTCAGTTTTAAACTGACCTGGAGTGACGAAGCCGATGCTACTTTCAGGCACAAGAACGAACCGGATACTTTCACCATTGATGTTTCGAGTCCCGGTGGGATATCTGAAACGGAAACTGGAGCTAATACATACGGTCAGCAGGGGTTGATAGAGTTCAAGGTGGCAGTACCATATGAAGAGAATCCTTCTTTGGAGGGTACCGGAGCGTGGAATATCAATATTACGGTTGAATCTGGGAACCACGAAGCTCCGAGATTTGGACCAATCGGATTCATTGACAGCGGCAACTCATTCACTCTTGAAATATCTCACGAATACTATCAGGAGATCGAATAGACCAATAAAAAAGAAATAATGGGGATCAGCATGAAATGCATAGTGTGCAAAGATGAAATGATATACAAGGATGTGGAAAATGTTGAGATAGACGTCTGTCCCGGCTGCGGAGGTATATGGCTGGACGGTGGGGAGTTGAAAGAATTGACCGGTTTTGATATTGGGGCGGGCCGCCTACTTTCATGCTACAAATGCGATATCACTATGCAGACGAAGATGGTCCGGGGAGTGGAGATAGATATCTGCCCAAAATGTTCCTCCATATGGCTGGATGGCGGCGAGCTCATGGAGTTGGCAGGTCTCGATTACAACGCTGGTCGTATAATTATATGTCCCAAATGCAAGGTGCACCTGCAGACAAAGGTTCACCGTGGTGTCGAGATCGATATTTGCCCCGTATGCACCGGGGTCTATCTCGACCGGGGCGAACTGGAGCGATTGACCGGCCTCGAGAGCCAAAAGGGAGTAAAGACGGGTATCAGCCAGTTCCTTCACGATGCCCAGGATATCAGAATCAAGGTTGCGGTTAGAACCTTCAGTGAAGGAAGGCATGACAAGGGGCGTGCTGCTGAAATCGCTGGCCTTTCTCTTGAAGAATTCGACAAGATACTTGAAAAGCAAGGATCTTCCAGTATACTTGAAAAACGTCATTCCAAGCTTCGACGTGCTTGATTTTCGATCATGGGAATGAATCTGTCGAGGGTAATGAGTAGCATTTGTTGGGATTAATCGTTGACATTTGCATGAGTTATTTAGACCGTTTGTTAATGTTAATCTTGAACATTTGTCGGAGATTGGATTGGACATTTGTCGGAGATTGGATTGGACATTTGTCGGAGATTGAATTGGACATTTGTCGGAGATTGGATTGGACAATTGTCGGAGATTGGATTGGACATTTGTCGGAGATTGGATTGAACATTTGTCGGAGATTGGATTGGACATTTGTCGGAGATTGGATTGGACATTTGTCGGAGATTGGATTGGACATTTGTCGGAGATTGAATTGGACAATTGTCGGAGATTGAATTGGACAATTGTCGGAGATTGGATTGGACATTTGTCGGAGATTGAATTGGACATTTGTCGATTGCAATAAAGAATTTTTTTCAATGACCGTAGCTTAGACAAGTCTTTGCCTTACACAAAGAAAAATCCATATAGTATATCGAATATCAGGTTTCTCACTGATTCTGGATGCTCACCCGGGCAATATCTTGTTGAAAGTAAATAGGTGTTCTTATGGATGATATCATCTCCAAGGTGGTAGGTAAAAAGATACTCGCCCTGGGGAATGAAGCCATTGCAAGGGGGGCTCTCGAAGGCGGGGTGGATGTGGTCACTGCTTACCCGGGCACACCATCAACCGAGATCGGTGAAACTTTTGCCAAGATCGCCCAGAAGGTAGGGGTCTATTTCGAATGGTCTGTGAACGAGAAAGTAGCCCTCGAGGTTGCCATCGGAGCTGCAATGAGTGGTCTCCGTTGTATGACATTTATGAAACAGGTTGGCCTCAATGTTGCTGCGGATGCCCTTATGACCTATTGTTACATCGGTCATCGTGGCGCGCATGTAATAGTATCCGCTGACGATCCGTCGTGTCATTCATCCCAGAACGAGCAGGACAACCGCATTTTCGCACGGTTCGCCAATCTTCCGATGTTGGAGCCGTCCAGTCCCAACGAAGCAAAGGAAATGACCAGTTACGGTCTTGATATATCTGCCAAGCTCGAACAGCCGGTCATGCTCCGGACCACAACAAGGATATGTCATACGAGAGGTGTTCTGGACTTAAAAAAAATAGATATCAGAGAAAATCATCGAAAGACGGAGTTCGTAAAAGAGAAATACCGCTTTACCAAAGTACCTGCTCTCGCTTGGGAGGCTCATACCAGGGTTTTAAACGTAATAGAGAAGGCCCGTGTCATTTCCGAGAAATGCCCTTTTACTACGGTTGAAGATATATCCGTTGTCGATAGAGGAGAAAAGATTGGAATAATCACATCCGGTGTATCTTATGGACATGTTATGGAGGCTCTGGATTCTCTAAAAATCAGTGCAAGTGTAATGAAAATAGGCATGACCAATCCTCTTCCGAGCACACTCATTTCCAATTTTTTAAAAAGCTGCGACAAGGTCATCATCGTGGAAGAGGTGGAGCCGTATCTCGAGGAACAGGTAAAGATCATCGCGAAGGACAGTGATCTTCAAATTCCGATCCTTGGCAAACGTGGAGGCCATTTTCCCCGCATCTTCGAGTATACGATAAATATAGTGAGAAAGGGAATCGCATCGGCTCTGGCCCTCGAATTTGAAATAAATAACCGTAGGGGGCCGGATGTCGGGGATATAGCACTTCCGCGTCGACCCCCCACACTCTGCCCGGGCTGTCCCCACAGAGCGTCGTTCTTTGTATCACGGAAAATTAACAAGGATTATGGAATATATTCGAGTGATATCGGCTGCTATTCATTGGGCCTATTACCTCCGTTGAGGGCAGCGGATGTCTGGGTCTGCATGGGAGCCAGTTCCGGCCTCGCATGCGGTTTTTCCGAGGCAACGGAGCAGCCTATCATTGCATTTGTTGGCGATTCCACTTTCTTCCATTCCGGTCTGCCCGGTCTCATAAACGCAATCCATCACAATCACCGTTTCGTCTATGTCGTTTTGGATAATTCCACCACCGCAATGACCGGTCATCAGCCTCATCCAGGATTGCCGAGAAATTCCTTCGATGATGCAGTACCCTCAGTGGATATTAAACGAATCGTAAAGGCCCTTGGGGTCTCATTCATTGAAGAAGTAAATCCCCTGGAACTTGCTAAGACCGAGGAGGTTTTCAGGAGAGCCATGGAACACCAAAGCGTATCCGTGATCATAGCGAAAGAGCCCTGCACCTTGCTGAAACTGAGGGAGATGAAAGCAAACGGTCAGAAGGTAGTGCCGTATATTGTGGACCATGAAAAATGCACAAAATGCATGAAATGCATCAACACCTTGGCATGTCCGGCCTTCTATATCAGGAATGACGAGGTTCATATCAACCTTTCAATGTGTTCGGGCTGTGGGGTATGCGATCAGATTTGTTCTTTCGGAGCCATTTCCCTGAAAGAGGAGGTCTAATCATGAAGATCAATATTTATCTTGCAGGCGTTGGCGGCCAGGGCATCCTCACTGCGGCACAGGTATTGGGAAAGGTAGCCGTGGAAAATGGGGTGAACGTTCTCGTGAACGAGACCCATGGTATGGCCCAACGTGGGGGTGTTGTGACCTGCAATGTCAGGTACGGTGACGTATTCTCACCTCTGATCCCCGAAGGCGAGGCTGATGTGGTGACCGCATTCGAACCCGTGGAAGCTGTGCGGAGCCTTAGGATTGCAAACGAAAATACATTTTTTATCGTGAATACCGCCCGGATATATCCTTTCACAGTATCGCTGGGCCAGGAAAAGTATCCCTCAATGGAGGAAATTATCGAAAAAATTGAAGGATTTACACGGCGGGCTGTATTTCTCGACGCCAATGAACTTGCAAGGGGAGCGGGGAACGAGATCACCGCCAATATGGTTCTGGTAGGAGGAATCTTTGCCTTGGGTGTTCTTCCTTTCGTAAAAGAGCAGTTCGACACCACCATAGAAAGAGTATTACCGCGGAATATCATCAGGGTGAACCTCAAGGCATTTGATGCCGGTAATCGCTTCGTTAAGAAAAAAATAGCTGCGAAAGGATATTGATAATTGTGATTGTCACTGGTTTTCCTTACGTTTTCTTTTAACAACTATCAAAAGTGCTATAATTACCACGAGGAGCACGGTAAACAGCACCGCGATAATAATGATTAGGGTGGTGTTCTTCCCTATACCGCTAACTTCAGGATCGGAAGGCCCCCCGTTATCATTATCGTCGTCGCCGCTTCCTCCACCCTGTATCTTGATCGAGAATTCTTTCGTTGAAGCGTTATATCCCGTATGATCAGTCACGTTTATAAAATAAGTCAATAAAGAATCCTTAGGGAACGAACCAATATTCGTAGAATATTCTTCACCGACCACCATCATCTCCTTCTTGGCCTCGGGCCCGTTCGAGAGCCTGTAATGGACTCTGACCGTACTCACGGTAAGGTTCGATTTTACCTTGGCGTGGACCGTAATATTTTTACCTGCAACAGGTAGCGCGGGAGATATTCGGACCTCAGTTATTGAAATCGAGCTGTTTGGATCAACATAGCCGTTCCCCGGAGTAACATTTCCACCCCCGGGATCGTCAACTTTGGTACCGTCTATCATGAATTTGTAGTATTTCTCCTGTACCCCGAACTCGAAATCACCGTAGTTGATGTTTTTCATAGCATCAAAAAAATATTGGTCCACACAGTGATAGATAGGGTCAAGCCTGATGGGAACAACTCCTTTGGAAAATTCCTTATCGACATATTCCTCGAAACTGATACCATCATCCACCCAATCCCCCCTGAAGTTCTCCTCCATATATTCCATATCGAACTCGAGACAATATTCGAGTATTACCGCCATCTCCGACAGTTTCTGGTAACCCATGAATATATTGGAACCCTCCTCATCCTTTTCCTTTGTCACATCGATGGCCTTGCTGAATCCGAAGGGAGTTTCGATTACCTCGTGATCGTCAGGCTTAAGCGCTTCCATGTATTCAACGGTACCGTAGATCGGGTCCCCGCCTATGACCACCAGCTGCACATCCACTTCGGTGGAGTCGATGAGGCTCCGGTATGGGTCGTCATCCACTTTGTTGTAAACCGCGATATCCGCATATAGGCCTTCATTTATCCTCCCGGAATAACTCGACCAAGATAATGCGTCAGCAGGATTGCTGGTGACCATTCTGACCAGATCGGAGTCCGCTATTACGTTCCCGAAATATTTATTATCATATTGATCTGCGATCTTCAGCTCCATGAGAAGGTTTTTTCCTCCGGATGGGCTCCAGTCCGTACCGAGACAAACATTAACACCCTCGTCCAATGCCGTGGGGATATCTGCGGTACCCCCGTACAGTATCAGATTGCTCACAGGGGACCAGACCATTGACATGTTTTGCTTGCCCATATAGTCCAGTTCGTTCTCCCCAAGTGCGGCCCCATGGATAACTATCATCTCCTTTCGGGCCAATCCCAGGTCCTTCAGATCGTCGAACTCGGCCCTGGATTTTTCATCCAGTCCCTCTGCAATATGGAGGAACATAGCATTGTACGTTCCGCTTTCGAAATTGCTTATATAACCATCGGCTTTATCCTGGTCGAAATCACCCACTGCACCAACCGTGGCATGTGCTCTTGGACCGCCGTAATTGGGGAACTCGATGTTTCGGACCATCATCTTCTCGTAACCTTTGGTTTGCATTTTCGAATTTTGTACTGCCGTGGTGCCGCTGACCAGCTCCTTTACTTCTGCGTATTTCATGGCCTCGCCGAAGACGTTGTAGTATTTGCTCTCCTTGAGAGCTTTGTTGGGATAAGTTACGTGATTTTTATATGAATCTCCCGAGTTCCATTGGTACCTGTTGGTATAGGTTCCAGGAGCGTCCCAGATCGGCATGCAGTTGTAATGAACATGGTTATGACCGTTTATTAAACCGGGGAATATGTAACCATCAGAGTCAATGGTCTTCGCGCCTCCGAGGTCCAATTCACTTGGTAACTCGTCGTCGGAGTCAAGCACGGCCACGATCATCTTTTCTTGGATGACGAGCCGTCCGTTCTCAATAACGGTCAGATCATCGTTCATGGTCACTATATCGCCTCTTATTATCAGCCCATCCCGAAGATCATAGACCTCACCGTCCCCGCCACCGTCTTTTAAAGTAACATCAAGGGCGACTGGATCATTCCGCGTACCTGAGCTCTGTAAAAGTTGTGTATTGAGAAGTGTGTTCTCGAGATCAGCCTCCCTGATGTCATGTCCGCATCCCTCGTCCTGATCGCATTCCTCATAGTAATGGCCGTTTTTAAAGTTATCAAAATCTTTCGTTTCATGAGTTTCTTGCTCTACAATATTGAAGGATTCTCCTATCATCTCGGCTCCCGAAGATATTTCAAAATTGTCAATAAACGCATCATGGACTGTGGACTGCTGAATTAATATAATTATAGTAAAAGATAAAATAAAAGAGGAATAAATCCCTTGTTTTCGAATAAACGAGTGAAAACCTTGCATTATTTCACCAATCATTCATAATTATCGATTTTAGTTCTGGCTTTTATTATTAACAATAATGAGCCAATATTATAAATATAATCGCACCCGAATACAGACGACGGAAGATGGGGGTTATATTTAAGGGAATTTATATATAATAAGGACGTTTCCATAATCGATTCAAAGTTTTAACTGGCTTTGATATTTGTATTTAAAATTTACTTGCATATGATTTAATTCCATTGAATAATATTATAATAAAACTTAGTTTGGAAGATAGAGGGTAAGGGGTATGAAAAAATGACTGAGCAAAAAGCTATGCAGAGTTCTGAAGTGGTTAGTGACGAGACAGGTCGGCAGTACCATATCAATCTGGCACCGGGTGAACTGGCCGAGTACGTCATCCTGGTTGGAGACCCGGAAAGGGCCGTGAAGGCATCAGAACTTCTCGATGGCATAAGGATATCTCAAAAGAACAGGGAGTTTGTAACGTTTACCGGTCTATACAAGGGTATGGAGGTCTCCATCATGTCCACCGGTATCGGAACGGATAACGTGGAGATCGCAATGATCGAGATATTTCAGATAACTCGGGAACCGACCTTCATCAGGGTGGGATCCTGCGGAGGTCTGAAAAAGGAGATGGATCTGGGTGATCTAGTGATCTCAACCGGTGCTGTCAGGCTCGAAAATACTTCTCTCTTTTTCGTGCACGAGGGATATCCCGCCGTTGCTGATTACGAAGTGGTACTCTCGCTCCTCTCCGCCTGCGAATCCAAAGATTTTACTTATCACATGGGTCTAACGGCTTCCGCATCCGGTTTTTATGGTGCTCAGGGTAGAGCTATACCAGGAATTCCATTGAGATATCCTGATCTTCAGGAGGATATGGCTAGGATGAATGTAGCTAACTTCGAGATGGAATCATCTACGCTTTTCACCCTCGCGACGCTTAAGGGATTTCGCGCTTCAACCGTGTGCGCGGTTTACGCAAACAGACCTCAGGGGACTTTCATAGGTCCCGATACCAAAAAGATGGCGGAGAAAAATTGTATAATTGCGGGTCTCGAGGCTTTCAAGATTCTCGAAAGAATGGATCTCGAAAAGAAAGAACGAAAATTAAGATACTGGTTTCCCGCAAAATAAGATCAGGGGTGAAGTGGTGAAGGATTTGAAGAACCGATTTGCAGCGGTGGGAGCATTAAGCCTTGATACCGTGAACTTCCATGACGGTACGGGCATCAGGAACGCATTCGGTGGATCGGCCGGTTACGCCGCCATGGGTGCTATTTTTTTCACGGACGTGCTTCTTGTATCCGACGTCGGTGGAGATTATCCTGATGAATTCCTTAAGAATTTGAATTCAAGAGGGATCGATACCTCCGGAGTTAAAGTATTTGATGAGGAAATGAGTACCCGTTTTTCCATTAATTATGACGAGGAACTTGTGGAGCTGGAAGGAACCCTGGTGAATCTGAACGTTCTGGAAAAAGGTGTATTCCTACCTGAAGGTATCGGAGAATGCCGCTATGTATATATCGCTGGAAACGATCCTGTCATGCAGTTGAAAGTGCTGAAAGAGCTGGGGCCGGAACAGGTAAAAGCAGTATCAACTCACATGCATTGGATCAGGGAAAAACCCGACTTGGTTCGTAAGGTTATCGCGGAGTCCGATATCGTTTTCATGGACGAAAGGGACGTCCGAACTCTTACGGGAATAAAACAGCTGAAGAAGGCTTCCTGTGTCTTCTTCGATCTGGGAATCTCGGTCCTTGTGGTGAAAAAAGGTGAACACGGCGCGCTGCTCTTCCAGGGGGACCGGGTCTATCCATTCATAGCTTATGACCGGTTGGACATGGAGAATGTGGATCCCACTGGCTGCGGAGGCGTGCTGGTTGGAGCTTTCTTGGGTTTTCTGGCAAAGAACGCCTGCATGGCCGAACTCCTTAACGATAAATATTTCAAGGCACTGGCTTTCGGGCTCGTGGTCCGATCTTTCAAGATAGAAGCAGTGAGCTACACGAGGCTTCTCGATCTGGACCGCGAGGATATTTGGCGCAGATATGACCAGTTCAGAGATATTCTCCTGGTTTAACTAGAATATAGGTGAGCAAAATGAGTGATCTGGCGGTAATCGGTTGCGTGAGTATCGATAATATTCGCGTTCCCGGGAAAATATATCGAAACGTATTCGGAGGTTCTGGTGGATATGCGGCAGTGGCAGCCTCATTCTTCACAAAGGTGCATCTGATATCCAATATCGGGACGAATTTTCCGCAGAAGACACTGGATGAGCTGAAAAGACTTGGGATCGACACTTCAGGATTGAGAGTTATAGAGGGGAAATCCACTCATTTCGATGTCGAGTACGGTGGAGAGCTTGCCGACGAATACTATCATGCTGCCGACATGAACGTTGGTAATGATGAGATAATACTTCCGGATTTCATAGATGAATGCAAGTTCGTGTATCTTTCCGCTAACGACCCGGACATTCAGATAGATATTATGAACCGGCTGAAAAAGGGAATCACCGTTGCGCTGGATACGCATGCAATGTGGATCGAGTCGAAAAGGGATCGGGTACAAAAAGCGTTTGAAATGGCCGACATCGTATTCGTGAACAGCAACGAGGCAAAGATGTTCTCGGGGAAACGGTTAATAAAGAACGCGGCGAAAGCCATTATGGAGGGAAACGTTGATCGCCTTGTAATAAAGAAGGGTGCCCACGGCGGTATTCTATTCACCTCGGACGAGATGTATCCCATGGCGGCCTATGATGATCTCGACATGCTGATCGTAGATCCAACCGGCTGCGGTGACAGCACAGCAGGTGGATTTATGGGAACCCTCGCCGCCAATGAGGACGCAGCTGTAAAATTGAATAATATCTACAAAAAAGCGCTGGTTTTCGGCATGGTAACGGCATCGTTCAACCTCATGGATTATTCCATTCATAAGATGTTAAAAATAGACCGAGAGGATATATGGCACAGGTATGACCTCTTTCGGGATATGTTGAGAATGTGACGTGAGCAAATATGGTACATAACGAAGACGATATGATTCCTCCGGTCCGTCAGAAGAATAATTTGAACGCGACCTTCATGGAAGAGATCATGGAATACCGGGAAAGATATGACAGACCCGATTACGATACGTATTTCATGAACATGGCATTTCTGGTTGCAACTCGGACCACCTGCCTCAGGCGTAGCGTTGGGGCTGTGATAGTGAAGGACCAGCGTATATTATCTACCGGTTATAACGGGGCGCCCAAGGGTGTGAAGGACTGTATTGAGCTGGGATTCTGCGTGCGCCAGGAGAAAAACGTCCCCTCGGGGCAGCGGCACGAATTGTGCAGGGGAGTTCACGCTGAGCAGAATGCAATAGCAAACGCGGCCTATTTCGGAGTTGCCATAAATGGTGCCAGTATTTACATGACAGAGAGTCCCTGCAATATCTGCACGAAGATACTGATCAATTCGGGTATCAGGAAAATAATATACGTCAATAGATACATGGACAATCTATCAAGCGAGCTGTTAATGGAAAGCAACATAGAAGTTCAAAAATTCCAGGTCAAGACGACCATCGAGGATTTCACGGAAGATAAAGTTTAGGAATGATAATAAGTTAATTAATTCAGCGGAATCGGTCCCTACGAGCCCTTTGGAAAAGGGCTTCACCCCAAACGAGTGGGCTCGCGCCCACGAGCGATGCAAGCATCGCAGTTTGGCTTGGGGTATTGCACTCCTCACATAGGGCTTCGATTCTGCGAACATCATCAAATGTGCAAACATCGACTCCCGCAAGAACTCTACGGATTTCCAAGGGTGAAGTGAATTTACCAATTCACGATTCATTTGTCGAAGTTCTCACATTTGACAATATGGAGTGTAAAATAAATGGAACAGAAGAAAATTTCGAAAAAGATACCTACCATGGTCATTTTCGGTAGGATAAATCACGACCAGATATATATAGAACGGGAAACGGACGAAGATTACTGGATAAATGAGGATTTCGGCGGTCCTGCGGCCTATGCTGCCATCGCTGCAGCCGCCCAGGGAGAAAGGGTCGGCCTCGTGAGCTTTGCCGGGGATGATTTCCTGGAGGACGAGAGTTATAACGATATAGCGAACAACGACAGTATAGATATTGCCGGGGTGGATTTCTATTATGAAAAGATGCCACTGCTTCGCGTGTGGTATCCAAACAACGAGAAGAAATTGACCATTGGCATGATCTGGGACGACAATCCTCTTATCAATATTGATATGATGCCCTCGATTTACAAGAAATCGAAAGCATTTCTCTATATGCCCATGATCGATGAAATACCCGTGGAACTTATTGAAAAGGTAGCGGAGATTGCTCCTGATTCAGTACGGTTCATCGATGTCCAGGGTGCGGTCAGGCATCTGAAGGATCCAAAGGACACCACTAAAGCTGACTGGGAGGGGATGCCCCCTGACCAGGTGGAGGAATGGGTAAACATGCCCAATCCAAGAAGGGTTATTTACGAACGGGCCTATGATCTGGACAGCATACTCGCAAATGTCAGTGTCATAAAAGTGAACGAGGGCGAGCTGGGAATACTTGCCGACGTTGATTTGTTAAGCTTTCCAACGGACAGCGACGGCTTCCGGGAGAACATGCTGAAGGGCGTTGAGGTTCTGGCTGAAAAGGCGGCTAAAGTTGAAAATCCCGGTATAATAATCACTGTGACACTTGGATCATACGGAGCTTACACCAGTTTCGTGGATGACAACGGAATACGAAGCGGAGAGATGATCGGAGCGGTACTGGCAAGAAAGGACGAGATCAATCCAACAGGTGCGGGAGATACATTTTCATCGGCATTCCTGATAGCCTATAAAAAGAGGCCGGATGCGATCCTTGCGACAAAGTACGCTCTTGCAGCTTCGTCTCTTGGAGTTGAAAAGGATGGGCCCCGGGACAGACCGTTAAAAGAAGATATATATCACCGAATGATCGAGTATTATGGGATACGTTAGGTCGTTCGTTGCCCCATTATTCATGTTAATCTTACGATCCGATTACTGTATACTGGTGGTGTAATCAGTGAAATATGTGTTCCCACACCGTGTTTTGGTTGGATCTTTATTGAATATGGATGGGTTGTCCTTAAACCGAGCCCCGAAGCATTGGCATTTATATAAAATATGGCTATGTCACCGGGTGTCATCATGGGGAAACTAAGGGATTCGTTGAAAGGGCTCAAGTCCCTAATCGGTTCGACAGTGAACTGGGTTGCGGTGGCGGTTTTATTGTATTCCGAGGCCTGATCGGTATCTAAAAAGGAGAGTGTAACAACCACTGGATTGCTGACGATATCAATTATGACGTCTGAAACGTTGATATCCGAGCTGCCGGCATATAGAGCGACCTTTATCTCCAAGATTTCGATCTGATTCCTCCTTCCATTCCAGTCATCGACCGGATTGTACCTGTCGCCATTGATGTTGATTACCTTGAATCCGGTGGAAACGTCTATGAGTGCGATATTACCCGTGTGCTCGGTCTGCTGCTGTACCTCGAAGGCAGTTGTTATCAGGACCGTTGCGACCACGGCGGCAACAAGAATCATGGAGATGAACACTATAAGAACGCTAACGCCCATTTCAGCACGTTCATTTCGACGTATTATTTCTCTTGCTCTACGTCTCTCCATAATCTCACTCACTGTTTCTTCATTGATAAGATAGGACTATTAACATTATATAAAACACTGTTCAATTCCAAAACATATTTATCATTAATGATTTTTATATACAAAAATTATGAGACAATTCCTGAAAATAATGAAAAATAATCGACCGAATGCAAACTTTTTGACAAGGGACGCCCTTGCAGCTTCGTCACTTGGAGTTGATAAGGAGAGGCCCAGGGACCGCCCTTTAAAAGAGGATATATATCACCGAATGATCGAGTATTATGGGATTCGATAGTTCATAAAGACAGTTGTTATTCTCATGATATATTTATACATCGATTTCCATAAACCGATGGCGTGGTCAACGATATTTGCGTGGACACTCCGTGTTTTGGAATGATCTTGATCGTAAACCCGGTCTGTGTGTATAATCCAAGCCCCGTGGCATTGGTATCTATATAAAAAATAGCCATATCGCCAGGGGTCATCATTGAGTAACTAATGGACTCGTTGTATGGGCTCAGGTCTCTAACTGGTTCAACAGTGAACTGGGTTGCAGAAGCGGTTACGTTGTATTCAGAAGTCTGGTCGGTATCAATAAAGGAGACTGTAAGATCTTTACTGCTGCTGCTTGCTTCAATGATGACGTCTGAAACGTTGATATCCGAGCTGCCGGCAAATAGACCTACTTTTATCTCTAATATTTCAATGATATTTCGATTTCCATTCCAATCATCGGCAGGATTGTACCTGTCGCCCAGTACATTAATAACCTTGAATCCTGTGGATACATCTATAATGGCTATGTTGCCCGTATGTTCGGTCTGCTGCTGGACCTCGAAGGCAGTTGTTATCAGGACCGTTGCCGCCACGGCAGCAACCAGTATCATGGAGATGAACACGATAAGAACGCTAACGCCCATTTCGCCACGCTTATTGTACCTTACTCTTTTTCTTGCTCTAAATCGATCCATATCCACATCTCCACTACTATTATGAATAAAAGAGTAGATTAACGATATATAAAACACGGTTCAATTCCAATCCGTCTTTATCAATCCTGATTTTTAAAGCTCATAAGTGAAATAGAATTATTGTAGAATTTGTGATTAATTTTTCACCGTCGAATCACCATCTTTTTATACACCTTTTACCATTCAAGCGTTAGATCAAATGGACGAGATAGTAACAACATCGGCTTCCTACGTACCTTTCTGCATCATGCCCCCTAAAAGATCGGTCTCCGCCGAGGTCAGGAAAGTAATCCCGGATTACGAGATCACAGGCCTAATCGGCAGGGGCGGCACAGCCGAAGTTTATTCTGCAAATGGTCCAAACGACTGCCAGGTTGCTATTAAGGTTCCTCAGATGAAGTTCGACTCAACGGTGGACGAAACCGTTTTCGCAAAATTCGAAAAAGAGGCCGAGATGTGGAAGAACCTGGACCACACGAACATTGTCAAGTTCTTTTCCGCGGGAGATCAGCCTTTTCCCCACATCATAATAGAACTGATGGACGGCGGGAGTCTGCGCAATCTCATGAAACAGCACCGCTTGTCCGTTAGACAGGCTGCACATATCATGCTTCAGGTACTGGAAGGACTTTCTTATGCCCATCGAATGGCAACTGTCCACCGAGACCTAAAACCGGAGAATATTCTTTTTACGAGGGGGGGGCGACCAAAAATATCCGATTGGGGGATCGGCAAGTTCATGGCCGCAGCGTCTCTCTCGAAGACCAGAGGAACCAAGGGAACTGCCTTTTACAGCGCACCCGAACAATTCGACAAGAAAAAATACGGGAAGATCGACTGGCAGACCGATATTTTCCAGATCGGTGTAACCTTCTACGAGATGTTGACCGGTGAGAATCCTTTTGCAGGAGAGGACATGCCGGAGGTCTATGGGAAAGTTGTCAACCAGGAACCTGAACCTCCCAGTTCGCTGAACTCCGAGGTACCGGAAGCCTTGGACACTGTTGTGATGCGGGCTCTCGCTAAAGCTAAGGAGGATCGGTGGAGAAGCGCGGACGTGATGTTGTTCCGGTTGAAGCAGGTGACGAAAGAAAAAAGGCAAGCAAAACCAGATATTCCCGCGGCGAAAAAAATAGAAAAAGAGGTAAAACCCGCTCTTACTAAAAGTATAACACACGAGAAGGACCCGAACAAGGAGTGCCCCCAATGCGGCAATTATATCACTCCAAGCAACCGAAAACTGAGGTGCAAAGGATGCAAGAAGTATTTCTGCCAGGAGTGCGAGGGATGGATCGACAAGTTGAAAGAGTACAAGGGATACGTCGTGGAGATGAAATATCCTTTCTGCGAGAATTGCTACAACCGGGAACTGATATTCGAGAAGGAACGGCTCAATGATTATATCAAGGAAAAAAGGAAGAAGCTGGACAGAGAAAAAAGGATATTGGAAAAGGAGGAGGAGTGGAATGAGTATTACGGAATGGTGACAATTGATAATGCGGTGAAGAGGCAGGCCATTTGGTCAGCTCGACTCAAGCTCCCTATAAGGATCCAGAACCGCCTTGGTATGTCCTTCATTCTGATTCCACCCGGCCAGTTCAACATGGGTTCAAAGGATTGGAAGGATTCACAACCCATCCACAGGGTCCGGATTACTAGACCCTTCTACATGGGATTTGCTCCCGTGACCCAGGCCCAGTGGGAGAAAGTGATGCTCGAAAATCCCAGCTATTACAAGGACGGAAAGCTCTTCAAGTTCGGATTCCTGAAGAAAAAAACGAGGCCGGACTGTCCGGTGGAGTCGGTTTCCTGGGATGACAGTCAGGTTTTCATAAGCAGGTTGAACAGCATTTCCCCTGAACATGATTATCGTCTGGCCACAGAGGCCGAATGGGAGTATGCGGCGAGAGCGGGTAGTACCGGAAATTACTGTTTCGACGGTGTATTTGCATTATTGGACAACTTCGCCTGGTACACTCTGAATTCGCACAATAAAACACATCCCGTGGCTAGCAAGGAACCGAATCTCTGGGGACTCTACGATATTCACGGTAACGTATGGGAGTGGTGCCATGATGGGTATGACGAAGGTTATTATGCCCATTCTCCGGCGGAGGATCCCCCGGGCCATCTCACCGAATCGTTCAAGGTGATTCGGGGCGGCTGCTGGGATACGTCTGCCATGAACTGCAGCCTCGCGATACGCAATTCCCGCCCACCAGAACACAGGAGCACCATTTGCGGTCTGCGGATTGTTTCGTTCAAGAAAATACCATCGGTGGTCTGAAAGGGAGTGTTCATGATGAGAAAGACTCGGTTTTTTTCTGAATTACTTTTCTCTAATCCATTCATATTATCTGTTTTTTCAATTTCTTGCCAGGCTTATCCGGTGTGAGCTTTCGTCCACTTTTTTCTTCATCCGCCAAGGGAATGCGGGTCCCGCTGTTTTCAACATCTTCAGTGGGAATACCCTTAGTGTTATCGTTTCCATTCGTCTCGGTTTTTTTCGTTTTTGGAATATCTACTTTACTTTGATCTACTTCCATCCCAGGTGCGACGACATTGTTCTCTTCACCATCAATTTCAGGAATCCCCACTCCACCTTCATCTGCATCAGACCTCGGTATTGCAAATCCCTCTTCCCGGTCACCAGCCTCAGGAATTTCCACCGCGCCATCAGCTGCTGTCTCGGGTATACCGATCCCCCCATCTTCTCCTTTTGCTTCGGGAATCCCGGCCTTTCCTTCATCCGCTGCTGTCTTCGGTATACCGATCCCCCCATCATCTCCATCTGCTTCGGGAATCCCAGCCTTTCCTTCATCCGCTGCTGTCTTCGGTATATCGATCCCCCCATCATCTCCATCTGCTTCGGGAATCCCAGCCTTTCCTTCATCCGCTGCTGTCTTCGGTATATCGATCCCCCCATCATCTCTATCTGCTTCGGGAATCCCGGCCTTTCCTTCATCCGCTGCTGTCTTCTGTATACCGATCCCCCCATCATCTCCATCTGCTTCGGGAATCCCAGCCTTTCCTTCATCCGCTGCTGTCTTCTGTATACCGATCCCCCCATCTTCTCCTTCTGCTTCGGGAATCCCGGTTTCTCCAATATCGGTCTTCACCTCCGAAACACCCATTCCGGCTTCATCCCGATCCTCATCAGGAATTCCCATTTCACCGTCATCCGCACGGTCATGCTCAGACTTTTCCGCATCTCCCCCTGCTTCCATACTATCTCTATCGGTACTTCCGCCGCTATCGCTCGCCTGCCTTTTACCAGCCCCCGGCTGAGCCGCTGACCTGGCCGCTTCCATTCCCGCTTTCCCCACCTCACCGGCAGCCTGCACCGCCATCACGGCTTCATTTAATTTTTCTCTGATACCCCCCCCTGCTTCCTTGATAGCTCCCCCGGCATTGCCAGCTTCGGACAGCGCAGCTTTCGCACTTTCCGCTCCAGTTTTCGATGCACTCATTGTGACTTCATTACTCTTTGCCGAGACCTCTTCCATCTTCGCTTTTGCTTCATTTCCAATCTCCAGAAATTCGTCTTTGGCGGCTTTTATTTCTTCCGTTTTATCTCGAAATTTATCCTTAAGGATTCCCGCGCTTTGCTCCAGAGGCAAGCCTTCCACCACGTTTTCCGCCTCGTTTCTTAAATTCTTAAGCGTAATGTTTAAGGCGTCAAGTCCATCGCTGTTTGCTCCATCTATTAAATTATTTACGGAAACCTCAATCTTCTCGCGGTTTTGAACCACCTGGCTTTCAAGACCATCTGCTGATACCGATACCTTAGTTCGAATTTCTTCAAGTTTTTCACCTATCTCCAGTGCATTTTCGTATCCGCTCTTGATCTCATCGATAATTGTCCCACCCTGCTCTTTGATTTTCCCTGCCACGTCATCTCTGAGCATATGAACCCCTTCCAAAGCATCCATACTCCCGTCCCTTATCTTTTCCATCTCTTCCTCTATAATGCTCTTCATCTGGACTGAAAATTCCTGAATCGTTTCCATATATTCCGTTGAGAGATTTCCGGCAGTCCCGCTTAAACTGTCATTGAGATCATCAAAACTTGATTTAGTATCTTTGATGGCATCTCTCAAGGGCTTGACGAGCTTTTCTATGAGCTCTTGTACGTCCCTCTGAAGCTCACCGGCCAATTTGCCGAATCTCTCATTTATCTTTACTATCAGAGCTGTAGTGGCATCAAGAGCTTTTTCTATGAAATCCTCTCCGGACCGGTTGATCTCATCCGCTGCTGCCTGCATATCCGTCGAACACATCTCTATATATTCGGTACCTTTACCGTCAATAGTCCCCGATATGCTGTCGCTGAGCTTCCGGAAACTATCGGTAAATTCAATAGATTTACTGGAAATGTCAGAGGCAAGAGTTGTTCCGATCCTTACACACTCTGCCGTAACCTTTATCCCTGCACCACTTGCATCACTTACGAGCTTTTCCCCTTGCGCTGTGATCGTTGGCAAGAATAAGTCAGCCTGAGCTTGGAATTCCCGGACCAGTTTATCCGACTGCCCGTCCATTGTTTTTTGTATTTCAGCAATTACTTCCTCTCCCTTGGACCGTATGTCCGGTATTACGGATTTGTCCTCCTTGTAACCGGCATTGATGAACGCCTCCTCGGCTTCCCAATAGGCTTCTTCTCCCATCAGCCTGATTTGCCTCGAATGCTTTTCCGCTTCCCGAGTCAGATCGTTCTTTACTTTTTCTATTTGCTGATTTATCTTTTTACCCATTTCAAGAACGGTCTCGTTGACGGCCTGTCGTGCAGCTTCGATCCCCTTTTCCACCTCGTTTTCCACACAGTTCAATATTGAATGAGCACCGCTTCTTATATCATTGAGTGATATTTCAATGAAATCCTCTATCTGCTGAGCCAACGCATCCAGCGCTTCAACGAATTCATTGCGGAGCTCTTTTATCAGGTCTAGTCCTTCATTAATCATCAGATCGATGGTGTCGCCGATCTCCTTGATGGTATCACCAAGCCGATCTTTCGCGTCGGATATCAGCTCTTTTGCGAGACGAGAGGCTTCATCCAGGGTTTCTATCAGTACTGCATTCACCGTGTCAGAGATACCGCTGATGCTCTTCTCCACCTTTGCCGGCATCTCATCTATAAGCCCTATGAATCTCTCGAAGGTTTCATTTACCGTTGATTCAACCTGGGTCTCAATATTCGTGATGGTTGTTTGGACATCTTTCGATAGCTTTTCAGTGGCTTGAAGAAATGTTGATCTGAGATCGGTCTTGACGCTTTCCAGCTCTGCTGAAGCCTTTTCATAGTTTTGTTTTCCCTTATAGGCAGTGTCGAATTTCTCATTCATATTTATTGAAATATCGCCTATGTGGCCAGCTATATCGTCCACCGCCTTTTCGAGCTTTGAATTAAATATGCCAATCGTTTCATTGAAAGCAGATATTATACGTTCTTTACTCTCTTCCTCATCCCCCCGCATTATTTTGATTTTTTCCGATGCGGTGTTAGATAAAATTTTAACCTGTTTTTTAATCCCAGCAAGGATTTCATCCTTTGCACCGGTAAGCTTTTCTTCAAACATCTGGGGGAAAGATTCCATATGTGAAAACGCTTCTTCCAGGGCATTCCGTCCCCTCTCCTTGATTTCAGGTCCAATTTTTTTTATGTTTTCTTCCAGTGTTTCCATCGCGGTGTCCATGTCCCTTATTAAGTCGTTTTTCATTTTCAGAACGTTTTGGTTAAATTCGGAGAGCTTCATCTGGGCTTGATCGATTATCCCATTCGTTCCCTCCTCCAGCTGTGACACTGCTTTTATAGCGGCAGCATTGGCTTTTTCGACCTCACCGAGGGCTCTTTGCCCCATCTGGCAAGCGACACAGTTACAAACCAAATATCTATCCCCTTCTCTTCTAATCTGTATTCTACCAATATTCCATAACTAATAGGTCAATGGGAGAAACTTCGGGACGAAGTATCCAGAAGACGGTTCAGTTTCGACTTGAACTCTTCCTTTGCTGCTATAAGTTGGCTAGCTTCCGCTTCTGCCACAAGTGGGAACTCAGGGGCTATCTCGGATACGCCAGAGAGTTCGTTTTCCATTTCTTCAGTGATCTCTTCCCGCTTTTCGGTCTCATCTTCTTCCACTTCAATTAATTCAGCTTCAGGCAAAGGAGGTTCTCTCTCCTCCAACTCGAATACGGACACGAATCCCTTGTCAAGGTCAAAAACGTGCTCCACACCAACAACGTGGAAAATTTTTCCGCCTCCAGTGTCATCCCCCGCCCTGTCATTTCCATAGCCTGCGTCCCACTGGCTTTCTGGATCTCCAATATCACCAAGGGGAATCTTTCCAAATAATTTCCCTGCAATCCTGACGCCGTCATTGAGGCGTACATGTGGTGATCCGATCGCCGTGAGCCTGCCTTCCAAGCGGGAATTGTAGTACTTTAATAGATTCGAGGCGATCATATCGGCACTGTCACTGGGAGTATAAGGGAGAAATATCACTTTTTGCATCCGGGGCTGGAAATCCCTTTGATCATCTTCAAAATCTTTTTTTACACTGGTACGCTCGATGGAATACTGCCGTTCGTTCTCTTCACCGTAACTTGAAAAGCTCCGGATTTCAAGAGAACTTACTGCCGCTCTCTTATGCTTTATCTCCATGTTTATGATATTCAATCCGAAATGGAAGTTATGGATATATTGTTTGGTAGATGTCTCATCCAACGTTGCAGGATAAACACTTTCCAGGCCAGGCTCATCTGGTGATGCGGGTCCCGGTTCCCATAGTTTGGCAACCAGTTTGTCATGAACATCCATATAGAGGTCCATCCCACCCTGAACGCAGAGTTCAGAGATATTCTCATATAGGTTTTCGCTCTCCGAAAAAATGAAACGGGATTTTTGTATGTCGCTTTTACTTATCTCGTTTATTTCAATGTCTTCCGCTTCCAAGGATAATTTTTCTATTACACTGTCGATGGTATCACGGTTAATCACCATATGTCTCCTCAGTGAGAAAAGGGATGAGATTCTGCTGATCACACTGGCAGTGCTTCGGGTTAATCCCCGATCGACCTCTGTAATATATCCGGTAAATACCTTGGCGTAATCAGCCTTGGAGGCTTCTTTTTTCTCGTAGTACCCCAAAAAAACCTCCACCCGGTCCCCGGTGGTGATTTCCGGTGTATGTCCTGCAATGTTATCAAATACAATTTTACATTCATTTATGGGGGGTGAAAAACTCGAACTTATTTTTATTCCAGTTATGAACGTGTTATCCTGAATATCGTAACCTGCGGGACCTTCGTGAGTCAGAAACATGTTTGGTGACCAGAAATATTTTCCCGTTTGCGGACCCATTGTCCTCTCGATCTTTACCAAAAAGAAGGGTTTTGATAGATCTAGATTGGTTATTATGTTCTTATCGTTCATTTGATCCCCGTTTTATCATATGAAAGAACTTGACTCCCTCGATATCCTAAATTTTTATCCACTTTTTTGAGGTCAAAGACCACTTTCAACCCTGCCATCCTTATCAACCCAGGCATAGGCCATTCTCGGTGTATTGTAAGCAAATCCCAGTGTGCCATCCTTGCCTATCACGATCACTCCACCAAGACCCTCAATATCATTTTCCATCTTTATTATGGCATCCCTTGCTGCATATTCTGCATTGCCACCTTGTTCCAGCCCGTACATCACTCTCGATGACAGGGTAAAACGCATCAGGTATTCACCCAGACCAGTTGCCGAGACCGCTCCATAACGATTGTCCGCATATCCTCCACAGCCAACCAGCGGCGTGTCTCCTACCCGCCCCGGGTACTTCAATGAGGTCCCACCGGTGGATACCGCAGAGGCTACGTTACCATGATCGTCAAGTGCACAGGCACCCACCGTATCACTGGGACCGGGTGAAGTACCTGATAAACCAGACTGAACCGGGGACGGTCCACCTACTTCCGGTAATCGAAATTCCTGGTGAATGTCGAAATCACCTTTATCCCGAATAATTTCCCATCTCGCCAATTCCACAGCAGTGAGAAGATCCTCATGCTCCATTCGGGGGAAACCGAACCGCTCAGCCAGCAGGTCAGCGCCCAGACCAACCATAAGACAGTGTGGTGTCTCCTCCATCACCTTTCTAGCAAGACTGATGGGGTGAAGGATACTTTTCACCGCTGCAACACTGCCCAGTTTGAGACCGTTACCATCCATTATAAGGGCATCCATTTCAATCTCGCCCTTCATTGTCAGTACCGACCCCTTTCCAGCATCAAAGATCGGGTCCAGTTCCATGATTCGAACGCTGGTTTCCACAGCATCCACCGCACTGCCCCCGCTATCCAGCACCTCCTTCCCAAGTAAAGCGGCGAGACGGCATCCTTTCCTTGTCTCACGGGCGATATCATCCGGTATTGCCCATGCGCCTCCATGGACGATTATCGCGTTCATTGAGTATTCTCCATCCGCAGGAATCCACTTCGGAACTCGTGACCGTATACGTTCACTGTTTCCTCGGATACTTTCGTATCCATCGGAACGTATGTGGGCATCTGTGGGTGATCCATTCAATCTCCGATATCATCCCCGCCCGAATATACCTGCTGGATTGTATTGTAAATGTCCTCCATCCCCTCACGAGTTTCCGAGGAACATGGGTACATGACGCTGGAAATATCCATGTCCGTAATGGAACGCAGCAACTCGATATTGAACTGACCACCGAGGCTGATGGTTTCGTCCAGCGCAGCGCTGTAAAGCGCATTTCTGTCATTAGCCCACTCTATGATCATATCTTTTTTTTCCATCTCTATAATGTCGCATTTCGAAAGTACGTTTATCGAAGGTATTGGGAACCTCAACTGGCAGGTGATATAGAGTAGCTGCTGAGAAATGTAACCGCTTGGGGTGAGCGATAAAAATGGATCTACGAGGAACACCGCAAGAGACAGATTCATATCAAACTGCTCGATTATTACCCTTGATGAATTTCTAAAAGCGAAGAGTTCGATCTGGCCGGGACTGTCCACAAGAACATAATCGGCTCCAGTCTCGTCAACGATCTCCTTGATCTTTGCGGCTTCCATTGCAATGCGATCAGCAGCTGCAATTTGTGCACCGTTGGGGCCCAAGTTGTATTTTTCCATTATGTCATAGAGGTTCACCCAATCTCTTATATCTATATCGGGTACGTACGGCAGGGAGTCCGCACCCGGGTCCAGGTTGATCCGCAGTATTTCGGCCCCTTCCTGAATGAGCCATTCACCGAAAGAATGGGCCAAAGTACTCTTCCCCGAGCCAGCAGTTCCCACAAAATATACGAATATTTTCTTGATCATTTTCCACACCAATTATTTTTTATTCTTGATTATTTCAATCTTCTACAGAGATCGTTATAGAACTGCATTTCTCTAGCAAGAGACGTCTTCCCTTCCAATATTACCGGTATATTGTACTTCTCTTCTTTCTCCTTTTTCAGTTTCTTCTTGAATTTTAATTCCTTTAAGAAATATTTCACGAATTTCTTCATCTTGAACTCACCTTGGTACACCGGCAGGGAGTTGATGTGTATATGCCGGACCCATTCCTTGATCTTCTTGTAGCGCTTCTTCTGTTTTTCTTCCTTGACTCCCAGCAGGTTTATGATATCCAAAGTGGCCCCCAGACGCGGGTGGTCGATATTCTTCAACACAGATCGAAGTTCTCTGGTATCGCTGCAGAGCTTGTTCCGACCGAACATGGTGTTTTCGAGAAGTATTTGTATATCCGTCCCCTCAGTGTAGTCCAGGTAATGTTCTATGGTTGGGATTATGATTTCCAGCTCTTCATCGTGATTACCATCGGCGGAATACCCTGCATGAAGGACCACCCTGTCCGAGCCGATCTTTCGTGCAAAATCCAGGTCTTTTTCGTGTCTTTCAATTTGTTCCGGTTTAATATTGACCAGGTTCAGGTTCTTGTGGGCCGAATGTACCGAAAAATTATCGATTTTTGAGTATTCGGGTTTAGAGAGAATCAACTCTGCGGCTTCATCCATTGACTCCCGTAGCAGTTCGGTCTTTATCTCCAACCAGTCCATCTCTAGGTATGTGGCCATTTTAAGGATGAACTCAAGTGTTTCGCCCTTGAAGATACTGGTGGATAACCCTATTTTCAATCACTTCACCTCACATAGGATAAACATTTATTACTTTTTTACTTCGATAATATTATAGGAATTTCTCATCTATAAAATCGCATATTGTTTCCACTGCATTCGGGATACCCCGGAAGCTTGGGAAATCATTGATATCTATAATAATTATTTCCCTCTCCCCGAAGAAGAAATCAACGCCGTAAACATTCATCTGAAAACCCTCACCTATCTCACACATGATCTTCCTTATGTCTCGGGGCAGCTCCACCACATCCGTTGAATATTTTCTGGTCGTTCCCCATCCATCCTGAGGTCCCGTAACCTTGAGGCAGAATACCTTGTTCCCGATCACGTATGCTTTGTAGACCTCATTTTTTTGGCCCATATATTCCTGAAAAAATAATTCTTCAGATGTATTGTTTTTCATTATATCATTAAGTTCTTTTTCGGATTTCACCAGACCCAGAATACGCTCCTCTTTAGGAATATTGTGCGCATCCCGTCTAATCCATATTGTAGTTCCTTTCTTTATTTCATTCCTAACATCCTTCATCTCGGCAAAGCATTTTGGCGAATTCAGATGTGGAAGTCTTTTCCGAAAATGCGCAAAAATCCTTCGTCTGCTCTGGCAGATATCCACTGCATCAAGGTCATTCAGGCAGCGTACATTGCTTTTTTTTAGGTCTATTAATAGATTTGCGTTCTCTTTGGAGGAGGTGATCTTTGGTAAGACGAGTTCGATACAATGGTGGGACAGCTCGGTGGCATCCACGGTACCGCTGGATCCGATATCAATCATTTTGATACCGCGGCGCCCAAGAGCCCCATTCAGAGCCTTCATCAATTCGTGATCCCGGTCGGCCAAGGTACCTACATATCTCAATCCCATGATCTACCTCTATTAAAGTGAATTTTTAAGGGTGATTCATAAATTTTGAAATCTTATTTAACCATTTCGTATCGATTGATTATTAATTAGTTGGATTGCCCCGGAAGCTGTAAATGTTTAAATAATAATCCTCAATTACCTCTGCCGGAGAATATGATATGAAGGTAGGCATAATCACAAATGCATATGAGGTCCCTCGTATCAGGTCTCTCGTTGACTACCTTGAGAGAACTGCAAAGGTCAAATTATACGTCGAGGAAGATATTTTTCTTGACTTTCAAGGCGTGAATTTTGATGAAAATGTCTTTTTTACTAAGGGGAAAGGTTATGTCCTGCTCACTCTTGCAAGGTTGGCAGAGGAGTACGGCAAGCCTAGGGGAATAATCGTGGTAAATGACGCCAGGTCCGTCTGGATCGCAATGCACCGTTTAATGCATTTTAATATTGCTCGTAATGCAGGGGTGCGTGTACCGGATTTCGCCCTGGCCCGGGAAGCTCCCACGAGTTTCGATAAGTTCATTGCAAAAAATATTATCGATCAGAACCACCTTCGCGACCTAAATGTGCTTCCCTTTGTTGGTGGTGCCGGTAGTAAAGTTCCCGATATAAAGACCGGTGAGGAAGCCGGAGTGGGGTCGATTATTAACGAATTCCATCTCTACCAGCGATTTGTGGAGTCGGAATACGAGTACAAAGTTTATGGGTTTGGTCCGCGCTTGTTCTTTTATCGGCAAACCCCCGTTCTTGAAAATCCAAACAAGATGGAAACACGAGTACCTATCGACGAAATACCGGAATTGAGACAAATGGCTCTTTTAGCCATGAAGGCAACGGGGCTTCGTGTAACGTCCATGGATTTCCTTTGCGAGAATGGGAAATTTTATCTTACGGACATTAACGCTATTCCGAATTTCAATTATATGCCGAATGGCCCCGAAATACTAGGGAATTATCTGCTTGATATTGCCAAAGGAGGGGGCGTGGAATGAATATCGCCGTGTATACAAAGAAGGAGAAAGGCTTCTTTGAGCATTTCCGGGCAGATCTTGAAAAGAAGGATCACCATGTGATCCCCATTAACCTTTTGAGCTTGACTGTCGATGACAAAATCAGAAAATATGATCTCGTTATATTGAAATCCAAAAAATTATTTTTCATCTACGCCGGATATCTGGCCCAATCCATGGGTATCCCGGTCATTCCCGAACCAGATATCACTCACAAGGTATCGAACAGGATCCAGTTTCCGTTCATTGCCAGGATCGCCGGAATCCGAACTCCCAATTTTTACATGGGTTTCCCAGAAACCATCAGGAAGACATTGTCTGAAACCGATTTCCCGTTGATGCTAAAAGGAATTGTGGGCACCGGCAGCAGAGATATAAAATTTTTAAGATCCATTGATGAAATCGCTGGCATGAACAAACGTTTCTATTATTTGGAGCAGTACATTTCGGGCCTGCACCTAATATGTTATTTTATAGAGAACGATATAATGGTCTTTGAAAAAGAACCTTTTAAAAACGAGCATTTTCCTGTAAGATTCAACTCTCCGGAAAAAGATATTTCAGATGCAGTTAAACGTTGGCGAGACGCTACCGGGCTGCAGTTCGGTCATCTCGATCTCGTTAGAGAGAACAGTACAGGAGAATTGGTCCTGGTGGACCCTGGCGCGTTCCCCCAGTTCACCCATTGGCCGGGTGCACCGGAGAGGATCGCAGATATTTGCATGGAATATCACAGTTCATTCATTTAGGGTAGCAATGATACCAGTTATTTGATTATTTTCAATAGTACCACCCACTGATAACATTTTTATAATAGAAATTGATTCCAGCACACATGGCAATACGAGTAGCCCTTGTTGGCATAGGAAATGTTGCCTCGGCTCTTGTTCAGGGGGTCGAGATGTATAAAAGGAATCCTGATTCCGCAATCGGGGTATTGTCCGAGATCACGCAGTATTCCCTAAACGACATCGAATTTGTTGTTGCTTTCGAAGTCAATGCTAATAAAGTCGGAAAAGACTTGAATGAGGCTATTTTCATTGAACCTAACAATACAATTACGGTTTATGAACCGTCGGCAATGGACGCTGCGGTCCTCAAGGGCCCGGTCATGGATGGATTGAACAGCCGGATTAGGGATTACGTTCCCATAACCGAAACACAACAAACTGTGGACGTGACCGATGAGCTGAGAAAAAGGAATGTTGATGTCGTTGTCATTATGATACCAACCGGTTCCAACGAGGCAGCGGCCTTCTATGCGAATGCGGCTCTCGATGCCGGGTGTGGAGTTATTAACGGCATGCCCGCGCATATAGCCAATAACAAAGATATTGTTGAAAAAGCGGAGCGTCTCGGTCTCCCCCTGGTGGGTGACGATATAAAAAGCCAGATCGGGGCAACGATAATTCATCGGGGCCTGGCCAATCTGTTTCCTGCCAGAGGCGCGTATCTGGACCGGACTATTCAACTGGATTGGGGTGGGGATATGGACTTCTGCAATCTCACGAGCAATAATCGGTACGAGCAGGGAAAGCGCCAGTCCAAAACCGAGTCAGTAATAGCGAAACTGCCGAACCAGGAGACCGTGGATTGCCAGATATCTGCAGTGGATTACATTCCATTCCTTCGAAATACCAAGGAGGCTTACACAAGGATCGAAGGACGGATATTCGGCGGTGTTCCGGTTAGGATCGATATAACGATGCAGGTCATCGACGCCTATAACTCGGCTGGCATACTAACAGACGCCATTCGTATTGAGAAGATCGCCATGGACCGCGGTGTCGGAGGGGTGCTGCATCCCGCCTGTTCTTTCTTCAACAAAAAACCGCCGCAACAGCAGGAAGATTACATAGCCAGAAAAAAATTGATGGAATTCCTCCAGGGCTGAGTATCAATTATCCCGGCTGATAAGCTTTACGCCGTTCTTTTTTGCCCATTCCTTCAAGGATAATCCGTGAACTACAAGTTCTCTTATTGCGATTCTGACCTGTTTATCGTTTATCCTTGCTTGCTCTTTCGAGTCTCTTTCCCGAATGGTGAAGGTTCCGTCTTCCAGAGTTTCGTAATCGACCGTCAGACAATATGGGGTGCCGATCTCGTCCATCCTGGAATACCTCCTTCCGATACTGCCGGATTCATCGTAGAAACCCAGAAATCCTCTTCCTCCTAGCTCTTCTTTGATAATTTTGAACAGTTCTTTGGCATGTTCCGTCAGTCCGTCTCTGCTCATGAGAGGGAACACGGCAAACAGGTAAGGGGCCATGGTCGGTGGCAGGTGAAGTATTCGGGTCTCCTCACCGGACTCGTCGACAAGACGCTCCAAAGAATGCTCCAGAACACAGTACAGTATCCGGCCCACTCCGTACGACGGCTCTATCACATGGGGCATGAACCGCTCAATGGATCTGTTCTCTTGGATTTCTTCAATGGTATACATATCGGGGCTGATGCTTATTTCTTCATTGTCCAAGGTAACAAGCAGCTCGTCGCCGCCCTCCACTGCTGCCACTGCATCGTTATCCATACCTAGCAGAAGCTCGCGTATCTTTCCGGCTCGTCCCCTGAATACCGGACCCAGTTTTTTCATGTCCGGCTCTATGGTACTGACTTTAACCATCTTGGGTTCCGCGAGCTGCCTCATAGCCCTCAGATCCACTCCCGATTGCTTCATATGCTGTTCGAGATCATAACAGGACCTGTCGGCTACGCCTACAAGTTCGATCCATCCGAAATCGGTCAAGGCTTCCGCATCCCAGCAGTCCTTTGCATAGTGGGCCATCTCTTGGGTTTCATGCTGCCTGATTCTTATCCGGTCCGGATCGAGTCCGGCCTTCAATAATATCTCCTGGGTGAGAGCCACGAAATAGGCAAGGATCCTGCTGCCGATTATACCCTCCTCCACCGCTTCCTCCACAGTTCGTTCGAGTATTTCTTTTTCGGGGGTGTCGGGAAGCAGCCTTAGCGAAACGTGTTTCAGGAACGGATAGTTCACATAGTCCCGATCTTCCGGGTCAACGAAAAGTTCAAGTTCCGCCATCTGGAATTCGCGTACCCTGATAACTCCTTGACGGGGCGAAATCTCATTTCTGAAACCCGTTCCTATCTGTACCGCTCCCATGGGCAGTTTTTGCCTGTTGTGAAGGTAGAGGTTCCGGAAGTTCAGGAATATCCCCTGGGCCGTCTCGGGCCTGAGATAGCCGGGTCTGTCGGAAGTAGGACCAATATTCGTTTTGAACATGAGATTGAAAGCGTACAGATCCGTGAGATCGCCTTTGCACTCGGGACACTTAACGTCATTTTTATTGATCAACATTGCAAGTTCGTTCTTGCTTAATGAATCGGGATTGGGATGCAGTTCTGCCACCAGGTGATCCGCCCGGAAATGCTGGCTGCATTTATTACATGCGGTCATATAATCGGTGAATTCGTCGAGATGTCCTGAGGCTTTGAACACGACCTCGGGGGTGACGTTTGGACAATCTATCTCGAAGAATCCTTCCCCGTCGACGTATGCCTCCCGCCATATTTTAATAAAATTATTCTTCAGAAGACTTCCCACTGGCCCCCAATCATAAAAACCGGCAACTCCGCCGTAAAGATCGAAGGATGGATAAAGAAATCCTCTCCTTCTTGCCAGTGATATAACATCAGAATAGCTAGTTTTGACGATTTTTTTTATATCTTCCATTTCCCGCACCTTACTGTATATTTTAATCGTTTTTTTCACAAAGCGCACACAGCACTTTTTCCGGGGTAAGCGGCAGCTCTCTTATCCTAACGCCCACGGCATCGTACACTGCATTTGCAATGGCCGCCGCCGTTGGAATGGAACCTGATTCCGCGATACCCTTGGCACCGAAGGGCCCCTCCCTGTCATGGGTTTCCACCATTTCCACCTTTATCTCAGGCATATCTCTCACAGTAGGAATCTTGTAGTCCAGAAACGTTGGATTCATTACTCTTCCTTTATTTAGCAGTAGATTTTCATATATACCGTAACCTATCCCCTGTGCAATACCACCCTCAAGCTGTCCTTCAAGAAGCATTGGGTTCAGGGCCCTTCCCACGTCGTCCGCCACCACCATCTTCAATACACGGACAATGCCGGTCTCAGTATCCACTTCAACCTCTGCCGCCTGGGTCCCAAAAGCGTAAGTGGCGGACACGTTCCCCTTGAAATCTCGGTCCTGACGTTTGGTGGGCGGATCGTAAAAATGTTCTGTGACGATTATATTTCCATCGTATGCGAAATGTTTTTTCCGCAATATCTTGTGGAAAAGGATACGTTTTTCAGGTTTCGCCTTGCAAAAAATAAAACGGTCGTTGATATCCAGTTCATCCCATTGAACTCCCAACTCCGGGGCCGCCATTTCCAGTATTTTCCGCTTTGCCTTTGCGGCAGCAAGCCTTGCGGCATTCCCGGCAATGAATGTGGTTCTCGAAGCATGTACGCCCACGTCCCAGGGTTTGATATCGGTATCGGAATTTATTACCTTGACATCCTCAACCCGAACACCCAATTCCTCCGCCGTGATCTGCGCAAGAACCGTTTCGCTGCCCTGGCCGATCTCGGAAGAGCCGGTAATGAGGGTCACCTGTCCGAAATCATCTATCTTCACTATGGCGCCGCAGCCGTCCGAACGATAGACCCTTGCCCCACCGCCTACGTGGAAGAAAGATGCAAGGCCCACCCCCCGCCTGATTATTCCCTTAGCTGCGTTCCGATTCTCCTTCCAATTTATACCTTTAGCAGCTCTTTTGAGACATTCCTCCAAGCCGCAGGTGGTGACCTTCATTCCCTGGGGGGTTGTCTCCCCCGGCCTGTTTGAATTCAATATTCTAAAATTGAGAGGATCCATGTTCGCCAGTTTTGCCAGCTCGTCCATTTGGGTTTCCACCACGAAGGTACCCTGTGGATTTCCATAACCCCTGAAAGCCCCTGCATAAATATTGTTGGTATAAGCGATTGACGTCGCAAAACTTACATTTGTAACTCTGTAAAGCGACGAGAAGGAATTCATCATCACGTAAGGTATGGTGGGACCCCAGGAAACGTAGGCACCTGCGTCGAGAATAATATGCGCCTCCCTAAAGGTTAATTTACCTTCCGCGTCAACCCCGGCTTCAGACTCGATTATTGCGGGCTGCCTCGTTGGAGTGCAGCAGAATTCCTCTGTTCTGGAAAATGATAAGCGGACGGGTCTGCCTACGGCTTTAGCAAGATGGGCGCAGATGATCTCGTAAGGGTAGAGATCCAGCTTGCTGCCGAAAGCGCCGCCAATGGTAGGTTGGATTATACGGATGTCCGAACCGGACATTTCCATAACGTCTGCCATATCCTTCTGATGCAGAAATGGAACCTGTGATGGAGAATACATTATCAATTTTCCTTTGGCGTCGAAATCCGCGATACAGCAGCAGGTACCGAGGCATGTATGGGTGACGAAATGAAGCTTGAACCGGCCCTTGACAATGTGGACCGAACGCTTCCTTCCTTCTTCCACGTCACCGTTTTCGAACCTGTATTTCATTTTCACCCGATTATTTTTATTTTCTTCGTGAACGAGAGGGGCTCCATCGCGAAGTGAGTCCTCGGGGTCAAATATCCCCGGCAGCTCCAGATAATCGACCCTGATACACTCCAGCGCAGCCTCGGCTATTTCCTCGCTGACCGCTGCAACAGCCGCTACCTCGTCTCTCAGGGATCGGACCTTATCCCGTTTTAGCGGTGGATTGTCCTTCATAAACCCAGAATTCCGTTCAGGAAGATCTTTGGCGGTGATGACCGCTACGACACCTGGAATCTTCAATGCCTCCGAAGTGTCGATATTCACAATCCGTGCATGAGGATACTCGCTCCAGAGTATCTTTCCGTGAAGCATGCCCGGCAGCTTGAGGTCCTGGAGATATCTGGCTCTCCCGGTGGCCTTGTCCGGCGCATCCAGCTTGGGAACGCGTCTACCGATGTTGGTATATAAATTACTCATACTTGTTTACCGCCGTAATAGCTTCGATTATCTTTATGTAACCCGTGCACCTGCAGAGATTTCCAGATATGGCGTTCTTGGCTTCTTCGGCTGTGGGGTTCGGGTTTCTTGAGAGCAAGTCCGCTGCCGACATGATCATCCCTGGCGAGCAGAAACCGCACTGAATTGCCCCGTGGTCTACGAATGACTGCTGGATTGGGTGAAGTTTACCATTCACCGCGAGGCCCTCTATGGTGGTGATCTCGGTACCCATTGTATCTGCCGCAAGTATCAGGCAGGCGTTCACCGCTTTACCGTTCAAGAGAACTGTGCAAGCACCGCAGTCGCCGGTGCCGCATCCTTTCTTCGTTCCTGTAAGACCAATTTCCCCCCGCAGTATTTCGAGTAGCGTCATGGTGGGTGATACGCTTATTTCGTACTTCTGCATGTTGACTTTGAGTTGAAGTGAAATTTCAACCATGATGCGCCCTCCCTTTTGCCAACTCAATTGCTCGTTTAAGATTGATTTTCGTCATCTCACGGCGGTATTTCGCCGAACCCCTTACGTCATCAATAGGAGCGATCTCGCGGACTGCCGCTTCCCCGGCCCTGTCAACGTCGGCGAGCTGCAGATAGGTTCCGATCAGATATTTCTCGGCATCTCTTGTTCGCAGCGGTACCGGAGCCGAGGCACCTACAACTATGCGAGCGTCGGTGCATTTATCATCCTCGTCGAGAGTGACGGAGACCGCCACGCAGACGATGGCGATATCGAGTGATTTTCGGATTGTGTGTTTGATGTAGGCATGACCGGTATTCGGGAGTACTTCCGGAATTATTATTTTTGTGAGTATTTCACCGTCTTTGAGATCGACTTCACCCGGTCCCTTGAAGAACTCTTCCAGCAGGACTGTTCGCGAACCTGTCGGGTGGAATACATCCACTTCAGCCCCATAGACGATGAGAATGGGGGGCGAATCAGCGGACGGGGCCGCATTGCATATGTTGCCCCCGATAGTGGCTAGATTACGTACCTGGTGTGATGCGATATGCTCGCAGACCTCAACCAATACCGGAAATCTATCCCGTACAACTTTCGAAAAACAGATATCGTTGAACGTCCCAAGAGCGCCTATGGTGAGTTTTTCATCGTAGGAAATTTCATTTAATTGAGGTATTTTTTTTATATTGATGAGATGAGCAGGAAATATTCTTTTGTACCTAATCTTGGGGATGATATCGGTCCCGCCTGCGTAGATAATTGCGTCTGAGCCGAGCTGGGATAGAAGGGAAGACGCTTCGGCGAGGGTCGATGGCTCGTGATATTCGAAGGTTTTCAGGTATACCACTTCTATTATTTTCGGTACTTCAAAATATCCTGGGGAATCAATTGATTATCTTTATCAAAAAATTGTTATCCTTTATGATACTTTTCCATCAATTAATTCGAAAAACAATTGTTCCAGGTTAATCAAAGAGTGAATCCTGGTCACTGGCGGATTTCGTTTCTTCATCTCATTTGGTTCCCTAATCATCTACAGGAGGTACAGCCGGTTCTTTGGATTCTGCGGGTGGAAGTGGAGGAATATCTTCGGGCGGGTGAGGCAATACCTCATCCACGGGAGGTCCTATTTCGGTTGTCTCCGATTCATTTTTGTCTTCTTCTGTGCTAATATGCTCAGGGCAACTTTCGCACCTATAACTATTATTTTCTGGATTGAATTTGGATAAAAGACCACCGGTGGGGCATGTTGGGATGGGGTTGTGGTAAACAGTTTCTACGGAATCATCAATATGAGGAAGCGGTGGATCAATATGGTCCGTTGTGACTTCTGTTGTTTTTTCCTCGGGATTATCTTTCCTTTCGGGTGGAGAAGGTACCTCAGTGACTGTCATCTCTTTCGATGGAAGATCTTCTTTTCGCTTTCTTCTAATAACCAACAAAAGAATAAGTGAAACAATTGTCAGAGTTACCAGAATTAGAGGGATAATAATCCAAAAAGGAAGTTTAGAATGGGAATCTGAATACTGATCTTCCGAATCATTTTCAGTATCATCGTCATTATTATCTTCCTCATCATTTTCATCATTTGTATCATCATTGTCTACATCATCATCATCGTCCACATCATCATCATTGTCTACATCATCATCCGATTCATCTAGATCGTCGTCCTCGCTTGTATTCCATACGAACACAATAATGTTCAATTTATCTGTTGCCTTGTTCCCGTATTCATCGAAAACGTCAAGGGCTATTGTATAATTCCCTGGCATGTCGAAAGTTAAATATTGAATCGGTCCATATAGAGAAATATCAGTACCTTTGAACATGAATGACCAAGTATAGTTGATCACACCTATGTTATCCGAACTTTCTGACCCGTTCAAAACTACTTCATCCCCTAATCTTATACTCTTGTCCTCTCCAGCTTCAGAAATTGGAGCATCATTATCCAAAACAGATAGATTGATGATTGAAGAATTTATGAAATTCCCTGAAGAATCTTCGAAGCTATAATAATACTTCAGATTGGTTGCGTTCACCGGCATGGTGATTATGGCAATCCATGTATTATCGATTTTAGGAGTTAAATTGAATCGGAAATCGCTCTTGTTGTTAATAATGTAATGGACCCATGCACTAACAATCTCGATGTTATCAAATATTTTCGCTGAAAAAGTAAAATTGTCTCCTGTTGTTGATATATTTAAAGTATTATCGGCTATAAATACGGGTGGATCATTATCCAATATGTCAACGCTTTTTGCCGGTGAAATGTTGAAATTCCCTGAAAAATCTTCGAAATAAAAAGAATAATCAAGATATATTGCACCATGATCAATAGATATTGTAAGACTCCACGTTGCTTCATTTGTCCGCCCCATTGAGATGTTATGGTATGTTGATCTATCAAAGGAGTATTTAACAAAAACCTTGGTAACTGCAATGTTATCACCTAGATTTATCGAAAAAGTAAAATCGTCTCCGGTTGTACCAATACTCGAGGAATTATCTTTGAGAAACTTAGGAGGGTCATTATCATACACACGTAGGCCCCGATTATTAGTAGAATTGTAATTGTTACTTTCATCTTCAAAATGGAAATGATATGATAAATTACTTGCGTTCGATTCTATTCTTATCGATGTGGACCACATTTCATCATAAATGTTCTCCATATCCTCTGAAAGGAAGTTCTTCGAATCGAATGAATAATGTACCAGAACTGTTTTTACATTTATATTATCTGAAAAATTGGCAGAAAAAGTAAAGTTGTCCCCTGTCGTTGGAACTATATGAGTATCATCTTTTACAAAAATAGGCCGATCATTGTCAATTACGGGAATCGACTTTAAAGGTGTGACAAGGAAATTCCTTGCAGCATCTACAGCAAAATAATAATAATGAAGATTTGTACTGTTTAATGGAACGATAATATCTTTCACCCACCTTTTTTCTGAAACATTGCTCATTGAGAGATGATAATAATTGATTTGATTAAAAGAATAAAAAACTGTTACATAAGTGACGAAATAATTATCGCTGAAATCACTTACAAACGAGAAAATATCTCCAGTATTTGCTGAGTTAGGGGAATTGTCCGATTCTAAAATAGGAGATTCTCTTTCGGATGGGGCTGCACACAAAGGAAAATTATCCTTTTCACCTGAACTTCCATTTATATCATAGGGAATATTCCAGATCCATCGGTTATTCAATGCCTCTGGGTATCGAGCTGCGTAATCTGACCAGAAGTTTCCCCTGTTATTAGAATTGTCCCATTTATTATCCAATCCATTATCGTATGCTTGTACCGAGCCGATGTTGTTGTTCAAGATAGAATTGTTAAATATTGTGTTATGTGCACACTCATCATCTAATATAAATGCATAATTTCTATTAGCCTTTATTGTATTATTAATCATATTATTGTAAGTGCAACGACGCAAATACAGTCCCGATTCGTTATTATTATTAATAGAATTATTCCGAATATTATTGAAATCACAACCACTAAGATACATTCCGTATTCCTTATTGGAATCGACAAAATTATTCGTAATCTCATTATCATTATCAGAGGAGAAACAGAATCCAGATTTTCCATTATTGCTACATGTATTGTTAATGATTTCGCTTTTATCACAGGTAGTCATATAGAATCCATATTCATCATTATCGTTATTAGTATTATTATATATCATATTAAAGTTACATGAAGAAAGAGATACGCCATTTTCCTTATTGAGGCCTTGACGCTAAACTCGAATTAGAATAACATTTTTTACTTTTTTTGATAACT